>NZ_JAKUEN010000006.1:0-290575 GCF_022662915.1 Bacillus cereus group sp. BfR-BA-01453 | reverse complement strand
ACCTCATTTCTATCGTTGATTCCATTATAACGAGGTTTTTTGATAAAAATACACAAAAACCCCGAATCATGGGGCTTTTTTTTAGTGTCCATGATTCGGGGTACAGTTCACAAATGGAAGGTAGTATTTTTTTATTAATCAGGAAAAACAATTAATCCCTCTTCTTTTTCCTCCTGTTTTAAATCTTCTTCTGGGAAGGTTACAGTTGAATTTTTATCCCCGGTTCTTTTTGTTTCTTCACCTGGAAATACGAAAGTTGAATTTTCTTTTCCTTCATTTTTTTCTACGTTATCTGGAAATACCATAGGATCATTGGTAGTTAAATCACTATGAAATCCAAGGTTAGACAAAATCGCTTTTAAATCTGGTAAAACCCCTATTTTATCAGATGATGGGTTATTAGACTTTGTGCCTGTATTAGGATTACTTAAAATTGCTCTCAATTCTTTTGGTGTATATGCCTTACCTAAATGTTCTTTAGCAATCCCTTGAATTGATACAGCAGCCCCAGCAATTATAGGCGAAGCGCTAGAAGTACCACGGAAGTTAGAAGTATAACGATTCATTATATTCTGATCTGTAACTTTTTGCCCTTTACTATTTTGATTTTGATATGTATCTAATGTATCAACATACTCTCCCCAACCATATACATCAATTCTACTACCATAGTTAGAGAAACCTAAACGTTTATGAGGAACTCTTGCAGTAGATGCTCCAACTATAATAGCTCCTGAATCTTTAAAGTCTGGACTATTTCGATTTAAAATCTGTTTACCATTGCGGTCTTTAAATTCATCTAAATCAATCCCACCATTACCAGCTGCTTCTACAATAATAATGCCTTTATCTGTACCTTTGCGAATTGCGTTAAATATACTCGGGTATACTTCTACTGGTAAAGGGTCATCTCCATATCCATCATATTTAAAGGATTCTTCTATTAATAAAACATCTCCAGCCTGTAAAGAGTCTACGGCACTTAAAATAGCATCTCTTACATCGATTCTCCCATTATCTCGGATCACTGAAATTACTTTTGCCTTTGCT
Organism: Bacillus cereus group sp. BfR-BA-01453; assembly: GCF_022662915.1. NCBI lineage: Bacteria > Bacillati > Bacillota > Bacilli > Caryophanales > Bacillaceae > Bacillus > Bacillus cereus group sp. BfR-BA-01453. The sequence goes on along the minus strand of NZ_JAKUEN010000006.1, from coordinate 289,525 downwards.
TTTGGTGCAATCCCAATGTTCCCAATCCGATTGTCAGCTGCAGAAACAACACCTAGAACTGAAGTACCGTGAGAAAGATCATTACTCATTTTTCCAGACATAAATTCAATATTTTGACCGACTAAATCTTCATGATTTAATAACCAGCCTTCTTCCAAATCTACAAAGGTTGCTCCTTGACCATCTCCTCCCTTAATTCCCCAAGCATAAGGAGCATTAATTCCTAAAGGTGCCTCTTCAAGATATCCCTGTCTCGAAAATCTAGGTTCATCATAAGGATTGATTGATAATACAGGCAATCTCGAGCTAGTTGTTGTGTTTATACTCTTATTAGAACGAAATTGTATTTTACTAGAATCGTTATTGGCAGCATGTACTGTATTTGTTACAAATGTCGTACCTACCCCAGCAAAAGTTGTAATTGCAAGTGATGATATCAACATACCTTTAAAATTTTTCATCTTTCCACCTCTAGTTTTCTATTAGAATTAACATATTTAATAATGTGTATGAACCGAAAAGCTTTTTATCTTATTATAAAAATTAATAGATTTTTATAACTTTTTGATTTACATAAAAACTCCTTTCATTCTTGTAATTCAATGTGTATATTTCAAAATAACAAACTTACTGTAACTATTATAGTTACAACTTTATTGATTTTCAACTACGAAATATAAATTTTTAAAAATAAATTTATATTACTTTAAAACAGAGCTAACCTTTTACGCATATAAAAAAACAAAATATCTGTGCAAATTACAGCGGTGAATAAGTTTATAGACTGCAAAAAACAAGAAAAAGCAAAACACTAAGTGCTTTGCTCCTTATAAAATCCCTTTTAACTTTTCACCAATCAACTTCGCTACATACTCATAGCCTTCTATCCCAAAGTGCAAACCATCTTTTTCATCATTTTCTACAAACCTTTTATAATTCCGTTCCTGAATCATTTCGGCGTACAAATTTAGAAAATAGCTTCCTGTTTCTTTCGCCACTTTCTCTACCACGTCTGCATACTGACCAAGCACTTTATTTGTTCTATTGTGCTGTCTTTCCTCATCAACTGGCGCGGGACTAATAAGCAGTACTTTATCTGACGAAATCCGCTTCACAATCTTCTCTAAGTTTTCTTTATATACTTGTAATGATCCTTGTGAAAAAGAAACTGCATCATTCGTGCCAAGAAAAACTGTTACGAAATCTGGTTTATGTGATAATACATCTTCTTCAATTCTATGTAACGCATCGAACGTATTATCACCCGGAACCCCCGCATTTACCACCTTCCAATTCGGAAACATCTCTTGCAAACGCGGTGTTAACCTCGGCGTTCCATCAAAAAACGTTTCATCAGCTGTAATACTATCACCGAAGCATACTAACGTATTCATAAAGTCTAACTCTCCTTTTACGTATGAAATAACTTTCCTTCTACCGCCTTCATATATCTTTCAGCAGAACGTTCCACTGCCTCATTTGCATTTTCTTTTACTACACGATGAAAAGCATTGTATAAACGATTAAATTGTAACGGCTTTACTCGATTCACCATTTCTTCCACTTTTCTCGCTGGTAATGGAATTAAGTTTGGATAGCTGTACATAAAGCTTACCCATCGCTCATCTGCTACAACTTGTATAATATCGCCTGTTAACAAAATTCCTTTCCCGTCATTACCTTCTTCCCAATGTAAGACAGATCCTCCTTTAAAATGACCACCTAAACGATGAATGACCAATCCATCCGCTAATTGTAAAGACTCACCAGACCAATAAATAATACGACTACTCGGACGCATCACCCACTCTTTATCATCTTCATGTATGTAAATTGGTACATCAAATGTCTCTGCCCATTCTACTTGCGTTGAATAATAATGAGGATGAGACAATGCAATCGCATCTAATCCGCCAAGCTCTTTTATTTTCGTAATTGTCATTTCATCTAAATAAGTAATGCAGTCCCACAGTAAACGATATGACTCTGTTTTCACTACATATGCCGTTTGACCGATCGCAAACCCTGGTTTTGTCGTAATACTATAAAGCTCATTTTCCTCTTCGATTATTTCATTTTTATATGTATCACCTGTTTGTAAGCTTTCTAGCGTCGTCCAAGACTGTCCTTTCGGATTCACATATTGCCTTTCTTCATCACAAATATGACAACTCACCGGTTCTTCTACACTCGCTGCATACTGCACGCCACACGTTGTACAAACAAAATTTTTCATCATAATTTCCCCTATCCCTAAATTTTTTATTAAGCTGATTTTTGCTGATACTGATTTGCTTTTTTGTTTTCAATTAATAAACTGATAAAAGTAAGTAAATAAACAACGCTAACTGATAATGGAATAACAGTAAATCCTTTTTCCGCAAAAAGAATCCCGCAAACTGACGTTACGAATACAGTCCCTACTGATAATAAACCGTAACTTTTACTTTCGTAAATCCATACGTACGGGATAAAATGAACACCTATTAACATCGCTACTACAAAAAGGTAACCATTCTGGAAATTGAAAATAGGCAAGTAATACAAGTGGAATATTCAATACATTTATCCCACCAATTAATCCTGCCAAAACCCCTAACGGATTTCCTTTCGCAAACATATCAATTTTCAATATAGCAGCTATCATTAATCCAAAAGGAAACACACATCCCATACCGATTAAATATACCCACACCACTTGTTTTTCAGAAAGAACAAAGCCCGCTATACTCATAACTATCCAAAATAAAACACCAGCTAATATAATTGGCAAGCCTCTCTTCGTTTTTATTGCTAAATCCTTTTTCGCTTCTGAAACATTCATTTCACAATCTCCCCCAAAATATTTGTACTATAAAGTCACCTCAACCTCGCCCATCCAATAACGCCAAGCTACTAAATAATCTTCTAAATCTTTCGGGTGATGTCTTAAACACGTATCTATACGCAAATATAAGCCTATGACTATTTCTTCATATAAATTACGGTCTTTTTTATGAAACACACACTGTTTCATCGCATAATCAATCGTTTCTTTCGTTAAATCTTCCGGGGTTGAACAGAACGCATAAATTAAATCGTATATAGGATCTCCTAACACTGGTAAAGGATCAATTACACCATGTAGCATATTTCCTTGAAATATAAAATTATGAAACCCAAGATCACCATGCAGTAAAAATGGATGATTTATTCCAGTCCCTCTATTTGGGCTATTTGCTAACTTAAGAACTGTTCTATACTCTTCCTCACTTATGTAACGTCTTACATTTTCATAAGCTTCCATCACATTTTTCGTTAAAAATGCACTCCAAGATTGAACCGGACTTTCTTTCCATCCCCAGCCATCTATACGTGAAACTATTTCATACTTATTAATAACTTCTTTTACAAGAGTACTAAGCGTAATTCGTTTATGTCCTCGTCCGCACGAAGTACTACCTTCAAGGAAAGAATACACAATATATGTATGTAAAGGCTCTTTATACAAAAGCTTTGCAAACAAAGTATTTGCTTCATAAAAAGAAAGAAAATAAGCTTCTTCACGTATTACTTCCGCTTCATTCAGCTTTACAACGTATTTTTCGTCCAACAAATACACAGTACTTGTCGTTCCTCCGTTTAATACTTTTATGCTATTTGGATAATATGAAATAACTTTCTCCTTAACTAGTTGTGCAGCGATTACTGAAATGTCCATTCCCTCACCCTTTAATCCCGAAGATTCCCTCAATTCAAAAGACAACTTTACTATTATTTGACAAATAAATAGGAAACCCCTTCCAAAATCATAATATAACAAAAATTCATTCACTTTTACATTTCAAAAATAAGGAAATACTAACAACAACGTTACATACATATAGGAGGACAATATGAAACCTGAATTTTTAAAAGCTGTACATGATGCAATCGGAAATGTCGAACACATTCATATAGAAGAAAGCGGTGCCGACAGCTTACTTATCCATCATGATGATGCACAGCAGTTACAACAAGTCGCTAAAACGCTAGAAAATAACAATTTCCGCTCTGCTTTAAGAACAACTGGAGATGCTTCGTATATTGAAGTATTGAACAGATAGTGAAAGTCCGGATGTATGCCGTGCTTTCTTTTTTATCCCGCATTAACGGGCAGTAAGACCCTCACCTCAAAATTCAACGGAAGCAAAGAAGTTAGGTGGGGGATCAACTGCCCGTAAAAGCCCGATTGGTTCAACTAATAATCAGTGGGGATGCCCCACCCACTGATTAAAGTTTCACTTTATATTGAAACTTCAAATTCTTTCACATACACCGCTGTTCCAGCAATATCAATTTGTAAATTCGCATTCCCTTCAACTTTCGTTACATACACCGTTACACGACCATCTTTATGTATTTCCTGTCCTTGTTCAACAATTAACTCCATTTCATGGTCAAAATCTTTTTCCAAATACATCGCATAATACGCCCCCATTACACCTGAAGCTGTTCCTGTCACTGGATCTTCTATCGTCCCAGCATAAGCTGATGAGAAATGACGTCCATGCATTTGTGCTAGTTCATCATAAGTTTCTAGGCAAACTGGGTGAATAGAAGCGTTAGGTATTTCTTTTAATACCGATGGAAACATCTCATTGTTAGGCTTCATTCTCTCACACGCATCTAGATTTTTAATCGGTACAATTACAGTCCAGTTCCCCGTACTTCCATATACAATTGGTAAACTTACATCTAAATCATTTACTTCTAAACCAATACTACGAGCTAATTCTTCTTTTGAACCTGCAAAAGCTTTAAAATGAGGCGCTGCCTGCCTCATTTTAATAAAAGTTTCTCCATTTTCATTTACACCTATTTGTATCGGTAAAATCCCAGCCTTCGTTTCAATCGTAAGGTTACTTTTCTCTTCTAATAAACCTCTTTCACGCAAGGCATATATCGTCCCTACTGTCCCATGACCACATAAATCCATTTCAAAACCAGGTGTAAAGTAGCGCATTCTTATATCTCCTACTTCTGAGGAAAGAACAAAAGTTGTTTCGTTATATCCAACTTTTTCAGCAATAATTTGCATTTCCTCTTCTGTTAATCCATCTGCATCTAATACAATACCCGCTGGATTCCCCATATTCGGTTTATTCGTAAATGCGTCATAATGAAATACATTTATAGTCTTCATTTTCTTTTCCCCTAATCCTCATTAAAAATTTTATAATAAAGCTCTATCTCCGTTTTCAACGAACAATTATTTCTCAAAAATATCCCCTGCATCTTTTCATTTGATGTATGTGTGCTCCCAATATAATACGTAGCCCCCATTTCTTTTAACATATGTAAACATTGAAGATGTAGTTGGGAAGCTACTCCTTTCCCGCGATAATAAGGCATTACTCCAAAATAAAATAACCGTCCTTCACTTACTGTTCCAGGTTCTATATGCGGTATGGACATACCAATTGGCTCATTTTTATTATAAAAAACAATGCATGACTTCTCCCATCCCTTACCTAACTCTGTTTGCACTGAATAAAAATGCTCATCGATAGTTAAAATTGAAGTTTGATTCCCTGAACCCAACATACATTGTTCCCAAATATATTTAAAATCTTTTTCCGATAACGTTCCTTCTGCTATTGATCGATATGTATATTGTCTTTGAAGCTCTTCTACATTGTTCAATTCTCTACATACTTCTATCTTTGCGGCATACAAAGAAAAACCGGCATCAAGTAACACTTTTGCGCTTGAGTTATGACTACTAAACCTTTTGTTTAATACAATACTTGCTCTTTTTAACTCCCAATTAAAACAAACCTCTTCAAATCTACTTATCTTTTCTTTATATGTTTGTACGTTATACAAAACATCTTCTTCTATTTCTTCAATCGTTACTGCCTTTGGTAAGCCATTTAATACTTTTTTAGAAGGGCCAAACAGATTCTGAATGATTGCAAGATCGTATATCACCACTTTATTTCACCTACACCTGGCTCAATAAACTGCCCTGAAACATCCTCATTTGAATCTGTTACCCAATCATATATATTTTTTGCTCCTTCAGCCGGGGTCATATTCGCATCAAAAGCACCAATTTCAGTCTTTAATTTTCCAGGATGAATGGCAGTTACACTTATTCCTTTATTCTCAAACTCTTGTTGTAAGCAGAGTGTTAGCATATTCTGTGCAGCTTTAGCAATTCGATATGAATATGAGAAATGGCCTTGCGGAAACTCTTTGTTCGCCATTTTATGCAATGAACCTAACCGAGAGGACACATTTATTATTCTCGGATGATCCGATTTAGCTAAAGCCACATATGTACCTTTTACAGCTCGAATTACACCTAAGCAATGAATATTAAATAAGTCCGTTAACTCTTCTGAAGCGGTAGCTTCATTTACATCTCTTCCCTTAATTAATATTTGAATATTCTTTATTATCTTACACAAAATACAAAATCTAGTAAATTATTATGTTTTGATAGACAAAAACCCAGTCATGCTTTATACATAACTGGGTTCTTCATCGTTTAATAACATTTTTATTTCACAAGAACTACATCCCTTAATTCCCTCTTCAACACTTTCCCTAAAGCGTTTTTCGGTAATTCTTCTACGAATACCACTTCTGGAATTTTGTAACTTGCTAATTTCTCCTTACAATACTGAATAATACTTTCTTCTGTTACTGTTGTTTCGCCATCCTTCACAATGTAAGCTCTTGGAACCTCTCCCCAAAATTCATCTGGAACTCCAACTACTGCAACTTCTAAAACACCATGTATTTCATGAATAACATCTTCTACTTGGTCTGGATATACATTGTCACCACCACGTATAATAACGTCTTTATATCTTCCCATTATGTGCAGGAATCCGTCGTCATCTATCATACCTGCATCACCCATGTTAAACCAATTATCTTTTACTACCTTCTTTGTCGCCTTTTCATTATTCCAATACCCTTTAAACATGTATGGACTTCTTACATGAATCTCTCCAACTTCATTTGTTTTTAGTTCATCGCCTGTTTCTGGATGAACAATTTTTACCTCTACATTTTTCAATGTTTTTCCTACAGAAGACATCTTTTCTTTTCCCATCATTGGATGCCATGATGTTACGACCCAACCTTCTGTACTACCATAGCCTTGCACCATATAGATTCCTTTTTCCATATATTTTTGGATGAGTGTTTCTGGCACTTTTGTTCCACCGCTTTGTGCTACTTTAAAAGTAGAAATGTTACGTTCTTTTTTATTTAGTTCATCAAGCATATAGCTATAAACAGCTGGGAATGCAAGCATCGTAGTAATTTTCTCTTCTTCAATCTTATCCCAAATAAGAGCAGGATTCGAATCAGCTAAGAAGATCATCGTAACACCATGATAAATACAATTTAAAATAGAAAGCACACCACTCATATGAAACAATGGATGCACGGATAAAAAGCGTTCACCTGCTGGAATTTTTCTTTGTCCTGCAATCTCCGCAAAATAGTGATGTAAGTTTTTATGTCCAATTACACATGCTTTTGCCTGTCCAGTCGTTCCCGAAGTAAATAAGTAAATGGCATCATCCTCTTCATGCACTTCTACGTTCGGTTCTATCGTTGGTTGTTTTTGCAACTCTAATTCAAATGAACCAAAGCCTTCTTTTGTCGTTTGAATTACATAAGGAATTTCTTTCACAGCATCAACATTTAATAACACTTCACTAAATTCTTCATCAATAACTAACACTTTTAATTTCGCTTCTTTTACAATCGTTTCGAGTTCATAAACAGTAAGCTGATGATTTAACGGAATACATACCGCTCCAATTTTTAAACTGGCCATCATAACGCTTGGAAACGGATGATTATTTTTGCATAGTATTCCTATACGATCCCCTCTTTGCACACCACTATGTAACAAATAATGTGCAAGGTGATTTACTCGTTCATTATACTGCTGAAACGAATATCTTTTCCCTCCGCCTACAAGCGCTTCCAAATTTGGTGATTGCATTGCTCTTTTTTGTAATAATTTTTGCATCGTTCTCAAGTAAAACTCCCCTTTATATATGTTAAGTTTTTATTTTACCAGATTAACTATTAATTTACTAAAGATTACACTTAGTGAATATAATAAGAATATAAAATAGCCATTTACTTCATAAGTAAATGGCTATTTTATATTATATATTAGAATACTTCTTGTTCATCACATATTGCACATACTCAGGTGCACTTTTATTAATCTCTTCATCACTTAGTTTATATTCGGCACCATATAAATAAAATGAAGGTATAAATTCCATACCTGTATATAGACATGTAGCTTGGAATGGTTTCGTCAACTCATCCATCGTAATTCCGCTATTTTCATAATCTTTTTCTAATCCACCTATAGAAATAGCTACACCAAACTCTTTTCCCTTCACTTTATCCCCTTTTGATCCGTACGCAAATCCATATGTCAATACATCATCAAACCATTTTTTTAATAATGGCGGTGAACTGTACCAGTAAAGCGGAAATTGAAATATATATCTGTCATGTTCTACTAATAACTTTTGCTCTTCTTCAATATTAAACTCCCAATTCGGTGCTACTTTATACAATTCATGCACCGTAATTTCATCCGAATATTTCTCAAGTTCTTCAATCCATCTTTTATTAATTTTTGATTTTTCAATATCAGGATGTGCTACAATTACAAGTGTTTTCATCTTTTTTCATCCCCTTTATAAATTATTCAACCCTTTACGTATTAGTATGAATGAGTCACATATAATTGAAAAGTACGTACTTTAAAGTGCTATAGGAACCTTAAAGTACCTGTGGAGGTGTTATATGAATCAAAATGATAATTGCCCAATTGCAACAACACTCGATGTAATCGGCGGAAAATGGAAAGTTTATATTTTATGTGTTTTGATGGATGGAAAAATGCGAACAAATGAAATTAAACGAGAAATTCCAAACCTTACACAAAAAGTACTTACACAACAACTTCGGCAACTTGAAGCAGATGGGATTATCCATCGTACTGTATATCAAGAAGTACCACCAAAGGTTGAGTACACACTAAGTGAGCACGGAAAATCTTTAATGAAAATTATGAATGAACTATTTGAATGGGGAAAAGGTCATCAGATCAAAAGATTACATGACTAAAAGTACATTTTGAACTTTTTTAAATCTTCCATATCAAGAATTCTTCTAAAACCTTATAATAGTGTATCGTCACATTTCATTAATTTAAGGTTGTAAAGTCCCCAAAAATGATATTTTTATATTTTAGAGGTAATACCATATCACTATCAAACTAATAAAAAAGATACTCTTTAAAAGTTAAAAACGCTATTCTCTCTATAAAAACATAGGAAAGAATAGCGTTTCTTATTTTGAAATAGAAGTCAGCATTTAAACTAAACATGCTAATATTGATTTTGTGCGATTGTCAGTTACCTCATAATAAATTTCTAATCCTTTTCGAGTACCTGTAACCATTTTAGCAGCTTTTAATTTAGATAAATGTTGACTAATTGTACTTTGAGGCATTTGTAAATCCCCGTACATTGTTGTTACATTAGTTGGACCTTTTGCAAGCATTATTTTTACTAAGGATAAACGAACAGGATGCGCCAATACCTTTAGTACTTCAGAGATTTCTTCAAACATTTCTTTTTGTTCTTTCATCTTATTGCTCCCCTTTTATTTATATATTTATGTTATCCATATATATAATTCGAAGGTATATACGATTTTATGTCCGTCATTTTAAAAAAATATAAAAAAACTTTTTCTCGAAACTAAAGGAGCATCTTTACATAATGTCTCACTATTAGAACTCTTATAGATACAGATGTATGTACTCTACACTCAGCTCACTAAAATCAATAAAAAAGAGAGCAGATAACCTGCTCTCTTAAGATGCCTCCTTATGTTCCGTAGAATGTTCTACACTTCCCACTCTCTTTAGCTTATTCCAACCTACCGCTATTCCTCGAATCGATGAGAATATAGACTTAACAACAACATAAGTCATAAATTGACGATAAATAAAGCGTTGTAAAATTAACCATACTAATGGTTTCGGATTCTCTTCCTCTAATTTAAATGCAAATAGAGATGCGAGAAGATCCATTAAAAAGAATACAAAATAAAATCCTAAAACTTTTAGCGGATTGCTACCAAACAGCCCCATAATCATTAAAATATCTGCAAAAGGAGCAATGAATTGCAGAACATATTGGAATAACCACATGTTAGGCAATGCAATAAACCCTAACGTTTTATGCTTTGAATTACATAAAGCTTTTCGATGTTTCCAAAGACATTGAAGTGTACCATATGACCAACGATATCGCTGTTTAATGAGACTTTTCACATCTTCAGGTGACTCCGTAAAAGCATACGCTTTTTCTTCATATACAATTCTATATCCTTGACGTAAAAATGTAATAGTAAGATCTGTATCTTCTGCTAATGTATCTTCGCTTAAATATCCAGATTCAACTACATTCTTCTTACGCCACGCCCCAATAGCCCCTGGAACTACTGTAATACAATTTAATTCATCAAAAGCTCTACGTTCTAAATTAAATCCTGTTATATATTCAACATGTTGCCAAGTAGTTAACAAGTTTCGTCTATTCCCCACTTTAACATTACCTGAAACTGCTGCTACATTTTGATCTTTAAAGTGTCTAACCATGAGAGAAATGGCGTCTTGCGCAATAATAGTATCCGCATCTAAAGTGACAATAATCTCTCCTCGCGATTGTTGAAACCCTAAGTTCATTGCCGATGATTTCCCGCCGTTTTCTTTCTGAATGAAACGAACTTTAGGGTGTTTATAAAATGTTTCTTGCATTACTTTTGACGTACCATCTGTCGATCCGTCATCCACAACAATAACTTCAAATTCTCCATACTTACTATCCAAAATTGAGCGAATTGTCTTAGCTATCACCTTTTCTTCATTATATGCTGCTATGACAACACTAACAAAAGGTTGGTAGGACGAATGAATAGTGCGAGATAGCGTTTTTCTTTTTTGCTTCCATGCAAAATAAATTAAGAATACGAATCGAAAAATCCCTAATCCAATAGCGATATAAAAAATAGTTGTTAATATATGTTTAAAGTATCCAGCCCCTGAAAAGACAGCTTTATTGTAAAGTAAATATTGCTCACCCTCAGAAGAAACTGGGGGCATAATTTCATCTCGTTCTTTATTCATTAAATCTGAAATTGTTACAAAACTATATCCATGCTTTTTAAGCTCTTTAATAATGATCGGCAGCGCCTCTACCGTATGGGTACGATTCCCTCCCGCATCGTGGAGAAGAATAATATTTCCCTCTCCCTTATAAACGGGATTAAGAGCACGCTTTACTAATTCATTTGTTGATGGTGTTGCCCAGTCCTCAGGATCCACTTTTTCTGCTACCATTGTATAGTTCATATTTTGTGCCCGTAAAATAGGCAATATTTCATTTGAGGAATCCGGGTTAGCATCCGCTTCGTATGGTGGCCTAAACAAAACTGTAGAATGCCCAGTTATTTCCTGGATCAGACGTTGCGTCGTATTAAGTTCTACTTTTGTTCGTAGTAAAGACGTATCAGCTACGTTAGGATGCTTGAAAGTATGATTGCCAATTTCATGCCCTTCATCGTATATTCTTTTCACAATACTAGTATTTAGTTGTGCGTTTTCACCAAGTACAAAAAAAGCAGCTTTGATCTTATTCTCTTTTAATATATCTAAGATTTCCGGCGTATATTTCGGGTCTGGTCCATCATCAAATGTTAGTACTACTTGTTTCCCTTTCGGTTTTCCATATCGTTGCACTTCGTATGCAGATGGTAAGGATTGATATACTTCATCTGTAAGATAACCATCTTTACCTACTTTAAAATCTCTCAATCCATTTTGCTTTTCATTCTCAATCTGTAAAATTTCACCTTGTCCAGAATAATTTACTTCATCTAAACTAGTGATTTTATGTAATACATCAGGATTTTTTTGTGCCTCAATCGGATTTTCTAAAACTTTCCATATTGTAGGATCTTCTGCTCCTAATCTCCATAACGCAAACCCCTTTGCTTTGTTGTCCATTGCAATTTTCACTTGATTATAGAGAGTAACGCCGTCTAAGAACCAAGCAGTATGTTCTTTATCTCCTGTTTTATATCTAAAATAAGGATTTCCACTCATCTTATCCCATTGAATATTCATATCTGAATTATGAGCCATTGCCATAACTTCTGAAAAAGTTAAAGATTTCGCCGGTTCCTTACTATTTACTTTCCAATCATATCCATAGTTACCGAAAGCAACTACAAGTTTATTAGACGGAATATTCAGTTCTTTTAATGTGTGTTGAAACCATTTATTTGAAGCAATTGGTCCTGGCTCTCCTGCTCCATAGTGCTCATCGTACATCATTACAATCATTCGATCTATTATTTTTGCTAACGCACTATAATCAAAAGCCTCATCATTAGCTGGAACATCTTGTGTAACGAGCAAATCATGTTTATGAAAGACCGTAGTAAGTTCTTTCATAAAATTTGTTAAGTTTTCTCTATCACTTTCAGGTACGGCCTCAAAGTCAATATTAATACCCGCAAATCGATTCTTTTCAACTTGCTTTACTAAATCATTTATAAACTTTGTCTTTACATCATTTGAGGAATTCAGCAACTTATGAATTAGCCCACTATCCGGACCAGAAGCTTCCTCAGTATAGTTAGTTAGTAAAGGCATAATTTTCACTTGATTTTTTTCTGCTAACTTTACTATCTCAGGTTTTATCTCACTTCTAATCGTTAAATCTACTTTTAAATGATACCATTCTGGTACTAGTGTGGTTAATGAATCGATATTTTCTTTTAAAGAAGCGTTACTATTTTCATCCCAGTTTACATAAAAACCATACACTTCTTTACGTTGTTTACTATCCTTCGGCGAATTCACCAAATTTTTATTATCCTTCGTTTCGGTATTTGGTTTAAACTCTTCCTTCTTTAACTGCTGATCACTAAGTTTTTGATTAATTGGTACAAGTTTATTATCTTGTTGTACAGCGGTATTCATATTTGGAATTTCTGGTGTTGAAAAAATACTTTGAAAGAAAAAATAAAATACAATACTTACGCTAACTATTGAAATACATAGAAACGAAATAAAAGCTATATTTCTTCTTCCTTTCGGATCATAAAAAACAGGTTTTACTTTATCTTTCTCTTGTTGAATGTTTTTCTCCATTATATTTTTCACATACTCCTTCTTAATAGAACGATAGAATAATAAAGTGCAACTTTAAGCAGCCCAACTCCCACCTAACTTCTTTGCCCTAGCCAAATTTTGAGATGGGAGTTTTACTGCCCGCAATAGTGAGATAACTCCTTTTCACTTTAAAATGAATCTCCCACTCCTATATTTCTATTGATTCTTCTTTTCATTCCCTTGCTGGTGGCCTCTATTCTCTTGTTGAGATCCCCTACCATTGTTTCCTTGCTCGTTTCCAACATTTTCTTTTTGGGATCCTCTTCCATTGTCACCTTGCTGATTCCCATTATTTCCTTGTCGAGATCCCCTACCATTGTCACCTTGTTGATTCCCATTATTTCCTTGGGGTACTCTTCCGTTGTTTCCTTGCTGATTTCCATTATTCCCTTGTTGGGATTCTCGACCGTTGTTTCCTTGCTGATTCCCATTATTTCCTTGGGACCCTCTTCCGTTATTTCCTTGCTGATTCCCATTATTCCCTTGCGATCCTCTTCCATTGTTCTCTTGCTGGTGCCCATTATTCCCTTGCGATCCTCTTCCGTTGTTTCCTTGCTGATTTCCATTATTCCCTTGTTGGGATTCTCGACCGTTGTTTCCTTGCTGATTCCCATTATTTCCTTGTTGGGATCCCCTACCATTATTCTCCTGCTGATTCCCTCTATTTTGTTGCTGAGATCCTCTACCATTGTTTTCTTTTATGTGCTTCGTTGGCTGTTCCTCTATTTTCTTTTGTTCTTTATGCTCTGGCTTCTCATGTTTTTTGTCTTTTACAGAAGACAAATCTGGCGCTACATCAGGAAATGAATCCGGCTGCGATTGCACCTCTTCTTCGTTTTCTACCGGATTAGACGGCGTGGCGGGCGGCGTAACCGATTTGTTCTTCTCATTCTCTTGCTTTATATAGACACCTGTGCCCATTCCAGCTTTTCTAGCATTCTCTCGTACTTGCATCGTGCTATTTTGATATTCGACTGTAATATGTTTTAGCTCATATTCTTTCTTTAATTCTTTCATTGCCTTTTCCAACTGTTGTTCTAACGACTTGTCCTTTGCAACAGCTGTTAGCATAACTTGCTTATCATTCGTTAAATACTTATCCTCTTGACTCTGCTTTATAATTGTACGTATTACTTCTTGCAATTGTTCATTTTCCCATTGCTTCAATTCTTTTAAAATACGTCTTCCATCATCATTACAAGCTTGTAAATCTATAACGCGAAGATCCTTCGTTACGCTCACCTCTAAACTTGGATTTATATCAACTGAGACGTAAGCAAATACTTTTTCTTCCGGTTGGTTGTAGAAAAATAACAGCGCACATAGAAAACAAGCAACAAGTAATGATGCCGGCTTTAAGAAATAAGGGATTGAAAAACGCGATGCTTTTTGTTCTTGCTCATCAAATGAAATTTCCTCTCCAATCATGCAAGAATCCCCTTTTCTTTTACACGTAATAAACTCTCCATTTGGCGTTAAAACAACTACGCTATGTTTTTTTATATCCATCACAATTCCTTTATTCATCATGCTTCCCTCCCCTTATATAATCAAGAATGTATGTATAGTTGTTTGCGAAGATAATACACATTGCAATGATATATTTTCTATGCCGCTCCAACGTTTTACGACTTACCCTAACACGCGGTTCAATATGTTTAAGCGGTAACTTTTTCTTCCGGAACAGCTCCTCCATCATTTCCTCTTCTTTTATAATCATCTTTACAATTTCTATTAAGTGTTCACGCGTATCACGATGCTTAGGAGATTCTTTAGCAAGCTCTGAAAATGTGATTTTAAACTCAGCTAACACACTTTGAAAATGGAGAATTTCTTCCTTACGGTTACCATTTTCTATTTCCTTCATATACTCCGTAAGCGATACTTGCATTTCTAACATTTCCTCTTGCTCATCTTCTTTTAAAAAGACAAGGTTATGCTTAGACTCCTTGCGTATATAGTCAATTACATCTCTTTTTATAAGAAGATCAGCAAACGCTAGAAAAGATTTCCCTTTTTTATATGAATACTGTTCAATTGCTTCGTTAAACGCAAACAATCCAATACTATATTCATCATCCTGTTCTGTAATATATCGGCGGCAGACAGACGAGATCGATTTTCTAATAAACGGCTGATACTGTACGATAAAAGCTTCTTTATCTTCTTCATTATTTTGTATGCTACATACGATATCTTCTATTTTCGGTTTTCTTAAGATCTTCATTACTAAACTCAACACGGGTAATCTCTCTCCCTCCTTCTGCTTGAAATAGAAAAATGGTCACTAAACAAGTGACCATTCAACCACATTTTCTTTAGGCTTGTCTTCTTGTTGTTCATATTTTTCAAAGCCAACTTTTCTATCGTTCTTACAGTTAGGCTTACATTCTACTCTACTTTCTTATTTTCTTCCGCTTGTTTTGCTTGCTCTGTTTCTATTTTATCTGCAATCCTTGAATAACTCTTCTCTATATCATTGGTAATTTCACCCTTTTATTTCGGATGCCCCACTTAATCTAGTAATTTTATTAACACGTCAGTATTCTTTCATAATCAGTTTTCTTCTATTTATTTTCTTCACTATACATATTCGGAGGAATATAAAGTTTTATGGGGGTCAAAAAATATTTTTATAAAAAAATAGATATTTATTTCAAAAATAAAAACCATTGATTTGAAAAAGGACTAATCAAATTGATGGTTTTCTTATCATATCTATTAAATTAAGTTAGGCTCTCATTATGTATAAGAAAATCTGCTGTTCTCACTATTTCCTGCCGCTTTTCTCCATCGTTATCTTTCTTGATTATCATAATATGTCTTATCTGCATACTTTTGATCATTTCCTTTTAGATAAGCTAATATTACTTTTGGATTTTTAAGTAAGGCCCAGTCTCCATATGTATCAAATCTTCTGCATGAAGTTATCATTCCATTTTTAATGGTACCGAATTTCTTATTATTTCGTTTTCCCCATTCTTTTAACCGTTTCGCGAAATCTGCATCTTCTGCCATAAGCATGTTTTCATTAAATCCGTTAATTGCCATAAAATCTTTTCTATAACACCAAAAAATCCCCACAGATATAGCTCCGTACTTAAAAAGTAAGGGAATTATAATTAGAATTGCAGAAAAGAATATTCCAAAAGACATTCTTTCGAACTTCCCATTCACCCCACCACCAATATATTTACCTGAAGATAAATATTTATCTACATTAGATAACAAAGACTCTGTCATTATCGTATCAGCATCTATAGTAACGATTATTTCTCCACTAGCTATTTCTGCCCCTGCATTTCGGATTTTAGATAAGTTTTTATCTTCATTTTTTAATGTAATACAATTATAAGATTTTGCTATTTCCTCTGTTTGATCTGTGCAACGATTTAAAACAACTATAACTTCCGTTTGTTCTTTATATGCCTCTGATGCTTTTGCAATTGAATCCAAACATTTTCTAATGTACTTTTCTTCATTATGTGCAGGGATTATAATAGAAAACTTCACATCTTTTTGTAAATCGCTTCCTGAAGATTCGTTTATTTCAGTCATGATATTCCCCCTTATTTTAGATAAATATCTGTTATACATAACATATATTAAAATTGATTAAGTTTTATTATAAAAAGAGTACTTAAAACAATATAGACATATTATTTTAAGTATAATAGGGCTACTATTAAGCTAACAAAACAAAAATTGACGTTGTATGAGCTTAACTTGTTTGCGAAGTGTTAGTCCCCTATATAAAAAAACCACAGTTTACACCCAAACTGTGGTTTTTTGAAGTACAAGGAATTACATGAATCATAAGTCACCGTCTAAATTGTACTCCTCATTTATCAATCTCTGTATCTAGTTTTTTAACTCTGTAACAGATGCAAGGCTAACTTCTTACAATATGAAACCAAGGCAATTGTTTAACATATGTATCGCTATGACATATGCAAGGGATCTTTTAGAAATTAGATAAGCAATAGTAAGTATCACCGCGCCTGGTAAATAAAATGCATAATCAGAAAGCTGGTTCGTATGAAGGAATGTAAAGATTAGAATCGAAATGATAGATGCAATAGCAGTACCAATATAATGTGAAAAGTGATTTATTAGAATATGACGAAATATAATTTCTTCAAGTATTGGACCTAGAATACCAAATACAAGCAATGTAAATATAAGAGGTACCTCCGCACCTGCTTCAAGGAGCTGTTCTTGGTTCTCTGGCTGACCAGTTGCTAGAAAATGCATAATAGAACTCTCAATAATCACCATAAGTAAAACCACCATAGGAATACTTACTATTTTCAAAATTGTTTTCTCTTTAAAATAAGTAAAACTTTGAATGATTTCTTTCCTAAAGAAAATTATTCCTACAATAGCAGGTACAGTAAAACCGATGGCACTAAGAAGAAATTCTGATTCAACTAAATTGACATTAGTTAAAAGTGATATGCCAAATAATATGAACAAGCTAATTTGAAATGGTACAAACAGTGTAAAGATTACTAACATAATAAGTTCTTTTTTATTCATTTTTATAAAGTTCATTTTATTATCCTCCTAATTAAATTACCTACAATCTTTGATTTTTCTTTCTTCATAAAGTTCTCCTTCCAAATATATTCATATAAGTTAACAGACCGAACGGTCCGGTCTGGAATATAATGATACTATAAGTTTCTAGTTTTTTAAACCCTTTTTACAAATGATTAATAAAATAGAAAAAAGAAAATATATTTATAACTCGCTTTCTTATTTACAATCAAATTCCAGTACTCATTAATTATTTCTTTTATAGAATGCAGTGATCAGGCCTTTACCTACAAGAACTGCGAGGGGTATTATTGTATAAGAAGTGAAAGTGGGAGTAGTTCAAACAACTTAGCTAAACATATTGATAAAGATTATATATAATACTCATATGTCTATGCACTAAAATTAACTATATATTTTTACATCCTCTACGATTTTAGGTAAAATTAGTTGTCTAACATGACTAAATTAAACAATTGATCATGTTATTTTTGACAGAAAATTCATTTAAAAAATATAAATAATACAATTTGCTTAACCTCTGTCCAAACTGTATTGTTTGCGGTTTCCATAATATAGGGATTGATAATATATTTTGCTTCACACTTATTTATACTTACAAAAAATAGAGGGTAAACATTACCTGGGATATTAAGCTCGTTTTTATTAGGAGGACTACAAAGCATGACTAAAGTTGATACAGTAAAAGAAAAGATTATTGAAACATCTTTATATTTATTTAACACTAATGGGATAACTCGCACATCCATTCAGGATATAATGACAGCCACTGAACTACCGAAAGGATCTATTTATCGTAGATTCAAAAATAAAGAAGAGATTGTTCTTGCTGCCTACGACAAAAGTGGTGAGATTATGTGGAGCCATTTTCATAAAGCAATGGAAAATAAAAAGACAGCAATCGATAAAATCCTTGCAATTTTCCTTGTATATCAAGATGCAGCTCATAACCCCCCTATTGCTGGAGGCTGTCCATTGCTTAATAGCGCAATTGAAAGTACTGGCGTATTTCCAGAATTACAAAAAGCAGCAGCAAAAGGCTATGATGATACCGTGATGTTAATGGCTTCTCTCATAAAAGAAGGAATAGAGAAACAAGAACTTAAAGAAGAGATAGACATTATATCGCTCGCTTCTTTCCTTGCCTCTTCAATGGAGGGCGCTATTATGGCAAGTCGTGTATCTAACGATAATATACACCATCATTATTTTATTGAACAAATAAAACATCATCTTCTCTCTTATTCTAAATAAGTAAGAACTTGCATTGTTTTTATAGACTTAAATTAGATACCGCTCTCATAAACAGTATGTACTGTTTATGAGAGCGGTATTAGTTTTTAGCAAATATAGCTTTTTAACACTGTATATTGCCCATCTATTTTTCACTTTAAAAAATATCCACTTTGATGTCTTCATTTAAAGAATTATCTATCTCCTTTTTCCTACAGATGGACAAAATATTGGGCACTAAATGAACTTTCCCAGAAGTAAAGTTCTAAAAGTAACCTATCCATAGGGCTACTAAAACTACTACTAACAAAGCAAAACAAAATGTGATATTTCGAATCCACTTTTGTATATCATGAAAATACTTTTCTATAAATGCGGTATAAGTAGAAAGCATAAGAAGTAGCACAATGAAAGTAAAGGACCCCAATTTATCGTTAAATTTTTCATTAGTAAATGTGCTTACATGGAGGAAAAGAAAAACAAATGTTACTATGAATAGCTCAAATAATCTTTTTTTATTCACTCCGTCACCACCATACAAAAATCACCTTTTATTCCAGTTTATTAGAACATAATATGTAGTAGTATATGAATAATATATTCATGTCAAAAAAGGCTAACAATTCAAGATTGTTAGCCTTTACATTCCTTAATGCGGCCTTTTAAAATTTAACAAGCGAATAGATTCTTACTCCCAGACCATATACTCCTTTTCAAATAACAAAAAGACCAATAAATAAGTGACCATTCCTAAATTGATTTTCATGTCTGGATACCTAACCATTTTCGTCATTACTTTTCCTCTTCAATTTAAGATGATTTTTTCCACTCTATTAAAAATTTCCCACCATGTTCTTCTGTTTTAACTTTCACTTTATATTTATCATCTTTAGAGACTTTAAGAATCTTTTCATCCTTACCATTATCAAACTCTAATATTGTCTTATCATTTGAATCCACAACATAAGCAACTACAGTTCCTTTCCTTGTTGTTTCATCAAAAGAAAACACCCAATTCTCACCTTTTTTAACTTCCATGTCGCGACTTGCGGAACCAGTAAACTCTCTGTAGTCTCCCAATATTCTATTTGAAGAACTTTTTACTTTTCCACCAACAACTTTTCCTTCTCTAGAAGAACATCCACTGACAATTAATAAACAACAAGCTAATAACATTATACCTTTTAATATTTTCAATATTAACTCTTCCTTTACTAAAAAAATAAATCATACTAAAATGGCTATACTTGACTGGAAATATATCGAAATCAATAAACAATTATAGTTATAATTTATCTTTTTAAATCTTCACTCAATTTGATTTCCTCATCATTAATATATCCAGTAAAAACAATTTCCGATACATGTTCATGATTAAAAAATAAATTATATTCAGTTGAAATATTACCAATTGGATAATAACAAGCTACATAATCCCACTCTTCTTTAGTTTTAGAATCCATTTGCTTTCTACCATATATCATTACAAGTTGTTCCCAACTTTTAAATCTTACAACTGAGCCAATAGGTAACAATGTTTCCTTCTCTACCTCTGTTTTCACCATATCTCAACACCTCATTATTTAATAAAAAATTTACCGATTTTATATAAAATAAAAAAACTAATAGGAATTGTAATTAAGTATATTAAAGAAAAAATAATTTTTTCTTTAATATTATAAGTAGCATCAAAAAATGTTAATATTATAGTTCCAAAAAAACAAATAATAAAAAGAACTGTTAAAATTTTCTTTAAACCTTCTACTGTCATTCAATACTCCCCTTTATTTTACTTCTACCTCAAGAGCTGTGCCAACAAGACTTGCTCCTGGCCCCCAAGGAAGACTAATCTTAAATCCACTTGATCCAGCTTTCACTGAACCACCAACTTGTCCAAGTGTAGCTGCCCCTCCAATATGTAAATCATGATCTGTAAACGGAATAGGAAAATCTATACCAGTTTCATATTTTGCTAAAGACGCTTCTGCACCAAATTCGATATTAGTTTTATCTAATTTAGCTGATAACTCTACATTCGCCATACTTAAATTTGATTCACTTTTTATTTTTTTACCATCACCAAGGTCTTTTGAAACTTCAAAACCTACTTTAACTGTGTTATATGTCGCACTCGCTCCGGCTATTGTCCCTGCCTTTAATTCTCCACCTAAAGCCTTAGCTGAAAAGGGGCCGCTTTCTTCCTCATACATATACTTCGAATTTTCCTTAGTACTTAATACATCAGTTATTTTTTGTAATATCCCATTATCACTTGCACCATTACCAGCCGACATATTCTTTGCATTCCCTAAATTAACACCTTGATTATCAACTGTTTCAAATTTAGTTGCTATACGAATTAATTCTTCTTCAATTTTCTTTAAATGAGTAATATAAGATTCACAAGCCTTATTTAAAGTTGGTAATTCATTAAAAAAACTCAAACTTGATGCCCCTATCCACCTAGTTTGCAAATTAAAAAGTTCATTAAGTATTTTATTATGCCTATCTTTAGCTTCCCCTTGAGCATAACTAAAAGTTTTCGCTCTATTTTTTAGCTCTTCTGGAGTAATTTTTATTTCTCCCATTTATATTCCTCCCCCAATATACTACTTTTATATAATTGGGGATTTTTCAAAAAAAATCAAGATGTAAATAGCAATATGTTAATCTATTTTTTATTTTCAATATAATCACACTATAAAACTGCACACATAAATCCTATTTTATTCTTTAACATTATAACACAATCTTTATATAGTAATTCCAAGAAAGAAATACACGCTCAATTCTTTTTCCAGAATTATGTCGATCGTTTCATAGCATAAAGGTATTATACCGACAATCGTTACATTAAGAGGAAAAGAAATAATTAAAACACGGAAAATCTTCCCGTTCTTTTCTAAATATATATTATTTCAAAAGATTTATTTGCCACTGAATACCAAGCTAATGGTACATTTACCCTAACTGACGTTTAAATGCCCTACTAGCAAAGAAGTAACCGACGCACCAAGCAAGCTTGATCCAAATATCATTTCCAACAAACCTTTCATATAAGAGAGCACGAATCGCCTTCACGATTGAAGTTACAAGCTGGTTCTCGGCGAACGCACAAACAATTATTGGCATAGTTTCGGTAGGAACAAAGACTGAACTGATACAGACTAGAAAAGTTAGCGCGTACGAGTAGACTGTCGCTCCTCCCATAGAATTCGCTGTCAGTCCTGGAACGATAGTCCACCATGTTAGCGCTGGAACGGACGCCCATTAAAAGTGCAACGGGGATAACCACCACGATAGTACGTACATTATCAACAAGTGAGGTTAATACGTTTGCTCATAATACTGCTGATATAAAACATAAGAAATAGCACAAAGAAAGTAAAGGATCCCAATTTATCGTTAAATTTTTCATTAGTAAATGTGCTTACATGGAGGAAAAGAAAAACAAATGTTACTATGAATAGCTCAAATAATCTTTTTTTATTCACTCCGCCACCACCTTACAATAATTACCTTTCATTCCAGTTTATCAGAACATAATGTGTAGTAGTATATGAATATTATACTCACGTCAAAAAGGCCAACAATTCAAGATTGTTAGCCTCTACATTCCATAATCATATCTTTTATCACTTTACTTCCTAACAACCGGAATCCACATTTCACCAAACACTAAACCGTTTCTTTTCCCCATCTCAACCGTCGTATTTGGTCCACCAACATAAGCAAACTCATTTGCATCTGGTAAAGCCTGACCGAAGGCGATGCCAGTAAGCTTATTACTTAGCTCTTCAGCTGTTTTGTCTTCCCCTTTTACTACTAAGTATTCTCCCTTCGGAAATTGGATTACTCTAGATTCTTCTTCTATTTGTGCTTCTGTCATGACACCCGCATAATACATCATCTTGTTATTCACCGCTTCGCTCACAGAAAAAATGTAATCATTTGTAGCTAGAGCTTTTAAAGTGTCCAGCCTTCCATCTTCTTTAACAGCCGACCAAAAGTCTTCCTTTTCTTTTTTTATTCCAACAAAATCTGTATATTCACTCTTAATTTCAGTTCCAATACCTAACACAATAAAGCTATCTTTTTCTTCAATCGTATAATTTTTCATATTCAAAACCTTCCTTCTTTTAAAATAAATCAAATGATTTATCTTTTCATCTGATGAGTTTATAATAACTTTAAATCATGTCAAAAAATGATACTGTTTAGGAGAACCAAATGAAAAAAGTTGAACGGATTAATACAATTATGCGGTATATCAACAACCGCTCCCACTTTACAATTTCAGAAATCATACGAGAATTTAACATATCACGATCAACAGCTATTAGGGACATTAGAGAAATAGAAGCTATGGGCATGCCACTTGTTGCTGAAGTTGGGAGGACTGGGGGATATTTTGTTATGCATAACTCTATCCTGCCCGTTGTTCGCTTTACTGATAACGAAGTGAAAGCTCTTTTTATTGCCTTTATGGCTACAAGAAATCAACAACTTCCCTATTTAAAAAGTCGTCAATCTTTAGCCGAAAAACTGTTAGGACTCATCTCAGAAACCCAGCAAGATGATATCGTTCTTTTAAATCAACTCTTGCTTTTTGAAGGGACTAACCCACACAACCCTGATCTACTTGAGCTTTCTGACCTCCCCCATCCGATGTTAGAAAAACTCATCCAAATCCTTCTTTTGGATAGACATTTATTGATTTCCATTAAAGAAGAGAAAGAAATCAAGTCTTATTCCATTTATCTATTACACCTGTATCAAGAAAAAAGTCAATGGATCATTGAAGGGTTTGACTTAAAAGAAGAAAAGAAGAGGATGTTTCCTGTCGATCATCTCATCCATATCGAACCATACACGACGAAAAAAAAGCTAAATAAGAAAAAGATTTTAGAAAAACTAAGTAAGAAGGATGAAGCGATTAACCTTGTACTTGAACTTGGTCCAAAAGCAATTGCCCAGTTCAAAAAATATCACCCTTTCAAAGTTTCAATATCTTACACAAACCCTTACCAATCCACAGCCATTTTAAAAACATTTATCAATGTTAACAATTCCGATGAAGTGACAGAGATAACAAATTGGCTGCTTTTCCTAGGACAAGATATTACAATAAAGGAAATGCCTAAAGAAGTATTAAACGACTTACAAAAGCGGTTATGTTTATACTCTCCATAAGCAGTAATCGGTTAAACCTCAAAATATTGAGTTTCATTCGTTACCAGGTGACCATATTTTTAAATACCTAAGGAAAACAGTGTATTTGCTATCAATGCTGAACGAACCTTCTAGGAATAATACAACAAAAAAGGTGTGAACTAATTTTTAGTCCACACCTTTTTATATTAGAGTTTACTATACATACATTAAATTGCTTGTTTAAGATTTGAATGTGGATTTGGTCCATACTTATTCTCACCTTCATCACTTTCAATGATACAAAACACAAGTAGAACCGCTCCTCCAAATGGCACCAAATTTAATAGCTGCCACCATCCTGTTTTTCCACTATCATGTAATCGGCGAGCCTCCACCGCCAGAGTAGGAACGATGAAAATTGCTATATATAACAAGGTAATGTTGGCTCTTAAGTAAAAAGCAGACGAAGAATAAGAGGCCAAATATATTAATGACCAAAACGTAATCTTATTAAATAAAGTAAAAATCCAGTATTCTTTTCTCGTAGCTCTCCCACTAAATTTCGCATAGTTTTTGAGAGTATATAAATACCATCTCATTTGAACCTCTCCCTTTTCCCTCCCCTAAACAATGAGGTTATACATTATATACCTTATAAGTATAAATATAACATATTTAACCTCTATTTTTGTATAGAATATTCTGTTTCTTTTTAAGTTATTTTTGTGAAGCGTTACATACCATACTTCAAAGCATGTGTATTCGATTTATTATTCTCCTATTTACTTTAAAACTACTACAATTAAGCGAAGTATAAATGTATGATTAAAGCATGGAAAATCTTCCCGTGCTTTTTCAAAAATATATATGATTTCGGACGATTTATTTCACTTACCCTAACTGACGTTTAAATGCTTTACTAGCGAAAAAGTAAGAAATGATCATGATACCTACGCACCAAGCGAGCGCAATCCAAATATCGTTACCAACAGTTCCTTCATATAATAAAGCACGAATCGCATTCACGATTGAGGTTACAGGCTGATTCTCAGCAAATGCACGAACAATTTTTGGCATCGTTTCAGTAGGTACGAAGGCTGAACTAATAAATGGAAGAAAAACGAGTGGGTACGAGTATGCTGTCGCTCCTTCCATAGACTTCGCTTTCAGCCCTGGAATGATAGCCAACCATGTTAGCGCCAATGTAAACACCCCTAGTATCCCAGCTACTGCAAACCAATCTAGCATATTCGCACTGGAACGAAAGCCCATTAAGAGTGCAACAAGAATAACCACCACGATAGTAAGTACATTAGCAACAAGAGAGGTTAATACGTGAGCCCACAATATCGATGAGCGCTTAATAGGCATCGTAATGAAACGTGCCATCAGCCCACTCTTTACATCCGTAAATAGTCGAACGGAAGTGTAAGCTACACCGGATGCGATAGCCATTAGCAAAATTCCCGGCAATAAATAATTTACGTAGTTTTCCGTTCCTGTTTGTATTGCGCCGCCAAACACGTAGACAAATAATAGCATCATCATAATCGGTGTAATCGCTACCGTAATAATTGTATCCGGACTACGCATAATGTTACGCATTAAACGACCTAGTAATACCCCTGTTTTGCTTTTCATTTACATCTCCTCCTTTTTACCGATAATAGCAAGAAAAATCTCTTCCAATGTCGGCTGCTTCTCGATATACTCCACTTTAGCTGGTGGGAACATCTCTTTCAGTTCAGTAAGAGTACCTGTCGTAATAATTTTTCCGCCATGTAAAATAGCGATACGGTCCGCCAGTTGTTCTGCTTCCTCCAAGTACTGAGTCGTAAGCAAAATCGTTGTGCCGCTACCAGCAAGTTCCTTCACCGTATCCCAAACTTCAATCCGCGCTTCAGGATCAAGCCCTGTCGTTGGTTCGTCAAGAAAGATAACTGCTGGCGCCCCAATTAAACTCATCGCGATATCAAGTCGGCGCTTCATCCCGCCCGAATACTGATCTGCTCTCTGATTAGCCGCATCAGTCAGGCTAAATCTTTCAAGTAAATTGTTAGCGACTTGAGCGGGATTGGAAACACCACGTAACTTGGCGATCATTATCAAGTTTTCTTTCCCCGTCAACATGCCATCTAAAGCTGCAAACTGTCCTGTCAAACTGATACTTTGACGAACATGATCTGGTTGGCGATTGACATCAAATCCGCAAATACTTACTTCACCGCTCTCTTGCTTCATTAGCGTCGAAAGGATATTGACCATCGTCGTCTTTCCCGCTCCATTTGAGCCAAGCAGCGCGAAAATTTCGCCACGCTGCACTTTAAAATCCACTCCCTTTAAGACTTCTTTATCTTTAAAAGATTTTTTTAATCCTTTTACAGAAACCACTGCATTACTCATACTTTTTCCCCCTTATAAAATTAAATTACCTGCACCCTCTATTTAGTACCACTGATAATCCGTAGTACTTAGTAGTGATTTAAAAATATAACTGAATAGCGATGGCGGCAATTCACATTTGTAACCAGCTAATCAGTCGGTATTACGTATTGCATTTATTTTTTTCTCAATTTCTTCATAATACTTTCATTCAAATCTTCACGATACTTAGAAACATACGTTTTAGCGTTTGCCACTAGTTCGTCAGCAAAAGATGCCACATCTTCCCCAGTAATATCTAGCACTTGTCTGCCTTCCGCTGCACCAGCTTCAAACAAATCAATTAATTCGTACTGAATGTGCAGCATATCCATCCCGTTTCCGGTCGAAAAATTCCACATGTAATTTTGAATTTTCTTAAACACAAACTGATAGTCTTCTGGCAGTGCTGCAACACGTGCCATCATCATTCTGTACTCTTTTTTATCACCAATTAATTTTTTGAATATTTCTAACATATTATTTTCCTCCTTTTTTATAAAGCAGAACAAGAAACTCTCCAAATATGAGCCGAAACATTTTATATTATGAGGCTAGTTTGACTTCAAGACGTTAATTTTTGAAGATACAAAATCCCATTTTCTCCAAAATAATTCAAGCTCCTGACGACCAGCTTCATTTAATGAATAAAACTTACGAGGAGGTCCCATATCTGATGGTTTCTTTTCAATATTCACAAGCTTTTTCTTCTCTAGTCGTACGAGGATGGTATAAACCGTTCCTTCCACAACTTCGGTAAATCCAAGATCATTCAGGTGGCGAGTAATCTCATAACCATACGTTTCACGGCGGCTAATGATTTCCAGTACACACCCTTCCAGTGAACCTTTCAACATTTCAGTTAAATTTTCCATATCCTGATCCTCCTTTACCCCCTATTCTGTCTGACTTATATTCAGTATCACAGAGTACTAAGGCGAATTTTTACTGAATAGCTTTTGAGTAAAACCAAACTATTCAGTATTACTTATTACAACTACATTGTATGACTAAGTAGCGGTACATGTCAACTGATTTTCAAATTTCTTCTAAAATCCGCTATTACCTATTATTTAGTGAAAAGTTTTTTAAGAAACAACACTACTCAGTATCACCTATTACAACTACATTGTATGACTGAGTAGTTGTAAATGTCAACTCGATTTTTATATTTTTCTAAAATCAACTATTACCCACCCCGATAAAAAAAGAAAATACCCCAAAACAATAATTCTATATTTTTGTTTTGGGGCGCTATAATCTAACTCTTCTTCTAAATAAAACAATTCATCCTCTTGTTACGATAACATCATATCCATATCTTCTGCTGCAGTTGTAATTAATTTTAAACCGAATGTTTCTTGTAATACATCGAGCACGCCAGGTGAAATAAATTCAGGCGCCTTTGGACCGATGCGAATATCTTGAATACCAAGACTAAATAGTCCAAGTAAAATGGCAACCGCTTTTTGTTCAAACCATGATAGGACAATACTAACTGGCAGTTCGTTCACTTCACATTGGAAAGCATCTGCTAAAGCAGCCGCTATTTTCACTGTAGAAATTGAATTATTGCATTGCCCTAAATCAATGTAACGCGGAATCTCTGTACCAGGTACAACACCATAACTCACATCATTAAAACGGAATTTCCCGCAAGAAGTTGTTAAAATAACCGTTTCTGGCGGAAGTGACGTTGCTAATTCACGATAATATTCTCCGCCTTTTCCTGGTGCATCACAACCTGCGATGACAAAGAAACGCTTAATCTTCCCTTCTTTTACTGCCTCAATAATTTCAGGAGCTAATGATAATACTGTATTATGATGAAACCCTGTTACTAACTGTTCATCCGAATCCATATGTACTTCTGGAAGTTCAAGTGCTTTTTGAATCAATGGTGTAAAATCATCATTTTCAATTTTTTGTACGCCCTCTAGTCCTGCAATATCATATGAAAAAAATCGATCAGAATACGATCCTTTAATTGGCATAACACAGTTCGTTGTCGCTAATATGGCACCTGTAAATTTTTCAAAAAGACGTCTTTGATCATACCATGCCTTACCGATGTTTCCTTTTAAATGTTTATATTTTTTCAGCTGCGGATACCCGTGTGCTGGTAACATTTCCGAATGCGTATAAATATTAATTTCTTTTCCTTCTGTTTGTTTTAATAATTCTTCTAACGCAAATAAATTATGGCCTGTAACTACAATAGCTTTACCTTCTACACGGTTTTGTGTAATTTGAACAGGCTCTGGAACACCAAAGTGATTCGTATGCGCCTCATCTAACAACTCCATTACTCGTAAAGCTGATTTCCCAACTTTCATAGCCATATCAACATGTTCTTGTTCATTAAAATTAGAATTGGTTAATGTCATATACAGTGCTTCTTGCGTCGTAGCATCTACAAAAGCATCCGTATACCCTAGCTGAGCAGCATGCGTACGATAAGCAGCAATTCCTTTTAATCCAAACACAATCGTATCTTGTAAACTCGCAATCGTTTCATTCTTACCGCAAACACCAATTACTTTACATCCGCCTGTTGGCGTTTGTTCACATTGATAACAAAACATGATCATCCCACCCTCTCCCAATCATTCCTTACAATCTAAGCATAATACCCATTGAGGAAAAGGGATGTGATATCAATCACAAAAATATATAAAAATTTGTGACAGTTCACATTGTTGACATAATATTTTTACTGTATCCTGATATTTATACTTGCACTTGATTTATTCGCATCATATATCGGCACACTTTTGAAAATTTTTCCTTACTGATGGTACAATTAAAGTTATGGAGGGAGAATATGATATATATGATGTTTTATTACGGAACACTATTTCTTATACTCGGTATTGCAGTATTTCTGTTTATTATGGCTGGATCACGAAAAATTAGGAATAAAAATCTTTCATTCGTATTGATCGGATTAGGGATAAATATACTTGCAAGTCCAGTAGCATTTTTTATAGGGGTGATGGCGACAGATTCTCCGTATAGTACGAGACTAGATTTCTGGAAAGGATTTCTCTTTATTCAAGGAATACCTCTTTTCTTACTACTTATAACTTTCATTTGGTGGCTTATTCGCCCGCCAAAAGTAACAGTTCAAACGAGTATTGAAAAAGAACTTGAACAAAATAGTAAAAGCACTAAGAAAAAAACGACAAGAGGACGTCTCATTACTGCCTTACGTATTGTAATTCCAATTATTTTAGTAGTAGGCTGTTTGTCTTACATTTTGTATTTACAGGACATTACACTTGAAAAGAGTCATTCTCCAAATAATAAAAATACGATTAAAGTAGTGAAACTAGATTCAGACTCTTCTCTTGGTCCCGCTCCCGTCAGAATTAAATACGGTTTATGGGAACATTTTGACACAAGTATTGCAAATGACGGGGAACGTCTCGACTCCTCAGATGTTTCCGTATATTGGAAAAACGATTATGAAGCAACGATAACACTACGAGGAAAAGAATCCGTACCTGAAGTTGTGGAATTTAACATATCAAATAAATCCAATGGTCCTGTTTTTAAAAAGGTACAAAAAGTGGTCAGTTCCTTTACCTTTCAAAAAAGTGAATCTCCAAACTTAATAAATATTATCGAGCTTAGAGAAACAATAAAATCAAAAGGACCAAGTACCACTTCAACTGTAAGAATCTATTATGGGAAAAGAGGTAGCATTTTAGAAAAATATAAAGAGGTCACCCTTAAGGAAATGTATACGACAGACAACTTCAATATCAATTGGATAAACGATGAACAAGTACAGGTAGAAGTAATAGAGGAAAATGTAGTAACAACTAGCCTCGTGATTGATGTGTCAAAGTAAGTTTTTTTCACATGTTATAACTGTTTGCTACCTAGCACTTGAGAGATACATAGTATTTACAAACAATAAGATTTATTGACATGATGAGCCCCTTCTTTATTTACAATACATTTACATTATCTTAACATCGTTTACATTATTTATATGATATATTTATATAGAATCTACTTAATAAATTTCATGTACATTGTTATCTTTATAATCTCTGATTTAATTAATAAGAGATTATGTTATATTTTCATATCAGGGGTGAATGAGGATGACTGAAACTTTAAAAACACTTATAATGCTTGATGCTACTTACGTTGTTATAGCAATTATGACAGTACTGGTATTTGTATACTTGGAATTAAAATCTCAATAACGTATGCAGGCTTCGCATTTAAATATAGTTAGAAGAAAGCGAGGAGAAAATTGTTTCTCCTCGCTTTTTTTATTTCAACAAATCCAATGTATGTAAAAGTAATCCTCTATCCCCTACTTCTCCATGACCAGGCACTACTAAATTTATATTTCTATATCGCTTCAGCACATTTTCAATCGATGTGGACCATTCATTTACATAAGCATCAGCAACGTTTCCTAAATCTTTCGAGGACGCAGATTTAACTAAACAGCCTCCAGCTAAAATTTGATATTGTGGCAACCAAACAACAATATTATCTTCTGTATGTCCCTTCTCTGGATAAAATGTTTCTACTTTCATATTTCCAAACTTCAACTTTGTAACGGTTTGTAAATCTCCAAGTGGTTCTTCATATCCATTTTTCTTTGCTAGTTCTGCAGTTAACGCTGTACTATGCGCTTTAATGCCTCTTTCTTTCAATGTTTTCATTCCACCAATTCGATCAGCGTGTGCATGTGTAATAATGACATCTGTTACGCGCTTCTTAAATTTCTTTTCTACCATCTCTATTAATTCCTTCGTTAACTTATCATCCCAAGAAGAATCGACAAGTACTAACCCTTTAGAAGTGGTAAGAACTAGACCGTTCGAAGGAACTGCTTCTCCGTTAAAATAACCTAATTCCGTATGAATCCATACATTTTTGTTTAACTGAGAAATCGAAATAGTTCCTGTCTCATTTTTTATTACTTTTTGCTCTACCGTTCGTTCTGCTTGTACAGAAGAAATTGTACTAACAAATTGCGTTGTTCCTAGTAAACTAACACATACCCCTAATTTTAATAATGTATTTTTCATTTTCTCCACCCTTTCTTTCAAACGAAATATTTATTACCTATATTAGACAATTCAGCTCAAATGTTTGTTCCATCTTTACTTGCATATTTTTTATGTATTTAACAAAAAAAGTGTACAACATGTTGTACACTTTAAAACTTAATCTTTCATTCCATAATTCTCAAACTCTTCCTCATTCCCATAAAATACATTTAAATCAATATACTTTTCTTTTCCATTATAACCATTTAATCTCCCGCGGTTCGTGTATTGCCAAAACGTCCATTTCCTCTCATCAGATAAACTCGGTTTTGTAAAGACACTGCGAATCCATATATCACATTGAAGATACGCATTCTTTATATACAAATCATATGCCTCTTGAGTTGCATACAATATTACTTTCTTACCGTAATGTTTTTCTAGCATTTCAATCATGACCGACAACTCTTTCGTAACATCTTCACGCTTAGGCGGATTATCTTTTTTGTTAGCGTAAAACTCAACATCAATTACGGGTGGCAGTGCTTGTTTATATTTTGGAACATTTCGTATAAATTGCTCTGCTTGTGTTTCACCCTTACTATCAAAACTAAAAAAATGATACGCTCCGACGCGCATACTTGTTTTATTCGCATTCGTCCAATTTTTAGAAAAGTACTTATCCACAAACGCGCTTCCTTCAGTAGCCTTTATAAACGCAAACTTCATATTTTGCTTTTCCAACTCTCTCCAATCTATATCCCCTTGATATGACGCAACATCTACACCTTTTATTTCATACTTATCCGCACTTATTTGATTCGGAATGAATATACCCTGAAAAACTAAGTAAGCGACAACACTCATTACACTAACTAAGATAAAGATTCCTCTTATAAAAAGCTTCTTTTTCACTAGTATCCCCCATCTTTACACATTAATACTCCACTTACCATTCACGTTTTTTATTTATCCTCATTTTTTCTTCAAATGCTTTCTCCAAATCAATTTCTAACTTATTTGCTAAATCACATACATTCCAAATGACATCAAACATTTCTAAACCAATCTCTCTTTTCGAATCTTGTATTTTATCACGCTTTAATATAACTTCCGCTAATTCACCTAATTCCGCCATTATATACATTGCACGTTCTTCAATTGTAGTATCTTGAAATCCTTTTTCTTTACTGAAATTTAATACATATCTCTGGAATTCCACAATATTCATACTTAATCCCCCTTCATAATAAATACTCCGTTTTTCTATTACACTTAAATCTATTTTGTTAAATTATAACATTCATACTATAATTTATTTATAACTCTTTAACGGAGGTGTTTTCAATGACTCTCTTCGCTTCTCCATCATTATTCATACTTGCAATCATTTCATTTGCACTAGCCTATTTCATCGGAGTTAAACAATACACTTGGCTCTTATCAGGATTCAATGAACGCCGTGTACCAGATAAAGTGAAACTTTAATCAGTGGGGGGTCTTTATCCCCCACTGATTATTAGTTGAACCAATCGGGCTTTTATGGGCAGTTGATCTCCCACCTAACTTCTTTGCTTTCGCTGAATTTTGAGGTGGGGGTCTTACTGCCCATTAAAGCGGGATAAAGTGAAGTTATCAAAAATAGTTGGTCTTTATAATTTAATTGCCGGTGCTATTGCCACAATTGGTAGTGTCTTCACTACTCCTAATGTCAAAATCTTAGTTCCTATCATTATAATTGGACACGTTATAATCGCTGCTTATGTAAACACACGTATGGTGCATTGAAAAAAGATCACCCAAATGGATGATCTTTTTTATAATTTATCAACATACTGCTTCGCTTCTAATAAGGAAAAACCAAAAGCTTCTCTTACTCTCTTAACTGCTGTAACTGTTTTTCCTTCTTCCATAAGCTGGCGCAACTCTTTATTAATCTCAGGTTCTCTATCTACAATTCCCATTTCTTTCGTAATTAGCTGTAATCTATCTTCCATCCTCTTTAAACGTGCATCCGTCTTCTTTTCAATTTTATTTAACTTTTCAACGATATAAATAAACCCAAAGATCGCTATCGGTATGATCATCCAAAATTCCATGACTATTCCTCCTCACTAGCTTTCATTTGTTTTATTTAACTAACTTATGTAAATTTTACCACGAAACACATTTAATGTATAATAGTAATATACAACACTTTTGATAAACCTTTTATTTCAGGGGGACACTTAATGAAAAGATTTTTAAATACGCTACTACAATTTGTAGTTCTTTCAATTGCACTACATGTATTATTTGATATCGTTGGCTGGCTTGTTTTCAATGCGCCAATTCAAAACAAAGTAAGCATTATTTCCTTTATTACAGCCTCATGGCTTATGTACATGTACCGCGATAAATTTTTTAAAGCATTCACTTCGAATTAACTAAAAAACTTCATCGATAAAAGATGAAGTTTTTTCTTTTCTCTCATTCTCTATATAACATTTTTCGCAACAATTTTTATATGTTCTGGTGCAATAATCTCCGTTATACTTTCTTGGAAATCTTCCTGCAACATTTCTTCAATATGTTCCAGCTGCACTTCAACATGTGTGCATTCTAAATTATGTATATTTAAAAGTGCATAATGATCTTTTTTCTTTATTACTAAATATTGATTTTCTTCTGTTACAAGTACAGAACCTAATCGTACTCCTAGTAGGCGTTGATCATCAAACTTCACAGCCATCCCCCCTTACTTTATATGTAATAAAATAACATTTTATGTAATCTATTCTTTATAAACTATATCACAATTTATTAAAATATAAATATCATATTTCTTTTTCCTAAAAACCCCTATTCTTTTATATATTTCGATACAAAAAACTTTCTCAACATAAAATTAGAATTTTCAGTTTTTATTCTTTTGAAAATCAATTATAATAAAGTTAATAAATGTTTGACCTCTCCTAATTCATGTACATATGGATGATCAGTAGTCGCTGCTACTGATCTATTTTTTTGATTTCAGAAAGTACATACGCCGCATCCTTTCCTACACCACAAATAAGTGCAGAACCTCTTTGAGACTGCCATGGCAAGCCGATATAATACAATCCTCCTACTGGACTTATCCCCTTTACATGATTGGGAAGTCCATTCTCATTCACTGCCTTTTCAATTTCAATCCATTTATAATTCTGAATAAAACCTGTTGACCATATAATACTTTCTGCACTATATGTTTCACCGTTCTGAAACATAATGTTATTTTCTGATGCACTTACTACTTTTTCCTGTAGTTGTATTGCTCCATTACGAATGAGTTCCTTACCTTCAAATCCAAAAATAGGATCTTTTCTTTTCTGAAACCATTTCCCCCTCTTGGTACTAACTTCAGCATACAATAAACCTAATGTTTCTAACCAATTAAAAATGCTTCTTCTAAAAAGACGTAACGGTAAAAATGTTAAAGGATGGCTGATAGACATTGTAACTTCATGAGTTTTTGCAAGTTCTACTGCAATTTGCATTCCTGAATTCCCGCCACCTACTACGAGTACTTTCCCCTTAGGAATTTGTGATGGTGATTTATATTGTGATGAATGTATTTGAAAAACATGTAATGATAGATTTGCTGAAACTGAGGGAATAAACGGTTGTTGAAAACCACCTGTTGCGATAATAACTTTTTTCGTTTGTAAAATTTCTGTAGGAGTATGTAATTCGAATATATCTCTTTCTTTTTTTATTTTAAAAACTTCAGTTTGCAATTGGATTGGTAATTGAAAATGTCTTGCATATTCTTCTAAATATGTTGCAATTTCATCTTTATATGGAAATTCATTTTTTTCATCTATTAACGCCATACCTGGTAAACTACTGTAAGACCGCGGAGTAAAAAGCTGTAAAGAATCATATCGATTTCTCCATGAATCACCAACTCGATTTCCTGCCTCAAGTAATAAAAAATTATACCCTTCTTGTTTCAAGTAATATCCCATTGTTAATCCAGCTTGACCCGCTCCAATAATAATTAGGTCTTTCATTCTAATCCCTCCTCTTCTCAAATATATGAATACTTGTTCATATATTCATACGTTTCCATAATCATAACATTTTATTTTTATATAATTCAATATGTACTCAAAATAAAAAAGAGCAGTTTACCATAAAGTAAGCTCCCCTTCATTCTATCTTCCCAGTCTTTATCGCCTGTGCCCAATCATGCCTTTCAAGTTGAGTAGCTAACCGAGCAGCTTCTTCCCAATTATACGAAACTGAAATTTGTTCAATTATCCATTCTCCCAAAACCTCTTCTATCACTACATATTTTGCATGCGGAGTTCCTGATTCCATTTTATGCACAATGGGTAATTCATCTTTGTACGCTGGAAGTCCTACACTCCCTGGATTTATTATGATTTTTCCATTTGCTAAATAAACAACTCTAGGAATATGTGTATGACCACATACTATTATTTTTTGTTCTATATTTTGGAGTTGATCCATTATATTTTTTTCACTCTTTAATACTGCACCATTCTCGTCCATCTCTTCTAGTAAATACACCTCATCTGAAGTTGGCGTACCATGACAAAATAAAATATCGTCTACAATATATTGTGAAGGATGTTGTTGTAACCAATCTATATGATTTTCTGTTAATTGATTTTGGACAAAAGTTAGTGTAGCAGACTGCCCTTGTATAGGTTCCCAAAGCATGCGATCACAGTTACCCTTAATATGTATCATCTCGTTCTTCATCAATATTTCAATTGTCCCTAAAGGATCTAACGGCCCATACAGGCTATCCCCTAAGTTTATTATCATTTCGGCCTTGCGATGTTTAATATCTTCTAATACTGCTTTTAATGCATGACTGTTCCCGTGAACATCTGAAATTATAGCTATTTTCATCTAAATCCCCACTTTACTATATTATTTATAAACATCTGCCGCCAATTCTCTCAAAACATCCACATTCACTACTTCAAAGCATCCATCGTTCTTTTTTATAATCTCTTTATCACAAAAAATATTTAATGTGCGCAATAAATGCCGATAACTTGTCCCTAACAATTCCGCTGTTTCCGTTAAATTCCCACTAAATACAATTCGATTCCCATGCTGCACAGCTCGTTCTCCCGCTGCTAACATGTAACTCGCAAGTCTGTTTTCAAGTGGATATAGCAAATTAATGGTACTATTTTTTGAAAGTCGGTTTAATTTATGAGCTAATGATCCACAAATACATCGTAAAAATTTCGCATCATGAAATAGTTGATTTCTCACTTTTCCTAAAGGCAAACCAACACAATATGAATCTGCCATTACTTGTACGTTTGAAGCCGTCTTTTGAGAATGAATTAACTCCACATCTCCTAACAGCTGCAAACTATCATAAAAGCATAATAATACAGATTTCCCGTTACTTAATGTATTAAACGCTTTTGCTTTTCCTTCAACGAAGAAAAACAAATAATCTATCTCTTCATTTTCTCTACAAATAAACTCATTCTTTTTAAAAAATATAAGTTCCATATACGGTTTCATATCATTACTAAAAAAGGAGTCAATGTTATTTTGTTTCATATACTCTGCTAATTTAATTGAATTACATATTTTCTTCATAGTCCCCCACCTTTACAACTCATCCCCATTGTAATCAAAATTTTCTTCCTCCACTATGACATATGTCATAGTAATACACAATTTCAGCATGATACAGTCATTACAAATATGAAATACAAAGGGGATATTACATTGTATAACTTTCTTTCTGTCTTTATTGGTGTGCTCATCGCCGTTATGCTTCCATTGAATGGGATTTTATCTGAGTTAATTGGTAATTATACAGCAAGCGTTGTCATTCACCTTGTCGGTTTAATTGCAGTTATTTTCGTTTTAATCATAAACAAACATAAAATCCATTTTGATAAAAGCATTCCATTTTTTTTTATATAGCGCTGGAGCGATTGGGGTATTCACTGTTCTTTTTAATAATATAAGTTTCTCCGTCCTTGGTGCCTCTATTACGATTGCATTAAGTTTACTCGGCCAATCCATTGCTTCCATCGTTATTGATCATTTCGGCTTATTAGGAATGAAAGTTGCTAAATTTGAAAAGAAAAAACTAATTGGATTATGTTTCATCTCTTCTGGAATTATAATCATGACAATTTATTAATGGAGGCAAAAAAATGTTATATATTACGATCGCTATTTTAGCTGGTGTTTCTATCGTTGTTGCTAGAATTATTAACGCAAATTTAGCAGCGAAAATCGGCAATTGGGAAGGTACGTTTTTTAATTATATTACTGGATTATTTTTCTCTATATTATTTTTAATTTTCAGTTCAGATTCAATGTACATTCCTAGTCATACGTTGCAATCTATACCTATCGCTGTATATTTAGGCGGATTAGTAGGCGTTATTGTCATCTCTTTATCGAACTATATTACTCCTAAAATATCAGCATTTTATTTAACGTTACTCATCTTTATTGGACAATTATTCGCGGGGACTATCATTGATTTCATCTTGTCACACGAACTCTCAATGGGCAAAATTGTTGGTGGCATTTTCGTACTAATCGGGCTCACTTACAATTTACTCGTAGATCGCCCAATAAAAACAGTGAAACATAACCACGTTCAACTAT
Organism: Bacillus cereus group sp. BfR-BA-01453; assembly: GCF_022662915.1. Classification (NCBI taxonomy): domain Bacteria; kingdom Bacillati; phylum Bacillota; class Bacilli; order Caryophanales; family Bacillaceae; genus Bacillus; species Bacillus cereus group sp. BfR-BA-01453. The sequence goes on along the minus strand of NZ_JAKUEN010000006.1, from coordinate 251,218 downwards.
AATACTTTACGCTTACCTATCATATATTAATAGAAAAGCTCTTCATACGAAGTAATAGAGAGGAGAATATTCTATTAAGAAAATCATCTTACTGCTTAGTAGCACATTGATTATTTGTGGGATCATATGGTTTGTAAACTCTGGAAAATCTATTCAAGATTTGTATACAGCAAATAAGCCAAAGAAAAAAGCTACTATTATTTCCACTCAAAGAGATCCAAATGAGCCCCCTGTCTTTTTAGGAAAACAGGAAATAAAAGATATACATGTCGAATCCATTAAAACAAAAAAGGATATCTTCCTCACAAAAACAGATGAATTAAAAACATTCATTAACAGTATGGATACCGCAAAAAAAGGAAAATTAACATTAGATGAAGAAGGGTCAGATTTAATAGATTGTGACATGTGGATTACTTTCGAAGATGGAACTTATAAAAAATATTTCATATGGGTAGTTGATCATCACAATAACGAAGTGATGATTGCTCAGCAAGATACTCCTGATGATGTAAACCTCAAGTACTATCAATTAAATGAAGATAGCTCAAAAAAGGTTTATAACTTATTCAAAAAAATTATTTAACCGAAAAAGTCATGAGCACGTAAGCTCATGACTTTTTGCACTATATAACTTTACATCCCTTTTCCCGCTCTATATCATGTCCCAAAAAACAAGTGGATTCTCTTTCATCACAACTTCTTTTAAATGTTTAATTGAAGATAAAGCTAATTCCGAATCAAATCCCGCAAACGGTACTTCATCTTCAAAATTCTCTTTCGTATAAGATGCATCAATCGTTAATAATACAGGACCGGATTTTTCCGTCTCAATTAATAATGACTGATGCCCTAGAGAATGTCCTGGTGTATACAATAACCGAACACCAGGTACCACTTCATAATCACCTTCAATGATTTTGTAGTTTAAATTTGGCAGATATACTATTGTTTTTCCACTGTAATATTTCCGTTATGTGTGTTTAATTTAATTACATTTTCTCCTTTTCCAATAACCGTATTTCCATTATATTTATCAAGTATATTCGCTCTGCCATTGTCAACAGAAACATTAAATTGAACATTAGTTGGTTCTTTTTCAGTTTCAATATTAATTTTTCCATTGTGAGTCGTAAAATTGAGATTTCGATCCAGTTCATTCGTTTTCAGAGTAAGACTTCCATTTTTAGTTTGCCCCTCTATTTCACCTTCAACATGGTCTAGCATTATTCGTCCGTTGTTCGATTTCACATGAATATTTTGTGCCAATACATCTTTGAAATCCATAATTCCATTGTTTGTTTCCGCGATAATTTTTGGCGAATTGATTTCTCTTAATTCAACACGTCCATTGCTTGTATTGATATTAAAATTTGTTGCGTTTAGTTTTTTAGCAGAAACATAGCCATTATTATTGGAAACTTTTAATGATTCATATTGTTTTTCAGGTAGATACACATTTAATGTTAATGGCGCCCACACTTCAGAAATATTAAAGTTGAACCAACTCTGTTGTTTTTCTTTATAAGAAATAAGAAGCGTTGAATCTTTCTCATCCGTAGCTAATTCCCTTTTTACATTAGGATTAACTTCGCCATCTAATTTTACTTTCACGTTACTACCTGTTGTAGGGTTGATGTTAACACGAACGTTATTCGTGTCGATAATGACGCTTGACACATTATTATTAATGACCTTTTCTTCTGAAATTGGTACCGCAGCAATTGAACGATAAGTGAATAAACTTCCGATAATACCAATAATGAAAATAATACCTGCAATGATTGAGAAACTCTTCTTATTTATCATGCTTCAAACCACCTTTTACTAGTGCTATATTGAACTTTAAATAACGAACAAATCCTTTCGTTGCTAGCTTCGTTAAAAATAACATAGCAATAACAATGAAATATCCAATTCCACAAAGTGCTAAAGAAACAAAAAGATTAAATAGCAAGAATGAATTTGGATGTATAATAGCATCAACTAAAACAAGTAATGGTGCCCCTAAAAATGAGATACCGAGAACCCATCCTGAAAAAATCAAGGCCGCTAATGTGATTGCAGGTGCAAGTACGATTAACAAATTGAAAAAACCTAATCCAATTACTGCCCAAATTGCACGGAAAACATTTCCTGTTGTTGCACTTGTTGTTACTTTCTCAATATGATAATCTGCTAATAGCTCTTTGGCGATTTGAGCTGGAGAACCTAATGAAGTTGCAATTTCTTCTTCGCTCTTCCCTTCCTCTAAGCCGAAAGTAAAATGTTCTTCATAATCTTTTAAAATATCTGCACGCTCTTTATCAGATAATCTTTTTAGAGATACATTTAATTGTTGCAAAAATTTATCTTTCGTCATTACGTACACCTTCTTTAATTAATTGATTGACACCTTGTGAGAACTCATTCCATTCCTCCAAAAGTTGATACAAATACGTTCTACCTTTATCCGTTAGTGTATAATACTTTCTTGAAGGACCCTCTGAAGACTCCTGTAAATACGTGGTAAAATATTCTTCCTTAGTTAACCTTCGAAGAAGAGGATAAACAGACCCTTCTGATATTTCAATTCGATTAGAAATATTTCGAACTAATTCATATCCATAACGGTCTTGCTTATCCAGTAAGACAAGAACACAAAGTTCCAAAACTCCTTTTTTAAATTGTACATTCAATATTCATTCACCCTATTCTAATTAATATCCACTACTATTTATTATTTAGTACTGTTTTATAATAAGTAATCACAAGTATAACATACCACTTAGTATTATTCATTGCAAGGTACAGTAGAAAAATATATACCTTTCATCCAAATAAAATCAAAACGATGGCTGGCCCTCTGCAGTTACAAAGTTCTAAATGAGGCTAAAACAAGCCTTTTACAAAATGGAAAGGACTCAACTTTTTTACATAATGACACTCCACCTACTATAATAAAAGAGTAAATGACTCTTACTTTAATGGAGGGAATACAAATGAAAGCAATTGGTTTACATGAATACTTACCTATTGAAGAAGAAAACAGTTTAATTGATCTAGAAGTTGAAAAACCTGTTGCCACAGGAAGAGATATACTCGTTAAAATTAACGCTATTTCCGTTAATCCAGTTGATACAAAAGTTCGCTCTCCGAAAGATAAAAAAGAAGATGTAGCGAAAATACTTGGCTGGGATGCTAGTGGTGTTGTCGTGCAAACTGGCGAAAGCTGTACGTTATTTAAAGAAGGCGACGAAGTGTTTTACGCTGGAAGCATTACGAGACAAGGTACATATAGTGAATATCACCTCGTTGATGAAAGAATTGTTGGTAAAAAACCTAAAACGTTAAGTGATGCGGAATCTGCAGCACTTCCGTTAACAGCTATTACAGCTTGGGAAGGTTTATTTGAACGTTTAGGTATTGATTATAATAAGAAAGATACGAATTCCTTTAAAAACATTTTAATTATAGGCGGTGCTGGTGGTGTAGGTTCAATTGCCATTCAACTTGCAAAATGGGCCGGACTAAATGTTATCACAACTGCATCCCGCACTGAAACGATACACTGGGTTGAAAAATTCGGTGCCGATTATATCATTAACCATCACCAACCTTTACAAGAACAAATATTAGAGTTTGGGCTAAAAGATGTAGATTATATTTTCTGCCTAAACAATACAGATCAACATTGGCAAGCAATATGTGAACTTATTAAACCACAAGGAAAAATTTGCTCTATCGTAGAAAATGAACACCCTCTTGAGATGGGCATTTTAAAAAGTAAAAGTGCTACACTCGTTTGGGAGTTTATGTTTACAAAAGCGATGTATGAAACTGGAGACATGATCACGCAGCACGAACTATTAAATAAAGTAAGCGAACTACTAGATGAAGGCATTTTAAAGACTACTTTAAATGAAACATTCACACCAATTAACGCTGAAAACGTAAAGAAAGCACATGCCCTGCTTGAAAGCGGCAGTACAATTGGAAAAATCGTTTTAGAAAAATTTTAATAACAAAAAGTCCGATTTCCAAATGAGAAATCGGACTTTTTTACTATCTTTATTTACTTGAAATCTCTTGATCATTTGGAACATCTAACGGAGGTCGTTTTCCTATTCCAAAAGCATAGAAACTAATTGTTACGATAGCTAAGAAAACAATGCCTACAACTAGTGAAATACGCGTATCATCGTTAAACCACATTCCGATTAATACCATAATTAAAAAGGCAATCGTTAAATAATTTGTAACAGGAGCAAATGGCATTTTGAACGGATGATTTTTCATCTCTGCTCCCTTTTCTTTTCTGAAATTAATTTGACTAATTAAAATGACGAACCATGGTACCATACCAGGAAGTACACTCGCACTATATACATATACGAATAAGTTTTTCGGTGCAATATAACTTAATACAACACCAACCGCTAAACCGATAATTACGCCAACTGTACCGAATAAAGGCACACCATTTCCAGAAAGTTTTGTGAAATATTTCGGCGCTTGTCCATTTACACCTAACGTATAAAGCATACGTCCTGCACTATAAATACCACTATTACAACCAGACATCGCCGCTGTAATAACAACGAAGTTAATCAGTCCAGCTGCTGCCGTAATACCAACCTTCGCAAAAGTTGCTACGAACGGGCTACCAATTGTACTTAATTGATCCCACGGATACACAGTTACAATAACGAAAATAGCACCAATATAGAAGATTAAAATACGCCAAATTGTACTTTGAATCGCTCTTGTAAGTGTCTTCTTCGGATCCTTCGCTTCACCAGCAGTAATACCAATTAATTCCACACCTTGGTATGCACCCACTACAAGTGATAATGCAAAGAAGAAGCCTGAAAAACCACCTGTAAAGAAACCGCCATTTGACCAAAGATTTGATATACCAATCGCTTCTCCGCCGTTACCAATTCCGAAGAAAACAAGTCCAAATCCTGCAATAATCATTAATAGAATCGTAACGATCTTAATCATCGCAAACCAAAATTCAAATTCACCAAATGACTTAACAGAAATTAAGTTAGCTGCGCCAAGAATAACCATTGCGATTACACCTGGTATCCAAGCTGGTAAGTCCGGGAACCAATATTGCATATATGCTCCTACCGCAATAATTTCTGACATCCCAACGATAACCCACTGGAACCAGTTACTCCACGCTGTCATATAACCAGCTAGCGGATGAATATACTTATGACCGAACGTCGCAAATGAACCTGTACTCGGCTCCATATACAACATTTCTCCCATGGCACGCATGATGAAGAAAATAAAAATACCTGCAATCGCATACGCAAGCATGACTGACGGACCTGTCCATTTAATCGTGCTGGCTGATCCCATAAACAAACCAACACCAATTGTTCCGCCTAAAGCAATCATTTGAATATGACGTGCTTCTAAACCTCTTTTCAATTCTTTGTTTGCCACTTCACTTCCCCCTCTTAGATGATTCATAGCCGCATTTTAAAACAAGATGCTTTTCCCTAATTCCTTTCGGCCTTGAAAATGATGAAGCAAACGTCATTTTAAACTAGCTTTAAAGCTATCCTAAAATCGTTTTTTTGCTTCTTATAAAATTCCCAAAACCTTTCATCTTCCAATATTCTATAAATCTTAAAATTACTTACCTTATATTAATTCATTAATCTGAAAAATTCAATTATTTTTTCAATAAATTAATATGCATGATTATGTTTAATTTTTAACTGAATTAACAATAAAATACATCTATTCAATTTGATTCCGGTATAAATATTATTACAATATAAATAACCGAGGAGAGTATTTCTTCCTCGGCTTCACATCTCATGTACTTCAATCTTTATAGTTGATAACGCAATTTCCCACACGTCCGATTTATATACCAACCAGAAATTTAATATATTAATAAACTACTAACTTCTTTAATCCAGCCCAATTTTGAGGCAGGAATCTTGCTGCCTCAAAACAGCGGGATAAAATATAAAAGAGTCTCATTAAAAAATGAGACCCTTTTACCATTTCATATTTAACTCATTTTTGAAGTTTGTTTACCTAAAATAAACACTTTAGTAAACACCATCATGATAACTACTATAGCTAGAAAATAAAGTGGCATCACCAGTAACGAGCCCGTATGAAGTTGACTCATTCCCCAAATTGTTATCGTTACAATTACATAGTACCCTAGGCTAAACAATGCACCCGCTGTACCAATGACATCTTGAAAATCTACTAATGCTAAACTTAAACAGTTAGGTAATGCTACTCCAATTCCTAATAGCAATATAAACATCGCTACTAAAAATCCACCCATATATATTATGTTTGGATTTGATCCAACTGAAGTAATAATAGATAAAGCGACTGCTCCAACTACCATTACAAGACAACCGATATATATAATTCTCGCTGGTTTATTAGTAGCAAGCAATCGTTTTGAAACTTTCGCTCCAATAATAGAAGCAGAAGCAACAACAATTCCTAAAAATCCATACATACTAGGCGATAATTGAAAGTATTCCATAAAGATAAACGGTGCTTCTGCATAATAGCTAAACAAAACACCATTTGCTCCTCCAATTAATAGCCCATATGTTACTACTTTCGGATTTGTAATTAATCTCTTCAATACTGAAAAGACATTTATTTTATTTGTTACTGAGTTCGTTTTTGTTTCTGGAAGAGAAACAAACGTATACAGAAAAATTCCGACACTCATAACTACTAAACTTAAAAATACGATTTTAAATCCAAACATTTGATCAAGAAAGCCACCAATTAACGGTCCTATCGCTGGTGTAAAAGCAATAACTGCTGATATTTGAGCAAACATAACATGCCTCTTATGCCCTTCTACACTTTCACGAAGAATCGTTTGCGTCACAACTGATCCTGCACTTGCTCCAAACGCTTGAATAAAACGACTTACTAATAAAACTTCAATGGAATTTGTAATAAAGCATAAGAAACTCCCAACACCATATACGACAATTCCAAGTAACATTGCCGGGCGACGGCCAATTATATCTGATAACCATCCAATAAAAAATACACCTAAAGCAAATCCAGCAAAATACACACTAAGCGTTAACTGTACCTCATTATTACTTACATGTAACGCCTTTGAAATGTCCGGTAAAGACGGTGTGTAAATCGTTTCACTAATTTGCGGAAATGCGACAAGAATAATCATTAACAACAGTGATGGTACTGAGACTTTTTTCATTTTTCATACCCTCCTATAACTTTGAAAATCTCAGAAATAAAAAGACTTTCTTTAGCTACGGAACAGGAGGGGCCATTATAGAAATTCGATCATAAAACAACAAAGAAAACACCTCAATTACGTATGTTAATACTTATAGGAGGGTAATATTAACATCGATTTTTAAATATACTTTTTCAATTATATTACATATTGTGTTTCTTTTTCTAGTGCTCAGCCTTGAAGGATTGTTAAAAAGATAACTTGATATAGATACCTTTTTATGGAATAATTAGAAATGGTTTGAATCGGCAGATTGAATTATTAAACGATAGACTAGCATATTTTAATGTCACAAGCTTACAAACAGGAGGCCTTTCGTAATGATTGAAATTTTAAGGACAATATTAAACTTCCTAATCTCTCTATTCTCAGGAGAATTACCAATTGTATATTATGTATGGATTATTAGCCTATTCCTAATTCAAATAACCCAATCTACTCTGAACTATAAGCTTTTTAACAAGAAAGATAATTTCAGCACTTATATATCGGAAGGATTACTCGCTTTTATTATTTTATTGTTTGGAGGCATGTTAGTATCTAAGTTACTTGCTTATATCATAGATGACCCTACTATTAGTATGACAAATGTAACACATTATTTTATTTCTCTAATCATATTAACTATATTTGTCGTAATAACCTGTATTAAAGACTTTATAGAGGCATCTATAAAGAATAAAAATATATTACCTTTTAGTTTTTTAGTAATTTCCTTACTAACAAGTATACTTTCATTCAAGTTTTTATCACCTTTAATTGAAGGTTCTTTTTCTCTTTCTAAATCTTTTATAACTACTTTAATCATTCTTGTAACTATATCAATCCCTCTATTAATTTCCTTAGAGGATAAGTATGCAGATGAAAAAGAAACGGAAAATTTATAGTTTCTCATTTATATAAAAGAAAGAGGGAGCTCCCCTCTTTCTTTTATATCATCCCTTTTAATATCAATCCTAAAACTGACATTATTATCGTACTAATAATAATTCGTAAAATCCAAGTTGTGTTTGTGCTTATTTTTTCTAATTGCTTATTGATTGTTGCTATGTCTTTCTCATTAATAGTGGTACGCGTTTCTAAAGCACGAATGTCTCTCATAATTTCTTTTTGGTCGGCCTTGAGACTGTCAATTTTAGCATAAACATCTTCCATATATTCACACCCTCTGTTCATCTTAATAGAAAAATCTATATATATTATGAGACAACCCTCTTACCGGTGAATACATTCCGTATATGTGCGCACCAAATTATTTGCACAATCTAATTATGTTTCCATTCTTCTATATTAAAATTAGCGTTAGGATAAATTAAATATAGAAAAAGAATCCCTTGTTTATGTAACAGCAAACAAGGTGCTCTCCAGCATACGAGAGCACCTAAGATAATTTCTATTTTTTTCATCACCATTTTCATGTTTACTAACTCAATATAGTCAGTATGATTTTATGAAGAGTCTACTTTGTTAGCTGCTTAATGTATACTAATAGTAATACGAAATAGTTCCATTGATAAACTCTCTAGAACAATAAATATACTGGCGGAAACAGACCTATACCCAATATTTTTTCCAGTAACATGAATGGTTATTTCTAATAAATGCGTTTGTATACCATTGTTTTCAAAAATTCCATCCTCAACCTTTACAATATCTGCTTCACAATCTACTTCTTTAAAAGTTTTCAGTAATTTTGTTTCTAATAAACTACAATTAAAGTTCTCATCTTTTATTACGGCAAATTTAACCTTCATATCGATTTCCCCATTTTTAACAAACTAAAATCATTAAATCGATATAAATATATATTATTTTATTAATTAATTCAAAATATATGTTTCTTACAAATTATTACTAAATATCAATTTTAGGGACTGTAAGGCCTTTTAAAGATTTTTATTAAAAATAGAACTTAATCCACCATTAATCACGTGTTTCAAATACGATATCTTTATCTGTTGAACAACCTTATCTCTCCTTAAAAATTCTTGTTTTCACCCTATTTCTTAACAAGGGCTCTAGCCTTAAGTTGTCTTTTCTTTATAAAAAATAGCCTGCCTATTTCTGTAGGCGGGCTATATCTTTATTACACCATACAAAAAGTATACTCTCTTCTCCACTCTAACTTTATGTAATGATATAGATTACAAATACACTATTATCTTTTCTATATTCTTATTTTCGGTTATCTTTTCACTTTCACTAGAAACTTGATCTAAATCCATTCGAAATATTTGTTCTGGATTCTCTTTTGAATTCCCTTCGATATGAATTGTACGATCGAACATCTCAGCCGTGAAGCTGCTAGATGTATTTATCATTTTCACTCCATTATTTTCACCTACATAGCGTTCAACTACTTTTTCAGCTTCTTTAAGTTGCTGAGATGTAGGATACAGGATCGATTCCGCTAAAGTGACTACACCTACTAAATAAGTAATATACAAACCACCTGCAATTAAGATAACTTTCTTTACTGTTTTATGAATCATGCTCTAACTCCCTTTTCTTTTTTTGCTATTAAAATATATAACTTTCCTAATTTCCATCGATTTCTTTTTAGTACATAACATTCGTTTTATATTTCATACAAAGCACCTCTCTTACTAATTTTCAATTTGATATTAATATGCTATTTATTGTTTTTCAATAAAAAATTATTATATATCACTATTTATTCACTGTTTCTATTCCGAATAATGATAAAAACAAATAACTTTCTTATAACATCCTCATTCTAGTAAGGAAGTAGCTAAAGCTGTCCTATCTTTAGCACGGCATGATGCTAATGTTGTTCATGGCACAAAAAAAAGCACCGTCACAAGTGACGGCGCTTTTTCTATGTAAGAGCTACTAGAAGGTTCCCTTCTAGTCTACTCCCATTTATAAGTCCAAAATTGTTCCAGTTGCAGCCATTTTAATGTTGCTGCATCTTTGTTTTTGATTTTTACATGCGTTTCTTCAAGCATCGCTTCTGTTTGTGAACGGTGCGCACCTAGTGCAGCTAATTTATGCTCGAATACTTCACTAATATTATTTACAACATCCGGCTCACCTAGTACAGCTTCGCGATTTTTCGTAATCGCAACCGCATGAATAACTGGACGTTCTTCTTTTGACATACGTGATACAGCGCGAACAACAGCGCGGCCAAATGCATCATGATCTGGATGTACGCCGTGCTCTGGATAAAATGTAATAATTCGAGATGGATTTACTTCTTGAATGATCGCTTCAATTTTATCTGCTACGAAATCAACATCTTCAAATTCTAACGTTTTATCATGGAAACCAAGCATTCTTAAGTCTTGAATCCCCATCGCTTCACATGCATCTTTCAATTCTTTTTTACGGATATTTGGAATCGTTTCACGGTTAGCGAACACGTTTTTCCCCATGTTACGTCCCATTTGTCCTAAAGTACCACACGCATACGTTACAGGTACTCCTTGATCTGTTAATAAGCGAATTGTTCCTCCCGCAGCAAATGCTTCATCATCTGGATGCGGAAATACAACAAGTACATGTCTCTCCATAAGTTTCCCTCCTTCTTACTTAAATGGCGTTAAGCTTAACTCAAGCGCTACTGCTAAACGACCTTGATTATCATGCCCTGCTAGTAATAAACGATCTTTATCGTCTACTTCCCAGTGCGTAATACCTTCAGCATATACCCAGCCGTGATCCATCTTTAAACCAACTCGGTATGGGTTTGTTCCAGTTATTTTCCCGCGCTCAAAGCGAATCATTGCATTTCGAATGAATGCTCCAACTGTCATCATCTTTTCATTAAAGTGTGACGCGTACGCTCCGTTCGTCGTTTCTAAATGAATATATACATCTTTATTTACAAAACGTTCAATTTCATTTTGAATAAGAGAACTATCTTTTACTATTTCCATCGGAATTCACCTCTTTAAACCATTTTACGCAAAAATAATGTAAATTGCTATCTCTATATTAGAGGACAACGCCCACTTTTCCTAATAATTTGCACTGTGTTTCTTTATTTTTTTATATCATATGTAAAAAACACATTTTTTCCTTCACTTTGTTAAATAGTTTTCTTTCTTTTTTGAATTTGCTACAATATAAATTATGCAGAGGGATGCATGTTTACAATTGAATACATACTTTAAAGAAGGTGACATGATTGGAACAATCAGCACATGAAGTAGCAAATTGGCAATATTATTTTGCAATTGCCGTATTTTTAGTCACGTACGGATTTATTATTTCTGAGAAATTGAATCGTGCTGTAATTGCACTATTCGGTGCTGCTATTATGATTATTTTTGGAATTGTAGATTTACACGCTGCTTTCACATCACATATTCAATGGGAAACAATCACCCTTTTAATTGGGATGATGATTCTCGTACATATTACGAGTCAATCAGGCGTCTTTGAATTTGTGGCCATTAAAGCAGCGAAGGCAGCTGGCGGAAAACCAATCCGCATTTTATTATTGCTATCCCTATTAACTGCTGTCGGATCTGCATTTTTGGACAATGTAACGACCGTCTTATTAATCGTACCTGTTACACTATCTATTACACGTATTTTAAAAGTAAATCCTGTTCCTTATTTAATTGCAGAAGTACTATTTTCAAATATAGGCGGAACAGCAACATTAATCGGTGACCCACCGAACATTATGATTGGATCTGCAAATAAGCATTTAGACTTCAATGCCTTTTTACTGAACTTAGCTCCTATCGTAATTATTATTTCTATCGTGACACTTGGCATTATTTACTTCATGTATCGTAACAAACTAAAAACAACAACTGAGCAAATTAAAATATTAATGGCATTGAACGAAAAAGATTATATTAAAGATCAAAGCCTCCTTTTAAAATCCATTTCGATTTTAGGACTAACTATTTTAGGCTTTGTACTTCATTCGATTATTCATGTAGATGCTGCCGTTATCGCGATGACAGGTGCTACACTTCTTATGTTAATCGGTGTGAAAGAACATGATATTGAAGATGTATTTGCCCACGTTGAATGGGTAACCATTTTCTTCTTCGCCGGACTATTCGTTCTCGTTGGTGGTTTAATTGATATCGGACTTATTTCTTCACTCGCAAAAGAAGTAATTGACGTCACAAATGGTGATATCGGTTTCGCCGCTGTACTTATTTTATGGGTATCAGGCATCGCATCTGCGACAATTGATAATATCCCCTTTGTCGCAACGATGATTCCGCTTATTCAAGATTTAGCTACAGGACTCGGACTATCTGTAGACTCTCCACAAATCGAAGTACTATGGTGGGCGTTATCACTTGGAGCTTGCTTAGGAGGAAACGGAACATTAATCGGAGCATCCGCAAACGTAGTCGTTGCTGGTATTGCAAAACGTGAAGGACATGCTTTCTCGTATATGGACTTCTTAAAAATTGGTTTGCCGTTAACAATCATTGCATTACTATTATCACATGCTTACATTTATTTACGTTATTTAATGTAAAAGTTGTATTGCATGAAATTATATCGTCAAATACAAAAGGTATGCAGCATAATGCTGCATACCTTTTTTCATCACCAAAATATACCGATAATTGCTAACCCACCTAAAATCATACCACCAATTTGTCCAACGATTGTTGGCGATAATTGAACACCTTTTCTCACTTCAACAACCGGTCTTTCGTGCCTTAGTTGCTGCACTTCGCTTTGAAGTTGATGTACACTTCCGTGTAATTCTTTAATTAGTTCCTTTAATTCAGCAACTTCTTCATTTACTGGTTTTGCTTTTTCTAAATTCATCTCACATAGCTCCTTATAAATGCAATCAGTACACTGTAAAAATTCGCCAATTATTATTATATCTCCTGCATACTACATATATAATTTCGAATGTACTTTCTAACCTTGCAGCTCTATCCATTCATCGCGCAATATCCCCATAATCATGCGATCAAAACACTTCCCATCTCTTTGCACTGCTTCTCTCATACAGCCTTCCATTTGAAAACCCATCTTTTTATACAACTCAATAGCAGCTTTGTTATAAGAAATAACATCAAGACCGACACGGTGTAAATTCAATTCATAAAAAGCATACTTTAAAATAAGATGGATTGCTTCTCTTCCATATCCCTTACCTCTATTATTTGCATCTCCTATACCAATTGCTAATAACCCTGTTCTGTTATTCCACTCTATGCCATGAATTGCAACAAAACCAATTAAACGATCATCTTGAACTGTCCTCAACATGAAAGATACACTATTCGATCTCCGTCCTTTTAATAGCCCATCACTTGCTATTTCATTTAAAGATTGCGGGAATGCTACATCTGTATCAACATTTCTTAAATACTCACTATCTTCTTGCCACATAGCCATTACTTCAACATCTTTTTCTCTCATAGCTGATAATTTAATCGTTTTATTTTGAAAAAGATTCATCGTCATTTCAAACTCCCCCTTTATTAAATAACGGGGATAAATATTCGAGCCTATTTACCCCCTCGTTTCATAAACGGGATACTTACAATAAGCGCTGACATTGGCACATCTCCTCTACGTTAAATTAAATTCATTGTATAATTTTTCATTTATTCTAACAATAAAAAAAGACCCTCTAAATTTAGAGGATCTTCCTAACGACGAATCGATATTATTTCGTAAACATTTTCTCCGCTTCATCCATTGCCATTTTGTTTCCTAAAGCAGAATAGTCAAGCCATGGTTGGTCATTAATAATGTATACGTGCTTGCCTTTAACTGCTTTTAAGTCTTTCCAGATTGGTGTTTCTTGAAGTTGTTTAAATGCAGCTTTTGCTTTATCGTCTCTGTTTACAACAACGAAAATAGCATCTGCATCAAAGTCAGGTAATACTTCTTGTGAAATGACTTCGAAAGGACGGTTTTCATCGATTTTCTCTACACCATTTGCAGGTTGTAATCCTAAGTCTTGGAATAAAATTGGTCCCATCGGTCTTTTCGTACTAAATACACGTAATTCTTTTGCAGTAACGCGAATTGCCATTACTTTTTCGTTATTACCTAGCTCTTTATCTATTAAACTTTTTACTCGTTTTGCTTGCTCTTCGTAATCTTGAATATATTGATCCGCTTCTTTCTCACGGTTTACAAGTTTACCAACTTGTTTTAAATGGTCTCTCCACGTACCTTCATCTAAATTGAAAGAATGTGTTTTTGCAATTTTTTCGTATTTCGCTACATCTTTTCCAGCGTATTTTTCATCCACATAAATTTCAGATGGCTTTAACTGAAGTAACGCTTCCATATTCGGATCTGTTACAACACCAAGTTTTTTCGTATCTTTCAGTTGTTCTTTTGCATGCGGTAAGAAATCTTTTAAATCTCCACCAATTACAGAACCTACTGGTGTAATTCCTAATGCAAGTAAATCATTTGTTAAATGAATAGACATTGAAGCAATTTTTGGGTCATTACTTTTTTCCGTTTTTTTCGTTGCCTCTTCATTAGATTTCGTTTGACCACATGCTGCTAATACTAAAATACACATGATGCTAAATAAAATAGTAAGTTTCTTTTTCATATGTTCTCCTCTTTGAAGTATTTATTTTGTTTTTGTAAGTAAATAAAGAAAATACGGTGCTCCTAATGCGGCCACTACTACACCAGCCGGAATAGAGTTTGGCTCAAATATAGAACGACCTATCGTATCTGCTAGCACTAAAATAATCATTCCGATAATGCCAGCTAGTGGAAGGAAATGTTGATACGTAGTACCTACTAACTTTCTTGCAATATGCGGAGCAACTAAACCGATAAAACCAATCCCTCCTGCCATCGATACACTCGCGCAAGATAATCCAACCGCTGTAGCTAAAAGTAGTAACCGTTCTTTTTGAACAGAAACACCAAGTCCTGCTGCCACACTATCACCTAGTGACAATGCATTTAACGTTTTAGATTTTAGCCATGCATACGGGGTTAGTATGAAAATCCAAGGTAATAATGCAAGGACATGAATCCAATCCCTTCCCCACACGTTACCAACTAACCATCTAGAAGCGAATGTATACGTCTCATCATTTAACTTGAGAGAGAAAAATAACGAAATCGCACTAAATCCAGCTGAAACAGCAATACCAACGAGAATAAGTCTAATAGGAAGTAAACCTTTTGATCGATCACTCGCAAGTATAATAATTAAAAATGCAGCTAGCACTCCTCCGCCAAATGTAAATAACGGTATTAAAATCGATGCATTCTCATTAATTGAATGAAAGAAAGTAACGAAAATAATTAGTCCGAAAGATGCACCTGAATGCAATCCTAAAATACCAGGATCTGCAAGGGCATTACGTGATAACCCTTGTAAAATCGCACCAGAAATCCCAAGGCCAATGCCAGCTAACATTGTGATTATAATTCTTGGCATACGATAATCGTATAGCACGGTTGCACTTTCAAAATCACCATGACCGAAAAGCGTTTGAATTACTTTGAGCGGTGCAATGCTAAGTGTCCCCGTATTTAAGCTAAGCAAAATGACAGCGATACTAATACAACCAAAAATTGTAGTTACAGTAATGGCTCTTTTTTTATCTGTGTTAATAAGACCCTTCACTTATAGCTCCCTCCCAACTTTACGTGCTATATAGAGGAAGAACGGAACTCCAACAAGAGCCACCATAATTCCTATCGCAAGTTCTTTAGGAGGATTTACTGTTCTTGCCCCTAAGTCAGCTACAACTAATAACATGGCTCCTACAAATGCTGACATAGGAATAATGAGGCGATAATTCACACCAACTAATTTTCTAGCAATATGCGGGATAACGAGTCCTACAAATCCAATAGAGCCAACAGCTGAAACAGATACACCTGCAAGAATGACTACTATAATCATCCCTAGTATTCTCGTTCGGTTCGTTTTTACTCCTAAATTCGTAGCGACATCATCCCCCATTGATATGAGTGAAATAGACCGCCCTAAAATTGTCGCAAAAACAATGGTTATGAGAATAATAGGAACTAAAAATTTCAAGTGTTCCCACTTAACCCCTGCAACACCACCAGCGTACCAAAAAGCTAAATCTTGACTTAAGTCATAATAAATCGCGACACCTGAACTTAACGAATGTAAAAGCGCAGCCATAACTGCCCCAGCGATCGTTAATCTCATCGGTGTTAATCCGCCTGATGTTGCTGATCCGATAATAAAAATGAGCACTGTACTTAAGACCGCTCCAATAAAGGAGACAATCATTAAATAGGAATACGGCATATGCGGGAAAAAGGCAAAACTAAGTGCTACTACAAACATCGCACCTGCATTTATGCCAAGCACACCTGCATCCGCTAAAGGATTTCGTGTTACTCCTTGCATAACAGCGCCAGCCACTGCAAAAGCGGCTCCTACAATTGCTGCGCCAATTACCCTGGGGAGCCTTAATTCATAAATAATTTGATGCTGCGTTAATTTCGGATTATAATCAAAAACCGCTGTCCACACCGTTTGCAACTGAATATCCTTTGCACCAAATGCGACGGCCAAAAATATAGATCCAATTAAACATATAATTGTTAAGCTCATAAAACATATGAACTTAATATGTATCCAGCGGTTATTGCCAGCACGTATAGTAGACTTATGTAACATGTTTCATTTCATCCTTTATATTCAGTTGTTTTTTATAATTATTTTTTATTTATAATCAATATTGATAACAATTATCATTTTCATTTAGATATTATATCCCCACTTTTTTTAAATAGCAAACTATTTTTTACTTTGTTACATATTAAAATACTTATTACAATTCCTTTCTAAAACTTACAAATACATGCAAAATAGACTACTGGCTTATTTTTAAAATTGTAGTATACTTAGTCATTATTTTGATTTTTCTAACAAAAAGGAGATACAATGTTCTATATAAAACAACTATTACATTTCACTTACGAGCAAGCATTATCCTGTTTATTCCCAGTCGTTATTTTCTTAACACTAGCCCTATCAAAAATCATTTCTATCCCAGGGTTATACCGCTATGATTTCATACTCATCGTATGTCTTCTTATGCAGTGGTTTATGTACAAGACTGGCCTTGAGACGAAAGACGAATTAAAAGTAATTACTGTCTTCCACCTCATCGGCCTTTTACTAGAAATATATAAAGTTCATTTCGGTTCATGGAGTTATCCGGAAGAGGCGTATTCAAAGGTTTTTGGAGTTCCACTTTACAGCGGCTTTATGTATGCAAGTGTTGCAAGTTACATATGCCAAGCGTGGAGAAGACTACATTTACAAATGTATCATTGGCCGAAAGCTATTTTTGTAATACCTCTAGGAGCAATGATTTACTTCAATTTTTTCACACATCATTTTCTATACGATTTTAGATGGTTCTTAACCTTACTTCTATTCATCGTTTTCTTTCGAACATTTGTGGAATTTTCATTACGAGGCGTTACATATAAAATGCCGCTCGTTCTCTCCTTTTTTCTTATCGGATTCTTTATTTGGATTGCAGAAAACATCGCAACATTTTTCGGTGCATGGCAATATCCAAACCAACGGGAAGCTTGGAATCTCGTTCACTTAAGTAAAATCAGCTCATGGTTTTTACTCGTTGTTATTAGCATTATGATTGTTACACAACTCAAACATTTGAAGCAGTTGAAAAGATAATACTGATTATATAAAAATAGTTAGCCCATCACTCATTAGAGGGTGATGGGCTTTTTTTAGTAATATTTTTTAAACCATCCTTATCAAAGGCGTTATAATTTACAATAGCATAAGCAGTTGCACATTATGAACTACTACTAGCAGAAGATGTTGCTACAGATGAAGCGGCAATCGTTGCCATCATAGCTGCCTGTTGTGCTTGGATGAGGACTTCTATCATTGTTTGTAAACCTGTGTTGGTAGCTTTACTTTCCTCACCTTTCTGACTTACGAACAGTTGAATAGCAATAAGAATATTCGCATCTGTATGCCAACGGAATAATTTCTCTCCCTGCAATTTTTCAATCAACGCTTTAATAGAATGAATCTCTTTTTCTCCATCCTCTAGTAACGCTAATAGCCCGATTGCTGGGTAATGCATTTGTTTCACTTTTACCTTCTCTTGCTTTAACAAATTCCATATGTTTGTGCATGTTGCAACTAACATTTCTTCACGAACATCCTTCTTTAGTGAGAGGATATGACTTAAAAACTGAAGATCATTCCCTTTACGCAAACCAGCTTTCGCTAGTTTCTGATACAGACGTTCCACTCGGTCCATGAGTGTTTCTACATTCTCTGATTGTCCTGCTAGTAAAACTGCAAGTGGGTAATCATTTGTACTTGTAAGAAAAAGGTGATCCTCTTTCATACGTTTATATACTTGCATCGAACGCTGAATGTGCGTGCCATGCTGTTCATTTTCTTCTGTTAAAAGTACAGCTGCTGCGAGATAAGTAAATATACTTCGGCTAAAACCACCAGCGACCAATTGTTCATATAAATCTAAAAAATCCCGAAAAGCTTTCTTATAATCTGTAAAGTGAATATCTAAAGTTGCGGCCACCACAAAGCGATGATAAGACTTTAAGTATGAAAACATCCCTACCTCATTCTTAATATAACTACTAATTTCTAAAAAACGTCCGAGATCAAGCAATTTATCACTACTTGTATACATAGCAGCAATCATCATTCCTGTTCGAGAATCACTCGTTTTCCATTTTAATTCTCCCTTTAACTGTGAATATGCATGTATATATTGCTCTAGCTTTTGTTCTAATGTAATCATAGTATTCACCCCTATTTCTAGTTCTTCTCTACTATTATACTTATATTTCATATAGATTTCGCAACCTTATTTCTGTATTATCTTCAATATTTTTCTATTATGTAAAACAAAAAGTAATAACTATTCCTACTTTATCTCAAGATTGCAAGCGCTTATCCCTCTTTAAGCTCAACACAAAAAGGATAGATAATAAATTATCTATCCTTTTTGTCGTTATATTATTTCACAATATAGGTGTAATTTCGTTTTTTATATGCACTTTAAACTAAAGAGCTTTAATAATACGTTCCATCGCCTTCATTTGTCCAATATGATCCGCTTCATGATAAAGCATCATACCGTATAGCTCCCCTACTGTTTCCAATCCTAGGAATGGCTCTGGCAGTTTATTTTCAAATGCTTCTGCTGGAATTTCGTTAATACGTTTCGCTTGTTCTTTTAATTGAGCCGTTAACACTTCCAATGACGGCCCCTCTGTTTCCCATTTAGACGGTCTTGATCCATACCCAAACATACCTGGATATTCAGTTGGTAATTGTTTAAATTCTTTTCCAAACATGAAAACTTCTGCTGCCGTTAACACATGCCCAATATGCCAACGAATTGTATTGTTGAAACCCTCTGGTTGCGTATCCACTGTTTTATCATCTAACGTTTCCATAAATTTAAGTAATGCTCCGCGCGTTATTTCAAATTGTTTTAAGCCAACTAGTCTATTCATTTGATTGTTCTCCTTCTTCATGTACCATTTATTATGAACTAAGAATGTTCAACTCATTAAAGTTTCACCTTGTTTAATCTATCAGAAACAATGAAAAAATACATCTAATATGCTTAGTAAAAATAATAAAAAGGTTCACCTCTCGTACATATAGAATTACTTACTACACAAACAGTTTAAATAAAAGAGGAGTGTCAATTACATGTTACATATTTTAAAACAACAATATAATCTTATTAGCTCTACAAGAGAAGCCCTATTTTCATTTTTGGAAGAAATCCCACTAGAAAAATTACATAGCACTGTTCCGAATTTCGGGAGCGGTAGCATTATAAAGACACATATTCATGTAGCCGATTGCTATCGATACTGGCTTGGATCATTTGCATTTAAGCAAAAGCGAGCGGATTTTTCATTTGCTAGTGATGATGAAATTGAGCATGCAGATGTGGGGAAAGTCCGTGCTAGATTTAAGTTAGTAGATGAGACTGTACAACGTTTTTTAGATGAATACAATGACCGCTGGCTCGAAAATATAGCAAATGAAGTAAAATGGCAAAAAGAACCTTGGAGTACAACTCCGCTATGGCTTTTAACTCATACAGAGACGCATGAGTTTCACCATAAAGGACAAATTGTATCTATGGCTCGTCACCTTGGATACAATCCTCCTGATACAGATCTTAGTTAATTCGATTGTTTTAACAAATGAACTACTATAACTGTCGTTAACATTGTTTATGTATACGGAAAGGCTCTTCATTCTTTTTGACGTTGTTTATAGTTTCACAATTTTTTTTGCGGCACAAACCTGTATTATATTTTAATTATGTTTGTGTCGTGTTCTTATTAATTAGTTTCATATCCATAAAAAAACATATGAATATGTTTCCTTTTATTATTTCAGTTACCTAATCAATAAAAGGTTCTTTCTTTTTATTACGACTTTACACACAATAAACACGAAAATTCCGAAAATAAAAGTTGAAAATGCTGGTAACATTTTATCATTTGGCACGTATACACTCCAAAAAGAATTAAGAAGCGCATGGAAAATTAGACACATAAAGATACTTTTAGTTGCGTTATAAATTGTAGTTAATAAGAACGATATGGCAATTGTCGTAATTATAAAAGCTATAAAATCCCTTTGAGTTTGATTCGTGCCCGGAATAAACCATAACGGCCAGTGCCAAATAGCCCATATAAAACTCACAATAATCGTACTAAAAAATGCCGAAAACCTTTTCTGAAGGACAGGCTGTAAGAATCCTCTCCATCCAATTTCTTCAAGACCACCACCAACGATCATTATTGGAAAACTAAGTAATGCCACGTATAATGGTTTTTGCATCGTTGCTCCACCAAATATTATTGGCAGATAACAACTAATAAAAGCCAAAACAACGATTAGAATATACCATAAAAAATGATACTTAGGATTTACAATACTTTTAATGAAACTTCTAAACTCCTCTTGTGATCCATATTTTTTCTTTAAGCTAATTGCAACGATTGCCGGCATGATTCCCCCAAAAACAAATACTATCATCGCTAGCGGTGTACCAAATGTCGTAATGTTAAATTTTATTAAGTTAATTAGTAACCCCCATAGTATCCATGTAAATATTAAAGTGCACATTACATATCGTTTAATCTCATTACTCATCTACTCCCCTCCTTTGGTTTAATTAGAGCATAAATAAGGAGATATGAAAACTATTTGTGTTAAATAATCCCAAAAACCGAAAGGAACATCCATACTTAATTAGATCTTTACAAACAATCCCACTACCTGCTTTACTTCAGTTGAGATTCGAAGTTAGAGTCTTATTATTCGTTAAGCCTGGATAAACAAAGAGCATGCTTTGAAAACCAATCAAAACATGCTCTTTAAAATATGCTATCTCAAATTTTTTATAATATAATCAATACCAAATAGTCTCCGCATAATTATATGCATCACTATTTGGAATAGCATGTTTCCCTTGCGCCTGTGCCTTTCTTGGATCTAAATCATATACCATTGGTGTATAGCATGATGTTTGTCCTTTATTCACAACACCATTTCCTCCAGTACTCCCGCAAGTATATGCCTTTCCATCTGTTTTTCTTACGATTCTTGCATCAGCTTCGTTATTATATACTGCTGCACGAGTTACTGTAACTTTCGCCCACGCTGTCTTACACGTTGTGCTAAATTTTAATTCCACAAAAGAATTGGAATCAATCCACTTCTTTTCTTTCGTTACTGCTGATTGGTCACAGCTATTGTAATACGGACTTTTCCCATCATACGAATGATTTTCTGCATATGCTTTATCATTATTCGTCGTACTAAACATACTAGTTAAAACGAGCAATGATAGACAAAAACATGCGCTTAGCTTTTTTAAAAGTTTCAAAGTATTCCACTCCTTTTTAATAGCGTCCAGTTTTTCCATAACCGTTATTAAAAGTAACCGCTTCAGCATCTGCTGTGTATCCGAAATCAGCAGTTAAATCAAATACCATTCCTGTATAAGTACTCGTTTGACCAGTTTTAATTGTGCCATTTCCTTGATTGGAAGTGACTGATTTTTGAAACACACCATTTTTGTATTTATTCACAACAGCGTACGCATACACTCCTCCAGAAACAGAAGGTGCTGGTTGGTCTAAAACAAGCTTAGACCATGCCGCATGACATTTATTACTGTAACGTAAATACACTGTTCCTACTTTTTTACTACCTTCATACACCGCTGTAGACTTTGCATTAAATCCATCTGCATCACATGTTGTACTGCCTCCGTATACTTTCGTTGTTGCTGGATTTTTCCCGTCATAATAACTACTCAGATCGGTAGCTGCAAATGTACTTCCTTGAAAACTAAATAATACCCCTACACTCGCTACACTTAACACACATACTTTCATTAACTTTTTAAACATTGTAAATCTCCTCCCTCAAAATAAGTACGTATATCTATCCCCTATGTACGCCCCTCCTTTCGTGCTGCCTAGAGGCATCTTACAGAAACGAATAAAAGTTGTAAATTCCCTTACGATTATTGGAATATACGAAGAAATTTACTTATCCTTTTAAGAAAAAAAGTTGAGAAATACACATTTGAAAACATCCTTTATTTAAAACATAAAGAACCGATACTTGTTACATGCAAGCATCGGTTCTTTTATACAAAATTGCCATTTTTTCTTTTATATAAAATAAATATTTCTCCACTTAGTCTGTTGTAAAAAACTCCCTCGTTACATCAATAAATTGCTGCAGTGGCACTGTCATCCATTTGTCTTTATGCCAAGCAATTTGTGTATAAATCGGAGAGATTGCATTTTCTACATGTAACTCTTTTATCGTCCCCTCTCGTATATCTTTTTCTACTACTATTGCTGGCAAAACTGCTATACCTAAATCCGCAATGACACATTGTTTAATTGCCTCGACACTAACAAACTCAATCTTATTTACTGGATACACATCTTGGATGCGAAATAACTCTTCAAATAAAATTCGATATGAACACCCTAGTTCTGTTAATAAAAGTGTTTCCTTCTCTAAATCTTTTATAGAAACGGAAGTTTGCTGAAGTAAATGATGCCCTGGAGCAGCTACTACTTTTAATTCTTCTTTCATAAGCGGCTCCACATGTAAAGCATCTTCTGTTTTACATTCGTCCAAAATAAATGCAAGATCGACTTTTCCCTCCATCAATTGTTCCTTCGCATCTTTATTGGAATGTGCTGGTTTAAATATAAGTTTTATTTGAGGAAATTGCGCTTTAAACCTCTTTAATATAGAAGGAAGTCTATATGTACATTGGCTCTCTTGCGCACCGATTATTAACGTACCTGCTATTTCCTCATCATCTTTCACAGCCATCTTCGCTTCGTTACTAAGTGCAATCATCTTGTCGGCATATAGTTGAAACTTTCTGCCCGCTTCAGTTAAGAAAAGGCGTTTTCCTAATCTTTCAAATAACGGCGTACCTAGCTCAGCTTCTAACGTTTTAATTTGCGCTGTCACGCTCGATTGAGCAAAGTTTAATTTCTTCGCAGTTTGTGTAAAGTTCAAAGTATGTGCCGCTACTTTAAATGTAATTAATTGTTTTATCTCCATTTATCATCCCTCTTTTCAATCGATATTTCCGATTGATTCCATCGAAATAATCCTCTTTGTCTATTGATATTTATATTGTATGATAAAGAGCATCGACAAACAATATAATGGAGGTATTCCATATGAAAGCACTTTGTTTCGAACAGTTTGGAAATCCGGATGTACTACAATATAAAGAAATACATGATCCAATCATAAACCCAAATGAAATTCTTGTCCGCACGAAAGCAATCGGTTTAAATTTCGCCGATATTTATAGACGCCGCGGTGATTATCATCTCGCTGGCAACCCGCCTTATATATTAGGTTATGAAGGCGCTGGTATTGTTGAAAAAGCAGGAGCTGACGTTACGAATATTAATCCTGGAGACCGCATTGCATTTGCTGATGTACCTTTTGCAAATGCAGAACTAGTTGCCGTTCCATCTGAGAAAGCAATTATACTTCCAGATTCTATTTCTTTTGAAACAGCTGCTTCTGTCTTATTACAAGGGTTAACAGCACATTATTTAACGAAAGATAGCTATGAAATAAAACAAGGTGATATAGCTTTAGTACATGCCGCGGCTGGAGGTGTTGGGCAACTTCTTATTCAAATAATTAAACTGCTAGACGGAAAAGTAATCGGTCTAACTTCATCAAACGAAAAAGGAAAAGTAGCCACATTAGCTGGTGCTGATCACGTATTTTTATATACGGAATCATGGGCTACGAAAGTACTTGAAATAACAAATGGTACCGGGGTAAATGTTGTATATGAATCAGTAGGCTCTACACTTGAGGAAAGTTTTAACGCTACTAAAGTTGGTGGTACTGTCGTATTTTACGGAATGGCCGGCGGTAATCCTGCTCACGTTGATCCACGTATGCTTATGGATACTTCAAAAACTTTAACTGGTGGAGACCTTTGGAACGTGCTTACTACGTATGAAGAACGTAAAAAACGCTCTACTCAATTATTTGATTGGATCGCTACTGGAAAATTAAACAGCGCGAGTCCTACTACATTCGCCTTACAAGATGGTGCTCTTGCACATAAATTATTAGAGAGCAGAAAAAGCACAGGGAAGATTTTATTAATCCCATAATCGTTCCAATAAAAAAGGAAGCTAGAATGTATGTCTTTGCTTCCTTTTTTAACGTTATTTATGTTCACTTTCGCTTCTTCCCAATAACCCTGTTATTTATATTCTTTCTATACTTCTTTTTCTAGACCGCTCATTTTTAAGTTCATAAAATAAACGAATCTAAATATTAAAGGAAAAAACAAACCTCCAAATATGAGCGACTCAATAAATACAGTATCAATAAAAGAAAAAATCCCAAAGAATATCATTCCAAAAAAATAAAATACAACTGCATTCCAATAAATAAAACGTGGAAATTTAGTTTGGAACGAATCACCTTTTTTACACGGTTTTCCAAATAACAAATGAACGAATTTAATCAACATAATCACTTCTCCATATAATTGTTAATATTCTTTTCTTCTTAGAACTGAACATAAATCACATACCATGTACCACCCATATTCACACATTCCTTACTTTGTTTTATTTCTCGTATACTTACTTTAGATTCCGAGATGAAATGTAAGGCTAATGTCCCTCCAATACACTGCAAACTAATTTGTTGTTCCTACTCTCTAATTATACCATTACGATAATTTTCATAGTTCATTTTTAACGGAATATTCCGATTTGAATTAATAAATGATATATTGAAAAATAAAAGGGAAGCTAGATTTCTCTACCTTCCTTTTCTTATTTTTATATTTCCACACTTTCTTTCCCTTTTGCAACATAACTCATATCTCCAACAGACTCGACTGTGTATGTTCCATCTCGATATACAATCTTCGTCACACTAGCATTTTCTACTCCAAGTTTTGTTTTACTACTGTCTAACATTTCTATTAAGGTAGTAATTAAAAGCCCATGAACGACAACTAAAACGTTACCGCCACCATTTGCAGCAGAGTCTTCACTAATTTTATCAATCTCTTCTTTTATACGAGTAGAAAATAATTCCCAATCTTCCGCCTGTTTCGTAGGGTCTGCTGCTCTAATAAGATTAATCACTTCTTGAATAGAAAACTTCATAAGTTCTTCTGGCGATGCAACGCCCGCAGCTTTTCCAACCACATCCCACATATTTTCAAGCTTTTCACCCTCAAAAATACCGAAATTTAATTCTCTTAAATTTTTCCTTTGCTCAAGTTTCAATTTTGATTGCTCACTATATTTTAATACTAAATTAGCAGTTTCAATCGCGCGGCCACTATCACTACTATACGCACTTGTAAAATGAATATCTTTTAATCCCGTTCCTAAATTAGAGGCAACTTCCACACCTTTTTCTACTAACGGAGAGTCTGCCCAACCTTGCGCGCGATGGTTCGTATTTAATATTGTTTTACCATGTCTTGTAACATATAACGTAACTACGTTGCTATCTGTTTCTCGAGTCTTCATTCTTTTTTCTCTCCCTTTACATTTCTATATCAATTTTACCACCAAAATTATTCATTGAGCAAAATATATGTAAGTAGCTTCACTTAATAAAAAACGCTACCTTTCTGTATATCCATACAAAAAGATAGCATCTTTTATGATTACATTTCTTAACCGATACTCCTACTCAGCAAAAGCACTCGAATATTGTACAACTCCTTTTACACTTTCAAGAGCATTTTCTGTTAATTCCATTACCATAAACACTTCTTCAGGCACTTCAAATGGTGCCTTTATATTCCACTCACTTGCTTTCTTAAAACCAAATTTCGGATAGTACTTTGGATGTCCTAATACTACAACTGATCCGTATCCAAGTTCTTTCGCTTTTTCTAACGCAGCTACTATAAGCTTTCCACCAATTCCTTTTTTCTGATAGCCCCTAGCAACTGATACTGGTGCAAGCGCTAATGAATCTACAGAAGCTCCATCTTGTTCTATCGTAATTTTAGATAACATAATATGACCGACTATTTCTTCATCTACTGCAACGATTGATAACTCTGGAATAAATGCGTCACACTCTCTAATACGTTTTACAAGTTCATGTTCCTTTTTATCACTAAATTCTTCATTTAAAAATGCTTGTTGTACAACTTCTTCCGTTTTTCTATAATCGGTTTGTCGTTCTTGTCTAATCGTTACCACTTTGGATTACCCTCTATTCTTTCTCATTTCTTTTTGAATTTTACGAAGTGCTTTTTTCGATCCCCGCTCAATATCATGTTGCATTTTTCTTTCTTTATAATCGACAAATAGTGTATTTAAATCGTATCCCTCTGGATATAATTCTTTTGCTGATACCTCTAAAGTAATACGTTTTACATTCACTTCAATGAATTCACCGTTATAATATACAACGACATTACAGAAATTATCTTTTTCCTTATAGATGATACCAAAATCATCATGATCCAATAAATTTACACGGTCGCCAATTTTATACTCGTAATGATTTTCTCTTTTTTCTTGCAGGAATTTCGGCTTTCTAATTTTACTTTCATTCAGTTTTTCTAGAGCGTATTCTTTATTTTCCATATACTCTTTCGCTCTTTTCAGTACACGTTCTCTTACGTTCATTTTATTTGCAATCCAAAGTGCATTACTTTCACCTGATTTACCGATCACTAATTTATAAAGCGGTTCTAGCGTCTCACTATTAAATTGCATTGCTGCGTTCATGAAATCATCGTGCATTTCTGAGAAGCGTTTAATTTCACCGTAATGCGTACTCGCAACTGTAATACATCCTGCAAGATAAAACTCCTCTAAAATAGAAATTGCAAGTGCTGCTCCTTCATTCGGTTCAGTCCCGCTTCCTATTTCATCAAATAGTAGCAACGTATTATTATTTGACATCCTCATAATCTCAGATAAATTTTTCATATGTGATGAAAATGTACTGAGTGCATTTTCAATACTTTGATTATCACCAATATCTACAAATACATTTTCGAAAATAGCAATTTCTGTTTCTTTATCTCCGGCAATATGCAAACCTGACATTGTCGCCAATGTTAACAATCCAATCGTCTTTAACACAATTGTCTTCCCGCCCGCATTCGGCCCTGTAATAATTAAACTACGATAGTTTTGACCGATTTCAAAGTTTAATGGTACTACTTTTCCACTTAAAAGCGGATGCTTACAATTTACTAAATGAATATAGCCGTGATCATTTAACTTCGGCTCTATTCCATCAATCGATTTACTAAACTTCGCTTTCGCAAACACCATATCATACTGACTAATCAATTCCATATTAATTTTTATATGATAAATATTTTCTACTACCATTCCTGATAAAGTCGCTAAAATTTGATATTCTTCCATCGCTTCTTCTGCTTTCAAACTTGCGAGTTCCACATTTAACTTTGTAACCGTATGCGGTTCTATAAATACAGTAGAACCTTTAGCGGAAGCTTCAACTATACTTCCCGCAACTTGATTTTTATAAGAAGATTTAATCGGAATCGTGTACCTATCGTCCTTCTTACTAATAAAGAATTCTTGAATATACTTCTTATTTGCACTACTATTTAAAAACTTCGTTAAACGTTCTTTTATTTTCCCATCTACCGAATCAATGTTATTTCGAATTCGTTTTAACTCTTTACTAGCGGCAGAATCAATACCATTACTTTTTATTGAAAAATTAATTTCCTCTTCAATACTTTTAAATTCAGTCATTGAATTTGCATAAGAAGCTAATACTGGCGCAAAAAATTCTTTATCTAACATAAACTTTTTAATTTTTCTACATCCACGTAAAAAGTCTGAAACACTTACTAATTCTTCCGGATCTAAAATCATCCCTTTTTCTAATTTTTGAATTGTACTAGCAATATTTGAAATCCCAAAGAAAGGAACATGCCCTTCTGCATCTAATATAGCTCGTGCTTCAGTTGTTTCATTCAAACGATTTCTCACTACTTTAATACTCGTACTTGGTTCTAATTTATTTAATAATTCCTTACCTAATCCACTTACACAATAAGATTTCACTATATCCTTTAATTCGTTATACTGTAACTTTTCAAAAGTCATCGTATTCATTTTGTTTCTCCTCACTATGATTGATTTCTATCATAAATGAAGATACCTACTCATTAGATTCCAATGAGTTCTACATTATTCAGTTACCATTTTTAAACATTAAAAATATACACAAAAAAGCTGCGGGGATACCGCAGCTTTTACATTTACAAGGCATGAGTAATAACATATGGGGAAATAAGCCATAAAAAACGGATGGCAATCCCCTTATTACACG
Organism: Bacillus cereus group sp. BfR-BA-01453; assembly: GCF_022662915.1. NCBI lineage: Bacteria > Bacillati > Bacillota > Bacilli > Caryophanales > Bacillaceae > Bacillus > Bacillus cereus group sp. BfR-BA-01453. Next base: position 222,068 of record NZ_JAKUEN010000006.1, on the reverse strand, counting down.
CTTTATAAAGTATTGTAGGTATCTTCATAGGTATCGAAATAAATCCATGACAAAATTAGGGGTATGGTATACATAAAAATCCCCTGTTCTTATCTGATTTATTTCATTCAATTTTTCCTATTTAGTACCTACCGCACTCACAAAAAGCACCTCTCAATAATTTATATTATAGTCATTGAAATCTAATTTACTGAAATCATCATACTATATGTATAGCAAGAAGTAAAGGTGTCATACTTTAGTCGTACGCACATATGCAGATGTTTCCTCTTGCGATATTAGATACAATATATATAAATCGTTTAACGGAGGGGTTTCTATGACAGACTTTCAAAAACAATTTTTCGCACGATTACATATAGAAGAAAAAGACAACGTTTCATTTGAAGATTTACCTAACATTATGTACGCAATGGCACAAACTGTCCCATTTGAAAACTTAAATGTTCTCGAAAAGAATTTTAAGGAAATATCAAAAGAAAATCTAAAAGAAAAAATTTTAGTAAACAATCGTGGTGGTCTTTGTTATGAACTCAATCCTACTATGTATTACTTCCTTAAAGACGCTGGATTTGATGTTCATCTCGTTTCAGGAACAGTGTATAACGCTGCAAATTCCATATGGGCCGTTGATTCCGGACATATCGCAACCGTTTTAACACATCATAATGAGCTTTATTTAATTGAAGTTGGATTCGGATCATACTTACCGCTTGCACCTGTTCCTTTCTCAGGTGAAGTCGTTCAATCCGTTACAGGAGATTATCGTATTCGTAAAGAAATGACCGAAAAAGGAAACTACATATTAGAGATGCGTAAAAATAATGAGTTTTTGGATCAATCTTCTACTGATGATTGGACGTTAGGCTATGCATTTTATATAGAAGAAGTGGATGAAAAAAAAGCAAATGCAGCACAAAAAATTATTGTTGAACACGATGGCTCACCGTTTAACAAAGTACCTCTTATTGTAAAACTAACTGAAGATGGGCATGCATCTTTAACGAAGGATAGTCTGACCATAGCGAAAAACGGTAAAAAAACGAAAGAAAAAGTTACAGATATGCAATATAAAAATCTTTTACATTCAAAATTCGGAATTACATTATAATTTTTTTAGCCTTGCCTTTTAGCAAGGCTTTTTAATTTTCAGCAGGGATTTTTTGCAATTTGTTGTATTTCATAGTTATATAGGAATATAACTACATATTTAGAAAGGAAATGATTATGACAGAACTTAAAGATCGACTACAAGTAGATGATAAAGAAAAATGGGATTTAACGGATATTTACGATACCATTGAAGATTGGGAAAGTGATTTTCATAAAATTGAAGTATTAACGAAAGAACTACACGAGTTTAATGGAAATATTCACGATGGCAATAGTTTATTATCCTATTTAACAAAGAGTGAAGAAATTTCTAGCATACTATCTTTAATGTTCGCTTATGCACGATTACAATCTGATCTTGATACACGCGATACTGACGCCCAATCTCTTGTCGATAAAGTATCACAATTACAAGTAAAAGTAAGTGCGGCTAAATCTTTCTTTTCTCCATTCTTACTTAGCGTAGATGAAAACACATTACACACTTATATAGAAGAAGCTGAAGGCTTACAATATTATAAAGAAGATTTATTTGAATTATACCGTTATAAAAAACACGTATTGAATAAGGACCAAGAAGAGGTTTTATCACAAATGGGCGAAGCACTTTCCTCTCCTCAGCATACATACGGCATGTTAAATAATGCAGATATACTATTTGGTGAAGTGACTACTAATGATGGAGAAAAAGTTACTTTAACACGAGGAATGTATGCAAAGTTAATAGAAGATGAGAACCGCGAAAAACGTAAAGAAGCCTATAAAGCTTACTACAAGCCATATGTTCAATTGAAAAATTCTATCGCTTCTACTTTATCTGCTGCTATTAAAAATAATGTTACTGTTTCTAAGCTAAGAAAATATCCATCAGCGTTAGAGAAATCATTATTTGGCGACATGGTTCCGAAAGAAGTATATGAAAATTTAATTGAAACGACGAAAAAAAACATTCAATCTTTACATACATATAATGAACTTCGAAAAGAGAAATTAAATGTCGATGAACTAAGACAATATGACTTAAGTGTCGATTTAGTAAAAGGTGTAAAACAAGACATTCCATATGATAACGCGTTTGACATCATGATTGAATCACTAGCTCCTTTAGGTGAAGAATATATTGAAACATTAAAAAGCTTTAAAGATAAACGTTATATTGACGTAAGAGAAACGCCAGGAAAACGTTCCGGTGCTTATAACTTTGGTGTATACGGCGTTCATCCTTTCATTCTTTTAAATCATCATGATGATTTAAATAGCCTTTTCACTCTTACTCACGAATGTGGGCACGGTATGCATACGCACTACTCACACGGATACCAACCAAGAATTTCTGCACACTATACTATCTTTGTCGCAGAAGTCGCTTCTACAGTAAATGAAGTGCTATTAATTCATCATTTATTAAAAGAAGCAAAAGATGCTAACGTACGTAACCATTTAGTAAACCATTTCATTGAGAAATTTAAAGGCACTTTCTTTACACAAATCATGTTCGCTGAATTTGAAAAAATCACGCATGAAATGGCACAGCAAGGTAAACCATTAAATGCCCAAGTCTTTAGCGAGGTTTATGAAAACTTATTTAGAGAGTATAATGGCGACTCCCTCGTATTTGACGAAGAAGTAAAATACGGATGGGCTAGAATACCGCATTTCTACCGTCCATTTTACGTATACAAATACGCAACTGGATTCGCTTCTGCAATCCAAATTGCTGATAAGTTATTGAGCGGCGATCCAAATGCTCAAAAACATTATATTGAATTCCTTAAAGGCGGAAGTTCAGACTACCCATTAAACTTATTGAAAAAAGCTGGTGTTGATTTAACTACGCCAGAACCAATTGAAAGTGCATTACATCGTTTTAGTGAACTTGTTGAAGAATTTTCAACTTTATAAAAAAGAAGAGCCTCTCGCTAGAGGCTCTTTCTCTTTCATGCTCCCTTTCCTTCTATTAAATCACTCGCCATTTTCCTAAACTCTTGATTAAATGCATCATTCATACCATTTTGGACGTTAGAGAATAATATGACAAACGTTTTTTTATCCCAGTTAAAATTATTAAAAGTATTCCAACCTGCTAATACCCCGTGGTTATGATAATAATCTGGATACGTATAGAAACTAAATCCATATTTTCTTGCAGGTGATGCAGTAAACATATCTAATACACTTTGTTTAGATAACAGCTTTCCATCCATTATTGCCTCATCTAATCTTTTCATATCTTCAACAGTTGTATACATTTCACCACACCCATACAACCAGTTCATTTTTAAGCGGGGGGCAGCTATTAATTCATTATCTTTTCTCGTATAACCTTCTGCTAAAAAAATATCTTCTGGGAGAGTCGCCCCCATCCCAGATTCATACATGCCAGCAGAAGTAAAAATATTTTCTTTCACGTATTCAGCGAGCGGTTTATTCGTAATTTTTTCTACAATATATGCAAGCACCATATAATTATAGTCTGTATATTTCCAGCCTGTCCCTGCAGGAAATTGCAATTTTTGCGCTCCAATCCACGTTACTAACTTTAAACGTGACCCTGCATCCACCCTACCTTGTCCTTGATCTGGCAAGCCAGATGTGTGTGTTAATAGATTTCGTAACGTAATGTTTTTATCTGCTGGAAACGATGGAATATACTTATTTACATTGTCTTCAATATTTAATTTCCCTTTTTCTTTTAGCTGCATAATAGATATTGCAACGACCGTTTTCGTAATAGAACCAATACGATATTTCGTTCTTGGCGTTGTTACTACTTTATCTTTCACATTCGCATATCCATAACCTTTTCGTAAAATCACATGATCTTTACTAGCTACAAGAACGCTCCCATTAAATCCTTTATCTTTTAAATATTGATCTAGTTTTCCAGCTACAGCTTCATAGCGTTTTTTCTCAGTTGCATCAACTTCTTGCATATCGTCCTTTTGCTTACTATTTAAATTAGAAAATGCCTTTATATCATACTTCTTACCTTTATTTGCATGTATGAGTGCAACGACACTCCCACAAAAAATAGCAAAAACAAAGAAAACGATTAACCATTTCTTTAGCATAATAGGAACCCTCTTTTATATAGTTTCACTTAACGTACATCCATTCTGTTCTATATCTTTTAATTTTCAAATATTTTATAATACTACCTATTATTCACCTAAATGAACTAGATTCCTTTTTCTCATATTCAGTTTTTGACTACTCTCTATTGTATTTCTTTCTTGCAAAATTTCCACCTTACAATCGGATGCACCCTACTATAATTTCAACATATTATGTAACATTTGTTACACAAGATAAGAAACGGAGTTGTTACGATGAAAACACAGATAGAAACAATTGTTTAGATGATATGATGTTTCATTATCCTACAATAAAATATAGTTATAATTTAATATTAAGTAAAATAGATTATAACTTTAAAAGGAAATGATGCTAAAAATTTTCAAACAAAATAAATCATGTAAATAACGATAAAGAAAAACAAACCATTATAGCTAAAATTACAGGCAATGAACTTCATTGAAAATGAATCTCATTTATACTTTGATTATACAACAAATAAAAAAAGAAATGTCGCTCACTCGGCATTTCTTTATATTTTCTTCATAAAAAATTTACATTGCTAACTTTCTTTTATTTTTTTGTTTTTTCTATATAAACTGACTGCCGAGATACTTAACAATACTACTATACATAACCACGCATACGTATACCCTTTCTCATCCACAATATAACCAAATAAAACAGGGGCAATAATAATTGCAATTTGATTTATTGTAAGTGCTACACTCACTGTTATTCCTACAAATTCTTCACTTGCCAATTCAGCAACTTCGGCTATAAAAAGACTAAACCATCCAATTGAAAAAAATCCTAACAATGCACTTACACTATACAAGATTCCACTCGTTATTGTATGTATATTCATTACTAACAATAAAATCAAGCCGATAGAAGCGCATACAGCTATAAATAAAAGTATACGCCGATTCCCCTTATACAACACATCACTAATAGTTGCTAATGCAATACGACCAATCATTCCAGAAAAGAACATAACTGAAAATACTGTTCCGGCTACAATAGATGTAATCGATTGTTCCCCTGCTAAAAATTTCATGAAGTGTCCAACTAACACCATTTGTAATGAAATCATGCAAATACCCGTTATATAAATTGGAGACAACTCTTTTTTACAGATTACTACTTTTAGCTCCATCCAAAAGGAAATTTTAATATGTCCTTTCCTCGCTTCCTCCTCAACATATGGCTCTTTATAAAACATAAAAAATAATAGCCCTCCAATAATACAAATGCATGCAATACTATTTATCGCGTAAGTCATATTATATTGTATTGTTAGAAACGGGATTAGCACTCCCGCTAACGCGCCACCAATCGGTATACCAGCTTGCCTTATTCCCATCGCTAACCCACGATTTTCTTTTCGGAACCATTTTAAAATCACTTTACTTCCTCCTGGCTGGGAAACACTATAAAACATTCCTATTAATAAAAGTACAAATAATAACCCATTAAATCCATTTACTATATTAGTCAGCAAAAGCGAACTCCCTAGTAAAAATGAACTAATAGAAATTAATATTTTTTCATTATATTGATCAAGTAGCCGACCGACAAAAAGCATACAAAATAACGGTCCAACATTTAAAACACTTACTAATAATCCACTCTCCGTATTCGTAAGTGCATATTCTTCTTTCCAAAATAAAGCGAAAACCCCGATACCATACGTTATAAGTGTCGCTGTTGTTTGAGCAATCGTCGCAACAATTAACATAACCCATTTATAAGTACTATTCACCCTTTCTTCAATCAACATAATAATCCCTCCCCCTTCCATTGTATGAAAGTTCTGATATCATATAAAATAAAGATTCATCATATAATCCATCAAAAAAATTGATACCTTTTTGGAGGAATGATACGTGGACATAAAAGATTTAACTGTATTTTACGAAGTCGCGAAGGAAAATAATATTTCTCACGCAGCAAAAAATTTGAACTACGTGCAATCAGGCGTAACGATGCGTATGAAACAACTAGAAAATGAATTAGGTGTTCCTTTATTTTACAGAAACGGAAAAGGTGTAACTTTAACTTCTAACGGTGAGATTTTATTAACATATGCCAAACAAATTATCCACTTAATGGATCAATCTATAAAAGCGATTCAAAGTAATGGAACTGAACCAAAAGGCACTTTAAAAATTGGGTGTACAGAATCTACAACTGCGGTAAGGCTCCCCTCTATATTAACGGCCTATTATGAGAAGTACCCAGAAGTCGAATTGATTTTAGAAACAAATACGACTGAACAACTAATTAAGCTTGTATTAGAGCGAAAACTAGACGGAGCGTTTATAGCTGGCTCTACTCAGCATAATGAACTTCATACAACTGTATTTCGTGAAGAAGAATTGGTTCTCATTAGTAAAAAACCTCTATCCTCTCTTACAGACATAGAAGATATGAATTTACTCGCTTTTAGTCACGGGTGTTATTATAGAAGTTTATTAGAAGACTGGCTTCAAGAAGTGGGGACCTCCCCTAAACGAGTATTAGAATTTGGAACAATTGAAGCGATACTTGCATGTGTAAAATCAAGTATGGGCGTAGCGATTATGATGAAATCAATTTTAAAGGAGCATGAACATGACGTATCATTCAATCCTTTACCAAATAGCTTCAAAAAAGTTCCTACTACTTTTATTACTAGAAAAGATATATTTCGCTCAGCTGCATTACAAAAATTTATGGAGATGACTCACAATGCATGAAAAGAAAATACGTGGGATGAAACGAAAAACAAACGCTATGATAAAACAAATTGAGGAACATACAAAAACGTTCCCTTCTACTTTCTATAACGATGAATATTGGTATATGCCTTTACCAGTTTCTCAAGCTTTTATCGAGTCTCATAAAACACCTAGAAAAGTAAAACGATTATGTATACAAACCTTATTAAATCAAGCAAACCATTTAATAAAAATAAAACCGAGCGATACACATACATATCGAGTTGTTGTTTTCATTTCTATAGAAAGTTTGTGGAATTCGCAAATGATTATATTTAAAAATGAAAGGTACTTTCATAATTTCTTTAATAGAAATAGTGAATTTCAAAAGTGGATCCCTCTTTCAAATGAGTCTGAGTTTTGGGAGACATGGGGAATTTCAATTTTCTCTACTTTCCAAACGTTTCACTTTCAAGAAGTCATTTATGATGAGGATGCAATCGATAAAAAAGAGATTTGGTTTATTGGAGAGTTATCTTAAAAGGGGTACTTTTAAATGAAAAGCTTCCCTTTTTCCACTTATTAAAATCGCCATATAATGAATTTGTCATTTTATTATATAGGAGGTTTTCAAATGGTAATACCTAAATATCCTGATGTCCCTACTCTTACGAAAAAACAAATCGATCAAATTACAGAAATGACTTTTCTAAAAGAAATAACACCACAAAAATGTGATGTCATTTTCGTTTTCGGCGGTTCTCACCCGGGCAATTGGCAAGCTCCTCTAGAAGCTTATCGAAAAGGTTTAGGAAATCAAATTATCGTTACAGGTGGTACTAGTTTACATGGCATGAAACATCCGAGCTGGAATTACGGGGATTTGTCAGAAGCAGAAGTAATTGTAAATAAATTAATGGAACATGGCGTACCAAAAGACGCTATCATGTTCGAGAAAAACTCTCTCCATTCTATCGCTAATGTAATGGAAGCGAAAAAGATTTTTGATTTTACAAAGATTAATCGGCTACTATTTGTATGCAAAAGTTTAGGCGCTGGTCGGCAATATCGAGTATTAAAAAAACATTTACCTAAAACTATTACGTGTATCCCATATACATTTGATACAAGTTTCGATGGTGAGTTTATAATTAATAGATATAATTGGATGGAAAATGAAAAAAGTCGCTCTATGATTTTTGGAGAATACTTGAGAAATGTTTGCTACGGTAGAAAAGGCGGTATTGAGCCGCCTGAAAAAGAAGTTCAAGGCTTAGAAGAATATGTATCCTACTACTATAATCTAGCATAATAGAAAAAGGTATACCAAAACGTCGGTATACCTTTTTCTCCTATTTATTTTTCTTTTAACACACTATGTAATCGATCAGGATAATTTGTAAACATTCCTGTAGCACCCCATTTCATTAACAATCTCATATCTGGTTTCTCATTAATTGTATAAGGATGAATTAGCAATCCATTATTTCTAGCCATTTTCATATATGACTCATCAATAATTAGTTCTCCGTTATCATTACGTAAGTTCGGTCCAATACCAACTGCATATTTTTTAATTTCTTGAAAATCTTCATTTGTTACACTTTTCGGTTCATGTGTAATGCCAGACCATTCAACAATCTCATTGTTTTCATTTGGATAATACCAAAGCAGTTGAACTAACGGAATATTTTCATTCATACTATGAATCTTTGTTAAACTATCTTTACTAAATGATTGAATCATCACACGGCTAGAAGACATGTTTTGACCTATTAAATTATATTTTTCTAATAAAGCTAATAATTTCTCTTCCATTCCTGGATACACATCTGGTGATTTTGTTTCAATGTAATACTTCATACTTCTTCCGTACTTTTGGAAAATTTCTTCAAGAGTCGGAACTTTTTGACCAACGTACTCTTGCTTAGCCTTTTCTGGATAAGCTTTATTAAACCAAGATCCTGCATCTAAGCTCTTTATTTCACTTAACGTTTTATCTCGTACTTCACCTGTTCCATTTGTAGTGCGGTCAACTGCTGTATCATGCATTGCAATTAATTGGCCATCCTTAGTTAATTGAATATCTAACTCCAAATAATCCGCTTTCATTTTTTTCACTAAATCATAAGAAGCAAAAGTATGCTCAGGTGCATGTCCACTTGCTCCGCGATGTGCAATATTTAAAAACTTATTCTTATTCCATTCATGCTTCCCTTCTGCTTTCGCATGAACAGCTCCCCCAGCAAAAATACTTCCCGTCATAAAGAAAATAACTAATACGCTAATAATTTTTCTCATCCTTTTAACCCTTCCTACGTTGTAAATTTCAACAAGTTAATGAGATTTACACGAAATAGAAGATATACTTTCATTATTTTTATAAGCTTATATTAAAATTCCAATCTTACAAATACAATTCTCCTATGTTATTACTATACTATTTATTTTGCATATCCCTCCTATTCACATGTAACTTCCTATTGATCACATTTCATCAATAAAAAAAGCCATAAATTATTTAGAGGACACTTCTGTATCCCTAAATAAATTTATGGCTTATCTCAAATATCTCCGGCCTCGATTAACTTGTCGAAATTAATCATACCAAACCTATTAAAATTTGTGAATATTATTTTTTCAGTACGGTAAAGCTTTAATCAGTATAAGTTATATATCTATCTTATACTAATTAGTATTTGAACACATCGAATTTTTCCGAACAGCCCGATTCCTATCTAACTTCTTTAATTTCCATTCATACAAGATAAAATTCTATTGTCATTTGACATGATATTTACGTAAATCTAGGCTTTACTTAATTACAAATTCTTAATTTCGTATATCCTTTCTTGCAAGTTTAGGTTTCTTTTGAGAATGTGGTATATTTACATGTCCCGAAGCAGCCACGGATTGTCTCCTTTCCTTCCTTGACAGTTTAGGCTTCTTTTGAAAATATAATTCTTTTAAATGTCGCGAAGTAATACCTTGTTTTTTGAAATCAAAGTAAAAATACAAATGTGTACTTAGCGCTAGGAAAACAACTGAAATAAATGAAAAAATAACGATTAGCACAATCGCCATAGCTTTTTGGCTCAAAATTCCAATACTAACTTGACCAATCATATAACCTAAACCCGAAAAATATACAATTTTAGGGATTTTCACATCTTGATCAGTGATCCCCCTTAAGCGGGCTGTAAAATATTTAATCCAGAATAATTCAGATTTATAAACAATTAAACTATATGCAATAAGCGATAGAATAAAAAATAAAGGAGATTCTATTTCTACGAATTCGTAAGCTAACTTTTGCACAGCTATAAAACTACAAAATGAAATACTTAACGCAACAAATCCAGAATATAGTAAATGTTGCAACTGAGGCTGCCGAGGCTTATAAATGGAAACCCAAATTCCCCATAGATTACATATCACATAAAATGGTAAAGCTACGTAAGAGTATATATTGAACGGTGGAAATATGAATAAAATGATAAGTAGCATAAAATTCATAAAGAACCATACAAAGCCTACAATATTTCTTATATTAAATGGTATTAATATTCGTATACAATCCACTATGTTGTTGCCATTATATTTGTCCATTATGCATCCCATCCATTTCCTTCCTCTTCAAATCAACATATACCCATATATATACTCCAGATATACTAAGCACAACAGCAAATAAAGAAAAGACTAAAATTAAGACCGTCGCTAAACCGTTTTGTGATAATGTACCTATACATATTTGTCCAATAACATATCCCAATCCTGATACATACACAATTGGAGAAATTTTTATATTATCATTTTCTTCATTGTTTAATCGCCTTAAAAAACTTTTCATTCCAATAGAAATCAATTTATAGTTTGTAAGAATGTAAAGCACAAAAGTAACAATAAAAAACAGAGGTGTTTCAATTTTAATAAAAGTATATGCAATCTTTTGAATCACTATAAAGCTTCCAAAAGAAAAAGTTATTCCCATAAATCCATTATATAAAATGTGTACCAGCCTTAGCTCATTTGGTTTATAAAAAAATACCCATACTCCCCATATATTAGCAATGAAAAGAAAAGGTAAAATTATATATAAGTATATAGTAAAGGTTGGAGGAAATAAAAATGGAGTTAAAATCATAAAATTAATAACTACCCATACCATAACGACACTCGATCTTACACTGCCAGGCATCAATTTCTGAATAATTTGTTCCGTGCTCTTTCCGTGGTATTTTTCCATATTAATCTCCCAAAAACTAAAAAATTTTATCTAAAGCTGCTCCAATTCCAGTTTTAACTTTATCTTTTATCGAATCCTGTTTACCATCATGATTCCAATCACCTTTGTTAAATTTGATTCCATCAGTTACTATACTAGCTCCTATAGAAACACCAAAGCCAATACAAGCTCCAGCAGCAGTTCCGATTGGACCTCCCCAAAAAGTTCCAACCAATGCACCTGCTTTGGTTCCCGCAAAGGCACTTACAGCAGTTGTACCAACCCCCATTGCTGCATAGCCTAAAGCACTTGTTTTTAATTTTAATCAATCTTTAAGAAATTCTTTTGGTGATAAAATATGTCTTTTTACATCGTCTATTTGCTTTACTTCGGCTAGAGGTAATGTAGTATGTAATCTCTAGGAAATATAATACAATAAAAAAATGATTCAATCTAGTAATTGCCAACACTTATAACTAAAAACTAAAAAAATTCTAATAACAAAAAAGAAAGAGAATTAATTTGCATATATTTTTATAATAATAATGTCTCTTCACTACACAATCTTTATTTTTTAAACTAAAAAAATAGAAGTATCGTCCTATAAAAGACAATACTTCCTTAGTTACTTAAAAATCACATAATAAATTACCCATTACCTCTTCAAGCACTACATCTAGATTTACTACCTCTTTTTCCGAGCGCCATCCTATAAAACCATCTGGTCTAATTAATACAGCTCCTCCATTCTCTATTCCATATAATTTGCTAAAAATATCTTCTTGAGCAATAAAGTCTCCCCTTAAACCAACGCTATAAAATTTTATATTTATTCCTAATGTAGATGAAACATTCTGTACACACTCAGCCCAAGTACGATTTTCTGCTATAGTAAGTAATACAAAATCGTTACCTAATAAATCAAGTATTGAAATTTCTTTCCCATCATATGTTCCAAAAAAGTGTGGCGCTCGCGTTCCAGGTCTCCCGTTCAACTTTACGCTATCCATTCTATGTGGAGTGACTGAGTCATCTATAATCGCCTCTGAACAATACTGATATCCAACTGTAACAGCTAAACCATCCATATTATTCAAACTGCCTTCCTCTCTATTCGCAGCACGGAACAACAAACTACTCGCATATTCTGTCGTTAATTTTGCAACAGGATATCTCTCTTCATGATATGTTTCTAACAGTTTTGGTTTTGTCTTTCCTTTTATAACAGCCGCCAATTTCCAGGCTAGATTGTGTGCATCTTGTATTCCTGTATTGGAACCAAACCCTCCTGTCGGCGGCATAATATGTGCAGTATCGCCAACTAAAAAAACGCGATTATCTTGAAATTTTGTAGCAGTACTTTCAGTCGCTTCCCACGGTAAAACACTTACTATTTCTGACTCAACATTTGTGCTTCCAATTGCGGTTTGAATAATTTGTTTACAACGTTCCATAGTGAAATCCTTTGGTCGCTCTCCTTTTAATGGATCATAGGATACATGGTAAATCCATCTTTTTTCGTTATCGACTGGAATGAGCGCACCGAGAACTTCCGGATGAAGTACCATAGTAAAACCAAATGCATCTCCTTGTATAAACTCACTTAAATCCGCTTCAAAATAAATATTCATATAATAGCCACCGATTGTACCTCGTCCCTCCGCACTTATCCCTAGCTGCTCACGTATTTTACTTTTTGCCCCATCTGCTGCAATTACATAGTCACAATGTATGACACTTTCTTTTTCTGTTTCACGATTTCGAATCGTTGCGATTACTCCTTGCTCATTTTGTTCATAAGAAACTAATTCATGATAAAAAGATAATTCTCCGCCTAATGTTCTCGCTTCTTGTAACATGATCTCTTCTAAAGTAATTTGATAACAAGCAGTTTGTTTTGATGGACTAATCTCTTCTATTTTCTGAAGTAACTTTTCATCATTTTCATACTGATTCGCCCTCATTTGTGCCAATTCTTCCTGATTCGCCTCAGCTATTGTATGAACCGCTATTCTTCCTCGGCAATTTTCTAACGCTTTACCCGCTGATCTAATTCTTTGTTCTAAACCTAATTCTCGAAATAACTCCATCGTACGAAAAGTAATTCCACCTGCTTTTGGATGAATTGCAGTAGACGGATGCCTTTCAATAAGTAAGTACTTAATGTTATATTTTGCAAGGAATAACGCAGATGCTAATCCTGATAATCCCCCTCCAACAATTAAAACTGGTACATCATTCGATTTCATATATTTATCCTCCACATCATTGTTCTGAGCTCAGTGACATAAATATAATCAAAAAAACAACAAAGATATAGACTTATATTTCATTTTAAAGTATCATATAGATAGATTACGCCCCAAATTACTTTTACTCTTTCATATATCTATAATCCGCTTGTATTATGTATGTATGAAAGAGTAAAACGAAACAACTCACTTTAAAATAATAAAAACATGATAAGCGGTCGTAACCCTAAAAATTATCCAGGGTTACGACCGCTTAATTTTTTGTTCAATGGCTTAACCATCCTCATCTGGAAACAACGTATTATTAAGCCTTTTCTATCTCCTACCATTTTCAACTCATAAAATTTCATTCGTCTCGATTTTCTTTCCCAATATTGCAGCTCATTCAACAATCATGTAGCATTACCGTATCGATGTAATGGTTCATCATCTTAAACCTTTCGACTAATTTTTGGAGGTAAAGTGATTGAAATGAATAAACAAGAACAATTAAATGTTATAAAAAAAGATTTTATTGATTCTCAAAAAGTATTATTGGCAATTGGCGATGAAACACGTCAAGCTATTTTGTTAGTTCTCATGGAAACGGAATGTCAAACCGGATTACGTGTAGGAGAAATTACGAAACAAACACACCTTTCTCGACCAGCGGTATCACATCACCTTAGAATTTTACGAGAAGCCGGTATTATTTTAATGCGAAAAGAAGGTACAAAAAACTTACTGCACTTGAAAAGAAGCATAATGCTCAATATTCATTTTTATTTATGAAGCCAAGCGGAGATCAACTACGTACTATTGCAAACTATATTGAAGCCGGAAAAATCAAACCTGTAATCGATCGAGTTTTTTCATTTGAAGATGCTCAAAAAGCAATGGAATATTCAGAGGCTGGCAGAGCAAAAGGAAAAATAATCGTAAAAATGAAATAATAATAAAACCTCCATTTTCTTAAAATGGAGGTTTTATATTTGTTGTTAAATAGACATAGTGCACTGAAGTCCTTACAATAGATTGCAAGGGGAAATATCATATTATACTTTTAGCTAATTTTACAAAGAATACATACGTACAAATACATAATAAAAAAATAAACAAGGAGGAGATAAAATGACTAAAAATAATGAAGCAGGTTGGAATTTAGACAATAGTTATGCTACTTTACCACATTCATTTTATACAGAAATCCCCCCTACTCCCGTAAGTTCACCGGAGTTAGTTAAGCTAAACCATTCACTTGCGATATCTCTTGGCTTTAATCCCGAAGAACTGAAGAAAGAAACCGAAATTGCGATTTTCGCCGGTAATGCACTACCAGAAGGAGCTCATCCATTAGCTCAAGCGTATGCTGGGCATCAATTTGGACATTTTAATATGTTAGGCGACGGTCGTGCTCTTTTAATTGGTGAACAAATTACTCCTTCAGGTAAACGTTTTGACATTCAGCTGAAAGGTTCTGGCCCTACTCCTTATTCACGCCGTGGTGATGGTCGTGCTGCACTCGGTCCGATGCTACGTGAATATATTATTAGCGAAGCAATGTATGCACTTGATATCCCAACTACCCGCAGTTTAGCAGTTGTCACAACAGGCGAGCCAACCTATCGTGAAACAAAGTTACCTGGAGCAATTTTAACTAGAGTAGCAAGCAGCCATATACGCGTCGGCACATTTCAATATGCTGCAGCTCGCGGCTCAATCGAAGATCTTCAATCGCTAGCTGACTATACAATAAAAAGACATTACCCAGAAATTGAAGATCATGAAAACCGATATACTGCATTGCTACAAGAAGTCATCAAAAAACAAGCCAGCCTCATCGCTAAATGGCAACTTGTTGGATTTATTCACGGCGTAATGAACACTGACAATATAACGATTAGCGGTGAAACGATTGATTACGGCCCTTGTGCATTTATGGACCATTACGACAAAGGAACTGTATTTAGCTCGATTGATACACAAGGTCGCTACGCATATGGAAATCAGCCATATATGGCCGCATGGGATCTCGCGCGACTAGCAGAATCTTTAATACCAATTCTGCACGAAGATGAAGAAGAAGCATTAAAAATTGCTCAAGACGAAATTTCAAAATTTAGCGTACAGTATGAAAACCTGTGGTTCCTTGGAATGAAAAAGAAATTAGGACTATTTAGCAACGAAGAACAAGATCATTCACTTATTGAGCAACTTTTAAAAATGATGGAGAAATATAAAGCGGATTACACTAATACATTCCGTTCATTAACTCTTAATACGTTAGAAAATACCCCTCTATTCGATAGCTCTGAATTTAAAGAATGGTACAAACTGTGGCAATCTCGATTAGAAAGACAAGATGAATCGAAAGAAAATGCCTACGAAATGATGAAAAATAATAACCCATCAATCATCCCAAGAAACCATCGCGTAGAAGAAGCACTAGAAGCAGCTGTCACAAATGGCGACTATAGCGTAATGGAAAAACTTCTTGAAGCTCTAGCAAATCCTTATGCGTATGCTACAGAGCAAGAAGAATACTGCGTTCCACCTGCGCCTACGAATCGTCCTTATCGTACTTTTTGTGGGACTTGATTGTTTAATATGTAAAAAGGTGTGTTTATACAAATTGTGTGAACACACCTTTTTTATATTCCCACCTCTCAACTAGAACTTTAAAATACCCCTCCCCGATTTCCTTTCTTTACTCCAAACCAAAATTAATACTATTCCAATCGGCTTACTGAAAAGTTTGTTAAACAAATATTGAGAAATAAAAATCGTATTTCTAAATATTGTTATTTTTGATACTATATTTTATAAGAATATTCAAAAAGCGAGGGGATTTCATGAACGTTCAACTACAAGGTAATGAACAAATTACGAAATTATTTAATGATTGGTATTTAGCTATGCTTAAACAAGATGTGTCTCAGGCGACAAACTTAAAGCATGAAATTGAGGAAAAGGAACTAAACTTTGAAGAAGATGAAAACTTAGCATTATATCATTCCTTATTAGATTTTCGATATAAAGTTTTAGTAGATAGTTTAAGCATCTCAAAACATAGTTTTGATAAGATAGATTCTTACGTAATCTCATCTAATCATCCACTTTCTTACTACTATCATTTTTTTAAAGGCATTTATGCAACTTTAATCACAGACTATAACTTAGCTATCGAACATTATGAACATGCTAAGTTATTATTAGTAAATAACAACGATAATCTAGAACATGCTGAATTTTATTATCGAATGGCAATTTTCCATTACCACTTTTACCAACCAATTGAATCCATTGAATATGCAACTAAGGCTAAAGAGATTTTCGATAAACAAACTGGCTACGAAGTTAAAGTTGGATTGTGCAAAAATACATTAGGTGCTTCATTTGTATATTTAAAACAATATGAACAAGCGGAAGAGCAATATAATTCAGCAATACACCTTTTACAAAAATCTGATGAAAAAGAATTGATTTTAAGTGTACGCAATAATTTGGGTTGGTTATATGCGAGTCAAAACCTCTCCACACTCGCAATCCGTCACCTATCAGAAGTAACTGAAAAGAAGCCTACACATTTCAAAGCTCTCTTCTTACAAGCAAGAGAACACTCTAAACTAGATGAAACAAATATCGCTGAGGAGTTAATCCAAAAAGGGTTAAAAATTTGTATGGACTTAAATAATGAAGAATATATATATCATTTTAAAATTCTAAACGAACTAAATAATAATGTTACTTCTGAAGAATTAGAAACAATTATTCTTAAAGGAATTACGTATTTCGACAAAGAATTATTATATAACTACACTCAAGAATACTCAGAAAAATTAGCTATTAAATTTTATGATGAAAATAATCACATTAAAGCAAGTGAATATTTTCATAAAGCATTACAAGCAAAAGAAAAAACATTTGAGAAAGGGGCATTGAAATGATTAAAAAAATTAGCTCTGTCTTTTTAGGACTATCTGTTTTCGGCATTTTGGCTACTGGTATTCATAGTTCATTTACATATCAAGCGGGTCACGCCGATCTTCCTGCACCACAAAGACCTGATTTTGTTCAGTCCGTTGACGTAAATACAAACTCCAACTCAACAACAGCTGAAAAAGCACTATAAAAAATGAAAGACCTTCAATTAAGAAGGTCTTTTTAAATACGCTTATTTAGAATATTTTCCTTTCAAGTAAACTCTATTTTCTCATCAACCCTGCAATCGCCCTACTCCCCTCACTACCAACTTTCTCAAGTTCCTCCACAACTAATTTTCTTCTTGCCACAGAATGATTTTGACTTAATTTCGCTTTTCCTTCTATTTTACTAATCTTAATTTTAAAACCAACTATCCCTTTACTTAATCCTCCCATATAATTCGGATCTACATCATTAAGTGAGTAGGTGCTCTCTGGATCTTCATATTTATGTACTAACTCTTGAAGAGAATTTAATAATTCCTGTTCATCCTCAACAATTTCTAGTTCTCCATATACATGCACTGCAACGTAATTCCATGTTGGTACTGCATTGTTGGTTTCATACCATGATGGCGATATGTAACTATGTGGCCCTTGAAATATAGCAAGCACATGTTGATTCCCACTATCTTTCCACTGTTCATTCGGACGTGCGAAATGGCCATGTAAAGTTAGAGTTTCCCTATTTAATAACAAAGGCAAATGCGTTGCATATGGTTCCCCGTTATGTTGAGAAAATAATGTTGCAAAGCTATTTTGTTCCATTATCTCATACTTCATCTTTTCATCTTCTATTGCGAAATATTTTGGTACGTACATAAGCTCCCTCTTTTCCGGTCTTTTCTATTTTATTTCCTATTATATTTAGTAATCGCATCAATCAACAGGGACAGTTTGCCATTATTTTATAGTGGCAGCTTTCAATTTAAAAAGAATAGGCCGCATATACTCAATGCGACCTTAGTTTATTTTTTCCAATATATTTGTAATAAATGCCGTCTTACCTTCACTATAGCCCGCTCTATTTTTCGACTCTCTTGCTAACTCTTTCTTTAAACTCCCATATTCAACAGCAACGTCTTCATGTTCACGAAGGTAATCCCGAAACGCTAAATGTTTTCTTAACTCTTCACTATTCTTATCACACACATATAAATGATGTTCCATCCAAACTGTATTTTCTTCACTCCACGGAACGAAAGCATCCTTTCTACCAAACGCCTCTCTTCCTTTGAAGCTCCAGTCTGCTTGATGGTAATACCCTATCGTTTCAAGTCTTTTTACTACTTCAGGAAAAATTTCATAATCTTCTATTACTATATCAATATCTAATATTGGTTTTGATACAAGTCCTTTAACAGCTGTACTTCCCACATGTTCAACAGACAAAACAAGTCTTTCCATTGCATTGGTAATAATAGTTTGTAATTTATTAAATTCATTTTCCCATTTGATGTTATATTCTTCGATAGTAATTCTTTGTTTCAATGTATCCCTCTCCTCAAAAACCATTATAACCTTTGAATATGAGTATCCTTAAAATCAGTCTCATATTTCAATCCATATCCAAACATTCGATCCATTCCAATATGTGCTATCCATATTAAACCAATCATAATAACTATATCTATCTTAAAATAAGCACCTATGATAACAATTAATATCGATATGATATATGTGTGAAATAAATTATAAATGTTAGCCCCAACATGATTATTTATACCATACGCTAACATTGATAAATCCGGAGCTAAAAGGAACAGAAAAAATATTATCCAACTAAATTCATATAATGAATACGTATAAATCGCGGCCAAGAATACAACTAAGCCTTCAAAATGTACAATACGCTTTTGCATTCTTTATCATTCCTATTTTTCTATATTTACCGATAAAGTTTCATCACTGAAAGTATTCTTTGCATTTTTTGACCAGATGGTTGCTAAAATCGGCCCTGCAATATTATGCCATACTGCCGCTAATACACTTGGAAGTGCAGCCGCTGGTCCAAAATGTGCTGTTGCTAGCGCAACACCTAATCCTGAGTTTTGCATTCCTACTTCTATTGAAATAGCTCTTCTTGTCCCTTCGTCTAGTCTAAGTACGAACGCTGTTATATATCCGAGTAAAAAACCAAACGCATTATGGAGCATCACTGCAATGAAGATAAGCAGGCCTGAAGAAGTAATGCTACTTACATTCGCTGAAACTACCGCTGAAACAATAATGATAATTGCTAAAACTGATATGAAAGGAATAACAGTCATTCCTTTCGTAACAGTTTTCGGGAAAAACTTCTTCACTACTAATCCTAAAATAATAGGTATGATAATAACTTGTACGATAGAAAGAAACATAGACATAGGATTAACCGGCATCCATTGTCCTGCAAGTAATAATAAAATAAGAGGTGTAGCAATTGGTGCTAGTAACGTTGATAATGACGTCATTGCAATAGACAGCGCTAAGTTCCCTTTTGCTAAATAAACCATAACATTTGATGCAGTGCCACCCGGTACTGAACCGAGCAACACTAGTCCAGCTGCTAATTCAGCTGGCAGATTCATAACGTAGGCTAGTACGTATGCGACAAGTGGCATAATAATAAACTGAGCACATACACCGATAATAACTGGCAATGGTTTTGTAGCAATGATCTTAAAATCAACAGCCTTTAATGTTAATCCCATCCCAAACATTACAACCCCGAGTAAAATTGTTATGTAACTAGTTAACCCAAGAAATGGTCCAGGAATGAAATATGCAATAGCTGCAATACAAATAACCCAAAATGCAAAATACTTTCCAGCTATATTACTTATCGCTTCTAGTACTTTCACCCAATCATCCCCTATCCTTCAGCTGAAAAACTTTATTCGGATTCAAAATATTTTGTGGGTCAAGAGCTTTCTTTATTTTTTCCATTACGAGTAATGCCGCCCCATGTTCTTCTTCTTGATACTTCCGTTTTCCGATTCCAACACCATGTTCTCCCGTACACGTTCCACCTCGTTTAAGAGCATATAAAACGATACTTTCATTTATTTCGTCCGCCTTTTCCACTTCTTCTTTATTGTTTGGATCAACCATTAAGAGTACATGGAAATTCCCGTCTCCTACATGGCCAAGAATACCACCAACAAGACCATTCTTTTCTAACGTCTCTTTCGCATGTTGGATTGCACCAGCTAATTCTGAAATTGGTACACATACGTCTGTACTCATAAGCTTTTTACCAGGATAGCTATGAACGTAAGAATATGCTAGATTATGCCGTGCATCCCATAATTTATTTCTGGCCGCAGTTTCTGTTTCAAAAGCAACTTCTTTACATTTATGATCAAAAACAATTTCCTTCGTGAATTCAATATCTTGCTTTAGCCCTGCTTCATTGCCATGAAATTCTAAAAACAGTGTAGGTTCTTCTCTGTAACTTGTTTCATTATAATGATTTACTTGTTTCATAGATAATTCATCTACAAGTTCAATTCTCGCAATTGGAATACCCGCTTGTAGTATATTAATTACAGCTTCTACTGCATCATTTATAGTTGGAAACGACGCTCTTGCAGCCATAACATGTTCTGGTATACCGTATACTTTTAATGTTAATTCTGTAAAGCATCCGAGCGTCCCTTCTGAACCTACGAAGACACCATTTAAATGGTAACCTGATGATGACTTCGCCGCCAAATTTCCAGTATGTATGACTTCCCCATCAGCAAGAACGACTTCTAAATCACGAACTTGATCACGCATAACACCATACTTCACGGCTGTCGTTCCACTCGCATTTGTAGCAGCCATTCCCCCTAACGTTGCATCTGCCCCTGGATCTACACTAAAAAACAAACCGTATTTCTTCAATTCTTTATTGAGCTGAGAACGAGTCACTCCTGGCTGTACTTTCACCAGAAAATCTTTCTCTCTTATTTCAAGAATTTTGTTCATTAATGAAAAATCAACCGTAATTCCCTTTTCATAAGGGATTACATGTCCTTCTAAACTAGAACCTACCCCAAACGGAACGACAGGTGTCCCGTGCTCACTCGCTATTTTCATTATCGTGCTAACCTCTTCGGTCGTTTTCGGAAAAACTACTACATCAGGTAAACTACTAGCATGATAAGATTCATCTTTACTATGTAACTCTCTTACTGTTGTATTGATTACTACTCGATCTTCGGGAAGTACACCCTTTAATTCATTTACTAAACGCTCTACCGTTATTTCCATCTTACACTCTCCTACTTTCTATAAATTTGAATTACAAAATATGTTAACTATTTTATACATAATAATCCGAAAAATTAAATAATTCAAGTTTTACATGTACGAAATTCATTTCTTACTTTCGAATAAAAAAAGAACTTGCAACAATTACTGCAAGTTCTTTTCTATAAAACTATATTTTAAATGACTTCTTTATTAACAACATAAACCAAATTAAAGTAAATGCCATCAGCGAATGAGAAAACCCAACAATATAAGTTAACCCTTTAAAGTCCGCTCCATTTAACTGAAGAAGCCCTCTTGCTGCTAGCGAACCTAACATTAAAATTAATGCGATATTATGTACAACAAACCACTTATTAAAACTTTTCGCTTCATGAAACGCGAATACTTTTGCTAATCCTAAAGCAATTAAAAAGAAGAAAAAGCCGAGTACAAGTGTATGTGTATGTAAAAGGTTTAACAAAGTAGATCCTACAATTCCTTTATACTTTCCATACTCCCTAGCGAAAATCCCTGATAATAAACCGATAATCAAATACGTAAACGATGCATTATATAATTTCTTCATTATGTACCTCCTTGAGTAGAATGTGTAGTGTGTCATATTTAGTAATAATGATAGTTATATAGTAAAAACTCCTAGTCACCTAGGAGTCATTGTATAAGCATCTCACTCTTTACAATCAATTCTAATTATAAAATATCCCTTTATACAAAACAAACGAACTTTATGTGAACAATCCGGGCTCTTGTAAAATATGTTGCGATTTTGTATTACACAATCCATACTAATGATTATAAATGTTAAAGGTGGTGCAGTAGATTGTGATAGTTCTTGAAACGGAACGACTCGTTCTTCGCTGGTTTCATCTAAAAGATGCTCCATTTATTCTCGAGTTAGTAAACGACCCTGCATGGATTCAGTATATCGGTGATAAAAGGATTAAAAACTTAGAAGATGCAAAAAAATACATCTTAAACGGACCCGTTGATATGTATAATAAAATGGGCTTCGGCCTTTACTTAGTAGAACGAAAAGAAGATCTCACTCCGCTCGGTATGTGCGGCCTTATTAAAAGAGATTCATTAGAAGATGTTGATATCGGCTTTGCTTTTTTAGAGAAATTTCGTTCAAATGGGTATGGCTTTGAATCAGCTTCTGCTGTAATCGAATACGGAGTACAAAAACTAGGACTAAAACGAATTGTAGCAATTACTACTATAGATAACATCAATTCAGGAAAGCTTTTAGAAAAAATAGGATTTCAGTTCGAAGAGATAATTTCAGACTCCGGAGAAAATTTAAAGTTATTTGGTTATAACATATAATAAATTATCAGAATTCTCTTTTAATCTAATCAAAAAATATTTCTTACATATACATTCCTAACAGTTATTATGATTAAAATACTCATCTGTTTTTTAACATTATAACCAGACTAATTTAAATCACAATTCTGATTTTCAGTACTGTATTTATTCTTAAAAACACTCTATTTTATTCTTAAATTTGTCAAAACTCTTATGTAGCTACATGAAAATTTTATGCTAATATGTTACTAAGAAACTATGCGTTCCCTTAACCCTGTATCCGGCCCTGTATTTTTACAGGGCCTTTTGTTTATTTAATTTACTTATCACTTGCTTATATACACATTAAAAATCATTTCAAATGTAATAAACGATAAATAATAAAATAACTTTAGATAGTATGACCTACAACTGTAATACGATTCCTTCAAATTTCTTGACGAGAAGACAAGTCATGAAAAAGGAATCACTAAAGAACAAGATCACAGCTTGAGTAATGATACATCTTAATGCAAAATATTTTGGAAACCTAACTGCTAGTTAACTCAAAAAGAAGTTCTACTTAATATAGGTAGAACTTCTTTTCCCTTTACTTCACATGTACATAGTTCTCACTTATTCCTTGCTTAAAAACTTGAGAAACTCATCTTCATTTACAGGTTTACTGTAATAATAGCCTTGAATTAAATAGCATGCATTTTGTTGTAACACTGTTAATTGTTTCTTCGTTTCTACTCCTTCCGCAATCACTTTCATATTTAAAGTATGGGCTAGCGAAATAATAGTTTGTATAATTTCATCTCCATCATTTGAAGTTCCAATCCTATTCACAAATTCTCTTGGGATTTTCAAAGTATCAATTGGATATAAAGGTAGATACGCTAATGAAGAATATCCTGTACCAAAATCATCAATTGATAAATGTACACCATATGATTTTAACGCTTTTAACTTCAATAAAGTTTCTTTTTCATCTACCATGGCAATTCGCTCTGTTAATTCCAAATCAATCAAATTAGCTGGTACTCTTATTTCTTCTATGGTAGATATAATCGTTTGAACAAAATCTTTCTGTTCAAACTCTATAGCTGATAAATTTATCCCCATTTTTAGATTTGTATAACCTGCAGAATGCCATTCTTTCAGTTGTGAACACGCTTGCTGTAGCGTCCATTTTCCAATTGAAATAATCTGTGATGTTTCTTCCGCGATAGGTATAAACTCAAAAGGTGAAATTAGCCCCAGCTCTGGATGTTGCCAACGTATTAATGCCTCTGCACCAATAACCTTTCCTGCCTTACTATCAACTTGTGGTTGGTACAATAAAAACAACTCATTATTTTCAATTGCATTCGGTAAATCTTGCTCTAATTGTAATCGTCTTGTTATTTTTTGAGATAATGTCTCGTCGTATATACAAACAGCATTGCTACCTTCTTCCTTTGCGCTATACATAGCAATATCAGCATGTTGTAAAAGTGTTGTGGCATTTGTTCCTCCAAATGGATACAACGCTATTCCTATACTAAGGGATAAATAAAAGCTGTGTTGATTTATTACAAATGGTTCTTCAGTTATACGAAATAGTCTTTCGCACAAATCTAATAGCTGTTGCTCTGTTTTGTTATGGACAATGATTGCAAACTCATCTCCCCCTATTCTTGCTATATGAATAGTTGGTGGCAGACATGTCCTAAAACGGTTGGCAACTTCTTTTAAAACCTTGTCACCAATTGCATGACCCAGTGTATCATTAATGTTCTTAAAGCGGTTTAAATCTATATACAGGAGTCCAAACTTATCCTGTGTTTTTTGTACTCGCTCAATAGATCTGTCTAATTCTTGTTGGAAGAATATTCGATTTCCAATCCCCGTCACCGTATCATGAAATGCTAGATAGTTTATCTCATCCTGTTGTTGCTTCATCCTCGTTATGTCTTTTACCATTATATAACTCCCAAAAGTTTGTCCTTCTATCATAATAGGAACAATCGTAACGTACCAAAAATGTATATCCTTCTCATTATTATTTTTCACACGTAACTGTAACGAAGACGAATTACATCGTTTCCCCATCTTTAGAGCTGCTTCCAATTCAGGTTTATCTTCATCTAAAAAAATAGAAAAGCACTCTTTTCCTATTAATGCTGCACTGTCTTTTCCTAATAACATACTTCCAGACTGGTTTATATTTAATACGGTACCATTTGAATCAATTGTTAATATGGGATCTGGATGGTACTCATATAAAGACTTAAACCTCTCTTGATTTTTCACCAAATCATTAGATTTTTTTATTAAATCTGCTGTTCTTTTAGATACTTTTTGCTCTAATTGATTATTAAACATTTTTAATGTTTCGGTTAAATCTTTGTTTTGCATTCGTACAATTGTATGACGAATCAGTACAAATACAAAGGCAATACAATTTCCCGTAATCAGTGTAGAGGAAGCAGTTTGCTCTTTTAAAGTAAAACCAATTAAAATTGCAACTGCAAGATAAGGGAATATGACAAGAAGTTTCTTTCCAAATGTCGGATTAATAATAAAATAATTTCTTCTAGAAGTTGCACTCCTTGGGATAGTAGCTGAAATAGCAATAAATAACAGAAAAACTCTATACAAACACCTTAATAATATGAGTGAACGATATGATAAACCATCTTGTAAATAGAAATATAAGTAGTCTGTAATGGACAATCCTGTTAATACTAAAATAAAAATAAATAATTTACTTTTCGCATTAAAAATTGCTGGTCGGAAGATAAGGCTAACTCCTAGTAAAAGCAGCAATAGATCTATAATTGGGAAAATAAATGAAAGAAAAACATCTCCAATTGATAAGAATAAGATATTTGCAGAAGGTTTATTAAATAGGTACCACTCTAAGGTAAAAATAGCAGTAACAACAATACATAAATCACAAATCAAATATGCTTTTTCCCATTTATTACATTCCATCATGATTTTATAAAAGAAAGCAAAAAGAAAGAAGAATAAAAAAAACAATAAAAATACATCAGAGATATTAAAATTTTCTATTGGTAATTCTACATTAAGTACTTGAAAAGCAGATATAAAATTCCCTATCAAGAAACACCCTATTGCAATAGTAATACAAACCCAAAAGACTCCTAATTTAATTTTTCTTGATACCATAGAGTAAAGTAATGAGATAAATACAGTAGTTTCAACAACTAAAGATGATAGTCGTATATTAAAATCTGATACAAAATAATGATTCGGAAAAACAAATAAAAATATAAAACAAAAGCTTAAATAAGCTAGTAGAGCTAATATCAATACATAAAATTGCACATGTGAATGTTTACGCGACGGACTCACCTTCTTAATTTTTTCTAGATCTTTATTAAAAATGACCTGATGCTGCACTGCTCGTATTCATCAAAACGAACTTACTTATTATTCCATATTATGAACTTTTTATAAGATTTCTTTCTACATACCACAGCCTGATTTGCTTTCTGCAGATATTTCCTCTTTTTAACTAAGCATTCCAAAAAGAATACGATGGAAAATGTTATTTTTTTAGTATTTGCTCATCGTAAATTTGAATAATACAACTTAACTGTTCTTTGAATACGAGATAGAATCTAACCTTCCATTACAACATAGTTAGTCGCTTATTGTCACACTTAGAAAGAAGGAAAATATACTATCATTAACTTAGAAATTCGAATTAAATTACTAAACCAACTGTAACTATTATAGTTACAACTAGAGGTGATGTCAATTTCAAATACCTCCCCTTTTAATGGACAAAAGACGTGACATCTTGAACAAAAATACGATGTTTATAAAAAAGATGTAATGTTATTTCGACCTAACCAAAGAAATATAAATGATCTAGCATTAAGTGAAGATGATATTGCATCTCCCAAAAAAGAATGTTACTCTAAAAATAGAATGATGAAAGGAATGATGGATGAATAATGATTAACTAATTTATATTTTAAGTTGAATTTTATAACTTCAAACTACAAAATATAGGGTTAGTCTATCCATTTCTATAATTCATTTCATACTTTATTTGTCATGATTCAAATGATTAATAAGTACTTACTTAAGTATAAGCGACAGACTAATCCTTCCGATTAAAAATTGGGGGATTTTTTTATTCCCTTTTATGTAAGTTAAAATTTATTAATCGCTAAATTTACCTAACAAATAAAGGAGCGAAAAAAAAATGGCTAATTCAGACACTATTGTGACACATGTAATGCTCTATATAAGTCGCTAATATCCATTAAACTTATATAGAGAAATTAAAAAATGGATGGATTTTGACCGAATTCAATTTGAGAAAGATATATTTCATTATTCTGGTGGACAAAAGAAAAAACTGCTTATCGCTAAAAGTTTATGTGAAAAAGCCCATATGTATATATGGGATGAACCATTAAACTTTATAGATATTTATTCACGTATGCAAATTGAAGAGCTGATTCAACAATTTAATCCCACAATGATTATTGTTGAGCATGATAAGGCATTTCAACAAACCGTTGCAACGAAAACTATATCTATGTAACTCCACTCGAATCATCAATAAATCAAGCCATTAGTCTATAAAGTATTTGAATGAAGTGTCGAAAAAAGCCTAATTTCTCTACAATACATTGAGAATTTAGGCTTTTTAATAAGACAATTAAGATTCATAAACAATGAGTAATTTATATATTAGACTTATCTGTTAAAGCAGAAATAATCCTGTTTACTAAGTCTTCTGGCATCCATTCATGGTTCGTATCATTCGTTTCATTTGGTCCTAAAGAATCAATGAACTTTTTAAACTTTGGAAATAAAACAATAGAAGTGATCCAATGTATTGTATGATTTATAGAGAAGAAATGAAATACTCCTTGTTTTTCGCCCTCCTGCAATATTTCTTTTAACTGTTCAAAACTACCTATAAAATACGGTTTAATCTTTTCTAATCTTGCACTTTCCTTAATAATCTCCTCATATGCCAATGTGCCAATTTCAGGATTTTCTTTTATATGTGTAGTAAAGACTGCTAAATATTCTCTTAGAGCATTAATAGGATTAAATTGATTCTTCTCAAGAAAATTAGGTAACTCATTAGCAAGGCCATATTTCTTAAACACTTCATAATACAGGTTTTCTTTCCCATTAAAATAGTATGAAGCCATAGCGACATTTACTTTCGCTTCTTTTGCAATTTCTTGTATGCTCGTACCTTCGTAACCACGCTCTCCAAATTTTTTCTTAGCAGCCTTCAAAATATTTTCCATCGTCTGCTCTCGAGATTTCCCCATTTCACACACCTCAAATAATATATATTTCACTTCAAAAATCCCATAAGGACTTTGAATAGAGTATCTTTTTAATGAAATTTAATTATATATTTAAAGTAGTAACTTAACAACCGATGAAATCTTAATTACTTTAAACAATTCGCCACACAACGTACGCCTCAAAAAGAAACATCTCCTGAGTCTCTCCTGCCCTATATCACCATACAAAGAATTCTTTTAAAAGTGAAATAAAAATAAACACCCTACTTAAAACAATATCTCCCTGCGTGGCATGAATAGCTTTTAAATACCTCACGCTCTTTTCTAATTGCGTATCAGAATAAAATAAATAATAAGGGCCAGAGTTTATCTATCTTTACAGATAAACTCTGGCCCTTTCATTTGCAATTCATTTACTGATTAGATTTGTTTAATCTCAATATAAGGGCCTTTGATGTTTAATTTGTTAATGTCATTCGAAATATTACCTACAGTTGTTTTTTCATTAAACGTATAGATCTTTTCACCATTCACAAAGATACCCCAATTTTTATCCTCGTAACTAATACCATAACCAGCATTGCTAGATGTCGCTTTAAGTTGGTTTCCATTCATTGAAAAAGATAATTTCCCTTTTCCTTTGTTAAGTTGGTTATTCACATTTTTGATACTACTTATTTGTTCTTCAAGGGCTTTTTGGTTATCAAGAGTAACTTGATGGTTTTTCCAGTCTAATTTATAGTTGTTTGTAAAGAACTCATTATATGTATCTTTATTATTTGTTCCCCACCATTTCGAACTTACCCATTCGATATTGTACTGATCTGATATTCTACGATTTGTTATTTTTAAATCAGATGTAGATTCTGTTTTATCTGCAGTAATAACTGCTACTACATTAGGAGAAAAACCATATCCTGTTAAAGCTGGTACTGTATCTTTTGAAACAAAATTATTCGTTCCTTCATTATAACTACGTGATTTCATAAATAGTTGATTACCATAGAAAGTATTAAATGAATCACGATTATAAATTCCCCACTCCGGATAATTAAATGATTGGAATCCTACTTTCCAATTTAATTTTTTATCTGTGTGAGTCTCTAATACCGTTTTATAGTCTACTTGATCGTAAGATACACTTTCTTTCCAAGCAAAGCTACCTGTAATACTCGCATCGGCATTTGGCCCTTTATCATTTACCCCAACTTTCACACTTCCGCCAAGTGTATACCCTACTTCAGAAGTAACCTTTGCTGAAGTCATTGTATTCACTGGGGCAGCTTTATGAAATTGAGCACTATCACCACTTGTTATTTCTGCTTCCGTATGATACGCCGATGGCCATTTTAAACCTGCGTTATAGTATCCGCCATTAATTGTATATTTCGCATCTATATTACTACCATCAGTGGTAACAATTGCAATCTTTTTATCTGCGTAAGGATCCTCAATAAAAGAAACCTTTATTGAATTTTTAATATTCTGCTTCATGTCATAAGTAGTTTTAAAACTATTATAGACTTTTCCACCATTTTGAAGATTTTCTACAGTTCCTTTAGAATCTGCAAATGCAGACGTTGCTTGTAAACCAAGTGATCCAGACATAATAACGGACGCTACCGCAACACTTTTAGCTATTCCATTTGCTTTTTTCATACAGACAGCCACTCCTTTTTAAACATTTAAAAGATATAAACGTATTATTTTTAGCTCTCAATACTAGAGATAGATTCATAACGTTACAATGTAGAAATGTATTAATCTTTATGACAATAACTATCAACACTTATTTTGCTAATTTCTATCTCTTTTTACTGATAACTATTATCAATATTATTAAAACACAGAATAACGATTTAAACAAGGGTTTTAAATATGCATTTAAAATCCTTGTTTAAAAAAGTGCAAAAAAATTATAGAATTCTTTATTTCGAGAATTACTATATATTCATTTACCTATTGCAACCTATATTCAGATACATTATTCCCCTTCCATTCATAATAATCTAAAATCCCCTCGTAAATGGCTTCTGCTGCAATCTGTCTTCCATTTTCTGTAGATAACTTACTGTAATCAATACCATTATCTATAAAAGCAAGTTCCGTTAACACAGCTGGCATGTCATTTTCTCTTATAACATGAAGATCTCCATGTTTAACACCTCTATCACGTGTTTGAAGTGCGTCTACTAATCGTTCTTGAATTTTTTCAGCTAAAACACGACTTTCTTCCACATGAGGATTTGTTTTTTCAGATTTAGAAGATTTATAGTAATATGTTTCTGTCCCTTTTGCATTACCGTTAAAAGCATTTGCATGAATGCTTATAAAGATATCACCCTGATTTTGCTTAGCAAACTTAACACGTTCCTGTAAAGAGCTTTTTTGATCATGTCCAGGTCTAGTATCAGATTCACGAGTTAGTAAAACTGTAAATGGAGTATGTTTTTCAAGCAATTGTTGAAGACGTAAAGAAGTATCTAGTACAATCTTACTTTCAGGTAACCCCTTTGTGTTTTTTCCAGGATCTTCGCCGCCATGTCCGGGGTCAATAATAATTGCTTTATTTTCTAAAGGATTACTTTGACTATATTGAAGCATATCTGTTTTTGCGGTTAGTTGTGCAGCTTCAGCACGTGTTATAAATCTATTTGGTTGCCAACCATTATCTGTACCAACTGAAATTTTTAAATCAATTAAGATATTTGCGAACTTTTCACCCCAATGTCCCTTTAAATCTTCAAATTTACTTTGTCCATTGTTAGTGCTTTTATTTTGTAGTTTATATGCATTCACTAGCATAGTAGCCATAGCAGCACGAGTAACTTTTCCAGAAGGGTTAAATATTCCATTTCCTTCACCTTTAATTATTCCTGCCTTTTCAGCTGCGGCAATATAGGGAGTTCCCCAGTGGTTTTGTGAATCTTTAAAAGATGGTTTTGCATTTAAATCAATGTGTATACCAAGAGCCTTTGTCATAATGGTTGCCGCAGAAGCTCTATCTAATGTGTCATTTGAACCAAAAGTTCCATCTGGATAACCATTCAATACTTGCTTATCAACTAAATAAGTAACGGATTTGTCAGCCCATGCAGGAACATCTGGGAATTTATGAGTATCTGCAAAAATACTAGAAGAATAAGATAGTAGACTTCCAGCAAGAATTCCTGTAGCAATTAATTTGTTCTTCAAAATTTAGCACCTCTAAAAATTTATTACAAGTTAGTAAATATATCATTGATAGTTAATCTTTACATAATACTCCTTAGAATAAAGCATAGATTAAGTTGGTATTAACACTATATTACAAATGAATAATTTAAAATCGAACTATTATTCCGAAAAGAATCTTCAGACATACACTTATAGATTGAAACTATTCAATATATTCACCAACATTGTGTAACTAGTATAGTTACTTATATATATGAGTGTCAATTGAAATAACCTTACAGTTTTGTAAGGTAACAAACTTAATAATTTATTAAGTAATTATTAAACAATGTAAATAATTATCTTTTATTTTAAGCACACTCCTTCTAAATTATTATTGATGCCTATTTCCAGCCTTAATGCACATCTTAAAAAGAGCACTTTTGAAAAGTACTCTTTTTACTTTGCACGCCACTGATTCTATTAGAAAACTTTTTACGAATTATGAACCTACAAACCTAGAATTCCTACAATCTGACGAGCCTTAGCATTATCAATATAATAATGCATCTCTAATCCACGTCTTTCTGCACGGAGCACGGTTCCCCTTAATTTTGATAGATGCTGTGAAACAGTGGATTGCGGGAGCCTTAATATTTCTGTCAACTGTGTAACATTACACAGTTTATGATGCATTAATTCATTTACAATTTTTAATCGAACGGGATGTGCCATTCTCTTTAATACATCTACATCTTCCTCTCGGATTTTAGCTAGATCTCTATTAGATATTAATGTTGTCATTTCGCATTCCCCTTTATTATTAATTTCTATTTTCCAATTATCCTTATAAGTAGTACTTATAGCTATTTATCATTTGTCCTGTTGAGAAAATATATTCTCGTTCTTAAACAAAAAAAGACATCAATCCTATAAACAGTTTTTACTGTTCCAATGAATTG
The DNA here is from genome assembly GCF_022662915.1 of Bacillus cereus group sp. BfR-BA-01453. Classification (NCBI taxonomy): domain Bacteria; kingdom Bacillati; phylum Bacillota; class Bacilli; order Caryophanales; family Bacillaceae; genus Bacillus; species Bacillus cereus group sp. BfR-BA-01453. Next base: position 189,789 of record NZ_JAKUEN010000006.1, on the reverse strand, counting down.
ATGCCCTCTAATTTTTAGCCAAACTATATTTTGTTTTAAAAGGATTATTTTATAACTTTGAATGAGACTTAACATTCTTCGTTGCATAAAAAGTAATACTTTTCTCCCTTACTTAAAGTACAAATTAAAATCTTGATTCCCCTTACACATATTGTAAAATCCAAAAGAAATGTTTCTTCATTTTATCTTATACAGACAGATATATTATGTATTTCTTAACAGCAATAAACGTAGCTAAATCCCCTATAATAGTATCTCTAGCTGGTAACTGTCATACCTTTTTAAAATATCACTATCTTTAATAATAGATCCTTTTAACTTTCCTCAATTAAAATATGCTTTTTATTTCATTTTCTGTTTAACCTCAATGATATGTAAACCTCTTTTAATCTATTAATCTCCTACTAAACTTCCCCATGTAGAGATAAAGGAGACTTCTCGTTCAAATAATAAATTATGCAATATTGCATTTGATAATCATTTTCAATGTAACTATAATGATTACAGGATCGCTTTTAATCCAAATATTCTATGTGGAGGTTTTATTATGTTTAAAAAAATCATTGTATCTTCTATGGCGCTTACTATGTTTGGTGGGGCTGCAACTATGCTAGAAACACCTACCGCTCAAGCGGCTTCTTATAACTCAACATCCTCTTCTTACTTTGATGTCACTCCTGAAGAAGCGGCTATTTTTTATCAATCTCAGGACTATAAAAAATTAAAAGCCTTTATGGATGACTTTGAAGCTAGAAATCCTTATGTTCCTGGTGGAGGCTACGCTCAAGGTAGTGTTCGTATGCAAAAATTCAATGACGCTCTTAGAGATGCTAAATTAACAAATGTATACCAAGAATTTATTAGAATTTCGTACTACAATCATTATCCAGAACCAAAATAATCTAAACAAATAAAATGCTTATTACTTTAACTTAGCCTAATTTTAAATGTATAGCCTAAAACTAGAAAAACCACTTATATAAGTGGTTTTTCTAGTTTCTTATGTAATTTAACTGAATTTCAAGTCACCTTCACTTTAAGATTCTCAAAATCGACATCCTCGTTTTTACTTTTATGTGTAATTCTCATTTCAATATAGTTTCTTTCCAGTAAGTAAAGACTAAATTAACTTATAAAAAAGGCGTTTTAAATTTAATTCATAGATCTTACTGCAACTTGGAATTGTCCCTTAGAACCATCATCATTTGAAACGTAAATACTATACGTTCCAATTGGTAATGGAGATAGAGCATTCCGTACATTTGTAACATTAATTTGTTGTTCTCCAGGTTTTATATAACCACCAACAATTAGCTCCATATTTGGACCTTTTACACTATATCCCATTGTATTTTGACCATTATTTTTCATAAAGAAGCTTAAATTTTCACTCCCACTATATACAAAAGAAGTTATAGCCTCTCCACTATAATCCATTGTTTGAGTTAATAATATGTCTGTAGGAATATGTTCAACAAAATGAATTGTATCATTCATTTTGTTTACTTCTTCAGCATAAGTATTATTTCCTAACACACCAAGTGTTAATGCTGAAATGACTCCACAACCAAGCACTAGTTTATTAAACTTCATTTTAAGTTCCCCCTTGATGTTTGTATTCTATTACCATCATACATTCTTTTGTAAGTGCGTTTTTATGTAATAATTCATATCTTTAAACCTATATATCTTAAATTTATACCTTAATGGTTATTAAGAAACTGACATAGATAAGTCTACAGTATTATGCTTCAAAAAAAAGAACATGTAAATTTCAAAGCCTTTTCCCCACAAGAATTCATACAATTAAGTACCAAGACACTCAAATAAATAGTGTTTCCATTTTAGATAAAATATACTAATAAAAAGTTTTAAAATTTTCACTTTGTAATTTGATATATTCCATGTTAATATAACGAAGGCTATAAAACAAAGGTCACCACATATATTATCTTCACAGAATATTCACACTTAAAAAACATTATTTTATCAGTAACTCAATTCAAATTTCACCTATACAAAAATCAATTTCTAGTTTCATAGATATAAATATCTAAGTAGATTTTTTTATCTATTATTTTTTCTAACTTCCTTATCAATTTTAATACGAATAATATGATAGTACTTTTTCAAGTGCCCTTCCTTTTTTAGATAGAAAGTTTACTGATACTAAACATCTAAGTTTAACTCATACATAATCCTATATACAAACTATCGGAGATGCAAAACTATGGGAATTTCTACTCTTTTATTAAATACCTTTATAATAATAATTTGTATCCTTAGCTACCATGTATTTTGGTTAGAATTTAAAGAAAAAATAACATGTAATCATATATTGATTTCTATCCTTTCCTCCGTTGCTATTATTTTTTGCATGACGTTTCCTTTTCATTTACATGCTGGATTTATTTATGATTTACGTTTTATTCCTATCATATTAGTTTTTCTATACGGAAATACAAAAAACATTGTTTTTATAGGAATTTTATATCTTTCTTATCGATTTTACTTAGGCGGAAATGGCGTTCTTCCATCATTTATTATCTTTACTATTATTTCTGTTATAACAATGTTCTTTCGTTACGTATTACCTAAGTATGTTAAAGAAAAAAAACTATTATTAAGCTTGCTTCTTATTTTAGTATGTACAACTTCACTTTCTATCTGCGGTTTTGTAACTCAAATAAATACAGGTGGTAGAATAGACTCTACTCTCATAGAATTTTTATTAAATTATATAATCATTAATATTTTCACAGTATTATTATCAGTTTATTTAATAGAGGGAATGATTGAGAAATATAAAATGAAAGAAAAGCTGCAACGGGCTGAAAAATTTTATATAGCTAGCGAACTAGCCGCGTCCATTGCACACGAAATTCATAATCCACTAACCACAGTACATGGATTCACTCAATTGTTAAATGAAAAACATGCCTCTAAGCTACCTCAGAATCAGTACTTAGAAATCATGTTAATTGAAATGCAGCAAATACAATCCACTATTAATAACTATTTATCCTTAACAAAACCACAGAACACCCTAAATGAGAAAATAGATATTAATCATATTTTAAATCAAGTGAAAGACACTATTTCACCACTCGCTCTATCATATAAAGTTGAAATAAAACAAAATAGTACAGATTCCTTTTATATAAATGGAGACCCCGAAAAATTCAGAATCTGTCTAAACAACATCATACAAAACGGAATTGAAGCCATGATAAATGGTGGCGTATTACAAATAAATATACAGAAAATAAAAGGGAATATTATAATCGATATTATTGATTCAGGGATTGGAATGTCCTCTCAACAAATAAAACGAATTGCCTTGCCATTCTATTCAACAACAGAAAAAGGGACTGGACTTGGCACTATGATTGCTTATAGCATTATTAAAGAATTAAACGGAGATATAGAGATAGAGAGTGAATTAGGTAAAGGAACACGTTTTTCTATTAGTATCCCCTGCTAATATGACGGAATGATTTAAATGATAAAATTTTCACTACTTAACTTATTAAATAAATTTAAAAAATCCCGCTACTCGACTCATTAGTCATCTTGATTTCGCGAATGAATTAAAAGTAATAAGGACCAAAGTTTATCTATTTTTACGGATAAACTTTGGTCCTTTAATTAAATCAAACATACTTGAATTTTATTACTTTGCTCACATCTCTATGAAATAATAATTTATAGATTGTACCTCATTTACTGATTAGATCTGCTTAACTTCAAGATAAGCTCTCTTACTACTTGATTTCTTCATATCATTAGATACTTCCCTACAGTTATTTTTTCATTTAAAGTACAAATTTTTTTAATACGCATAACGATACTCCAGTATTTATTTTTGTACCTGATATCGTTACCTGCATTACTAAATATAAGCTTAAATTGATTTCCATTCATTGAAAGACTATTTCTCTTTTACTATTTCACTTCTACCGTATAATTCCCTGTTCCCCCGCCATACTGATACACATGTAAATAATATTTTCCTGGATACGTGTAGTAACTTCCTACTAACTTATTCCCTTCTTGCTGTGCATACGTAACATAATTATTTAAATCTGCTTCAGAATAAAGAACCCAGTTTACTCCAATATTATTTTCCTTCGTTACATTAATTTGAAGGTTTTTCGCCGTTTCCACATTTATTTCAAAGAAGTCACTCGTATCACCATTTCCTAAACTAGCACGTAAAACTTGATTTAATTGTAGTTTATTTGCTGTTTGGAATGAATTATTTGGCTCTTTTTCTGCGCTGTTATCTTCTTTCTTTTGAACCGTTACATTCGTTGTAACAGTATTCGTTAATCCTTTATCATCTGTTACTGTTAATTTCGCTGTATATGTTCCTTCTTTTGTATACACGTGAGTTGGATTTTGTTCATTACTTACAGTACCGTCACCAAACTCCCATTTATAAGAAACAATTTTCCCATCTTCATCTTTTGATCCATCGCTTTTAAATGAAATTGCTTCATTTACATTTCCGCTATATGGACCGTTTATAACCGCAACTGGCGCTTTATTCACAGCGCCTTCTTCTGTATTAATACCATGGAATACAACATCATACTCAAATTGTCCTGATGCATTCACACGATAATTCACGAAGTACGCTGTTACTGTTTTATAGCCTGTCCATTCTTTTGCACTTAACCGTTTTAACGTATCATTTACGTTTTGTGTAATTGATTTCCAGTCTTCATATTCTCCTTTTGCAGTCGTACCTGTATATGTTCCTTGTAGTGTAAATGTATGAAAGAACTGTGATTTGTTTTTCTTAACCGATACATTACTTAATTTTGCTTCTGCTGTAATTTCTGCTGCAATATCTGAAACTGGTTTCGGTGCGTGCGTCGCTAAATAATCATCTGATACTAATGGAACATTATATTTCTCACGGTTATCTACTAACATTTGCATATAGTCTTGATACTCTTTATTTAAATTCGCATCTTTACTTAAAGCAGAGCGGTATGCATCATATGCTGTTACATCATTTTTTCTAATAAGATCATGAATTTTGTCAAACATATCATATCTCTTATTGTACATGTACGATTGTAAAGCGAAGGAATAATTATAGAAATCCCACGTTCCATACTTTGCATTTAACGTTCTCTCTGCTGTATAACGTTCTGCTGGATTTGAAGATATTCCCCCTATAATGCTCTTTCTCGGTACAACATTATCTGTTCTCGTTGCACCTGCAAAAAACTCCGCATTTCCTTCTTCAAACCAAGATAATCTCTCATTCTCATACATCTTCCCTTGTCCCCAAAGTCCTGGCACTTCATATCTACCTTGTAAGTAATGTGTGAACTCATGTCGGAACAGTTCTTCTAAACTATAAATACTTTCTTCTGGCGTACGTTCATAAGTAAAGAACGTACCTGTTCCTTCTATATAAAGACCGCCGTTATTCGTTTCATACCCGTACAATTGACGGTTAAATTGATATTCAGCTGGACTATTATAAATAACCATCGTTAATACATCATCAGGATTGCCTTTTTCTAAGGGCTGATCACTTTCAACCGTACGATGGAATTGTGCCTTCACTTCTTTTGCCGCCCAATATAGACGTTTTACTTTTTCTTCTGTCACCTTATCTCCAGCTTTTAACACAATTGCTCCATCATCGAACGTATACGTTTTCGGCAAATATTTTTTCTTTCCATCTTCTCGTATTTGATCTAAATTCACAACATTTCCATTTGCATCTTTCCCGCCATAATTCGTCGCAATTTGCTCAGCAGCTACGAAATATTGCTCTCCTAAATACGGATACATTTTCATTGCGTCCGTTACAACTTGTAATCCTTTCGTCCCTGTACTATGGAATGTACCAAGTCTACCTGTATAATAAATACCATTGTTAATTAACCATCCATTCTTCTCTGTCACCGTTCCAATTAAGGCAAAACGACTTAATTCATTAATATAGCTATCAATTTTTTGATACCATATTGTATCTTTCGGTGCTTTTCTCGTATCGTACAAATACGATTGAATGTCGTAATCCACACCTTGCATAATATCGTAAATCGCATTTCCAGCTGAAAGATTGTCTACCCACGCAGAAAAATTATCGTTATATTGTTTAAAAATCTTTGCAGCTGCTGTTATCGTTTCCACATCACTTGAAGCATTCCCTATTAATTTCCCATATGATGAGACAACTCTATTTTGTTCTAACGTACCGAGTTTGAAATTCGGGTTATTCGCAATCGTTTGTAGTGCAGGTAAGCATTTATCATGATAGCTCCGCTCATTTAGTTTACTTAATTCTGTATGATAAAACCCTAAATAAAATCCTGATCGTAATACCTCTACTAAAGTCTCAATCCCTTTGGAATCATCCTTCGTATAAGCCCCGCCTTGCTGCTTCAATTTATCAATAATCGCCTGCATCCTACTATCGTTTTGATAGAATGCAAGACTATCCTTATTAAACTGAAATAGCCCAGTAATTTGCTCCCAATCAATTGTTACAAGTAAGTCCACTAACTGCTGATTGCTCAATTGATTTAATTCAGCAATTGTATACGTTTTCGCTACAGCTAATTGCTTACTTTCCTTTTTCACTTCAGGCGGTCTTTGTGACAAATCAGCAAATTGTAGCCTTTTCTCAAAAGACTTATTTTCCAACACTTTTGATGAATGAGCTAATTCTTGCACTGGTAATTGTAAACCAATCGGCTCCATTTTGAGCACATTCCGATATGAAACTTGCTCTCCCTTTGTACCTTCTGCCAATGCGTCCCCTTGAAAACTCCCTAACATTAAACTAGCAAAACTTACCCCTACTAACACTTTTTTTGAATAGCCTTTCATGCTCTCCCCTACCTTACATTTTTTAGTGTACCGCACCATTATTTTACTATTTTTACTTTTTATACTGTATTGAGAAAAAATAAGGTAACGTTCACACATGTATCCATACCATGCAAAATTAACACTTGACTTTATGTGCGTTTTATATCAAAAGAAGATAGATAATAGCGAGTTTCCTGCTACATCTATCCTCGTTTTTAACGCTATAATTTTAACTTTATAAACGTAACTTCTGGTAATGTTTGCATATGCTGAATAAACGCATTCTTTTCTTCTGACGATATATTTTTCAGCTGCATCCCTACCTTATAAACTATTTCTGCATCCTTTTGTAAAGCTTCCACTTCATATGAAAGTATTGGAATACCTTTCACTTGTAGCGTTTCTACTATTTGTTGTACCGCTTCATGTTTATTTATATGTATTTGCACCGTTATGTTTTGAGGAAATAAAAATTGCACCTTAAAAATACGGCTTACAATCTCTAAACCAATTAAAACGAGAATCGTCGCGCCAATTCCTACTACATACATGCCAGCCCCAATTGCTAATCCAATTCCTGCTGTGGCCCATAAACCAGCCGCTGTCGTTAATCCTTTCACCGCCTGCTTTTGAATAATAATTGTACCTGCCCCTAAAAAACCTACTCCACTAACAACTTGCGCTGCAATACGACTCGGATCTAGCGCCATATGATCTTCATTCATAATATCTGAAAAAGCATATTTCGAAACGACCATTATTAAAGCACTTCCTACCGCTACTAGGAAATGTGTTTTTAAGCCCGCTTCTTTTGATCGAATTTCCCTTTCAATACCGATTATTGCTCCTAACAAACCAGCAACACCGATTCGTATAATGAAATCAATATTTACACTCACGAGCCCTTCCCCCTTTCATTCATTATAGATAGATAAAATAAAAATTATCACACACATCCATTTATCGATATGAAGGAATTTTACTAAAATACACTTAATACCTAGGCCGTTTTATGTTAATATTTTAAATATTAACATAAAATAAACAATCAATAGATTTAAACCTCCACTCATTTTCTTTAAAAACTAAAGTCGAATGAAATGATGTTGAGAAAATCAAGAAAACGTTTTCAATTTGTGTCGTAATTTTTTTATACATACTACATAAATAAAGGAGCTTATTAACAATGAACGTCTCTTTACTTACACCTACTACCGATTTACAAGAAGAATACTTAGATTTTTATAACGAATGGAAAGATAGCGGTGAAACGATGATTCCGTGGGTTATTACAAAGGATCCTTCTAACTTCCCCGCTATGGTACAAGAATTACTCGATGCACATAATGGAATAAATCTTCCTGACTCTTTGGTACCAGATTCTACGTATTGGCTCGTTACAGATCATAATAGGATCGTAGGAGCTGTTAATATACGTCATAGTTTAACCGAACATTTATTTAACGCTGGCGGTCATATCGGTTATGGCATTCGTCCTTCTGAAAGAAGAAAAGGTTACGCTACGAAATTACTAGCATTATCACTGGAAAAAGCGAAGCAATTAAACATCACAAAAGCACTGATCGTTTGCGATGAAGTAAATACTGCTTCAGAAAAAACAATTTTACATAACGGCGGGCTTCGTGATGAGGATTTCATTGAGGAAGATGGGAATGTAGTAAGACGTTTTTGGATTGAGCTATGATAAAGTCCTCCAATGAAAATAATCTTGTTATAGAGAAGTATAGTAAAAATAATGAGCTACAAGTAAAACAACTTATTGATTTATACAATGAAGAATCGTACGTATTTCACTTATTACGAGATAATAAAACAAAATGTGCGTATATTGCCTACTATAAAAAAGATGTAGTAGGCATCTTTTTCACCTGGGGCAGTAACTTCCATCCATACTGCACATACTTTCGAATATATACGAATCCTTTCTATGCAGAGCTACACATTGAAGAATTTTTATTAAACGAGATTCAAAAGCGAGAAAACTTTAAACTCCCATTACAAACTTGGCAAGAGATGATTTTAGCTGATGACGTACTACTAGATGGGAGCTTTCTCATTATAGATGAAGAGCATCAAATTATGGCATACTCTTTCCTCCATACATCAGAAAAGGATAATACGGTAGAACTAGGATGGTGCGGAACTCACACGAAAGACGATTTATCCTTACTGAAACTGCTCGTTTTCGAACAATTTATGTATGCAAATAAACATGGCTATTCTTTCATTCAAGGTGAATTCGATTCAACAAGTATATATGCAATGGAGATATTAAAATCCGTTCCTTTCAATCCTTGTGCTACCTGGATTACGTATCAAAAAGAAATCGGAAGGTAATTATATACCTTCCGACTTCTTTTATGCTGTTTCTATTTCAAACTGTACTGTAATAACCCTTATCGCATTTTATGTACTTCAGCAACTAACTTTCCGCCCTGAATGCCCATATAAAGTTTCACAGGTGCATCATTCGTGTTTTCAAACACTAAATCTAAGTATGGATATGCAATTGTAGCATCTCTTCCTTGTGGAACGTAACCTACCGTTTTAGAATGTGTTGTTCTCTCTACCATTTTCAAACCAGCTTGATCTGCTGCATTGTATAATGTTGATGATGTTTGACAAACGCCACCGCCATATCCATCTACTAACTTACCATCTACAATTTCTTTTCCTAATTGATATCCTTTATCCGGTGTTGTATCACCAATTAATGCATTGAAAGAGAAACTGTCCCCTTTCGCTAATACAACTCCATTTATACTCGCTGCTGACAAACGAATATTTTCAATACGTCCACCTGTTGAGCCACCTAAATTCGTTTCATATCTACCAATTACCGTACCACTTCCTTGCGCATCACTTAATGTAGCGGTAGGTTTTTTCTCAACAATAGGTAATTGATAGGAAGAATCCCACATACCTACGTTTAATAATTTATTTACTAATTCTTTTTCCATTAATTCATAAGAAGGTTTTCCTTCTTGCCAACTTCCATCAGGTCCTAGACGTGAAGGGACCATCTTTTTGTCAACATTTTTTCCAACTTCCCTAGCAACCTTCTCAACTGATTTTTTAAATTTCGCTTCATCTTCAAAATAACCTAGACTCGACAAATCTAGCTTTTTCACTTCCGTACCTGTACGACCATCTACTAAACTAATAGAATCCTGTACTTCTGCTTTAGCCTCTACCGTGTGGCCACCAATATCACTTACTAATGCAACATCACTTACTTTTGTACCACAGCCACTCACTACAGCTACACATAAAACCCCAACTAATATACCCTTTACTTTACGGAACAATATACTCTCCCCTTTTCCCCAATACTACTCTTATGTATTATTTCATTTTTATGTATGTTTTGTTACAATCATTTTACAATATATTTATAAATTGTTACAAGTTATTTTTTACTCTATATAAATTACTCTTTTCTTTTCCAAATGTCTATATATATTTACATAAAAGTTTGAGTTTGATAGAATTGTAACCTTTACGTAACCCCTACCTATTATCCAGTATATACCATAAAACGAACGAAATACAAATGTAAAACTCCATATTCGTATTTATAAAAAAAACATCCTGTGAACATAAATAGGTATTTGCCGTGCCACACTCCGCTTTTACACATACATTATGGTGAATTAACCTATTTTAAAGAAATGGAGGATGTTTTTATGTACCCCTACAATCCATACGATCCATATAACCAAACTGGTTATCAACCTCAATATGATTTACAAGCACAATACCAACAATATATAGATCCAGTAGAACAAGTTAATCCATATGATCAAACTCGACAATTCCAACTTCCAATCTCTTTTCCTGGTGCTGGAAACCGTCAATTAGAAAGACGAGTAAATGAGCTTGAACAAAGAGTACGTCAATTAGAAAACACGGTTGAACGTCATACACGTAGATTAAACCGCTTAAACCAACGTTTACGTACAGTAGAAAACAGACTGAACATTCCATTTTCAGCATTAGAAGACGGATTTTAATTTCGGAAATAAAAAATATATGAAGGAAGGGGGGCTTCCCCTTCCTTATATAAATTGACGAAAGTTTTTTCCATCTCTATACTGATAAGAGTTAATGAAATGAAACAAGGTGATAAATATGGATTTTGAAATAAATTATCTTTCCTTTTATGTTGTACAAGTAGAAGGAAAAGGTGAAGCTGTTGATAAACGCTACAAACATTTTCAAACATTAGACGCTGAAGAGTATGAAGATAGCTCCTTAAAAGAATTTTTGAATGGAGAATTATTAAAAATTTCAAAGCGAAAAGTAGAACGTCATGCGAAAACAGAACAAGCTCCGACAAAGATCGGTCGCTTTATTGTAGAAGAAGGGCACGAACTTGACTCAAACCCTCATTACAACTTATTTAATCGCATCCGCTTTGCAGAAACGAAGGAAAACTTCAAAGATATGAGCGAACCTCTCGTTTATACATATCTTGACACAAGTGCTGTGCGCGGTGGTGTATTTTTAATTGCGCAAGCAAAACTACGCAAATACTTTGATGATCCATTCGTCTTCGTTATGAAATGTGACTTCGAGCCAAAAGTCGCTTCTATTTCCGATGAATCCACACTAATTCGTAACGTTGAGATGGCCATCACAACAAAAAATATGAAATCTATCCAATATCCGTACATGCCCGAAGAAGGTATGGTCGAAGTGGGCGAGCTAAAAATTCACCAAGCATCACACGCCCGTTACTTTGAAGACTTCTTAAAATTCGTCGAATACGAACGCTCTATGCCTGAAATTATGAAAACACAAGTAATGGACATGGTATACGACCAAATTGAAGATGTATTTGAAGAAGGTACGGAAGAACGCGAACAATTCGACCAAGCAATGGAAGTATGGGCTGCCAGTCCGAAACGTGAAATTATGGAACAATTTTCAACCGAAGAAGTAATGGAGGCTACCGCTCAAATCGTCGAGCATGCGCCTGAAGTGGAATTAAAGCTAAAAGCAGACCATATCTCTGTAAAGGCCCTACTTGCTGATTTCGGGGATCAAATACATATCGCAAAGGTAAATGACCGATACGTATTAATGATTGAGGCTGATACACTTACATTTGAGAAAGGCTTCTCTCCTATTGAGTTTCTGAAGCCAGATGAATTGCAAGATGTGATTGAGCGGATTGAGAATAAGCAGCAGTATTCTTATGATCCGAACGGGATTGAATAAACCATTCTATATCCCTATTTTTACGGAGCACTACTAACAAACGATCTTTTATTTGGGACATATTTGAAAGTTATGTAAAAAACCGATTCTACTAAGAATCGGTTTTTCTGCTTTATAACAAAATATGCTTATTTTTAATCCAAAAGGACATTTGTCACAGGATTCAGTAGATTTGTTTTTTGTTGTACAAGTGTATTTCCATTAGAGTAGTCACTATGTATATTAGTAAAATGAAATTTTCACTTTACTACCTCAAACTTATTGTACTCGTAAAAAGATAACTGAAAACGATATTCCGGATGCTCTCTCACCCAATCGTAAGCTTCTTCTAAAATATCCATTTTGTTTTGCAAGTCATGCAATTCACTACATTCGTTCCTTTTCTGTTTGCATAGCGGACAGAATCCATTCACTATTTCAATACTCGTCGCCCTAATCGTTTTACTTTCTAAATCAACTACTAAACGAAGAAGAAAAGAATGCTCTTCTTTTGTAGTCACCGTCATTTCAGCAATCCCATCCTCATTCCAAAAGACTCCGTTTAATTCCATCTGTACGTTGACGTCTTTAATATCTAAGTCTATCACTATCACACCCACCTTGTCTAAAACTCTTATCTTACTCTTCTATTTTAATCTTTAACACACCACGACTTAAAGAGATATTAAGCTTTTTCCAATTCTTCTTCTTTGCTATGAAAGGAAGTGTAATTACCGCTAATAGCGTGGTAAATATTATCCCAAAAACTAAAACTGTTACAATGTTAAAGATTGCTTCCATTCAACTTTACCCTCTTTCATTTCTATGGGCTCTAATTTTATGAATATATTAAAAAATTTCTTACCACACCTTAAATTTCAAAGTAGCACAACAAATCAATTCCTATTTATATGAATACTTTATTCATCCATCAATACAATGACAGTAAATTTATGTAACTAGAAATAGAGAAGAATGTCATTTAACCTCTGCATTCTTCTCCATCTCAGCCAAATACCTAATCTGCCTTTCCGCTTTTCTAACCGCTGTACGAAAATGTTTTTTCAGAAGTTCTATTGTAGGTTCACTTATATAATATCTTTCCGTTATACTTTCCCACGTGTCACTACTTTCAAATGTACTCCAAACGAAAGGACGCTCAGTATTTTTTCTCATTTCTTTAAATACCCATTTTCGCATCTTTTTTTTCGCTTTTTCTGTTAGTTTTCCGTTCTCTACAAGTTCAAGTTCGCCATGTCTTTTATACCTTTTAGTAATATCTCTCTCGCTATATGCTTTAAGAAGTATGTTCGCTGTATTCTCAGCATCCGCTAAAGCTCGGTGCTGCTTCCCTTCCCATATTAAACCGAGCTGTTCTACTGCAGATTGTAAACTTGGTGTATGCTCAAACAATTCTTCATACGCTTGAAAAACAAATTTTTGTAAATCAATTCTTCTTTCTTTTTGCATACAAGGGCATTCTACACTATGTAACGTACAATCATGAGATAGAAATCGATAATCTTCTTTTCCCCATGTAACAAATATAGAATCTTCTCCGATAAACTGAATAAATTTTTCTATAATTTGCGGGAATTTCTCGACACCAATTAAATCTTTCTTTGTAATTCCCGTTAATTTTGTCGTATGACGAGTAAGTCGTGCCCCCGGTTTTACTAACTCCGAAAATTCTCCAATTACCTTCATTGTACTTGCTTCTATTTTTACAGCTCCGATATCAACTATCTCTGACGGATCTTCTGATTTATATGGCCTAAAATTTCTCTCTATATCAAACACAATAAAATGTGTAGCGTTTTCCAATTTATTTACCTCTTTCTACATTCCTTTTCACACATATACTTTATTTTCAGTATTTATTTATTCATACACTTTATGCATGTAATACTTCGTCTAACAAACGAAAATTCAATCTCATTATGCTATGTACATAGGAGGTTATTCAATAAAAATGCAAAAAAAAAGAAGGGCAAGCCCTTCTTTTCTCCACAATTACTTCTTGTTAACGTTTGTAGCTTGAGGTCCACGGTTACCTTGTTCTACTTCGAAAGTAACTTCTTGACCTTCTTCTAAAGTTTTGAAACCTTCGCCTTGGATAGCTGAGAAATGAACGAATACGTCTTCTCCGCCTTCAACTTCGATGAATCCGAAACCTTTTTCTGAGTTAAACCATTTTACTTTACCGTTTTGCATGTAAAAAATCCTCCTACAATGTACCTATATGTACATATTCATTTTCAACCACTTTACAAAAATAAGTCAGACATTAAAAAAACTGCAACTCTGAGGAGATTTAACATTGCTATCCTCCTCGGAAGTTACAGCTCATTTAAATCTCTATATTATTAAAAGTAAAATGGTTTAAATATAATATATCATATCAATATAATAAAAGCAAAGTTTTTTTGCTATACAACTTTTTTCTTCCACTGCATCGCTTTTGATTCACCTGATCCAGCTACAAAATAGGCTTCTTTTTGGTTCACAATGCGCCAGCCATGCCCTTTAACTGAATCACATACTGTTACAATTCCTTCTTCTAAAAGTACACGACAAACAGTACTAATCCCAGCCTTATTTTGCGTTGACGTTGTATATAACACATGTTGATCTACACTTAAGTCTAAATAGCTACTTGCTTTTTGCTCGCTTTGGCATGTGTGCCAATATATTTTTTCACTCTCAATACTTTCTTCTATTTTACAAAAAGAAATATTCCCACTAATCCCTTTGCACGATCCACTGGCTGCTACTAAATACGAGTTGTGTAAAGTCAACGCTGAGATCATCTGATTCATCACGATTTTAATCCTCTTTAATTTACGTGTCTCCAAATTAAAGAGCCAAACACCACCATATTTAGCATGTATTTTCGTACCGATAAATAAGTAATGTTTATATAAAAACAACGATCGAATAGATGGTGCCCCGCTACCATACTCAAGAAATGGATGAATGGTTTCCCATGTCGAACCAAAATCATTAGAATGATACAACGTTTTATCTCCATGAGCAATGACAGTTCCTTCTATATTACTACACACATTCCAACTCGTTGCCTTTGTTGGAAAACGTTGAACCGTCCAATTCTCTCCACCATTCATACTACGAATAAAAATTCCTTCGTCACCTACACCATACACTACATTATCTTCGCTATGTAAATCCCTAATTCGTTTTTGAAAACCATTTAAAATTTGTTTCCATTCTCCGTCTTGTTCAATAAATAAGCCATTATATGTAGTAGCTAACATAAGCTTTCCATCTCTTAACTTTGTAATAGCGGTCGCACTTAACATTGTCTCCACGTTGACACTCCCATTCTTAGAACTTCTCAGCAAATGCAATTGCAAAATTACTGCATTTTTCAACATCCTCTTCATCTTCTGGAGCTAATTCGATTTTCAATCCTTCTTGTACAAGCTCTGCACCGCGTTCTACAAGTTTCTCTTCAAATATCGTTACCGCTTCACAAAACAGTTCATACGCCGTATCTCCTGATCCAAATACCGCTACTTTTTTCCCTGATAAATCTATATTTTCTAAGTCATCATGGAAATCTTCCGCTTCAAATGGTAGTTCACCATCTCCCCACGTATAAGACCCTAAAATGATTCCATCATAAGCCAATAATTCTTCAGCATCCATGCCTTCCATTTCTTGCAAGACTACTTCATGATCAAAAGCATCTAAGCTAACTTTAATTAAATCAGCAATACTCTCTGTATTTCCTGACATACTTGCATAAGCTATTAAAATTTTCGCCAATTTGGCATCCCCCTCTAATAATAAATGATTCTCATTCTCATTATATTAATAATGAGAATCAATTTCAATTATATTTTTTATTATTTCTGTTTACTTCATAAAAAAAGCACAGATGACTATACAATCATCTGTGCTTTTTTATTACTTTTTAAAAATACCAAACGGCTTTCCAACTGGTAAAACAACTTTTCCGAAGTGTGTGTTTAACACTGCTGCTGCTGAACCATAGAAAGATAATAATGAAATAAGAAGTTCAGAATATGCTGCTAAATTATGCATTGCATGCGGCATAACACCTAAAGTACTTAATGAAAGACCGATAAATAAGAAATCAATAAGGACGAAAATCATAAATAATACTTTATGTGTTTCCATTGCACCAATTGTCATAAATATTGTGAAAATCAAATATCCGATAAAGGCTACACCAAGCTGTTTTGAATCTGCAGCTTGTGCTAATTTTTCGCCAAATACTCCAAGTTGAATTAACCAAGTCATTCCAACACCTAGCCAAAATAGACCGTATGCACCGAATGCTGTTGTACCGAATGTATTGTTATGCTTTGCATCGTGAATGCAAGCAAAGATTTGTGCAAATCCTCCTAAAAAGATTGCCCATGGTAATACTAGTGAAACGCCATCTGTTAAGCCTAACTTTTGAGATGATGCTACAAGTGTTACCATCGCTAATCCAAATAGACCAATTCCAGATGGATCTGCTGTTGTCATTTTCACATGATGTGTAGTTGTTTGATTGCTCATATAAACCTCCTGATTATAAACATACTCGAATACAATACTTAAATCAGAAGACTATGTCAATGGTTTTTTTTGTATGTTGTCAGACCTTATATTTTATAATGTTCTAATATACTTTCAACCACTTCATACGGTTTTATGTTCACTTTTTCCAACTCATATATCGGCAACCATAACGGAATATAAATCCCTCTATCTTTCATTTCGAATTCTTCAGCTTTACCACTTCCGAAAACTCCACCTACAATATCGGCATTAAAATAATACTCCGTACCCTTATACTCCACCTTTGCAATTAGATGCTCCACTTTTATATGTACCCCTAATTCTTCAAAAATTTCTCGCTTTGTTGCTTCTTCAGGTGTTTCTCCTTCTTCAATTCCTCCACCTGGAAAAACATAGTACGTTTCATCTTCTCGGATACGTTTTATAAGAGCAATTTTCCCTTCCTGCACAATGATAGCCGCGCCGCGATTTCTTGTCATTTTATTACCTCAATACCGATCGCAACTGTTCCCCACTTTTGTTCTTGTTCTTTCGTATATATTTTGTATGTACTTTCTAACATTTCCTCTAAACTATCATTTTCACAATCCAATAATTTTTTATCAATTTGTTCGTACATTGCTTGAAAGTTTTTATATCGTTTTATCTCCGTTACTTTTACAGCCATCGTTGCTGCTGTCGTAAGGTTCGTAAATACAATATGATCGCCTTGTTTTATGAGTTGACGCTTTTTATCGTATAAGCGCACTTCATACACTTTTTTTCCTGATTGAATTGACTGAAAAGGTTTATTATATAATCCCATTTCATATCTCATACATTCCACTCCCATTTATTTATTTTACCTATTAACACTGGTCACCTTACTACACCTTGCATATAATATTCCACGCTTATTTCTTGATTGAGAAAGAAGGTTGAAGAATCATGTTATATTTAAATCAAAAACCTGAATATAGTAAGTATGATATCGGTGATTATACTTATAGTAAAGTAGGTCCAACTATTTTTTCTTGGAATGATGAAACGAAATTAAAAATAGGTAAGTTTTGTTCATTAGGAGAAGAAGTTGTTTTCATACTTGGCGGAGAACATCGCGCGGACTGGATAACGACTTATCCATTTAACGCTCTTTTCAGCGAAGGAGCCCATATTACTGGTCACCCCTCTTCAAAAGGTGATATTGTAGTCGGCAATGATGTATGGATTGGTTATCAATCCTGCATTTTATCTGGTGTTACGATTGGTAACGGTGCCATTATTGGCGCAAAGAGTGTTGTTACAAAGGATGTACCGCCATATGCAATTGTAGCTGGTAATCCTGCAAAATTTGTTCGATATCGTTTCCCGCAAGAAACAATTGACAAACTAGAAAATATCTCATGGTGGGACTGGGACATTTCTGTTATAAAAGGAGCTATTCCATTTCTACTCTCCGACAAAATTGATGAATTTTTCAGCTCACCCGAAAAAGAATCTACTTGATTCATACAAAAAGAGCATCCTTCTCTTACAGGATGCTCTTTCTGCATTTATTTTCTCTTTATTTGCAAGTGATCACACGGAGAACATTGAAAAGAAATTTTTCCTAAATAATTAAGATTCGTTTCGCAAATTTGTTCTATCGTTGGAACAAATGGAATAACAACTATATTACTTTCTACTATTTGTGTAACAGGTGGTAACACTGTGCCTACTTGATGTTCGAAACGAATACTTGCTTGATTTATATAATTCCCCGAACCACTTGGGGCACTCTGAATTACTACTTGGAACGAAACTGTTCGTGCTTCACCGGGATTTAAATTCCCTATAAGAAATCCTGATACCGGGCTTACATTTGGTACTGGTGTATTATCAACCGTTACACTTCCAAGAACAAATTGAACACTACTATCCAACATATCTTGAAAACGAATATTTTGTATTGCTGTATCCCCCGTATTTGTAATAACTGTCGTAAACGTAATGACATCTCCAATCGTTGCTGCCTGTAAATCTGCTGTTTTTACGACTGTCGTTGAGACATTTTGAGAAATAAACGGAATAACAACTGTATTGCTATCGCCTTCAACTACTACAGGCGCTTCATTTGGATTCACAGTTGCAAACCCATTCGCTATAGCAGTATTTGTGACTAAATTATTTATTTGTCCTCCTGTTATGACGACTTGGAAATTAATAATTGCCGCATCATTTGGCTGAAAATCACCTAATGGAATACCGATATTCGGATTAGCAAATGGAAGAGCTACATCGTTTACCGTTACCGTGCCATTTATAAATAACGTATTCGGATCAATGATATCCGTTAACACAATGTTGGTCACAGGAACTGTACTATCATTTATAACGGCAATTCCGTAAGTGACAACATCTCCTACCATCGCTACTTCAAAATTCGCTCCTTTTGCAACAAATAAGATTGCCGTATTTACCGTCACGATAACTGTATTGCTCGTATCCATCACTGTAACCGGCGGTTCTCCTGGTACTAAAATATATTCTGCTAACGCCCCAGCAACGTTCACTACTGTACCACCATCTGGAAAACTTGTAATCGTAGCTTCATATGTTACAAGTGCCGTCTCACCGACTGGAATGTCTGGTATCGTAAATCCAGCCTGCGGATTTAACCCTGGCTGTGGAACTCCATTTATCGTTACACTATTTAGAACAAATTCAGCTTCCTGAGATAACACGTCTATAAATTGAACATTCATCGCATCAGCCGTACCAGTATTTAATATACGAACTGTATACGTTACCGTTTCTCCCACTCCAACAACCGAATGATCTACTTCTTTCAACATATCTAAACTACCTCGATTTACTGGTGTGACTGTCGTATTACTTGAGTTCGTAATGGTAAACGGTGGTTCTCCTGGAATCAATTCGAAATTACCAGTTACTCTCGCTGTATTCATAATGTTACTAGAAGGCGGAATTGCGATTACATTTACTTCAAATGTAATTACTATACTGTCCCCTACTGCAAGATTTGGTAATGAAAAGCCTACAAATGGATCTAAACCTACTTGCGGAATTCCATTTATTTGTACACTTCCAGGAACGAATTCTAAACTAGGTGACGGAACATCAATAAACTGAACATTCGTCGCTATTACCGTTCCCGTATTTGTAACTTGCACACTATAAGTTAACGTATCCCCTAATCGTGTTGCTTGCTTATTTACGGTTTTTATAACATTAAATCTTCCTCTATTTACCTTTGTTATTGTCGTATTACTCGGTTCAGTTACTACAACCGGCGGCTCTCCTGGCACTAAAGTAAAGCTTCCTGTTATATTTGCAACGTTCGTAATGGTTCCTGATGACGGGATGTTTGTAACTGTCGCTTGGAACGTCACGATAACTGTTTCACCAACTGGTATATCTCCAACTCCAAAACCAGTAATCGGATTTAAGTTTGGTTGCGGGGTTCCATCTATCGTTACACTATTTGGTATAAATGACGCTCCTGCTGAAATCGTATCAATAAACTGAACATCATTAGCTGTTACCGTTCCTGTATTCGTTATTTGAACTGTATACGTTAATACATCTCCAACGAGAGTAGCAGCCCTATTTACTTGTTTAATAACATTAAATCTTCCTCTGTTTACAGTTGTAAGTGTTGTATTGCTCGGTTGGTTTACTACAACTGGTGGTTCTCCTGGGATTAGTATAAAGCTTCCCATAACATTCGCGGTATTAGCAATTGTTCCGTTTGATGGGACACTGACAACTGTTACTTGGAACGTAACTTCTACACTTTCACCTGGGCTTATATCTGGAAGCGGCAATCCATTATTAGGATCGAATCCAGGTTGTAGCACACCATCTATCGTTACACTATCTGGTATAAATGTGATTGAGGACGGTAATACATCACTATATTGAACATTCGTCGCTACCACTGTACCTGTATTTTGAACTACTGTTGTATATGTGATTGTATCACCTACTGCAACAACCGGCTGACTTACTGATTTTAAAACATTTAAACCAGGTTCATTAATTTCTGTTAATGTCGTATTACTTGTTGTTGTTTCTGTAATAGGCGGCTCCGTTTCACTTACAGCAAATGCAGCTGTAACGTCTACAAAGTTAACAATCGTTCCACCCTCAGGTATGCTCGTAACCACTTCCTGATATGTGACAAGTACAAAATCGTCTACAGAGATATCTGGAACTGGAAAACCAATGAAAGGATCTAATCCTGGTGCCGGCACCCCATTTATGCTCACACTTCCCGGTACAAATGCTACACCGGCGGAAGTTGTATCTATAAATTCAACGTTCGTCGCTGCCACTGTGCCATTATTAAAGATTAATACATCATACGTTAATATTTCTCCTACAGTCGCTACTTCTTTATCTACTAGTTTTAACGGGAAAATCGAAGCTATATTAATTGTCGTTACGACTAAATTCGTTAATATTGTTTGTGTAATTGGCGGTTCCTGCGGATTCGGTTGTGAAGTAAACGTAACGTCAGCATCATTTAATATAACTTCATTATCTGGAATTTCCGTAATCGTCACTTGGAACGTCACAGAAATACTCGCTCCAGCATTTAATAGTGGACTAACTGTAAAACCTATTTCTGGATTTAAACCAGGTTGCTGTATCCCGCCTATCGTTACACTATTTGCTACAAACGCCGTCCCTTCTGGAATGACATCTTGGAAGAGCACATCTGTAACAGGGATGATTCCTACATTTGTTATTAACACTGTATACGTTAATACATCTCCAACAGCACCAGCGGCAATATCAACTGTTTTTGTTGCTGTTACTTCACCAGGAGGAGGTAACGGTATCGTAACTACTGTCGTATTACTTGAATTTGTCGTTGTTACAGGAGGCTGTAAAGGATTTAATAAAAAAGTGGCTGTAGCAGATGCCGTATTTAGTACGGCTCCGCGCGTGGATGGCGCAACTACTGTTACTTGGAACGTTACAGTCAATGATGTTCCAGCTGCGATATTGGGAAGCGGAAAACCTATATTTGGATCAAACCCAGGTTGAGGCGTTCCATTTATCGTTACACTATTTGCTACAAATGTGGTTTCTTGAGCAATTGGATCAATAAAGGAAGCATTCGTTGCTGTTACTGTACCGTTATTTCGAATGACAACAGAATACGTGTAAGTTTCTCCAAGTGCAGCTTGTTGTACAGATGAAGATTTTTGTATATTTAATCGAGCTGTATTTACTTGCGTCACTACAAAGTTACTATTCGTAACAGTCGTTATTGGAGGGTTTGCTGGATTGATAAGAAAACTTGCAGTAACGTTCGATTGGTTTCTTATATTTCCACCGCTCGGTACACTCGTCACTGTAACTTGAAACGTAATCGTAGCCGTTTGCCCGACCGGAATATTCGGTACCGGGAAACCTGCCATAGGATCCGCACCTTGCTGAACGACTCCGTTTATCGTCACACTATTTGCTACAAACGCAGCACCAGACGGAATTGGATCTTGAAAAATAATATTCGTTGCAGGAACTGTTCCTGTATTTTGAATGCGAATCGTATATGTTAACGTATCTCCTACTCCTGCTTGCGTTGTATTTACACTCTTCATTACATTAAGTGATCCTACATTCACTCGCGTCACTACAATATTACTAATCGTTACAACTGTAATTGGTGGCTGGAGAGGACTTACTTGGAAATCAGCAGTGACATTCGCATTATTCGGAAGAACTCTATTTGATGGTACACTCGTGATTGTCACTTGAAAAGTAACTGTTACCATCCCTCCGACTGGAATATTAGCAAGTGGAAATCCAGTTGTCGGGTTTAAACCTGGTTGAGGCGTTCCATTTATTATTACACTATTTGCTACAAACGTTGTTCCAGATGGAATTGGATCAAGGAATGAAACGTTTGTCGCTGCTACTGTTCCACTATTTTGTATACGAACTGTATACGTTAACGTATCTCCTACACCGGCTTCAGTAGCACTTACGCTTTTCCTTACATTTAACCCTGAAGAATTCACGACTGTCATAACAGTATTACTTGGTTCTGTTACAGTAATCGGTGGCTCTGTTGGATTTACAAGGAAATCTCCAGTTACATTCGCATTATTTACAACATTGTTTCCTTGAGGAATTTCATCAATTAACACTTCAAATGAAACAATTACATTCGCGCCAGTAGGCAAATCATTTAACGGGAATCCAAGTTCTGGATCTGCGCCTTCTTGTAAAATACCATTAACCAATACACTGTTTTCAATAAATAATGTCCCTTGTGGAATTGAATCTTGAAAAAATACATTTGTTGCTGACACACTACCAGCGTTTATAATTTCGATGGTATATACTAAAACATCCCCTACCGTTGCAACATCCGTATTCACTGATTTCACAACTTCAAAGTTCCCTGTTTGTACTGTTGTATTCACAACATTACTCGGAACATTGATCGTTACAGGTGGTTCACTCGGATTCACTTGAAAACTTGCTGTTACATTTGCTTGATTTAAAATATCTTCATTTTCTGGATCCTGTACAATTAATACGTCAAATGTGACTACAACTGTTTGAGCCGCAGGAATATTCGGAAGAGAAAATCCTGTATTTGGATTCAATCCACTTTGTGGTACTCCATTAATTGTTACAGAATTTGCAACAAATGAAACAGCGGGAGAAATAGTGTCTTGGAAAAACACGTTTGTTAACGGCACGTTTCCTGTATTTTGAACGGCAATCGTATATGTTAAAGTATCCCCCACTGCCGCTTGTGTCGTATTCACTTCTTTTATTACATTTAAACCACCTGTATTCACTTGTGTCACAACTGTATTCGTTTGCCTATTAATCGTCACTGGTGGTTGATTCGGAATAACGACGAAATTAGCAGATACATTTCCGCGATTCGCAATCGTGCCTCCTGATGGCGTAGATGTCACTCGGACTTGAAAACGCACTGTCCTACTTCCGCCAGGAGAAATATTTGCTACCGTAAACCCAGTCGAAGGATTTGCTCCAGGTTGTGAAACCCCATCTACAGTCACACTATTTGTGATAAAAGTCGTTCCAACTGGAATCGGATCTTGAAAAATAACATTTGTCGCAAGTACATTTCCGATATTCTCAATTGTAATAGTGTACGTAAGAACGTCATTCACTGTCGCAAAAGCTCTATCCACTGTTTTTCTCGTTCTTATATCAGCTATATTAATAGTAGTAACTACAGTATTACTTGTCGCTTGCCCTGAAACTGGTTGTTGACCAGGTACTGGAGTAAAGTTAAATGTTGCACTCGCACGATTCGGAATTGGATTGACAAGCGGATTAGATGTTACTCGAACTTGAAAGCGCACTACAGTCGTTTGCGAGGCATTAATACTTCCTAGATTAATACTACTTGCTGGATTTGCTCCTGGACGTACTATCCCATTTACCGTAACACTATTTGGAACAAATATTGTTCCACCAGGGATACTATCGACAAAAATAACATTATTTGCAGTGACATTTCCATTATTCGTCACATTAACCGTGTATGTTAATACATCATTAAGTGTTGCCGTCTGTAAATCTACAGATTTTTGCATACTTATAGTTGCTTGATTCACTGTCGTTTGTACTGTATTTGAAGAAGACGTACTTGTAATAGGTGGACTACCGACGAAAGGACGGAATTGATATGACACCATTGCGCGATTTGGAATAGGATTTGGGTTCGGAAACGATGTTATTCGCACTTGAAATGTAACAATTCTTTGCGTGTTATTTTGGATTGTTCCTAAATTAATTCCATTAGCAGGGTTCGCATTCGGCTGTGTTACTCCTCCTACCGTTACACTACCTGCAACAAACGTCGTTCCGTTCGGAATACTATCACGTAATACAACGTTTTCTGCACTTCCTGTCCCTGTATTTGGGACCGTAATCGTATAAGTGAGAGTATCCCCTACCCCTGCGACTGTTCTATTAACCGATTTAACAGGATTAATAATTGGCCCCGTTGCATCAATTTGAACACCAAAGCCAGCCGCGGCATATCCATCTCCATTTGTAACGAATCGAACAGTTGCGGACGTTTGATTATTTACTAATGATGCAGAGGCATTTACATTTGTAATATCCCACCCTTGTCTTCGGACAGCCAAAGCTATCCCTAAAGGCTGATTCAAATCTCCAAACGTTCCAGTTGTATCTAACTCTCCAATGTCGTTACAAATTTGTGATTGAAAGAAATTATTTGCGGGGTTTCTCGGGCCAGATAATGCAACTGTAGCATTCGCATTCGGTCCAAAGCGAAGTTGATCTCCAACTATGTTAGAATCACCTTCTTGAGCAGTTACTAGCACTCGCCCTGTAACAGCTCCTGTCGCTGGGGTAGCAAATCCTGAAATAGTAGCATCAACTGGTGGTGATGAAGCATCGATAATTTCTTGCCCCGCATATACTGACAAATTCCGAAGTGGTAAACTTGCATTTTGATACACAACCTCAAGCGTCCAGCCAGCTGAACGACTAATTGTTGGATCAGCTGAAGTTCTTGTAGCTGGCACAGCACCTGTCGTATATGTGCCTGCCCCACCTGCACTAACAAGATTCGTTACATTAGCAGAGCGTGCATAATAAAACTGATTCCCTACTGAACCTTGCTGCGCGGTAGCAGGGTCTGGCGTAACAGAAAATGTTCCTGCTGGTGTTGTAAATGTAATATTATCATTTAAAAATGGTAAAACATCTTCCGTATCAGTCCGGAAAGTTCCTGCCCAAACTAACTCTGCATACAAAATACTACTCCCTGCCGGAAGATTTAAAATTGCACTTGAAGAATTCAATCGCCAGTCATCCGTTGTACCTGCTGGGAACCCTGGTACTTGCAGCGCTGTATTTACCGTTGTAAAAACAGCAAGTGTACCAAAAATATTACCTGGTGCAGGCGATGTGGGACTAAGTCCTAACGTGTTCCCAGTGAACGTGACGGCACCAGTTACTGTTGTCGTAAAACGATTCAAAAAAGGCACGTAATCATCTCATTTCATTTATAGTAAAAAGTGCTCTATACTATAAAATGTAGACAAACTATGCAATGTACTTTGTCCAACAAAATTCCGCACATACGAGAGGAGCTTACTACACTATGCGCTATGTTATCATAACAGGAACTTCACAAGGTTTAGGTGAGGCTATCGCCGCGCAATTGTTAGAAGAAAACACGAGTATTATCTCTATTTCTAGAAGAGAAAATAAAGAGCTTACGAAACTCGCAGAACAATATAATAACAATTGTGTTTTCCACTCCTTAGATCTTCAAGATGTACATAATTTAGAAACGAACTTTAACAAAATCATTTCATCTATTCAAGAAGACAGTGTATCTTCTATTCATTTAATTAATAATGCGGGTACGGTTGCTCCTATGAAGCCAATTGAAAAAGCAGAAAGTGAACAATTCATTACGAACGTTCACATTAATTTACTTGCACCTATAATTCTCACCTCCACTTTCATGAAACATACGAAAGAATGGAAAGTAGATAAACGTGTTATAAACATTTCATCTGGTGCAGGAAAAAATCCTTACTTCGGATGGGGCGCTTATTGTACAACGAAAGCTGGCGTAAATATGTTTACACAGTGCGTAGCAACGGAAGAAGCAGCAAAAGAATTCCCAGTAAAAATCGTCGCTTTTGCGCCTGGTGTTGTTGACACTAATATGCAAGCACAAATTCGTGAAACAAATAAAGAAGACTTCACAAATTTAGACCGCTTCATCGCATTAAAAGAAGAAGGAAAGCTATTATCACCTGAATATGTCGCGAAAGCTATTCGTAATTTACTAGAAACTGAAGACTTCCCTCAAGGCGAAGTTATTAGAATTGATGAATAACAAAAAGGCGCGCTATTTTAGCACGCCTTTTTGTTCTACTTCTCTAAAAATATAAGCACAGACTCCGCAATTTGTTCATAACCAATTTCTTGATAAATTTTATTCGATGTTGGATTTGCCAGGTCCGTATATAATGTCGTTGTTTTGTAACCTTCATCTAACATACGTTGACTAAGTGTCGCTACACAATTAGATGCGTATCCCTTTTTCCTTTCTTCTTTCGGCGTATATACGAAATTAACTGTTATATTATTTTTAGTTGGACGTGTTTTTGCTGCTACAGAAACAAGTTTTCCATCTACTTCTAGACCAAATAAACGATGATTAGTAATTAATGTATGTGCCGTTTGTTTTGCTTCCTCTTTCGTAGTAGGAAGATTCACATCTTCGCAAAATTGGTATATCCACTGTTCTATTAATGTTAGCTCATCACTATTTACTTCTCGAAAGACTTCATCTCCGTTCCACTTTTTCTTCACTTGTTTTAATTCATATATACCTTGCTCCATCGCAACAGTAGTTTTCTTATTTGCTAACACTGCAATCTCTTCGGCTAATCTCTGTACAATTTTCTTATTACCGATTAATCCAGGAACATTTGGATATACTTCCGCTAATTTTTTTGCAAGTTCCACGATGTCCTCTTCCGCAATTTCAGACGTAGCAACAATAATTTGTTTCTTCTCTTCTGTTTGAAGAAATACAACCGCAATTTCTTCTCCTTGTTTCGCTATCCCCATAAATATCGGTTGGTGGACCATTTGTAATACGCCTAATATGAGATTATTTTCCTGCTCATTCTTTTCTAGAAATGGTGTAACCTCTTCTTTAAAATTAACAATCTCTTCATATACATGCAATTGAATCATCGACAATCTCTTCTCTCTATTTATAGTTTTATTAAGGTATTGGCGATTAATTCACTAAATCCCTCTTTTACGATTCAATAATATTCGAAGCTAACGTATTCAAATTATTTTCAGCTTGTAAAATTCTCTGTTTTTCCTTTTCAAATCCCTCTTCTTCTTGTCGAAATGACTCTTTTCGATTGTTAATCATGCGCTCCATTTCTTTTTTACTCGGCCCACCGTATACATTTCTTTTTTGTATAAAAGCTTCTGGCGATATAATTTCTTTCCACTCTTTTTCTAATAAAGTTATATTAAATTTTTCTTGTAAGTACATATTCACATCTTTCAAATGTAATTCATGCAGCTCCTTTTTCTGCTCCAATAACATATTTGCAATAGCACTCGCTGCATGATGCGCATGCCGAAATGGAATGTCATAGTTTTTTGTTAAAGCATCTGCGAAATCAGTTATCGTAATTGCATGTTTATAGGAACGATTTTTCAACGTTTCTTCCTCAACCTTCATCGTTCGAATAACTGCATTCATAATAGAAAAAACACGAATAGTCTTTTCAATCCCTTTATATAAGTATGGCTGCAAGTCATCCTCTGTATCAACAATATCACCAAATGGTGTATTATGAATCATTTGAAATACTGTAAATGCTTCTCCTAAAGCACTACTCGTAATTGCACGGGCGTGTTCAATGGAAACTGGATTTCGCTTTTGCGGCATAATACTACTAATTTGCACATATGGCTTCGCCACAGTAATACCATCATATTCTTTCGTCGCTAATAGTAAGAAGTCATGGATCCATCTGCTCGTATTCGTCATCATTACCATAAGTAAAGAGCTAACTTCTAATAAATAATCCGCTCCAGCAACAGCATCATATGAGTTCTCAATTACATTTGTAAACCCAAGTAACTCGGCAACTCGCTCTCGTTTAATTGGGAAACTTGTTGTAGCTAGCGCAGCGGCTCCCATTGGGGACTGATTTAAAAGTTTGTACGTTTTTTTCATGCGTTCTAAATCTCTCTGCATCGTATCATAAATCGCTAACGTATAATGACCAAATGTCGTTGGCTGCGCTGGTTGTGTATGGGTATAAGCTGGCATAATCGTTTCCTTATGATCAGCAGCAAGTTGCAATATACTCTCTTGCAATAACAAATGATGTTCCATTAATCGTAATACATACCGTCTTAAACTCATGCGATACATCGTGACACCCATATCATTTCTACTTCTACCAATATGCATATTACTTACAAAATTGCTTTTTGCTTCTTGAGAAATTAAATGTTCCACTAAAAAAAAGAGATCTTCATGCTGCTCTGTATAGAGCAATTGCTCTTCTGGCATTCCCTCTACCTTTTTTAACGCGTGTAATATAACTTTAGCTTCTTCCTTTTTCATTAAATTTTCTTCCATCAGCATCGTAATATGCGCTTTATGCACTTGAAACATATCTTTCAATAAGTAATTTCGTTGAAAATGAAATACATGTTGTAATACACAATCCACATATGTTTTCCCAGGGAAATCAGCGCCTTCACTCTTTATAAACTCTTCTTTACTTTGTTTCATCACCTTTTCCCCTCTCACCTAAGTATTACTACCCATCATACCCAGAGATAGCAAAAAAGTGCTTGTACACAAAAATAAACTCGGTGCTCTCTGCACCGAGTTTATTTAATAAAAGTCGCATCATACTTATCACTTTGCAACACTTGGAAATGCAAGTTTGCTAAATGTTTCCGTATTTCTGCACTGTCGTCCTCATTTAAATTATTTGCTAAAAACACTATTTCTGTACAGTTCCCCCGTTTATCCATCGCATAAACTGCTTTTGTAACTGTCCATGGCGTATAGCCGTTTTTTTGCCCTGCATGTCTAAATGTTTTACGGTATTTCTTAGCGCTCATATCTGTTTCAACGATGTTAGCCCATACTTTTTCTTCTGCTTCTGTCAGTCCACCCTTATGATTTGCCTTTTGAAGCAGTACCATATAATCGTTTGCAGAAGCAGCTGGCAATCGATCTGACCAAATTTTATCGTAACGTTCCTCTAAATAAAGAGGAATTTCCTTCTGTAATAATGGTCCCTTCTTTTTTAAGCGCTCATGAATAATCATCGCATATTGACGATATTGCTCTTGAGACATTTCTTTTAACTTTTTCTCTATTTTATATTTCGGAACGTGTAGTTCTTTATGCAAATATCCTGGAATGTATAAAGATGAAACGATTGGAAATAGCGGCTGATGTGCTGGAAGCGATAAACTTTGTAAATTCCGATTAATATTATCTAATCCTAACACTTCCATTAAATATTCAGCATTCGCATTCGAACTAAACTTAACCATTCCTTTTGCCACTTCTTCTAAAGAAATCGCTCCTTCAGTTATCTTACCTGTCTTCTCCAAATACCTTTGCCATCTATCTTGCGCACCACCATCTGTATTTGGTACATAATACCGATTCACATCATTTATGGAAACAAAACTAGACGAATCAATTTTCCCTTCCGTAACTTGTTTCGTAAATTCAAGCGCCACAATTAATTTCATTGTACTAGCAACTGGCAATACAACATTCGGATTTACAGAATAAACGACTTTATCATTTCTTTTTACTAGAAGCGCGCTATTTTTTTCATCTTTATGTTCTTCAATAAAGGATGCGATATACTGCGCATCATCATTATTCGAACTCCAAACTTTTTTCACTAAAAAATTACCCGATATTAGCAAAACGAAAATACCCACAATCACTGCGCATACTATAGTTTTTTTCAAGTAAAATTCCTCTCCTATTGTGTAGCTCTTCTCTATCTATCTCTTACAAACAAAATAATGGAGATGATTATTTTAGTAATCATCTCCATTATTTTAACTTGTATTCTCCCATTATGTCTACGTCATAATTTTAACGAAATCTTCGAGGAATTTTTTATAGTGTAACGACCAACCAATTCGAATCCAATTCTTTAAAGCTTTTGCATCAGGTTGAGGACGAAAATCAGCAATACTCTCTCCTTTTGCAATCCCTACTGTATCTACATCGACACGGCGGTATACATAGTCCAAAATAGAGGGATTTGCCGCAACCATCATTGTAACGACGTCATGTACTGGACTCCCTGTTATTTTCGGATTTAATTTTCTATAAGCTTTATAATAATACGTAAAAATCGGTTCAATTAATTTATTAAAACTCGTTTTAGAATGTTTCGTAATGTACTTTACCATCTCTGGCGTAATTATAGCTTCAGATGTAACATTAAGCGGCACCAATGTCACATTCTTGGCATTTTGCATTACTAATTGTGATGCAATAGGATCACCATGAAAATTCGCTTCTGCGACTGGTGTCACATTGCCAGGCATTAAAAAAGCACCGCCCATTATATAATATTCCTTCACATACTTCATCAATGGTTTTTCTAAAATAAATGCTGTCGCAAGTGTCGTTGACCTACCAGCATCAACTATAATCAATTCTCCTTTATATTTTTCAAGTATGTCAAAAAACTCACAAAAAGGCTTTATATTTGGAGAAAGATTTTTTGGCGGTCGAATTGGTCCTAAACCTTCCGCCCCATGAATTTCTGGATAATACGTTGTAATATCTCCAGATAAAGGGATTTTCGCACCATTAATAACAGGTATGTCTTCCCGCCCTGCCAGTTGCAATAAATATGCCGCATTACTTGTCGCCTTTTCTTGCGTTACATTTCCATATCCAGTTACTACACCAACAATATCAATATCAGGATGTAACAATCCATACATAATTGCCAAAGAGTCATCAATTCCCGGGTCTCCTAAAAACAATACTTTTTTCATCACCCTCAACTCCATCCCCTCAATTGTTATTAATTTATGAATATTCACAGGATTACAGAATAAAAAGAACAAATTTATACGAAAAAACGCAGTCCTCTAAGGACTACGTTCTCCCACTAACCTATACTGTTTTCTTTACAGCACTCATACTTCCAACGATATAAGCGATAAGCGCAAAACAAATTGGGAAGACAACTGTATGTATACCGAACGGATTTGGATAGAAAAGATGGATACACATATATGAGCTTACCCCAACTAAAATAGATGCAAGCGCTCCTGTTGCATTTCCTTTCCTCCAATATAACCCTAATACGATCGGCCAAATGAATGCTGCTTCTAATCCACCGAAAGAAAATAAATTCAACCATATTAAAAAATCAGGTGGTTTAATTGCTGCTGCATAAACGAGCAGTCCTACGATAGCAGTAATCCATAAACTTCCTTTTCTAATCGTACTATCTGCCGCATCTTTATTTATGTAATTTACGTATATATCTTTAATGATTGATGAACTTACAAGTAGCAATAACGAGTTTACTGTAGACATAATCGCTGCCATTGGTGCAGCTAAGAAAACCCCAGCTAACCAAGGTGGCAACACTTCCATCGCGAGTAGCGGCATTACTTTATCTGGTACCGTTATACCTGGAAGTACGACTCGTGCGAACACACCCGTTAAATGCATACCAATCATAATTGTACCGACAACAATCGTACCAATTATTAACGCTTGATGCATCGCTTTTGAATTTTTATAAGACATGGCACGCACACTAATTTGCGGTAAACCGACAACGCCAATTCCAATTAAAATCCAAAATGATGTCACATATGATTTCGTTAAACTGCCATCCGCTCCAAATGGTGTAATTAAATTCGGATTGATTTGAACAAGTTCCTGCATAATCTTTTCAATTCCGCCACCGGCAACGACAGTAGCGATTAAAATGATTGTCGTTCCAACTAACATAATGATACCTAATAACGTATCTGATAAAGCAACTGCACGAAAGCCACCAATTAATACGTACACAAGTACAGAAAAAGTAAATAAAAATAGTGCTGTTGTATAAGAGAGACCCGTTAGTGACTCAATTAATCGACCACCGCCGACCCACTGAGCTACTGTTGCTGAAAATAAAAAGATAATAATACATAACGCAGAAAGTATGACGACTGCTTTATTATTGTATCTTCCCTTTAAATAATCAATAAGAGTAATAGCTTCCATCTTCCTAGCGATAATTGCAAACTTTTTACCGATAACTGTTAAAACGATATACCCTGTTACAACTTGAATCGCAGATAACAATACCCATCCAAGCCCCATATTGTATGCTATACCAGGGCCACCAATGAAGCTACTAGCACTACCGTACGTAGCAATCATTGTCATTGCTAATAATAAACCACCGAGCTCACGCCCACCTAAAAAATATTCTTGCAAAAATTTATTATGGGCAGTCGCTTGTACACGTCTTGAAGCATATACACCAATTAAAAATACAACGATAAACGAAATTATCATTGGAATGATTACATACCAATTCATCTATTATTCCTCACTTTTTTCTTCCTCATCGAGTGAAATATCTTGAAATACAAAACGAACAACTAAACTAAGTAAAATAACCATAACGATAAATCCAACGATACAGCTATAAAAAAACCATGCTGGAAAACCAAATACATATGTATATTCACTTGGATTTTTACTACCAAGCCCATAAGCAAATCCGTACCATATTATAAAATTGATAATAGCAAGTCCAAGACCAATTAACGCTTCTCTATGGGCGATTCGAAAGCGTGGATCATCATGATAATTCTTCATTTTTCTCCCTCCTCTCACGATGTATTATTGTACCATTGTTCTTCTAGTTTTTCCTACTAGAAAGCAAAAACAAGCAGGATTTTTTATAATCATATAGAAGACTTTCTTACATTACATATTTTTTACAATTGTAACACAAATGAAATTTGAATTTTCAGTATTTGTTAATTATGATTTTAATTAGAGGCTTTCCATCTAGTTTCCACATCCTTGATTTCGGAATAAACGCCGTCTCGTACTGCGTTTACATTATATTTTCAAGGGGGTTATACAATGAGTCAACTAGCTGTAAATCTTCATGAAAAGGTAGAAAAGTTTCTTCAGGGTACAAAAAAGTTATATATGAATGGATCCTTTATTGAAAGCGCTTCCGGCAAAACGTTTAACACACCTAACCCAGCAACTGGCGAAACACTTGCCGTCGTTTCTGAAGCTGGTCGCGAAGATATTCATAAAGCTGTAGTCGCAGCTCGTATGGCTTTTGACGAAGGTCCTTGGTCTCGCATGAGCACTGCTGAGCGAAGCCGTCTTATGTACAAGTTAGCTGATTTAATGGAAGAACATAAAGAAGAGCTTGCACAGCTCGAAACATTAGATAACGGAAAGCCAATCCGTGAAACAATGGCAGCAGACATACCACTTGCAATTGAGCATATGCGCTATTATGCTGGCTGGGCGACGAAAATCGTTGGTCAAACAATCCCTGTTTCCGGTGATTACTTTAACTATACACGTCATGAAGCTGTTGGTGTCGTTGGTCAAATTATCCCTTGGAACTTCCCGCTTCTTATGGCAATGTGGAAAATGGGAGCAGCGCTTGCTACAGGATGTACAATCGTTTTAAAACCTGCAGAACAAACTCCACTATCTGCCTTATACTTAGCTGAATTAATTGAAGAAGCTGGATTCCCGAAAGGTGTTATTAATATCGTTCCTGGATTCGGTGAATCAGCTGGACAAGCTCTTGTTAATCATCCACTCGTTGATAAAATTGCATTTACTGGTTCTACTCCAGTCGGTAAGCAAATTATGCGCCAAGCATCTGAAACATTAAAGCGCGTTACACTTGAGTTAGGCGGTAAATCACCAAATATCATCCTGCCAGATGCTGATTTATCTCGCGCGATTCCTGGTGCACTTTCTGGTGTTATGTTTAACCAAGGACAAGTATGCTCTGCTGGATCACGTTTATTTGTTCCGAAGAAAATGTATGATAATGTCATGGCTGACCTTGTCCTTTACTCTAAAAAATTAAATCAAGGTGCTGGCTTAAGTCCAGAAACTACAATCGGTCCTCTCGTTTCTGCAGAACAACAAAAACGTGTAATGGGCTACATTGAAAAAGGAATTGAAGAAGGTGCTGAAGTACTATGCGGAGGAAGTAATCCATTTGATCAAGGATACTTCGTTTCCCCTACTGTATTCGCTGACGTTAATGATGAAATGACGATTGCAAAAGAAGAAATTTTCGGTCCAGTTATTTCTGCTATACCGTTTAACGATATTGATGAAGTAATTGAACGTGCAAATAAATCACAATTCGGCTTAGCAGCTGGTGTGTGGACAGAAAATGTTAAAACAGCACACTACGTTGCAAGTAAAGTACGTGCTGGTACAGTATGGGTAAACTGTTATAACGTCTTTGATGCAGCATCTCCATTTGGAGGATTTAAACAATCCGGTCTTGGTCGTGAAATGGGATCTTATGCATTAAATAACTATACAGAAGTGAAGAGCGTTTGGCTTAACTTAAATTAAAGAGAAAGAACCTGACCTATCCGGTCAGGTTCTTTTCATTATGTATGTCTTTAAACTTGCAGTCCCCCGCTCACATTTAATACTTCTCCTGTAATATAGGATGCGTATTCTGATGCTAAGAAGGCAGCTGCGTTCGCAATATCTTCTGGCGTTCCAATTCTACCAACCGGAATCGCGCCGACCATCTTTTCTTTCACTTTATCTGGTATCGTTTTTGTCATATCTGTATCCATAAATCCTGGGCAAATCGCATTACACGTAATACCGAAATTTCCAACTTCTTTCGCTGCCGTTTTCGTTAAACCTACAACGCCTGCCTTCGTAGCTGCATAGTTTGCTTGACCTATGTTTCCTTCTCTACTAATTGAAGATATATTAATAATACGTCCATACCCTTGTTGTCTCATGTAAAGCAGCGCTGGTTGCATACAATAAAAAACTCCAGTTAAGTTCACTTGTAATACTTGTTCCCAAGCAGACTTCTCCATTTTATGTAACATTGCATCCCTTGTAATCCCAGCGTTATTCACCAAAATATGTAATGTTCCGAATTTTTGAACCGCATATTCAATTAGCGACTTTGCTTCATTTTGATTACTCACATCACATCGATATAAGCTCACTTCATATCCTTCATCCAAGAACTCACGTGTCGTTTTTTGTAATTTCTCTTCATTTACATCGCTAATTAATACTTTCGCCCCTAGTTTTGCATACACCCTTGCAATCTCTTTTCCAATTCCCTGTGCAGCTCCTGTTACAACAGCTGTTTTCCCATTTAAAAACTCCATCCCTATCCCCCATTTCTATTACTTATACTGTATATTTCGGCTTTTTCCTTTCCAATTCCTCTTTGCATAAAAAAGTCTATTTGTGTCAAACTAACTTTGCAACGCCGCATAAAGTGTAAGGAGATTGTGTCGAATGAACAAAAAAATTTCAAACAAAACAAAGCTACTGATGGCATTGATGTAGAGTTCTCTCGTGAACTTGCTGACCACAATGACTTAGAAGCAAACGCACGTGCAAATGCCGCTGATGCACGTCAAAAACGCCAGTCTACAGAAAAATAAGGAAAGCACACCCTTATTCTTTTCAACAGGGACCTACTACCGGGCAAAATAAACCGAGAGACATCTCTCGGTTTATTTTCTATATTTTTTTATATAATGTGCCAAAGTAAGTAGTGGATATATATAGGCATAGCTATGATAACGAATATAAAACCCACCTGGTAAACCTGTACCAGTAGGATATCTTTCATTCACATAAGGATTCGAAAGCAAATATGAAATACCTTTTCGAATAGTTGGTGTTTCTGTATCATAGTAAGAAATGAGAGCATCTAACGCCCATGCTGTTTGAGATGGTGTACTAAATGGTAAAGTAACGAATCTTTTCTCCACACTACTTTGGCATGATTCTCCCCATCCACCATCTTCATGCTGTATATGTTCAAGCCATGAAGCTGCTCGTTTCAATGATGGATTATTAGACGGAATTCCGAGTGACCGTAAACCAGTCATAACAGCCCACGTACCATATATATAACAAATCCCCCATTTCCCATACCATGATCCATTTTCCTCTTGTACATTCATTAACCAATTTATCGCACTTTGTTTTTGTTTCTCAGGTAATTCATTTTGCGTATATGTCCCGAAAAGCTCTAACACTCTTCCTGTAATATCTGGTGTGGAAGGATCTGTAATCATATCACTTGCATTTTCGATTGGTAAATTTGCTAATAATTTGCTCGTCACACCTTTTTCAAACGCTCCCCAGCCCCCATCATTATTTTGTAATCCTTTAACCCAATCAATCCCTTTCTGCCAAGCATTATTTACCTTTTCATTCTCTCTACTTCTTGCCAACACTCTTAGTACAGCGGTTGTATCATCAACATCTGGAACTGTCGTATTTACATCCGAAAAACCCCAACCGCCAGGAGTAAGTGCGGGAGCATGTACGCTCCAATCAGCTTTTTTTGTATGCTGTTTTTTTAATAAATATGTTATTGTCTGTTGAATCATCTTGTGATCTTTCGGAACGTGTGCCTCTTGTAACGCATAGCTGAGTAAAGCCGTATCCCATACAGTTGAAGGAGAGTTTTGCAAGTGACTCCCTCTTTCCATCTTCCATATATAAGATGTTATCCCAGCTATAGCCTTTTGAATCAGTGATGATTGAAGAGAATGCCCTAACGCAAGTAAAGCATAAATCATATAAAACGAGGCAGTTGCGTAACTATATAACGTTCCATTTTCATCAATACGCGCTTTCATAAATCGTTCGACTTCCTCATACCCTTTATGATGTAACGAGAGTGGATACGAGATAATTTGTTTTACATCACTTAATAACGTTTGAAACAACGGAGACCGATCCTCCCGAAACCATTCCCCGCCCCCGCCCGCAATGTGATTTAAATTTGGCAATAACTTTTTCCCTACTCGAAACCTTTTATTTAAACACAGCATCATCGGAATTAAATGGATACGTGCTGAACTACTCAATTCAAATATACTGAGGGGGGAATCATTCTGTAGAAACATGATTGGTGTTGGTACATGAAAGAGTGAAGGATATTCATATTCTCCATGAATTGCTAATAAAAACTTCGTCATAAAATGAGCACGCGCCACGCCTCCGCGTTCCTTAATAAAATTTTCCGCTCGCTTCATATTCGCATCTTCTTTTGTATATTTTTTCGATGCGAGTAAGGCGGCATAAGATTGAATGGTAGCTGATAAATCCCCCCCCACTTCATCTTCATACAATTTCCACGTTCCTTCATTTGTTTGAAGTGATGCTAATCTTTTTACAAACGGTTCTATCTCTTTATCTCTACCTAATAATTTTAATAAAAAAATCATATGGCAATCTGTTAATGGAGCTCCTTCAAAACAAAATCGCCACGTACCATCTTGCCGTTGCATCGTTTGAAGTGCAGTTGCTCTTCTCGCTATTTCTTCATGCGCTTTTTCATATAATAACAAGTTACTCACCCACCCTTTCGAAATCCGTATAACGATATTCAAGAAGGCAGCTGAATATGTATGAATACAAAGAAAAGCAGAACATATAAGATGCTCTGCTCATAAACAATATCCTACTCCGACAATAATCCCTAATAAAGCACCAACTACTACTTCATACGGCGTATGCCCGACAAGTTCATTTAACTTCTTATATTCTGTTTGTCTACCGTGAAAAAACTCATTCAATATTTTCGCCTGTTTACTTACTGCCAGCCTTACTCCTGAAGCGTCATACATAACTATAATGGCAAAAATAGCAGCAATTGCAAATAAAGTACTTTCCACACCTTCCACAACGCCAACACCTGTCGCCAGTGCTGTAACAGTTGAAGCATGAGAACTTGGCATCCCACCTGAAGCGAAAAACTTTGCAAAATCAAATTCACCCGTTTTAAATAATTTAAAGACTACTTTCGTTAATTGTGCTAAAAACCATGAAATTACAGCGGCCATAAGCGGATCGTTATGTAAAATCGTTTCCACGTTCTCAGCTCCCTACTAGCTATAATGGAAATCCTATAGTATCAGTATAAAGAAAAATGCGTAGAAAATACTACGCATTACGATACTTTTGCTGATTTATTTTTTATAAATTTCGGTTGTTTCTGCACTAAGAACTTTGTTTTCGCTACCGAGAATACAACTAATGCAACCCATATACAGAAAAATGCAATCATATGAGTAGATGTGAAATGTTCACCAAATACGAATACACCTAAAATCAAACTAATTGTTGGTGCAATATATTGTAAAAACCCTACCATATAAAGCGGAATAAGTTGGGCTCCTTTTGCAAAATAAAAAAGTGGCAATGCTGTAACAATGCCCGCCCCTATTAATAGTAATGTCGATAACATTGAAATCGAGCCAAATGATCCGAAACCATGTACTCCTGTCATTACTAAATAAATAATCGCAAACGGCGTCACTAACATCGTTTCCATCGTAAGTCCAATTGTCGCATCATAGTTTAACAATTTTTTCGTTAATCCATATAATCCAAATGAAAGGGCAAGTGATAAAGAAACCCATGGAATAGCCCCGAAACGTACTGTTAAAATGATAACCCCTACTCCAGCTAAACCAACTGCAACGTATTGCCAAAAGTTTAACTTTTCCTTTAAAACGACTGTACCAAGTAAAATACTAATAAGCGGATTAATATAATAGCCAAGACTTGCTTCAATGACATGATTATGATTAACGGCCCATATGTAGACAAACCAGTTTCCGCTAATCAAGACTGAAGCTATTGTTAACGACATTAATAATTTAGGTCGTTTAAAAAGATTCACGAACTCTCCAATAAACTGACGAAATCTCTTCGTAACACCTAATACGATTAACATAAACACGAATGCCCAAACGATGCGGTGTGCTAATATTTCATCTGCTGGGACTTCCTCAACCCATTTCCAATAGATTGGTAGTATTCCCCACATCGTATACGCACCAGCCGCATATATAATCCCTTTTTTTTGCTCTGCTGATTGACTCCCCATCTTCCTTTTTCTCCTCTTCTCATTTTTTCTCCATTATACGTTCCCACGTGCTCACTTTACCAATAATCAATCTGCATTTCTTT
The DNA here is from genome assembly GCF_022662915.1 of Bacillus cereus group sp. BfR-BA-01453. Classification (NCBI taxonomy): domain Bacteria; kingdom Bacillati; phylum Bacillota; class Bacilli; order Caryophanales; family Bacillaceae; genus Bacillus; species Bacillus cereus group sp. BfR-BA-01453. The sequence goes on along the minus strand of NZ_JAKUEN010000006.1, from coordinate 150,371 downwards.
CGACATTTCTCATACAACGAATAATAAACATACCGTTATTACAACAAGTAACGGTATGCCGAAAACAAATTTCTTTTTATGAGTTTTATGATGAAACATATACATACCAATCCAAGCTCCAACTGCTCCCCCAGCTGCTGCTGATAAAAACAACGTACTTTCTGGCGTTCTCCACTGTTTCTTCTTCGCTTTTCGTTTATCAAGCCCCATAAGGCTAAAAGCTATAACGTTAATTATAATAAAATAAATCCATTTCATCGCTTTCTCCCCCTATGAAAAATTCGCTTAATGGTAACATGAAAAAACGATGGAAACAACTGAAGAACACTTTTTATTAATTCGTTACCTTCATATTTACATAGCCAATCAAAAGACTAATTATAGCTATTAAATAGAAAGATGTTATGGGCAAGATCCTTATATTTCATTTCATTCCCTTCACCCACTACCATAGCATCGAAAAAACTTCTCTCAATCACTTTTTCATCAAAGTGAAGAACTACAATTAGCCCTACATATAAAGAAACGAAATTTAAAAACCATTCCCCATTATCATCCTTATTAGCTAAACATTTAAATATCTCTTGAAATTGCATACGCTCGTCTATAGCAACAATCGGTCGCACGCCAAAATATTTCAATACAAGATGTAGGTTTAGCTGTACGGATAATGATAAAATATATTTTAATAGCTTCTTATAATGAGCAACATTTTTTTGACTATATAACTTCACAAGCTCTTGATGTAAAGTAGAAATCGATAATTCTTCATCAGTCATTTTTGTTGCTTCTATCGTTTCAATCATCTTCTTCATATTCATTACATTTACCCCTCCTGTTACAAAACAAAAGCCAAAGTGTATTTATTTTATAATCAGCAATAATTGAGTATTTCTCGCCTCTCTTTCTTCTTCACTTACTAAGTCATACTTTTTTAAAAGGTGAAAGACATCATTTAATATTTCCTGTGAATGATTACCTTGCAAAAATCCCTTTACCTCTTTAAAAATCACTTCCGGTAAAAAACTCTTTTGGCTCTCAAGCTTATTCATTACATCTTCAATAGAATGATCGATATTACACGCCATAAAAAATTCCTCCTCTATCCTTTATAAATAATATCTTCTGCTAACGATGTAAACACTTCTCCAACAAGAGAATCTTCATCATATACAGATGAACCGCTATTTTCTTCACGTTTTGCAAAAGGTACTTGTGCGATTACTTCTGTTTGCAATTGTTCTGCTAACATTTCCCCGCCGCCTTTTCCGAACAGATAATTTTTCGATCCATCTTGTTCTTCATAATAAGCCATGTTTTCCACAATACCTAAAATCTCGTGTTTCGTATGTTTTGCCATTACGCCTACTCTAGATGCTACGAATGAAGCTACATTATGTGGTGTTGTAACAATAATTTCTTTCGCCTGCGGAATCATTGCTGCAACATCAATAGCAACATCTCCTGTACCAGGTGGTAAATCAAGAAGTAAATAATCTAATTCTCCCCAGTGCGTATTCGCAAGGAAATTTTGAATCCATTTATTTAACATCGGTCCGCGCCACATAACCGGATTATTTCCTTCTGTAAAAAATCCCATAGACATAATTTTAACACCGTGACTAATAACTGGAATTGCTGTTTGATCAATCATCGTTGGTTTTTGATTCGTTTCCATCATAGCTGGAATGCTAAAACCATATATATCTGCATCTAATATCCCCACTTTTTTGCCCATACGAGCTAAAGCTGTTGCAAGATTAATTGTTACAGTTGATTTTCCAACTCCACCTTTTCCGCTCGTTACAGTAAGAAATTGTACTCCTGAATCAGGACGAAGCATGCTTGGCATACCAGTTTCTGTTCTAGTATTTTTCTTTAACTTCTCTGTTAAGACTGCACGTTCTTCTTTTGTCATAGAACTAAATGTTACAGCCACTTTAGAGGCACCAATTGCGTGAAGCGATTCTTCAATATCTTGTTGAATTTTTGATTTTAACGGACACCCTTGAATCGTTAGCACTACTTCAAGTTTAACCTCTGTTCCATTCATTTGTATATTTCTAACCATGTTTAACTCTACAATACTTTTGTGTAATTCTGGATCCTCTACATGTTTTAACGCATTCATTATTTGTTCTTGAGTAAGCATAGAACTCATCCCTTCTCGTATTCTAATTTATCCGACTTTAACTAATAATCAGTGGGGGATGAAGAACCCCCCCACTGATTAAAGTTTCACTTTATATACAACATCTTCTTGTCATTGCGAGAAACACTTATTATCCACCACTAACAGGCGGGATAAATGCGACGATATCTCCAGCTTGTATCATCTCGTCATTCGTTACAAACTCTTCATTAACAGCCACCATCACTCTATCAAGCGATTGTAAACTATAGTTTGCTTTGAGCCATTCTTTTAATTGCTGCACTGTCATTTCTTGTTTTTCGGAAATTACGAATCGATCTAATCCGACTTCCTCACGCAAATTTGCAAACAGTAAAATTGTAATCATTTTCTCATTCTTCCTTCTTCGGTTTTCCTGCTGGATATGGTGTATTTTCAAGTTGATCGCCAATCCACATCGTCCCATCTTCCCAAAATTCTTTTTTCCATATTGGGACGATTCGCTTTATACGTTCAATTGCGTATTCATTCGCTTCATAAGCTACTTTACGATGCGGTGATGAAACTGCAATGACTACCGCAATATCCATTATTTCTAGCCGTCCTACTCGGTGAGTAATTGCTACTTTTGCATCCGGCCATCTTTCACTAATTTCTTCACCAATTCTCATAAGTTGCTTTACTGCCATCGGTTTATATGCTTCATACTCTAAATGTAGCGTTCGTTTTCCTTTTGTTAATTCTCTCACTGTACCAATAAAAGTTGTAATCGCACCTGCGTCTCTTCTTGCAACCTTATTTGTTACTTCTTCAACTACAATCGGTATATCTACAATTTCAAATAGCACTTGTCCCATTAGAATCACCTCTCACTTTATAAAATGTCCAAGGCCATTCACTACCTTCGTTATCTTCCAACAAGAGAACATCTACGAACATATCTTTTTTATACCCTCTCGTACCACCTGGAAGTACAATAAATATATTTGTCTCTGCTAGAGAAGAAACTGAGCTAGATTTATCAAACCCTGACGGATAAGCGATTAACTGCCCTTCGTTATATGTTAGTTTTCCTCGTACAAATCTTGTAAATGGATTTGGCTTTAAAAAGTCTTCTCCTAATAACGCTTTTTCTCTTTTCACATATGCTTTTTCACTAAACATATACGTTCGAATACAAGGTCTTACAAACAATTCAAATCCTACGTAACAAGCAGATGGATTTCCTGATAAACCGAATAATAACTTGCCATTTAATTGCGCTACAGTCGTAACACTTCCTGGCCTCATTGCAACTTTATTGAAAAGAACTGATGCGCCTAATTTTTCATATATAGCTGGCAAATAATCGTAATCCCCTACTGATACACCACCTGTTGTAATGAGCATATCTACTTGGCTTAATGCTTCTTTTACAGCCGTAAAACACGTATAAAAATCATCGCTAAACTTCCCAAAATATTTTACTCTTCCGCCTGCTCTTCGGATTTGAGACAATATCATATACGTATTACTATTTCGGATTTTCCCTGGCTGTAATGAATTGTTTACAGCCAGTAATTCACTGCCAGTCGCTAATAGTCCAACTACAGGCTTTCTCGCAACTGGCACCTCGCTATACCCAAACGTAGCAAGAAGAGCTGAAATACCTGGATGAATGTATGTTCCTTTCTTTGCAAGAACCGTTCCTTTACGAGCATCTTCCCCTTGAAAAGAAATATTATCGCCCGTTTTGAATGACCGTTTCAATTCCATATACTTACTGCCAGCCTCCTCATATTGACGAGTCAGCTCTAGCATAACAACCGCGTCACATCCACTCGGAATCTGTGCTCCCGTCATAATTCGAACTGCTTGAAACGGACCTACTTTCTCATCGAATAGCGATCCTGCACCAATTTCACCCACTACTTCAAATACAATTGGCGTTTCATAACTTGCTAAATTCGTATCTTCTGCTCTAATAGCAAACCCGTCATACGGTGAACGATTAAATGACGGCACATCATGGTCAGCTACTAAATCCTCTGCTAATATACGTCCGTAAGCTAATTCAATAGGCAGTAGCTCCTTTAAGCCGTTATGAGCAAATCCCATCACTTTACGAACAGCCTCTTCAACTGTGATTGGTACTCTTCTTTCCATTGTTGACAACCCTTTCTATTAGCCGAATACGCGATAATATAGTTGTTTCGCTTTCGAAATATCATTTGTGCCATGAATAAAAACACGACCATCCCGAAAAACAACGATGCGGTACTCATCTAATTGGCAAGATAGTAAATACGGATTCCGATCTACTTCCCCCACTTTTTTTAATACTTTTTCTATATCATCAAAATTGTATTTTCTATTGTCTACTGGTCTAATTTGAACTGTATTTCTTCCGCATAAAGCAGCTACCTTCGTTTGATTTTCGTATAATAAATAAGGATAAATGCGATTCAAACCGCACGAAGGGCAATTGTCTGTCTTGATTTTCCCTAGTTTTATAAAATGGTTTTGATTACTCCATATATCAAATATAAAAAATGTTTTTCTAATTGCTGCAAAATCTTCTACTAAAATTTTGAGTGCTTCCGCCACTTGATATGCTGCGACGATTTGTACAGTCGGGCTAATAATTCCAGCTGTATCACACGTCACACCTGTAACTGGAACGTTCTTCAGCACACAATGTAAACACGGTGTCTCTTGCGGAATAATTGTACAACTCATACCGTACGAGCCAACGCAAGAACCATATACCCACGGGATATTATGTTTTTGTGATAAGTCATTTATTATAAATCGGATATCGAAATTATCTGTTGCATCAATGATTACATCGACATTTTCTAATAGCCCTTCCAAGTTTTCTGCACACGCATCCATTACGAAAGCATGTATTTGTACTTCCGAATTAAGTTTTTCTAGCCGATTTTTAGCAGCGATTGCTTTTGGCAATTTCTCTCTTGCATCTTGTTCAGAGTACAATTGTTGCCTTTGTAAATTACTCCATTCAACGTAATCACGATCTATGATCGTCAACTTGCCAATACCTGCACGTACGAAACTTTCGGCACTTGCACTTCCTAATGCGCCTACTCCTACAATTAACACATGTTTATTTCGAATTTTTTCTTGCCCTCTACTCCCAACTGGTTTAAACAAATGTTGTCGTGAATACCGCTCAACCATTACATACCCTTCCTCTCACGAACTCTATTTCATATTAGAATGTTGTTTTTGATAACAAGCAAAGTACGCAAATCCAACAAAACCAGCTCCGCCAATTACATTTCCGATAAAGACAGGAACAAAATTTTTAGCAAGATCCATCCATGTGAGATGACCTGCAAAAATAACTGCTGAGATGACAAACATATTTGCTACCACTTGCTGAAATCCAATCACTACAAATGCCATTATTGGAATCCAAATTCCGATTATTTTTCCGACAAAATCACTCGTCCCATAAGCGAGCCAAAGCGCCAAACAAACGAGCCAATTACACCCAATTGCTAAAATTAAAGTTCTCCCAAATGATTCGTGTAACTTGCCTTCCGCTATCGCTACTGTTTTATTTAAATAATCCCCTTCTGTTAATCCGCCAAGATGCCCGAAACAATACGCTACGAAAATAGCTCCTACAAAATTCATGAAAGTAATCCAAATCCAGTTATTCAGCACACTTACGAATGTAATTTTCTTTGCATAAAGCGCCATAGACATTGACATCATATTTCCGGTAATTAATTCTCCTCCTGCTAATACGACGAGCATAAGTCCAACGGGAAAAACCGCTCCTCCTAAAACATTCACTAAACTCCCCCAGCGCTCAGGTAAATTACCTAAAACGCGAATGTTAAGTAAAAAACCGAGCGAAATAAATGCTCCTCCTAAAAAACCGAGAATAAGCATTGCTGGCAAGGTCTGACTTACTTTTTGAACACCGGCCTCAATGACAAGCTCAGCAATTTGTTCCGGTTTATGAAATGACATTACCAATTCCTCCATTTTCTCCAAATAAAAAAGCAGCTTCAAAAAACCTCTTCAAAATAAAGGTTTTTGAATGCTGCTTAATTTCTCTGCACATCTTTTACAGAGAGATCAATCATCACTTTTACTATAAAATAGAAAATCTACAATTCTTGTACACCTTCCATTTTTCACTTTTATGTCAACTTTATATTAACCACCGATATGTGACATTTCAATTTTAGGCATAGCTTTTTTATTACTATTACTTAACCGTTCATCTGAATAACGATCTTCTCGGTTGTTCCATATGTCGCGTACGACATCTGTTATTTCCTCGTCAGTGTAGTCAGATCGAAGCAGTTCTCTCAAGTCATTTCCTTTAGAAGCGAATAAACAAGTATATAATTTTCCTTCTGCAGAAATACGAGCTCTCGTACATGAAGAGCAGAAAGAATCTGTTACTGATGAAATAACACCTATTTCTTCATCACTTCCAATATAACGATAGCGAGTCGCAACCTCACCTGCATAATTCGCTTCTATTCGTTCTAATGGCATAACTTGATGAATCATATTTACTATTTCTTGTTTAGATACGACCTCTTTTAACTCCCAACCATTATAATTTCCAACGTCCATATACTCAATAAAACGAAGAATATGTTTGTTTTCCTTAAAGTATTGTGCCATCTGCAAGATGTCCTGTTCGTTTTTCCCCTTTTGAACGACCATGTTTATTTTAATTTTCATTCCAACTTCAGCTGCAGCTTGTATGCCTTCCAGAACCCTTTGTACTTTGCTTCTATTACCATTTAAATAGAAAAACCGCTCTTCTTCTAAGGAATCTAAACTAACTGTCACACGTGATAAACCCGCCTTATATAAATCAGGAGCAAACTTTTTAAGTAACGATCCATTAGTTGTTAAGCCGATATCCTCTACACCATCTATTTTATTAAGGCGCTCGATAAGCTGCGGAAGACCTCTTCGAAGTAACGGTTCTCCGCCTGTAATCCGTAATTTTCTAACACCTAAAGAAACGAAAATACGCGTTATCCTTTCAATTTCATCAAAAGATAAAATTTTATCATTAGACAAAAACGAGTAATCCGGACCAAATATTTCTTCTGGCATACAATATCGACAGCGAAAATTACAGCGATCAGTAACTGAAATACGTAAATCCTTTAACGGACGTTGTAGTTTGTCTAATGTGACAGATTTCATATTTATTGCCTCGCTTTTACTTATTTTATATTTAAAACACGCTCTGGGTGCGTATATACATTTAAGGATTGATTCCGAATAAACCCTATCGTAGTAATACCTAATTCTTCTGCTAGCTGCAAAGCTAACTCAGTTGGAGCTGATTTTGACAATATAATTTCACAACCAATTTTTGCAACTTTCAATAATATTTCCGAAGAAATACGACCGCTAAAAACAATGATTTTATCTCTTATAGAAATATTATTTTTTAAACAATAACCGTAAATTTTATCTAACGCATTATGCCTTCCGATATCCATTCGACTTAAAATAATACCATTCACATTGCACAAAGATGCATTATGAACGCCCCCTGTATGACGAAATGTCTCCGCAGATTGCTGCATTTCTTTCATTAATCGAAAACAGTCTTCTGCAGTAACCTGTACATGGACGCCATTCATTTTCTTTGCACTTAGTGCATCATTTGCAAAAACAAACCCTTGTCTACTCATACCACAGCATGAAGTAATATAACGTTTATTTTGCATTTGTTCGTAATACGGATTTACTTTTGCCGTCGTGACATGTACAAATCCTTCTTTCTCTTGTACCCATATGTCATCAATATCTTCATACTTCCGAATGATTCCTTCAGATGCTAAGAAGCCTATTACCATATCTTCTATATATTCTGGAGTACTAACCATTGTAACAAACTCCTGTCCGTTCATTTTAATCGTGACTGGAAACTCTGTTACAATGCTGTCCTCTATATGTTTAAACGCCCCTTGTTCATAACGAAAGATTTCTCTTTCTACCTGTATCGGTTTCACGATCAGTATCCTTCTCTCACGTTATATTTTTATCAAAAACAAATACCGAAACTGCAATATCTTCTTCTACTTTCATATCTGAAAACAAATTCACTAATTTCGCTCCAACAAGTTCCTCCAAATGTTCACGGGAATTTGCAGCATACACTTCTTGAATCATTTTCGTTCTAGCCATATGAACCATTTCCGCACCGTCCATCGTACTTGAAATGAATTTTTCAGTAGGTGTTAAGTTTCCGTAAAGAGTCGCAATCGCCATATTTTCAGCGAAAACAGTATGAATTCGTTCTGGCCCTTTTCCGAAAAGTTCCTTTCGAAGTTTTCGAATCATATCATTAAACTCATGTACTTTTTTTGACATACAATTATACCTCCCCAAAAAAACTCATTTTACTTTATTATATATTTTACCAAAATGAGCCTTCCGCCCAAACTATTTCGTACAAACATTTGGGCGAAAAGGTTCACTTCATGAAGTTTATTCTTCTTTTAATCCTTTTCCCATACCTTTTAAGAAATGAAGCCCAAACCCGATAGCACGGTTAATATCTGGGTCTTTCAATACTTTCATAAGATCGAATACCCCTACTTTTTTATTACTCTCTAGATGTTCATTGCCTTTTTCTAGCCCTACTAATAAGCTACCTATAAGCTTTTTCGTAAGCTCCGGATCAAGTTCTGTTAAAGCACCCGCAGCCCCCATCATATTATTAATTAAATTTGTAACGGGCTCACGAGTCACTTGACCAAGAACAATCTTTGCGATTGGTTCTTTCGCCTTTAGCATAGAATTTGCTGCTTCTAGCATGCCAATATCATTCAATTCCCCTACTATATTAAACATTTGATTTAGAGCGTCTTCATTATTAGCTAGAAGCTCTTTTACATCATCTAATTTTTGCTGTTTTACTTCTTCCTCAGTTAATTCTTGTTTTTGAATCATTTTTATAGGTGCAGCCATATTTTTCTCCTCCTACTTATCCGTTACATGCACATACCCTGGACGTGCCCACTTACGATGTACCTCAATACCAGATTGAGGATGACGTTTTTTATTACGCGGGTTCGCTTTTGGCATCGGATTTTCGCCATCAACTTCCAGCACTTCCATACGCACTTTCGTCTGTTTATAAGCAGGTGTGTTCGTACGCGTATCAACGGCAGGACCTGTTAAGAAATTAATTGCTGTTTCATTATCTGTAGAGTTCATCGGTAAATATAACTCATTCGCTTTTACACGATCTGTTACAAGTGTACGTAATTTTAACGCTCCAAACGGAGAGACAAGACGGACTAATGAACCAGTTTTTACTCCACGTTCTTTTGCAAGTGCTGGAGAAACTTCAACGAAAACGCCAGGCACTTTCGTTTGAATACCTGTTGATTTATTTGTCATATTCCCTTCATGGAAGTGCTCAAGCATACGACCATTGTTAATATGAAGGTCGAACTCAGCTGGGAATTCAGCTGGGCGCACCCAGTCAGCAATCGCAAAACGAGCTTTTTTATCCGGGAAGTTAAATCCATCTTGGAAAAGAAGCGGTGTATTCGTTCCATCAAAACTTCCCCAATGGAAACTATTCCATCCTTCCAATACTTCATAGTTTGCTTGTGAAAATAGTGGTGATAAACTTGCCATTTCAGCAAAAATTTCACTTGGATGACTATAACTCCAGTTTGCACCTAATTTATTCGCAACTTCCTGCACAATCCACCAGTCTGGCTTCGCATCTCCAAGCGTAGGAAGCACTTGATATAGTCTTTGAACACGACGCTCTGTATTTGTGAAAGTACCTTCTTTTTCAAGAGATGGCGCTGCTGGTAATACAACATCTGCATATTGAGCCGTTTTAGATAAGAAAACATCTTGCACAACGAAGAAATCAAGGCTTGATAATACTTCATGTACATGATTCGCATTAGAGTCTACAAGAGCCATGTCTTCTCCGACAAGATACATAGCTTTCATTTTCCCTTCGTCAATCGCGTGAAGCATTTCAATATTATTCAGACCTGGTTCGCTATTAATTTTCACTCCATAAGCCATTTCAAATTTCGCACGTTCTATATCGTTCGTAACGTGTTGATATCCAGGAAGCCATCCTGGTAAAGTACCCATATCACAAGCACCTTGTACGTTATTATGACCTCGAAGCGGATATGCACCAGCGCCTGGACGACGATAATTACCTGTTGCAAGTAGTAAGTTTGAAATCGCAGCGGAAGTATCAGATCCACCTGTATTTTGCGTTACACCCATTCCCCAAAGGATACATGTACCATCTGCATCACGAATCATTTCAGCCATTTGAATCAGTGTTTCTTTTGAAATACCAGTCATTTTTTCTGCATATTCAAGTGTATATTCTGCAAGGCTCTCTTTGAAATCTTCAAAGAAATTTACATTCTCATCAATAAATCGTTGATTGTGCCAGTCTTGATCAATCATATATTTCGTAACAGCCATTAACCATACTTGATCTGTTCCTTGTTTTGGACTAATAAAGACATCTGAACGCTCTGCCATTTCTGTTTTACGAAGATCAGCTACAATTAATTTTTGTCCGTGTAATTTATGTGCACGTTTAATACGTGTAGCTAAAACAGGATGACCTTCTGTCGGATTACAACCTACAATAATAACAAGACCAGATTGTGCAATATCTTTAATCGTTCCAGCATCTCCGCCCATACCAATTGTACGGAATAATCCGTCTGTCGCTGGTGATTGACAATAACGTGAGCAGTTATCAATATTATTCGTTTCAAATACTTGTCGAGCTAATTTTTGAATCACATAATTATCTTCATTCGTAATTTTAGATGAAGAAATAAAACCGATAGCATCTTTACCGTACTCTTCTTTAATCGCCCCTAATTTACTTGCAACTACATTCAACGCTTCTTCCCATGTAGATTCAACAAACGTTCCATTTTTACGAATTAAAGGTTTCGTAATTCGTTCTTTAGAATTTACGAAGTCCCAACCAAATTTTCCTTTGACACAAGTAGAAATTGCGTTAACTGGCGCATCAGAAGAAGGTTGTACTTTAAGAATTTTACGCCCTTTCGTCCACACTTCAAATGAACAACCTACACCACAAAATGTACATACTGTTTTCGTTTTCTTCGTACGAGTATCACGCATGGCCGCTTCCACTTCTGATACCGCAAAAATACCGCTATATCCAGGCTCTACTTCTTTAATTAAATCTACCATCGGTTCAAGAATATCAGGCTTTAGTCCCGTCATAAATCCAGCTTCACCGAGCATTGTTTTCTCCATTAAAGCGTTACAAGGACAAATGGTTACACATTGACCACAACTAACGCATGAAGAATCATTAATATTTACTCCTTCATCCCAAATCACTCGTGGGCGTTCCGCTTCCCAGTCTATCGATAATGTTTCATTTACTTGTAAGTTTTGACACACCTCTACACATTGACCACATGCAATACATTGGTTAGGATCATAACGATAAAACGGATGTGTCATATCCACTTCACTTACATCCACTTTCGGTTCATATGGATATTTTTGATGTTCAATTTCCATTAATTCTGCTGTATTATGCAGTTTACAGTTCCCATTGTTGTTGTCACATACTGTACAGTATAATAAATGATTTTCTAATAACCGATCCATCGCCTCTGTTTGTGCTTCTTTCGCACGAGTAGAGTTACGTTCAATGTTCATACCTTCTGTCGCTACTGTCGAACAAGAGCGCATTAACTTTCCGTCAACTTCTACAATACAAGTGTCACATGTTTGAATAGGATCTACTTCTGGCACGTAACAAATTTGCGGATGTTCAATCCCGTTCTCATTTATAACACCCAATATCGTTGAACCGGGCTCCGCTGTATACTTTTTTCCGTCAATTGTAATATGAACCATGTTGTTATTCATGGTCTTTCCCCCTTTTTGAGAATAAAAAAACTCCACCACGAAAATATACGCACCACATTTCGGCACGTTATTATCATGGTGGAGTAGTTTATTAGCACATCTTGCTAAAATACCAATCCATTTATTCATAAATAAAACGATAGAGTCATAACAGGTCATATCACGATTCCATCTTTAACACTATAATTATAGCGTTAAAGTTAAAAATATACAATATAAAATTTAAACTACGCATATGTCCGTATGGAACTATCCATAATAACCCATATAAAGTGAAACTTTAATCAACCCTCACCAATCAGGATAAAACATAACAAGGAGTAAGCAAACAAATGGGGTCTTTTAATAAATGGATTCGTGGTGAAAAATCTTTTTCTACCCAAGAGCAAGCTGATCACACATTAAATAAATCTATTTCTTCTTCCCTTTCCCTTAATTTAAAGCACTTGTCCAAACTGTTTAGCGGTATTCCAGAATTAATAACACGCAATTTTCCATTAAAAAACGGACAGGAAGCTGCACTTATATATATGGAAGGACTTGTAGACAAAACTGTTATTAACGTAAACATCCTTCGTCCTCTCTTATTTAAAGAGTGGAATGAAGACGATTTTTGGGAAGCCTCTGTTTTTATCGGAAATATTAAAAAGATTGAGCAGTGGACAGACATTGAACAATCTCTTTTACACGGCAAAAGTATTTTATTTATAAACGGACAATTATCCGCTTTAGAGCTTGATACGCAAGCGGCACCAAAAAGGAGCATTGAAGAGCCTACAACAGAGAGCTCCATAAAAAGCTCACACGAAGGATTTAATGAAGTAGCGAGCGACAGCCTTGCACTTATTCGTCGATATATTCCAAATCGCGAATTGAAAGTGAAGGAATTCACTGTTGGTGAACGAGCTACTTCAAAGGTTTTTTTGCTTTATCTAGCAGATGTTGCGGACGAAGATGTCGTAAAAGAAATGGCATCCCGTATCGAATCAGTAAAAGTGGATGCGATTCTTACTACTGGTGAATTAGAGGGGTTTGTTGAAGATAATTCCTTTACTCTCTTTCCGCAATTATCAATAACTGAACGCCCTGACACAACAGCACATCATATTCTAGATGGGCGAATTGCTGTTGTTGTAGATCGTTCACCAGGCGTATTAATTGGACCCATGACCTTTTCAGCTTTTTTTCAGACGATAGATGATTACAGCTTCAGGCCAATGATTCCATCTTTTATACGATTACTTCGTTTCACTGGATTATTTATTGCAATTTTTGCTCCTGCTCTTTATATTGCTATGATTTCCTTTCATTATGAAGTGATTCCACTTAAATTATTGTTAACAATTGGAGAATCTCGAGCTAAAATTCCTTTTCCTCCTATATTAGAAGCACTTTTGATGGAATTAGTACTTGAAATGCTACGCGAAGCTGCAGTTCGGCTTCCTGGTCCCGTTGGACAAACTATTGGCGTCGTAGGAGGGATTGTCATCGGACAAGCTGCAGTTCAAGCAGGAATAGTAAGTAATGTCATGGTTATCGTCGTATCTATTACTGCAGTCGCTTCTTTCATCATCCCTAACCTAGAAATGTCTGCAGGAATTCGACTTCTTCGCTTCCCAATGATGATAATTGCCTCTTTATTTGGTGTCATTGGTATTATGGTTGGGATGGCAATCATTATTATTCATATACTTTCTATGGAATCTCTCGGTGTTCCTTATGGTAGTCCTTTTTCTCCGTTATTTGCTTCGGATTTAAAAGATATTCTTATACGTTTACCATGGAAAATAATGAAGAAGCGCCCACTATCCCTTAACTTAAAACAAGAGAATCGACAACGCGATATAGAAGGAACGGAGGAAGAGAAGTGACAAAGCGTGCAAAGAGGGAGATTAGTTTATTTCAATACATTTTAACGATTAGTGGTGTTCAAGTAGGATTCGGTGTCCTTACACTTCCGCGTGAAGTTGCACAAGGTGCGAATACAGATGGCTGGATGTCTATTATTATCGGATGCGCTATCACTACTTTAGTCAGTTTATGTATTGTAAAAATTATGGAAAAGCATCCTGGATATACTTTACTTGATGTGCTGACTCGTTATCTTGGAAAGTGGCTAGGAAGAATAGGAATGATTTTTTGGATTTTATATGCTGTACTTGCAGCAGTTTCCTTAGTTTTTTCCCTCCTGTATGTTATTCACATTTGGATTTTACCTAGATCTCCTATGTTTTTAATTATGATTTTGCTTTCTATTCCAATGCTTATGCTTGCATGTACAGGTGTACTTATTATTAGTCGATTTGCCGTTTTCACTGTGATTTTTACCCTTTGGATGCCATTACTATTGTTTATTCCTCTTAAAGATGGTCATTGGATATATCTTCTTCCCTTTCTAAAGGAAGGATGGATACCAGTTGTAACCACAGTGAAATCAACTATCATTGCGTTTCTCGGATTCGAGTTTGCATTCGTCCTTTATCCCTATCTAACTAACAAATCAGCCGCAAAAAAAGGAATCGTTATTGCAAATATGATTACGTTATTTGTTTACCTACAAGTTACGTTCGTTTCTTTCGTTTATTTTAGCCCGGATGGTATAACTAAGTTTTTATGGCCGACTCTTTCTCTTGTTACGCCATTTCACTTTTCATTTCTAGAACGATTTGAAATTATCTTTTTATCATTTTACCTCTTCATTATTTTCGATTCTTGTATTCCTTATATTTTCACTGCTTCAGATGGAATCAATCAATTACTTAACAAAAAAGGGAGTCCACTACCTGTTTGGATTTTATTATTCGGATGCATTTTCGTTCTATTCTTTTATATCCCTTCCTCTTACCAAATAAGTGCGTTGCGAGAATTTTGGGGAACTGCCAGTTATTTTATCGTTTTTCTATTCCCAGTCGTATTTCTCTTATACATGACACTTTATCAGCATTGGAAAAGGAGAAAAATTTAAATGAGGCGCTTTATTCATTTCACTATACTTTGCTTTCTCATAACCTTATTAACAGGCTGTGGAGATCGGCTAGACTTAGAAAAACAATCCATTTCATTAATTTACGGCTTTGACGCAAAAGCAAAAGGAAAATTAATTGTGTACCACGTAAACCCTATTTTTAACGAAGACGTAGAAAAAAAGTACGAAACACATGAAGCGAAAGTACGTACACCTCGAGAAGCAAAAGCAACGTTTAATAGTTCAAGTGGCGGTTTAGTATCTACAGAAAAGTTACAGCTCATTTTATTTAGCACAAATTTTTTAAAACAAGAAGGGGCTATGCCTTACCTTGATGTTTGGTATCGTGATCCTAAAAACACTGGAAACATGCGTATGGTTGCAGTAGACGGTCCAATTTCTTCAGTTATATATAATAACTTTAAAGATAAGCCTGCCCTTCCCGAGTATTTAACAGATTTAATTAATACGAACAAACTGTACAATCGGACCGTTTTTACGACATTCCATGAATTTCATAGGCAAACTTTTAATAAAGGTATAACACCTGCTATTTCAGAAATAAAAAAAGGTAAAAAAGATGTTATCGTTACCGGTTCCGCGCTATTAACTTCTCGCGGAATTTATAAAATGTCATTAAATCGTTATGAAAGCGCCCTTCTTCTTTTGTTACAAAAGAAAGCGAATACACCGGTTTCGCTTACATTGAAAATCCCTTCTACTTCAGTTGAAAGTAATAGTGATTTAAAAGATACCGATGGCGGTGATTTCGTAACAATAAATGTTCTTAGCATGAATCGTGATATCCATACAGACTATAGCGATAAACATTTCAAATTTAATGTTAAAATGGATTTTAAAATTGCCGTATCTGAACTTACATTTAATATGGATATAGATACAGATAGAAAGAAATTAACTTCACTTATTACAAAACAACTAAACAAAGATTTAAATGATTTAATCTACAAAATTCAAAAGCAGCAACTTGATCCATTCGGATTTGGTGATTATGCGAGAGCGTTTCAATATAAAGAATGGGAAAAAGTTGAAGACGATTGGCCGAGTGTCTTTTCAAAAGCTAACGTGAAAGTAGCACCTACGATTAAAATTTTAGAAAATGGGATTATTAAATAGCAAAAAAACACGCTACTTGCTCTTATACGTGTAGAGAGTAAGTAGCGTGTTATCATTTTTATTTTGAAGCTTCTTATACAGTTACACTTCTGTTTCTTGTTCTTCACTTTCCGCTTGTTCCAACCTTTGCTGCTCTGCAAGTTCAGCTGAAATCATTCCATAATAAATTTCTGGATACAATCCAAATATTTGATATACACTTCCTAAAAACGGCATCGGAATCCCTCTTTTCTAAAGTTGTACTGCCACTTTTAAGGATTCCCTTTTCATTCATTAAACATTCGTTTTTGGCGTTTCCTCTTCATCATGAACGCTTAATAAATTTTGCCACTTTTTATAAGGAGCACTATTTGGATCTACATAACCTTTCGCATACGAACGATCCCACAATTGTTTAATAAACATTTCTTTCTCTTTCTTTGCAACCATATCGGCACCTGTACCGTAATAGTTTTGGAAATATAACTCAATTTCATCAAGGAATAACCTTAATAATTCATCAGAAGTTTCTTCTAACGTTGGGTCATACTTTGCTTCACGGTCATACATTAAAATCATATCTAAAATATTATGGACATGCTCTTTACGAAGCCATCTAATATCTTGCGCACCTAATACAAATGGATGTGTATATAAATGTCCACCTTGTATCATCGCCTTTTCTTGTTCTTCTTCAAATCTGGATAAGATGTTTTCATAAATGAACGGATTATGAAGCAACGCTCTGTGCAATTTATAACTTTCGCTTGAAATATTTTTCCCCATCGACTGAATTAAGAAACTACGTCCAACGCCGTTATATTGATACACGAATTGACCATCAACAGCAACTAAACTAATCCAGCGATATATATACGCGTATAGAAGAGCTCGATTACATTTATCATAATCTAACTTCGTTTGCGTTGCATTTAAGTCTGGCATGAATGCTGGTAAGTGCCAATACTTATCTAAATGCGGTGTTAAACTAGATTTTTTACTATTCAACTTGTTTACACGTCGATAGTACGACTGAAAATAATCACCTTTATCATTCATAAATCCATTTGCAATATGTCCAGACGAAAGCTTAGGAAAGTCTTGTAGTGATAAACCGTAATGTGCACGATAACAAATGACTTCAAATGGCGAGAAAGCTTCATTTACTGTATCTTTTTCTTTAAACATTTCTTGCATTAATTCCTCTTGCAGTTCTTTCTTTAAAGATGGATGTATGCCCCAATATTGTAATTCCCTATGATGAGAAACTTTCGGCACGAATGGACTTGCTAAATGGAACAAGTCTTCAATTTTTTCACGAACATATTCATCACGATCACGATTCTTATAATCCGCTTCTTTTCGTAATGCCTCAACGATGTTCAGCTCTAATTTATCGCGATAGCGTATTTGTAATTCATCGTAACAATAGTTTAGTATGTGCTCACGATAAAAGTCTTCTACCTTTTTCGATTGAATTTCTTCTGTTTTCGCATCTCGGCAATATTCCCCGTATAAGCTCATATAAATTTCTGCTGATATATCTTTCGGTAATACACCTAAATTTAAATGTTGTTGCATATCTTGCCATATCTTTTCTTGCAACTTCTCTTCAGCTAATACGTATACATTCGTTGGGTTTGTTTTTCCTTCAAATTCCTTGCTTCGTTTTTGAATTTCGAACAATAAATTTTCACGTGTTTCATGTAAATTATCAAAAAACCTTTCCCAATATTGAATCATTTTATTAACTGCTTGATATAGCGATTGATACACGAGTTCTAATAGCATTTCTTTACGATATTCGTTTAATTTGTGTACGTACTGCGTTACAATATCTTCAAATTCCTTTTTAAATAAACGCTGCTGGTTATTAATCATTTTTCCAAACCAGCCTTGTTGCTGCGCAATTTCTACTCGACGTACAGCTGTTACCGTTCCATCAATGTTACTCACATTAAATTTCTTATCGTAATTTTGAATTAAATTACGCTTTTGTTCATTATTTTCATGTAGTCGATTCATTTTTTCCACTAACTGCTTTCGAATTTCATACAACATAAAACGAGCTGCTACTGGATGAACTGGATCTGTTTTCTTTAAAAACCATGTATTTAATTGATAGGACTGGCCTTCAGAACCACTCGGTGAAAAACGGTCTGATTCAATCATGTCATATAAAAGTGTCGTTACATGTTCATGTACACGGCTCGGAATCGCATACGCATATAAACGAACCGCATGATCGACCCTTGCTACTTCACCTTTCATTTGTTCCGTCATTTTTAGCTTCGCAGCCGAAATTTTACACTCATGCTGCAGACGATTTAATTCTTCGTCTTTTTGTACCGTACGCTGTACATAACTTTCTACAGCTTCTAAAAACAGTTTAGATTTCGCAACACCAACCTTGCCGCCTTCTGCTCCTTCACGCGTTTCATTGTACATTTGTCTATAAAAAATATGAGCCTGCTCTGGACGAGTAGCAAGATGTTCTAAATCTTCTAAATAACTTTTCCCGCGCTCTGGCTTTTCACGCTGCATACCACGTTTTACATCTTGGTCATATCTATGCTTCTTCTCTTGAAACAATTGATCTAAATGAAGCCACGATTCATCTAAACCTTGCACGGCCCATTTTAAAGCACAATATTTTAACACATGCTCATATGGATAAATAATCTTTGCCGTTCCGGCCCCGCAATATCGCCCTTTCCCGCTTGATTCTGCTAATTGCTGAATTTGATTATCTTCCTGTGCAAAATGATTTGCAGACATCGGACTAAATAATTGTAAATAAATCGTATTTGCCATTTGCTCCATATAATCTGATAAATTATGCAGATGGTGTCCATGTAAATTTTCGTAATCGTATAAAAAACAATAATTGTACGGTAAATGGTGTTGTTTAATCGTGTGATTTGTTCTCCCATCCTCATCTACTTGATCCGGTCGATACTCTAATTCAATCGTAACCCCGCCGCGTTTGGATAGTTCTCCTGTAGAACCGAGCGTAATGGCATGTAATTCTTTTAACGAGGCATAGCCGTTTGCTTGCACCGTTTCAAACTCTTTCGCACTAACTGTTCTCGTCTTCACTAACACATCCGGCATTAAAAACGCACCACGTATTAAAATGTTGTGATGTTGCAGTTTTTTTCGAAGCATTTCACGTAAATATAATGCAATTTGTAGAAACATTCCTGAACCTGTTCCGCCCGCTAGTGATGTTACGATAATGACACGTACTCCATATTCTGTTTGATCGCTTGTAACTGGAAAAATCTTCTCGATTTCTTGCCAAAAGGACGTTAATTTATCTTCTTTCATCGCAGCACGTAACGCTAAACGGGAAATGACGCGTAACTGTCCTGCTCCTTCTGTTAATGGTTTATCAAGTATAGTTGGATCCATCGGAAACCACTCTGGAATCGTCGGATCTCCCGCAATATACTCCCTAGGTGTTTTACTAGAGCTCGTTTGCGTCTTAAACTTTCGAATATGATCGAATTTACTCAATGTATTCACATCTGTATCAAATACGTGCATTGCTACTTTTTTCCGGCGCTCCTCAGGTAGTCTTTCATATATTTGATGTGTCACAGTACTACCGATTCCACCTAAACCAATTAATATTGTTGGAACTTGTAACGTCATGTGAACCACCTTCCTATTCTTGCTTGTTTGAAAAAAGGAGGGAAAAATAATACTCTCCTCTTTTCCCCATCTACTATTCACACTCGTATTTGTAAATCTCCTTACCATATCCTCTATCAATTACTAAAAGTTCATTTGGATATAGTGTCTTATGTTCCATTCCAACCTCATCTTCTGTTATAAACATCCCATCAATAATCATTCCTACTACTTGTGACTCTTTCGCTACAAATATCGATTTCGATCCTTTCTTTGCTATAAACGTAACGGATTGCACAGTCTTTCTTTCTGCTCTATACGGAATACCAAAATAATGTTTCCACCATTTATTTTTGAGTAACTCTGGCTCAGATTGATATAACCAATCTTTCGCTACCTCTTGATCCCATTCGTAATACAATAATGCTTTCCGGTGAAATCTTGGACGGACAATCCATCCTAAAACGATTATTCCTACTATTAACAGTAATAAAGTGATAGGAATAACAAACTTAAAAATAAGCGCATACTTTTCATAAAACGGCGCATTTTGAATATGGAGTGTTATATCTTTCTTTACTTTTGGTAATTTTGAATCCTGCACTACGATGGTAGCTTCTACGGTGCCGGTATCTGTAAAATTGAATGTGTCGGAGTAATGCGGTCGAGGATAAATGTAAATTTGATTACCATGCTGTTTTATTTCATAGTTGATTGATTGTTTAGATGTGACACCAGTAGATTTTAATAGTTTTTTTACAGCCTCTTCTGTCATCGGCTTATCATCTAACTGTGGTTGTATAATAAATGGTTTACTATTCTCTAAATTTGTTACTTTTTCTTCATAATCTTTCGTGACAGTTTGAAGTGATAATTTAGGCTTTTTCGTTGTTTCGATTTTAAATTCTTTCGTCTGTCTGTAAAACCCCTTTATGTTCATATGAACTTTCCCGCGTACTAAACCTTTATCAATCTTCATTTCGTAGTAAAACACATGTTTTTTATCGTCCCACTTCATCGGGTACTGTTTTCCGTCTATTTCTATTTCTGCCTGAAAATATGAAGATTGAATTGGTAATTCCGTAGGCTTCGCTTCAATAACAGCAGTAACACCTTCGTACATTTCTTCCACATTTTTTTGACTACTATCCTCTTTGTCATAAGTAGAAACCGTATAGTTAAGCGCCGGTTCAACTAGCACTTGTAATCCTTCTTTCTCAATATCCTGGTCCACCTCTATCGTATACGTTCCTGGTTTAATAACTTCCTCATTTTCCGTACTGATATGAACTATATTTCCGAATAATTTCGCTTCTCCTGGTGCATGTATGGAATAAGAAGATTGTAATTGTAACGGTTTAGAAATTTGTGTGACCTGATAATTAGACAAAGAAGGCGATTGTCGTACAAGCGTCATACGTTTTAACGGAAATGGTGTTGTAATCTCTACTTTTTTTCCTACTACTTTCGTTTTTACAATCGATTCAACTGAAGAGAACGGATCACGATTTGCAACTAATGCTGCCACTTGATTGACGCTTTTTACAATACCATCCTCTCCACTAGATGGCATCGTAACTCCATTTATCTCTTTCTTCCATATTTCTTTAAACGTATTTAGTTGTACCTTTTCTTGCTGTCCTAAATCCTCTTCCATCGTAATTAAAACCGGATGTAATGATATCTTTTTTACATCCATTTCTTTCTTAAACTGCGCTAGCTTCTGCAAAATTCGTTCTTTTCCGCCAACCTTATCTTTCTCTAAATCATTAAATGCCCCGTCAGTTAACACAATAAGCCAAAATTCACGTTTCCCATCTATATCGGCTTCCTTTTTTATAGATTGCATCGCCGTTTCTACTGCGCTAAACGGAGTATTTAAATACGTTTTCCATGCTCCAATTCCCTCAATTTCCGTTTGTCTCTTATCCTTCGTTAACGAAATGTTTAATGGATCATTTGGCTTGCTCATTGGAACGTAAGAAAATGTATCTTTTTCATCTAATAGCGCAACTAAACTTTGCAAAGCGTAATTGGCATATTTCCAGCGATCGTTATTTCTCATGCTGCCCGAATCATCATATACAAGTGAAACGACCCTTTCCTTTGCCTCCTCTCCTTTTGCAAAAGTCCAAAAAGGATGTAACCATATTAATAGAAACAACATGAATGTGGCACAAATTCGAATTTTCATGATGAGGCTTCGCCACCTTTGTAGACAAATTCCTATGTTTAAATTTATGAGAGGATACAAGATATATGACTTGTATTTTAGGACAACGAACATAACATAACTTTATTATGTAAACAGTTATAAAAACTGAATATGATTCCTTCTAGCGTTTTCTATCCGATACTATAAGTAAAAAAGCCTGTTTAAGCTCTACACTTAAAACAGACTTTTCCTACTTTTTATTTTAAAAACACATAACAAAAAGTTTGATTTTTGACTTAACACATCACTTCTATTGTAAATCCACCAGGTGCTTCCACGTAAAACGTATACGCATGTGCACGTTTAGGAGCCTCAACCAAAAATCCATCTTCCTTCAATCTTTGATTTATCTTATTTACTTGTTCTTCACTTTCTTGTGGAAATCCTACATGAAATGTTTTTGGATAATGTACGTCTTTCCCTTTCATTAACGTTAATATAAATCCATCATTATCGCGCATAACTGCAAAGCCATTTCCCCTTGTTCCGCTACAAGTTAAGCCAAAATACTTTTCTAAAAACTCTCTCGCAGCTACTACATCTGCAACTGTTAAATTAAGATGTTTAATTCTCAACCCATCACCTTCTTTCTTAATTTTCTAACATTTTATCATACAAATAAAAAACACGCCTTTCACAGCGTGTTTCATTTCTTCACATACACTTCAACAATCGGATTATCTTTATGATCCGCATGCAAGCGTATATTCTCCTCACTTGTACTATAAATATTAGCTAATAACATAATTGTTAACACGTTAGGAGTTTTTGCATCACTCCCATATTTCCTTTCTAGCGCTTCCTTATATTCAAAATCCAAGTCCCCTTGCACATATGTATACACTTCAAAGCCATCTTCTAAATTGCAAACTACTGTATCAACAATATCTGCCCCTACTTGCTTCTTCATTTCCTCTCGCAATGCTGCAATAAACTCTTCCCACGGTACTTCGTATGTCTGAAACTGATCTGTCGATTTCATGCTTTTCCCTCCTTATATATCCTCTTCCTATATTTCCCCTTTCCTATAACAATTATGATAGTTAGGGCATTCGTACAAGCCGCACTTGTCCCCCTTACATATCGTATTACTGTAATGGGGAAGGAGGAATGAATATGCATAGACAAAAATGTTATGATACATGCCGACGTTACTTCGGAAAAGTTGTTCGGATTGAAGACCGTGATGGCCGTATACATTTAGGTAAAATAATCGATGTGACACAAAGCTCTGTATGGATTGAACCGGTGCAACAGCGCTCATCTTTTGATACAGGTTTTGGATACTATGACGCATATGCAAACGGTGGTTGCGACCTTTGCGGCGGCCTTAGCAGATGTGATAGTTGCGGATTTGGTTGTGGTGGTGGATTCAGCGGCTGTGGATGTGGCGGTCGTGGTTGCAGTAGTTGCGGTTGCGGTGGCTGGGGAGGCGGCGGTTGTGGCTGGGGTGTTGAACTCGGATTTGGTTTCATCTTCGGAATTACATTAGCTGCATTATTTTTCATTTAACATAAGTAAAGAGTTGACTATCTTTAGCCAACTCTTTTTCTTTATTTTTCACATATAAAAATACGATGACCTAAAATATATTGATACATAAGTCGTACATTTTCATGTTGCACCCATGCCTCATATAACTCATTCGGAATAAATTGTGATACATTCCATTCTGGCTCTTCTATATAAGCAGAGATCGTTTCTGCAATTGTACCACCGCCAGCAATAGTAACCCGCTTAAAATTTGCTTTCTGAAATAATTGTACCCACTCACTCTCAGTTAATAGCTCTTTCATCCCGTATAATTGAGCGATTTTCTCTTCCTCACCCTTATCAATGTGCCTATCAATAATCATTTCAATGACAACAAGCTTACCGTCTTTCTGTAATACACGATAGCACTCTGAAATAACCTTTTCTTTTTCTGTAAAAGCGATTATAGATTCTCCGAGTACGAACTCAAATGATTCATGCAAACAAGGTAATTGCTCTACACTTCCTTCAATTAATTGAATATCTATTCCCTCGAAAGACCATCTATCTTTCGCCTTTTGAATCATAATTTCATTCTTTTCCACCGCTGTTACTTTATATCCAAAATTTTTTGCCATATATGCTGCAGTTTTCCCCGTACCGCAACCTATCTCAAGAACATTCGCTCCATGTCTAAAAGGGAGTTGTGCTAACAATTGTTTTGTTAACGTAAAACCACCAGGATGAGCACTCCCTATTCCGTAATAAGCTAGGAAATCGATGTATGTGTTTCGTTTCATGGGATTCTCCTTTAAATTTTCTATAATACATATATTCACCCATCAATAAATCGTGCACGTAAAAAAGCATTTCCAAGTGCTATACCGCAACTTGAAAATGCTTTTATCTTTTTTATTTCTCTTCAATATATGCCCATTTGAAGCTATATTCCGGACTAATATTATGTTTCACAATTCCCTTTACATTTGGTTTCATCACATAAGATTTAGCACTTTGATATAAAGGCACAAGCGCTACATCATCCTCAAGTAACAATTTCTCTGCCTTCCCTAACTCTGTCCAACGTTTTTTTGCATCAGCCATCCATTCTGTCTTACTCTTATTAATGATATCGTCATATTTTGAATTTGAGTAACTCATCTGGTTCTGCGAATTTTTTGTTTCAAACATATCAAGATATGTCATTGGATCCGCATAATCTGGATTCCAGCCACCATATGAAAAATCATAATCTTGGTCTGATTCTAATTTTAGTTTTTGCTTAAATGGTTGTAGCTTAATATTTACTGTCACACCTTTTAAATTCTTTTCAACTTGATCTTTTACATACTCCCCAACTTTTTTCGCATTACCAGTATCATAATTTAACAGTTCAATCGTGACTTGATCTTTTCCAAGTTCTTTTTTCGCTTCTTCCCATGCTGCTGCTGCCTTTTTGGAGTCTTGTTTTAAACCATTCTTGAACGTTTCTGCAAAATCTTTACCGTCAGGTCCACTCGCTAAACCTTTTGGTACTAAGTAATCCACTGGTTTTGAACCATCATTTAAAATAACATTCGTTAAAGCTTTCTTATCAATAGATAATGCAATTGCTTCACGTAGTTTTTTGCTCTTTAACGGTGTATCTTGCCCACCACGTTTTTGATTTAGACGTAAGTAAAACGTACTTGTTTCCGAATAGGCCCCAAACTCTTCTTTATTGTTTCTATACTTATCAACAAATTCACCTGATAATAGTGCGAAATCAATTGCACCTGTATCATATAAATTTACTCTAGTAGCTGGTTCTTTTACTACACTATAGTTGATTTCATCTAGTTTTACAGTCTTTTTGTCCCAGTACTGCTCATTTTTCTTTAATTTCCAGCCTTGCTCATGCTTCCAATCAGTAAGCACAAATGGACCATTATAAAGTGTTGTATCAGACTCTAAACCGAATTTATTTCCTTTTTCTTTTACGAACTTTTCATTTAATGGATAGTATGACGCAAATGCCATTAAGTTCAAGAAATATGGTACTGGTCTTTCTAGTTCTACTTCAAGCGTATAATCATCTACCGCTTTTACACCTAATGTAGAAACTTCTGCTTTCCCTTGATTAATCGCTTCTGCATTTTTAAGATAGTAAGCAATAAATGCATACTCAGCAGCTGTTTTTGGATCTACTAGCCGTTGCCATGCAAATACGAAATCTTTCGCTGTTACAGGATCACCGTTTGACCATTTTGCATCTTTCCGTAATTTAAATGTATATTTTTTGCCATCCTCGCTTTTTGTGCTAGATTCCGCTACAGCTGGGATTGGCTTATTATCTTTATCCAAGCGATATAAACCTTCCATTGTATTTCCTAAAATTTGTGATCCAAGTGTATCTGTATTTTTGGAAGTATCCATCGTCGGAATTTCATTCGTTTCTGTACGATTTAGCACTTGCTTTGCCGCATATTTAATATCAGATTTCTTCTCTTCCCCACCATTATTAGACGTTGTAGTCGGTTTCTTCTCCCCACCAGATCCAGAAGAACATGCTGTTAAAGCCATACTCATTGCTAAAACTGGTGCTACAACTGCTGTGAACTTTTTCATCTTTTTCTTCATTTTTGTACCCTCCCCAATTATATGTACGAAACTAACTTCGAGAGACTTTCTTTCGTTTATTTTCAGAAAATTCTTACTAATTATCATTCTACTAATTTATCCTGATTTGTAAAGTGTTTTATGAATATTCCGAATAATTAATCTAACAACCATAATAACTATTACTATACGAATTCTCCCACATCTACTATATGTAAGTACCACTTTTCTTATTCTTCTCTATTTATTTAAATTTAATTGAATAGTAAAAGAGCGTCTAAAAAAATAAATAATATATTTTTTAAACGCTCATTTTTCTTTTTATTATTTACCTTCCGTTACATAAGCCCACTTAAAGCTATACTCTGGACTAATGTTATGTTTCACAATACCTTTTACATTCGGTTTCATTACATATGCTCTACCTGTTTGATATAAAGGTACCATCCCTGCATCTTCTTCAAGTAATAATTTTTCTGCTTTACCTAACGTTTCCCAACGTTTCTTCGCATCAGACATTAACTCATTACCTGCTTTTTTCACCATTTCATCATATTTCGGATTCGAATAACTCATTTGGTTATATGGGCTCTTCGATTCGAACATATCAATAAATGTCATTGGATCCGAATAATCTGGGCTCCAACCAGCAAATGAAATTTCATAATCTTGTGCTGATTCTAATTTTAATTTTTGTTTGAACGGCTGAATTTTCGTATTAACCGTTACACCTTTTAAGTTTTTCTCAATTTGATCTTTAAAATAGTCAGCAATTTTTTTCGCTGTTCCATCATCATAGCTTAGTAATTCAATTGTCACTTGATCTTTTCCAAGTTCTTTTTTAGCTGCTTCCCAAGCTGCTGCACCTTTTTTCGGATCATATTTCAGACCATTTTTAAAGGTATCTTGGTAATCTTTACCGTCTGGTCCTGTCGCAAGCCCTTTTGGTACTAATTGATCTGTTGCTTTTGAACCGTTATTTAAAATAACGTTTGCTAAACCTTTTTTATCAATTGATAATGCGATTGCTTCACGTAGTTTTTTACTCTTTAACGGTGTATCTTGTCCATTACGTTTTTGATTTAAACGTAAGAAGAATGTACTTGCTTCTGAATATTCACCATACTCTTCTTTATTCGATTTATATTTATCAACGAACTCCCCTGATAATAGCGTGAAATCAATCGATCCTGTATCATATAAGTTTACTTTCGTCGCAACTTCTTTTACTACACTATAGTTAATTTCTTCTAATTTCACAGTTTTATTATCCCAGTACTTATCATTTTTCTTTAGCTGCCATCCTTGTTCATGTTTCCATGAAGCCATAACGAACGGTCCGTTATACAACGTTGTATCTGCTTCTAAACCGAACTTATCTCCTTTTTCTTTTACGAACTTTTCATTTAAAGGATAGTACGATGGGAATGCCATTAAATTCAAGAAATACGGCACTGGTTTTTCTAATTCTACTTCTAGCGTATAATCATCTACCGCTTTTGCCCCTAAATCTGTTAGTGGCTTTTCACCTTTATTAATTGCCTCTGCGTTTTTAATATAGTAAGCGATAAACGCATATTCTGCCGCTGTATTTTTATCAAGTAAGCGCTGCCATGCGTATACGAAATCTTTCGCTGTTACTGGATCACCGTTTGACCATTTGGCATCTTTACGTAGTTTAAATGTATATTTTTTGCCATCCTCGCTTTTCGTACTAGATTCTGCTGCAGCTGGGATCGGCTTATTATCTTTATCTAATCGATATAAACCTTCCATCGTGTTCCCTAAAATTTGAGAACCTAATGTATCGGTAGATTTTGAAACATCCATCGTCGGAATCTCTTGATTCTCTGTACGATTTAACACTTGTTTTGCTGCGTATTTAATTTCAGACTTTTTCTCTTCCCCACCACCACTAGACGTCGTAGTTGATTTCTTCTCCCCACCAGATCCAGAACAAGCTGTCAACGCCACACTCATCGCTAAAACTGGCGCTACAACTGCCGTGAACTTCTTCATCTTTTTCTTCATTTTTGTACCCTCCCCAATTATATGTACGAAACTCATTTTGAGAGATTTTCTAATAACTAGTTATCAGAAAATTCTTATTAATTAATATTCTACTAATTTTTCTAGTTTTGTAAAGTTATTTTTAAAATATTTAGAAAATTTATTTTACTTAGCGATAGTAACATTCTATTTTCTATGACCATACTACACGTATCCTCCATCTACTACATTTCATTTCTTCTCTACTCTTTCATTTTCACGTTCAATTGTACAACAAAAAAAGTACTTCAAGGCATGTAGACTGCTTTGAAGTACTTTTTCAACTCTATTATTTTTCAGTAACATATGCCCACTTATAGCTGTATTCTGGGCTAATATTATGCTTAACAACACCTTTTACATGTGGTTTCATAACATAAGATCTAGCACTTTGATATAAAGGTACAAGGGCTACATCTTCTTCAAGAAGTAATTTCTCTGCTTTCCCTAGTTCCTCCCAGCGTTTCTTCGCATCACTCATTAATTCCCCACCAGCTTTTTTAATTATTTCATCATATTTCTGATCAGAGAAACTCATTTGGTTATGAGAGTGCTTACTTTCAAACATATCTAAATATGTCATTGGATCCGCATAATCTGGGCTCCATCCACCATATGAAATATCATAATCTTGATCTGATTCTAATTTAAGTTTTTGTTTAAACGGTTGCAGTTTAATATTTACTGTTACACCTTTTAAATTTTTCTCAATTTGATCTTTTACATATTCCCCAACTTTTTTCGCATTACCAGTATCATAGTTTAAAAACTCAATTGTAACTTGATCTTTTCCAAGTTCTTTTTTCGCTTCTTCCCATGCAGCAGCTGCTTTTTTCGCATCTGGTTTAACACCGTTTTTAAATGTTTCTTGGAAGTCTTTCCCATCAGGTCCAGCTGCTAATCCTTTCGGCACTAAATAATCTGCAGGTTTTGACCCATCATTTAAAATAACATTTGTTAAATTCTTTTTATCAATTGATAGCGCAATTGCTTCACGTAATTTTTTACTCTTTAATGGTGTATCTTGTCCACCACGTTTTTGGTTTAAACGTATAAAGAACGTACTTGGTTCGTTATACACCCCATATTCCTCTTTATTATTTCTATATTTGTCAACAAATTCACCTGTTAATAAGGAGAAATCAATTTGACCACTATCATATAAATTCACATTAGTTGCTGGCTCTTTTACAACACTATAGTTAATTTCATCTAATTTTACAGTCTTTTTATCCCAATATTGATCATTCTTCTTCAGTTTCCAGCCTTGCTCATGCTTCCAATCAGTAAGAACGAACGGTCCGTTATATACAGTTGTATCAGATTCTAAACCGTATTTATCCCCTTTTTCTTTTACGAATTTCTCATTTAATGGATAGTATGATGGGAATGCTACTAAGTTTAAGAAGTATGGTACTGCTTGTTCTAATTCAACTTCTAAAGTAAGGTCATCTACTGCTTTAACTCCTAGTTCTGTTACAGGTTTTTCCCCTTTATTAACAGCTTCTGCATTTTTAATTGGGAATGCAATGAATGCATACTCAGCAGCTGTTTTTGGATCTAACAAACGTTGCCATGCAAATACGAAATCTTTCGCTGTTACAGGATCACCATTTGACCATTTTGCATCTTTACGTAATTTAAATGTATATTTTTTACCATCCTCACTCTTCGTGCTTGATTCTGCCGCAGCTGGGATTGGTTTATTCTCTTTATCTAAACGGTATAAGCCTTCCATTGTGTTCCCTAAAATTTGAGAGCCCAAAGTATCTGTACTCTTCGACGTATCCATTGTTGGAATTTCCTGATTTTCTGTTTTATTGAACACTTGTTTCGCTGCTAATTTTTCTTCTGATTTGCTATCTCCGCCAGAGCTAGAATTTGTGCTTGTCTTCTTATCTCCACCTGATGTAGAACATGCTGTTAATGCCATACTCATTGCTAAAACTGGTGCTACAACTGCTGTTAGTTTTTTCATTTTTTTCTTTTTCACTTTCTGTACCCTCCCTAATTCTTAACGCTCTCATTTAAGAATTTTCTGATAATTCTGTTTTTCTTTATATATTTATCAGAAGATTCTTATTAACTATTATTCTACTAATTTTTTGAGTTTTGTAAAGTGTTATTATTGAAAATTTTTAAAAAATTATTTTTTTACAGTAATATTTATAAAAATCCTATAATCTTTCGAAACACTATACCTCATTGAATCTTAAGTATTGATTTAATAGTCTTTATATCCCTCCACTATAAATCACCTGTAAATTATTGTTAATAAATAATGTATATCATAACAAACCTCTTTTCTACAAAAATAAAAAAGTCAGCAAAGCTGACTTTTTATCCGGCCATTTTCTCTTTTTTCATTTCCTCTATTACTCTCGTATACTTCTCTTCATCAAATTCATTTTCACTTTTTGCAACAACTACAGTCGCAATACCGTTACCAATTAAATTAACGATAGCACGTGCTTCTGACATGAAACGATCTACACCAAGTAATAGCGCTAACCCTTCTAATGGAATAACATTCATCGCAGATAAAGTAGACGCTAGTACAATAAAGCCTCCACCTGTTACTGCGGCTGCTCCTTTAGATGTAACTAACAAAATAGCTATTATCGTTAATTGTTGACCTAGTGAAAGATCGACGTGAAAGACTTGTGCTAAAAATATAGTGGCCATCGATAAATAAATTGTTGTTCCATCTAAATTAAAAGAGTACCCCGTCGGAATGACTAAACCTACTACCGGCTTCGAACATCCGAAGTCTTCCATCTTTGTCATCATTCGCGGTAATACTGATTCTGATGATGATGTCCCAAGAACAATAAGTAATTCTTCTTTAATATGCGCTAAATATTTCCACAAACTAAATTTATAAAATTTACAAATGAAATTTAAAACAATAAAAACAAATAATGCCATTGTTGCATATACACAAATCATTAATTTACCAAGTGGAATAAGTGTACTTAAACCATATTTTCCAATTGTAAATGCCATTCCACCGAATGCTCCAACCGGTGCTAATTTCATTACAATTGATAAAATGTTAAAAAATACTTTCGATAATCTTTCAAAAAAGTCGATTACCGGCTGTCCATTTTTCCCTAACATCGTTAACCCTGCGCCAAATAAAATAGAGAAAAATAACACTTGTAAAATATCACCTTTTGCAAATGCTTCAAACATGTTAGACGGCACAATATGTAAAAAGAAATCCACCCACTTCATTTCTTGCCCGCTTTGTACATATTGTGAAACATCTCCGCCCTTTAGCTTTGAGGGATCTAATCCATCTCCGGGACGTACAACATTCGCTACGATGATACCAATAATTAAAGCCGCAGTTGTAACAATTTCAAAATATAATAATGCCTTCCCACCAACACGACCTACCTTTTTCATACTTCCCATACTTGCAATACCAAGCACAATTGTTAAAAAGATAATCGGTGCAATAACCATTTTAATCATATTGATGAACGTTTCACCAATTGGCTTCATCTCTTGTCCAACACTCGGCCAAATTGCCCCTACTGCAATACCACAAATAATGGCCACAATAACTTGAAATGTTAAATTCTTTATGATTCTCATTTTTGATACTCCCCTGTTTCTTTCATTTCTCCCATACTATTTCAATAATTGCTAATGATATATTCTATGTAATAGCCCCCCTGTTATTTCACTTAAACCACAATTTTATGTTACACTATTATCTTAAATTTGAAAATAGTATATAACATTTATATATAAACGACATACTATTTAACATAATAAAAAAGCAGACATTACGTCTGCTTTAATTCTCCTCAATCTGTTTTTCACTTAATCCTAAATGTGTTCTAAGCATATTACTCAAACTCTGCAAATCTTTTTTATTAGGATTATAATAATATACACGTTGCCCATTTGGACCATTAGGTAAGTATAAATCATCACCTGCTAATTGAATTTTTTCAATCGAACAATTTAAACCGTATTTATAAAAAGATAAAATATCATCCATTGCTAAATTTGTTTTAAAATCACCTTCAACCGCCTCGACTATTTTTTCTAGCTTCGTAATCGATCCTACACTTTTTAATTTACTTAAAACCGCTTCCATAACAAGTTGTTGGCGCTGCCCTCTCATTGCATCACTATCAATATGACGCGTTCTTGCTAAGGCAAGTGCTTCTTCCCCTGTTAATTTTTGTAGTCCTTTTTTCAAATGAATCGCCTCAGGTTCATCTTTACTATTTTGCTCCGTAAATTCAACTGGGACATCTACTTCAATCCCATCTAACCCATCAACAATTTTAGTAAATGAATTAAAATTAAACTTTACAAAATAATCAACAGGCACTTGTAATAACTTTTCTACCGCTTCCACTGAAGCTTGCGGTCCTCCATCTTTACCATTTTTAACGAAACCACTTCCATATGCATGCGTTATTTTATCTTTTTTCTTTTCAACCGGAACATATGTGTATGTATCACGTGGTATACTCGTTAATTTCACAGTCTTATCATCTTTATTAAAAGTAGCTAACAGTAGTGCATCTGTATGAAATGCACCATTATACTCCTTTTGTCGTTCTTGATTTTCATCAATTCCCATAATTAAAAGTGAAACATTATTCGTAATCGGTTTTACAGTTTCCTCACGTAAATTCGATTTTTCACCACGTGCTAAATTCAAACTAGATTTTTGTACGAGATTAGAAGTTTTCATATATATATAAGTACCATATCCAACTCCGCCAAATAGTAATACTACTAACAGTACACTGATTATCATTGTCTTCTTATATTTTCGTTTATTTTTCTTCTCTCTTGAAGAAGAGGTATTCTCCATATCGTTCCCTCCGTTTTCTATTCATCTAATATATTTTTCAATTTTTCATACTTAGCGCTATCCTTTTGAAATGTATTCTCTTTCAATCCATTGTTTATTTGTATCCATTCTGTTGTAATCGAATATTGAATCATACCTTCGTGGAAACTAAGGAATTTTAGCATAATCCCTGTATTTTTCTCTACAACCATTTCAAACTTCCCTCTTAAATCTTCAGATGTACTTACAGGCATTTCTATATTTATTGTCCCTTCTATTTTGTAGCAATCAAGCCCAAGATACTTCGTTTCTTTATAATTCCAATCTTTATATCGAATTAATAGATCAGCAAATTCGGATTGAATACTATACTTCGCGAATCCCACATATTCATCATCATATCTTTTTTTCTCACCTGATTTTCTCAATAACCTTCCCGTAGGATTTAATTTTAATAGTTCATAGTTTCTTTCTTTCGGGCTCCATTTTGTTTCTTTGTACGTATACTTCTCATCATCAAATTCTTTTTTCTTGCCCTCGTTATATATAATGGTTCGTTTTTTCGTTAGCTTGTCTTCTTTTGAAGAGATTCCTCTTTGTTGCTCCGTATCAATCGCATATTTGTATGTTGTAGCAATTCTTGACGAACTAGAATATTCCTCAAATTGTCCTGAAATATTATTAAAATGATCAATGGAATCTAGCATCTTTTCATGAATCTTTTCCTTATCTGGATAATTTACATTTGATTTTATTTCCTCTTCATTTTCATAATCAGAAAATGCCTTTTTCTTTACATATTCAAACACTCCGCCGTTTTGAGCAAAAATTTGATCAGAAAACTCCGACATAGACACAATTGAGAGCACTAGGACAGCAGCACTTATAACCATCATATAAACTCTGTAACCTTTCTTTTTTACCGGAAGATTATGTAGTGTACGATTAATCTTTTCATTTAACTCTGGCGGCACTATTACATTCTCTTCGTTTATTCTCTTTTTTAATTTCTCATCAAATAATTTTTCATCATCCATCCTTTGCACCCCCTATTCCATCTTTAATCGTTTCTGTAGTTGTTCCCTCGCACGTGCCAATCTCGATTTCACTGTTCCTTTTGGTACTTCTAAAAGCTTTGCTATACTCTCTTGATTCATATCTTCATAATAATAAAGCACCGTAACAGCTCTTAACTCTTCATGTAACGATTGAATCGCATTACACAAATCTATATCTTCATACTGATCGCACGCACTCATATTGTAATCATTCTCTTCTGTCACAATTATCTTTTTATACGTTCTAATAATGTTATTACATTCATTCATTAAAATTCGAATTAACCAAGTTTGAAAAAACTCTTCTTTCTTTAATTTTTTTATATTTTCATAGGCTTTTAAAATTGTTGTTTGTATCGCATCCTCTATATTTGTCTCATCACGTAACATAGCCTTTGCAATGCGATACATCTTCATTTTTTCCGTATGTATAAGCGCCATAAACGCTTCATGATCACCTTTTTTCGCTAAAGAAACATCGGTTTCTTCTTTTACAATCATTTTATATAAAGGGATTACTTTCACAATTGCTCCTCCTGTTTCATCCTCACTTCAAATTTAACTTTACATGTATTAGACGGATGAGCCTAGAAAAAGGTTCACTTTTTTTGAATATTTTTGTAATTAAAAAGATAAATATCCTTTATAAGTATGCAATAAACATACTAGTTTAAATTTACAAATAAAAAAAGCCCACTTTCTCAGTGGACTTTCTACTTTATAACGGTAAATCCCTCTTCTTAAACACTACAACCGCTACGATAAAAATACAAAGCGCTCCAGCAGTTAAACCTATACTTACCGGCCATATATTATACGTTCCTTCAGCAATTTCTTTCGGACGAAACAGCGTAAATAATGATAGGTTTTTCATCCATTCTAACTTATCACTTAACTTCCCTACCATATCTAATACGAAAAATAAGATAGTTAAACTCGCTGAATAACTTAGTGCTTTTCTTTCGTCATTACATATACAAGAAAAGAAAAATGAATAAGCACTAACGACTAAAAATATGAGCCCTCCGACTATATTTATCTTCAGGAATAATTCTTTATTTAAATTATTATCTTCTAAAAACCATTCTGCACCTACTATACCCGCTACATACGTAACAGCTACAATAATTAGTAGTCCCAATATAAGAATAGACGCTTGCGTGATTGCAATTCGTACTCTAGATACAGGCGTTGCCAGCAAGTATGCCATCGCTCCTTTATCTACATGACGAGCAATTAAATGTGTCGCAACTGTTACGCAAAAAATTGTTAAAATGATAATAAACAATAGACTATAGTATTCACCAGCTAAAAAATCCATTACGTTTTGAATCGGACTTTCCATACCAACGGTTTTTTTCACACTATCAGGCATGGCAGCTATTAATTCATTTAGCCCTTTCGCTGATACCATTGACGGGAATATCCAAATTAATAACCACAAATATAAAGCCGCACCAGACGCATAACTCAAAATACTTTTTTGTGTTTCTTTCAAACTAGCTAAAAACAATTGCTTATTCATGCGTTATCCCTTCTTTCTTATCGTAATAATGCATAAATAAATGTTCTAAATCCATCGCTCTCGTTTGAAGTGCCGTTACATTATAGTTTGAAAGTATTTGTAAAACAGCTTGATAGTTTCCTTGTACAATGATAGATGCCTCTCTGCCTTTTACCGCTTCAAATTGCAAATTACATTGCGCGAGAGATTCAATCTCTTCCTCTGATGATACGGTTACATCTATCACTTGTCGTCTTATACTTTGTAAATCATGAATATTTTCAACCGTTACAAGGCGACCATCTTTAATAATCGCTACTCGGTCACATGTACGTTCAATTTCAGTAAAAATATGCGACGACATAAGAATTGTTTTCCCTCTTTGCTTTTCCTCTACTATTAAATCTATAAATACTTGCTGCATAAGTGGATCGAGTCCTGAAGTCGGTTCATCCAAAATTAACACTTCTGGATCATGCATAAATGCAGCGACAATCCCTACTTTTTGCTTCATTCCTTTAGACATTTTTCGAATTGGTGTTTTCACATCGAATTGTAGACGTTCTATTAATTCATCTCGTTTTTTCGTATCCTTTAAACCACGCATTCCTTGCATTAACTTTAAAAATTCTAATCCATTCATTCCGTCAATAAAAGAAATTTCTCCTGGTAAATAACCAACTTCCCTTTGAATCTTCGCGGCATCATTCCAACAATCTAATCCGAAAATGGAAGATTTTCCAGCTGTCGGTTTTATAAATCCCATTAAATTACGAATCGTTGTGGATTTCCCTGCACCATTTGGTCCTAAGTAACCGAATACTTCTCCTTCTTTTACATCAAATGTAATATGAAACAAACCTTTTCCATTTGAAAACTGTTTTGTAACATTTTGAACTGAAATCATAATTCCACCTCATTTTTTGAAATATTTCACTTATGATATTTCAAAATTATTGTACTCCTCATCTTTCATATTCGCAACAACTTTTTGAAATATTTATATGTCCATATTTCAAAAATATTGTTTTCCATTATTTTTTCTTGTATATTTTAATTGAGGTGATTGCATTGAACGGCTTTGAAAAAGTGAAAGAAAAGAAAAAACGTGCCATAAAAGAGGCAGCCTTCTTATTATTTTCAGAACGTGGATTTAATGAAGTTAAAATAGAACATATTGCAAAAGAAGCAAACGTTTCTCAAGTTACCATTTATAATCATTTCGGAAGTAAAGACGCGTTATTTAGAGAACTTATACAAGAATTTATAACATCTGAATTTCAATATTATAAAGAGCTTGCTGAAGAGAAATTACCTTTTCATGATATGATGCAAAAAATGATTGTAAGAAAAATGAATACTGGCGGATTATTTCAGCCTGACATGTTGCTACAAATGATGCAAAGAGATGAAATTCTCCGAGAGTTTATTTATAGTTATCAAAACGAAAAAATCTTGCCTTGGTATTTAGAAATATTAGAACAAGCACAGCAAAAAAATGAAATTAACCCTCACCTTACTAAAGAAATGATGTTGCTATACATTCAAATGTTTACTAAATTAGGCGATGATTTTGGAGCCAAGCTTCTTGAAGGAGATCGCGAAAAACATATACAAGATATCGTTACGATGTTCTTTTATGGACTATCCGTCCCAACAAAATAATGTTTCTATAGAAAAAATAACATCACAAAAAAAGCCCTTTGGATATTTTAAATCTCAAGGGCTTTTTCATGTCAAAAATAACTAAAACTAACTTTATCTTAAAGAAGTTAAATGCTGCTTTAAAGATAATACCTTATTATAGATTAACTCTTTTAGCATCACAGGCTGAATTGAAATAATCGTTTCACCGAAATTTAGAAAATAACTTGAAATAAACTCAACTTCTTGCTTGTTAAAATAGCCTGTTATACTATAATTTTCATTTTCTTTTTGTATCCTCATGGAAGGATAATTCTCTTTATCAAAAATATCTTTTCCTTTTTGATTAACAATGACACTAAAATCAATTGCATCAGGTTTTCTGTGAAAGTTTGTAAGATAACTTAATAGTTCTTCAAGATTTTTTGAATTCGTATTGCTTGTTTCCACAATAGAAAGAATTTTATCACATCTAATTATTTGAACATGATTTGTCTCAAAATTAAAGATTTTAGCATACCACTGGCCAAATTTAGATTCTATTCGAATAAATTGTGCGACCAATACTTTCTCCTCATCTTTTTTTAAATATGTTACATAATAAACTCGCTCAGCAAAAATCCCCTGCAAAATTTCTTTTAAGAACGGACTAAAATTACTATGATTTGTTACTTCAAAAGAAAGCGTTCGTTCCATAATTGAAATATTTTTACGCACATTATCAGGTAAGACATGTTTAAATTTATTTTCAAGCGCAATACTTTCTATATTAAATGGTTTTGTCTTGTATCCATTTAGTGTAAGAATTGAAAAGTATAACGCATACATTTCATCCACACTAAAATAAATTGGAGATAATATACTATTTTCTATAATTTTATAACTTCCATTTCTACCTAGTTCAGAATATATTGGTACACCTATTTCTTCCAATGATTGAATATCTCGTAAAGCTGTACTTTTAGAAATATCATATCTAACCATTAAATCTTTTAAATTAAAATATCTTTTATTATTTAAGAAAATAAGCATATCATTTATTCGTTCCGTTTTTTTCATATTTCCCTCCCGAAAGGTGTCATGTATTGAAACCTTTTTAGTCTATATTATAATTATTAACGAATAAAGGAGTTGTGAATTTATGACATTAGAAATAGCTATTTTTCTCTCAATGAATGGGCAAGCAAAGGAGGCAATTCATTTTTATACACGTAATTTAGAAGCCAAAAAGTTAATGATGGTTACGTATGAAGAACTGGCGAAAAGAGATCGTTCTTTCAAAATTACAAGTGAAAATAAAGATCATATTGCTCACTCTGTTTTACAAATTGGGAATACAAAGCTAATGATAGCAGAAGATACAATGAATCCTAATGAACGTTATAACGTTGGAAATAACATGTCACTTTGCATTCAAAGCGCTAATCTAGAAGAAATACAAAGATTTTATAATAATTTAATTTCCGATAAGCATGTGAAAATAATCTCTCCGCTGAAAAAAAATGTATTTAGTGAAGCATACGGGATTATTGAAGATCCTTATGGCATACAAATCCAATTAATGTATGATAAACGACTAAACTAATTAATTAATTAATTAATTAATTAATTAATTAATCATATTCACATATTCCTAATAAAAAAGACACGAAATTCGTGTCTTTTTATTTTATAGTGATAACTCTACCCGTTTCACTACTTTCAACCGCTAATTGAATCAGCTTGATTACTTCTAAACCTTCTTGCGCTGTTACAGGTGGTTTCTCACCATTTATAATGCTATCTCTTACACCGTTATAGTACATGTCATAACAGCCGACTTCTGTTGGAATACGCACTAACTCTTCTTCTGTTTCTAGAGTAGCAAAATTCTCTTCAGCATCTACTCCATAACCGTTATCGCCTGGCTTCATTCCATTTTTTAATTGTTCTTCCTGTGAATCCATACCGTATTTCACGATAGAACCTTTATCTCCATGCAGTGTAAAATGTGGACCTGTCTGCTTTACGTAACTGCTGCTATGTAAAGTGATACGTTTCACACCGTAGTGAAGTATAACATGGAAATAATCATCAATTTCTGCACCTGGTCGTTGTTTAATTACATCTGCACTTATCGCATCTGGTTTCCCAAATAATGATAGTGCTTGATCAATTAAATGCGATCCTAAATCGTATAGTATTCCTGATCCTGGTAAATTCTTTTCTCTCCATCGATCACGTACATGTGGACGGAAACGATCGAAATGCGCCTCATATGCGTATACATTCCCTATTCTATCCTCTTCTAATAATTTCTTTATCGTT
Source organism: Bacillus cereus group sp. BfR-BA-01453 (assembly GCF_022662915.1). Taxonomy (NCBI): domain Bacteria; kingdom Bacillati; phylum Bacillota; class Bacilli; order Caryophanales; family Bacillaceae; genus Bacillus; species Bacillus cereus group sp. BfR-BA-01453. Next base: position 110,929 of record NZ_JAKUEN010000006.1, on the reverse strand, counting down.
AAGAAATCATTATCAAAACGGCGGTTATGATATACACTTAATACGACATTATGCTGCTCTGCTAATGAAATAAGCTCTTCTCCTTCTTCAATTGAAACAACAAATGGTTTCTCTACAACAACATGCTTACCGTTTAATATTGCTGCTTTTACATATGGAAAATGAGTTGTATTTGGTGAAGTAATAACAACTAAGTCAATATCAGCTCGCTTCACCAATTCATCAATTGTACTCACGACGTTAGCATGCGGTAATGCTTCTTTTACTACCTCTTCTTTTGAAGATAATACGGCACGAATATCGTATTCTTCTATCGTTTGTAATAATGGGATGTGAAATGTTGTACTAGAAAATCCAAACCCTACAATCCCTACACCTATTTTTTTCATATTGTCCCTCCATCTGTCCTGCTTCAACTAATAATCAGTCAGGATAAAGAAAATACTCACTGATTAAACTTTCACTATATGAGAACGATTTCATTCAGTTATTATAACAAGATTCATACTAAATTGCCTAGAAAAAAGCATCTTGCCATTATTCATGGCAAGATGCTTTTTTTATTCCGGTCTTTTTTTCGTCCACGTTTCAATAACTTCACCAGTATCGTTAACATCTAGCACTAAACTACCGTTACTATACCGGTCTTTATTTCGATACGCTTTCGGATCAATTTCTTCTACGATATGTTTCTCTGTCTTCATGTAAACTAGTTCATCGTCTCGAACGATTTCAATACCGACAATGCGGTATGGATTACGTTTTAACTCTTTGAAAATAACAAGACCTCGCTTCGCCCTCGTTGATTTCTCAATTTCTGATGCTTTTAGGCGTTTTACAGCACCGCGCTGCGTTACGAGAATAAGTTGATCTTTGTCACCATTTAATGGTTTACCAGAAGCGACATAGTCATCTTCTTTTAAATTAATTGCTTTCACACCAGCGGCTCTTACACCGACTGGACTTACTTCATCTTCATGGAAAATAAGTGCATATGCACCGTGTGTAGCAAGAACGATATCACTCGTTCCATCTGTCGCAAATATATCAACAACTTCATCATCTTTTTTCAAGTTTACAGCAACGAACGCCCTTGAGTAACGCTGTACTTTATATTGGTTTAATTCTGTCTTCTTAATCATACCATTCTTTGTTACAAATACGATAAATCGCTTTTCTTCCTCAAAGTTCGGTACGACAGTTGCCCAAATAATGGTTTCATCCCGATCGAGTGAAACGATATTAGCAACGTGCTGACCTAAATCTTTCCAACGAATATCTGGCATTTCGTATACTGGCAAATATATATAGTTTCCTTTATTCGTAAATAAGAGGACTGTCTCTGTCGTGTTCGTATCGAATCGTTCAAGTAAGATGTCACCCTCTTTCATACCGAAGTCTTTGCCATTTGAGGCATTATGTGAGCGCCATCCAGTACGTTTCACATATCCTTCTTTCGTTACAGTAACGATGACATCTTCTTGTGGGATCATCACTTCTACATCGATTTTAATTTCCTCGATTTGATCTTCAATAATCGCACGTCGATCATCACTATATGTTTTCTTAACTCTCTTTAAATCTGTTTTAATGACTTGAAGTAATCTTTTTTCACTTTGTAAAATTGCCTGTAGCTCAATAATTTTCTTATTAAGCTCATCTGCCTCTTGTTGTAGTGCTGTAATATCTGTATTCGTTAAACGATATAATTGCAAGGATACAATTGCTTCCGCTTGCGCTTCTGTAAATCCAAATTTCGCACTTAAATTATCTTTTGCATTACGCTTATCTTTTGAAGCTCGAATCGTTTCAATAACTTGGTCTAAAATCGATAATGCTTTCTTTAAACCTTCCACAATATGTTGACGATTTTCTGCCTTTCGTAATTCATATTGTGAACGTCTCGTAACAACTTCTTTTTGATGCCCAATATATGCATCTAAAATTTTCGGTAATGTCATAAGCGTTGGACGACGATTATTAATCGCTACCATATTAAAGTTATATGGTATTTGTAAATCTGTATTTTTATATAAATAATTTAAAATACCTTCAGAATTTGCTTCTTTTTTTAATTCTACGACAATGCGAAGACCTGTACGATCTGTCTCATCACGTACTTCAGCAATGCCATCTAATTTTTTATCTAGACGTAACTCATCCATTTTCTTAACAAGGTTTGCTTTATTTACTTCGTATGGAATTTCAGTAATTACGATTTGCTGTTTCCCACCACGAACCGTTTCAACTTCTGCTTTCCCGCGAATAATAATTTTACCTTTACCTGTTTCATACGCCTTTTTAATACCATCAATCCCTTGAATAATACCACCTGTTGGGAAATCAGGTCCTTTCATAACTGTTAATAAATCATCAACAGTACTATTCGGTTTATCAATACGCATCATTGTAGCGTCAATAACTTCTCCAAGATGATGCGGAGGAATTTCTGTTGCATAACCAGCGGAAATCCCTGTAGATCCGTTCACTAATAAGTTCGGGAACGCTGCTGGTAAAACAACCGGTTCTTCACTCGTATCATCAAAGTTGGATACGAATTCTACTGTTTCTTTATCAAGATCACGTAATAACTCGGATGCAATTGGTGATAATCGGGCTTCCGTATAACGCATTGCTGCTGCTGGATCCCCGTCAACACTACCGTTATTACCGTGCATTTCAACTAAAACATTACGTACTTTCCAAGTTTGGCTTAAACGTACCATCGCCTCATATACAGAGGAATCACCATGCGGATGATAATTACCAATAACGTTACCGACTGTTTTAGCTGACTTACGGAACGCTTTATCGTGCACGTTTCCTTCTACATACATAGAATATAAAATACGTCTTTGTACTGGTTTTAAGCCATCACGAGCATCTGGAAGCGCGCGATCTTGAATAATATATTTACTATAACGTGCAAAGCGATCACCTAACACGTCTTCAAGCGGGAGGTCATGAAACTTCTCTGCTTGCATGTTATTCCACCTCCGTCTCCATAATCATTTCATTTTCTAAAATATTTCCTTCTTCTTGCATACCAAACTGTACATTACGCTCAATCCATTTACGGCGCGGTTCTACTTTATCACCCATTAATGTTGTAACGCGGCGCTCTGCTCTTGCTGCATCATCAATTTTCACGCGAATTAATGTACGCGTTTCAGGATTCATCGTTGTTTCCCATAATTGATCTGCATTCATTTCGCCAAGTCCTTTATAACGCTGTAACATGTAACCTTTTCCAACTTTTTTCGTTACTTCATCTAATTCATCATCTGACCATGCGTATTCAATTACTTCACTTTTTCCTTTTCCTTTACTTACTTTGTATAAAGGAGGAAGTGCGATAAACACTTTACCAGCTTCGATAAGTGGTTTCATATATCTATAGAAGAATGTTAATAACAATACTTGAATATGCGCCCCGTCTGTATCGGCATCGGTCATAATGACAACTTTATCGTAGTTAATGTCTTCCACATCGAATTCATTGCCTACACCGCCGCCAATCGCATAAATAATTGTATTAATCTCTTCGTTTTTAAAGATATCAGCAAGCTTTGCTTTTTCTGTATTAATTACTTTACCACGTAACGGTAATACCGCTTGGAAACGTCGATCTCGCCCTTGTTTCGCAGAACCACCGGCAGAGTCACCCTCTACTAGGTATAGTTCATTTTTCTGCGGGTTACGTGATTGTGCAGGTGTTAACTTACCACTTAATGTACCTTCTGATTTCTTTTTCTTTTTACCAGTACGCGCTTCCTCTCTCGCTTTACGAGCGGCTTCACGTGCTTGCGCTGCTTTAATTGCTTTTCTCACAAGAAGTGTAGCTACGTCCGGGTTTTCTTCTAAAAAGTAAGCTAAATGCTCTGATACAATGGCATCAATTGAAGACCGAGCTTCACTTGTACCTAGTTTCCCCTTCGTTTGTCCTTCAAACTGAAGTACTTCTTCTGGTACACGTACAGAAACGATAGCCGCTACACCTTCACGAATATCTGTACCTTCTAAGTTTTTATCTTTTTCTTTTAATAGCGAAACTTTACGAGCATACTCATTAAACACACGCGTCATCGCTGTCTTAAATCCAGCTTCATGTGTTCCACCATCTTTTGTACGTACGTTATTTACAAACGATAGAATATTTTCTGAGTAGCCATCGTTAAATTGAAATGCTAGCTCTGCCTCAATTCCATTTTGTTCACCAGAGAAATATACAACTGGATGAATCGCATCTTTCTCTTCGTTTAAGTATGAAACGAAAGCTTCAATTCCTGTTTCATAATGAAAGACATCTTCTAAATCGTTTCGCTCATCTTTTATTGAAATTTTCATCCCTTTTAATAAGAATGCAGATTCACGTAATCTTTCACATAATGTTTCGTAATTGTAATTTGTTGTGCTGAAAATCGTTGTATCTGGTTTAAAATGCATTGTCGTACCAGATTCTTTCGTCTTTCCGATTTTTTCAAGCGTCGTTACAGGAACACCACCATTTTCAAAGCGTTGTTCATAAATATTTCCGTCACGCTTAATCGTTACGACTAACCATTCTGATAAGGCGTTTACAACTGATGCTCCAACACCGTGTAAACCACCACTTGTTTTGTAACCACCTTGACCAAACTTACCACCTGCATGAAGTACAGTTAAAATAACTTCAGGTGTCGGTTTCCCAAGTTTATGCATTCCCGTAGGCATTCCTCGCCCTTTATCTATAACGCTAATACTATTATCTTTATGTATTACGACAGAAATTTCGTCGCCAAATCCCGCTAACGCTTCATCAACGGAGTTATCTACTATTTCGTATACTAAATGATGCAATCCACGGCTGTCCGTGCTCCCGATATACATACCCGGGCGTTTTCGAACGGCTTCAAGTCCTTCTAACACTTGAATTGCATCTTCATTATATTGGAACTGATGCTTCGCCAAACTCCTTGCCCCTTTCCTAATCCAAAATCAGAACATATGTTTCTATTATAGAATAACGCCTCGACTATAGTTTTGGCAAGTTATCTTATCTCTTTTATATACCATTTTCAATAGAAAAATCCTTGTTTTTTCACAAGGATTCCTCTAGGCTACTATTTCAGAAAAATAATCGTTTGTCAACGAGAAATGGATATGTATTCCAAGATTACACATTCCAAACCTTTATTATGATCCAAATGATCAATATCCAAAACGGGATTACAAGTAACAATCCCCAAAAACAGCCTTTAAAAAATCTCATGATGAACACCTCGTTCATCGGCCCTACTTATTATCATGAGGGCTGAAGCAATCTTTCTAACTTTACAGTCTACACTATTTTGTCATCGCATGTTCTACTTTTATACAACGATCCATTATTACAGTATAGTCTTTTTCTTTTAAAAGTTTATATGTATCTTCATCTTGTACTCCTAATTGTGCCCAAAAAACATCTGCATCAATCTCTACAAATTCTTTTGCAACATCCATTAAAAATTCTGAACGGCGGAATACATTTACAATGTCAACATGTTCCTTAATATCCTTTAGTGAAGCAACTGCCTTTTCTCCAAGCACCTCATCTACTGTTGGGTTAACTGGAATAATGCGGTATCCAGCATCTTGCATTGCTTTTGAAACCATATACGATGTACGTTCTGGCTTATCCGATAAACCAACAACTGCAATCGTTTTGCTTTTCTTTAATACTTCACCAATTTCCGTACGAGTTGGGTTTTCAATTGTCATAAATTATCCCTCCTATTCCTTTAGTATAGCCGATAAAGAAAGTCTCTTTCAATATGAAAGAGACTTTCTTTTATTCCGATTATTGATTCTTTGTAGCTGAGTTATCTGCTAAAGTAGCTGTTTTCGTCATTTTTTGACCGTTACGATAGAATGTAACTTCTACTTTCTCGCCTACTTTTTTCTTTTCATATAAATATTTACGGAATTGAAGTGAATTTTCTACTTTTTGATTATCTAATGCTACTACAATATCATATTGTTCTAAACCAGCTTTTTCAGCAGGTGATATTGGGTAAATTTTACCTAATACAACGCCGTTTGTTACGTCTTTCGGTACTTTCAATTGATTTACTGTATAAGCTTGCACATCTTCTAATGAAACAACACCTACTCCAAGCGCTGGACGTTTTACTACTCCGTCTTTTTCAAGTGACTCAATAACTGGCTTTGCGATGTTAATTGGAATAGCAAATCCAATTCCTTCAACTTCTTGTTGTGCAATTTTACTTGAATTAATTCCAATTATTTCACCGTTTTGATTAAATAACGCTCCACCACTGTTACCAGGGTTAATCGCTGCATCTGTTTGAATAACTTGAGCATTCCAATCTGCACGCTTATCACCATCGATATCTACTGGAATTTCACGTTCTTTACTACTAATAATACCTTCCGTTACACTTCCATCAAATCCTAGTGGGTTACCGATTGCAATTGCTTTTTCACCCGCACGGATTTTACTAGAATCACCTAAAGTGGCAACTTTATTTACATTAGCACCATCAATTTCAACAACAGCTAAGTCTAACCAAGGGTCTTTCCCTACAAGCTTCGCATCTACCTTCTTGCCATCACTCAGTTTTACAGCAAGTTTATTTGCACCATCTACTACATGATTGTTCGTTACAATATATGCTTTATTTCCTGCCTTTTTATAAATAACACCTGATCCTGAACCAGCTTGTTGTTCTTGACCCGTCGGTTGCATTGCAAATGGATCAATACTTTGTTGCATATTAATAACACCTACAACAACATCTTTCGCGCCTTCAATCATACCAGGTAAGTCCGTTTCATTTTTTGCTTTATTGACAACAGGAACTACAGTACCTTCTACTTTTGAATCCGAGCTGAATGATGATACTGGCGCTCCATTATTTTGAGCCCATGGCATATACGGTGCTGCAAAACTAATTGAAACAGCCCCAACTACAGCTCCGACTAAACCTGTGAAAAAATAACCTTTTTTACTGCTTGATTTTCTCACTTCTCTCGTTTCACTATGCTCTTCATTTAAATTTGGTCCGTCGTAATATCCCATGTTTACTTCCCCTCTCTGGTGAATTCGTATTTTCAGTATAGTCACGTTTTGTGTCCTTCTTGTGAACTCATCGTGAAATCCAATTAAAAAAATACGCTTATTTAACATTGTAGACAAAAAAAGCACTTTTTGTACATTCTACCTGCAAAAGAGGATATAAAATTGTTATTTTCCTAGAGTGAAGCGCACAATACGTTCCGCGTTATTCTTCAAATTTATAACCAACACGAATAACAGTACCGATATGCTTCGCTTTATCTCCTAGCTTATTTCGTAGTTTTTTAATATGAGTATCAACCGTTCGGTCATCGCCGTAATAGTCATATCCCCATAACTGATCTAATAAATGTTGACGTGACAACACAATTCCTTTGTTCTCCATTAAATAAACGAGAAGTTCAAATTCTTTATGTGTCAAAATAATTTCTTCTCCATCTACTAAAACAGTTCTAGATAGACGATTCACTTCTATTCCAGCTAAAGACATAGTATTTTCTTCAGCTACTCCTACCACGCCATCCGCACGTTTCAGTAACGTCTTCGCGCGAGCTACTAACACTTTCGGGCTGAAAGGTTTCGTTACATATTCATCTGCACCTAATTCGAACCCTAGTAATGTATCATCCTCATCCGAACGTGCTGTTAGCATAATAATTGGTACTGCTGATTCTTTTCTAATTCGTCTACAAACAGACCATCCATCTATTTCTGGTAACATAATATCTAACATAATTAAATCAATTTCATGCTCTGCAAATAATTCTAGCGCTTTTTTCCCGTCTTCTGCTTCGATTACTTCAAAGCCTTCATTGCGAAAATAATCGCTAACAATTTCACGTAATCTTCTTTCATCTTCAACAAGTAATACTGTTTTATTCATAATAATCTATCCCGCCTTTTTACTCTTTCAATCGAATAATACGTTGATTGGAGCTTCCGCGAAATGGAAGTGTTAAATCTTTTTTCTCGATTTCAAATCTTCCATCGACTAAAACATCCCCATAATATAACAACTCTATCATATCATTATTTTGAGAACTCTGTATCTCTTCTAACGTATAACCTGTATACATCCATAGATTTTTTTTCAAATCTTTCACGATTTTTGCTACTTTTTTCACTTCAGAAGCTTGGAAAAATGGATCTCCACCTGAAAATGTTACATCAGTTAATGGATTACTTGCAATCTCTTTCACAATTTCTTCTACTGTCATTTCAGTTCCATTACAAATATTCCACGATTTCGGATTATGGCAACCGAAACAACGATGCGGACAGCCCGCAAAAAACACGACTGTCCGCAACCCTTCTCCATCTACTACACTATCATGAATAATGTTCATCACTTTCATTTATGTTTCACCCGATCCATCTCTTCACTACGTTTCGCACTATTCCACTTCGACATATCTCCTACAAGATAACCTGTTATACGGCGAATTCTTTCTATATTAGCCTCATCTTCATTTCCGCAGCTCGGACATACATTTCCAATAACCCCGTGATAACTACAGCACTTACAACGGTCAACAGGATGATTAATAGAACCGTATCCAACGCCATGTTCTGCCATCGCTTGTACAATTTGTTTTAATGCCTTTTTGTTATGCATTGCTGCTCCATCTAGTTCAATATACGTAATATGTCCCCCGTTACATAGAGCGTGGAACGGTCCTTCTAAACGAATTTTATTTATCGCTTGCATGTTATAATAAACTGGAATATGGAATGAATTCGTATAGTAATTATGATTTGTTATACCGCTAATCACGCCAAATTCTTCTCTATCTTTTTTCACAAACTTCCCTGATAATCCTTCTGCAGGAGTTGCAATGACTGAGAAATTCAGTTCATGTTCTTCTGTCGCTTTATCCATTCTATCTCTCATAAAGGAAATGATTTCATACCCAAGTTTCCATGATTCTTCATCTTCTCCATGATGCTTTCCTGTTAAAGCTACTAAACACTCCGCAAGACCGATAAAACCAAGACTTAACGTCCCTTGCTTTAAAATGGATGCTACAGAATCTTCAGGCTGTAACTTTTCTCCACCGCGCCATACACCTTGTGAATATAAAAATCGAAAATCTCTTGCTCGCTTCGTACATTGATACTCAAATCGATCTAATAATTGCTTAATTCCTAAATCTAAATAATAATTTAACGCTTCAAAAAACGCTTCTTTTGAACCACTAATTAACGCTAATTTCACTAAATTAATAGATGTAAATGATAAATTCCCTCTTCCAATCGCCGTTTCTTCTCCATGTATGTTCGACATAACACGAGTACGACATCCCATGTAACATACTTCACTTTCCGGTCTTCCATCATAATGCACAGCATTAAATGGCGCATCTAAAAATGAAAAGTTAGGGAATAATCGTTCAGCCGTTGTCTCTAACGCTAATTCAAATAAATCATAGTTCGGATCACTTTCTTCAAAGTTCACACCTTTTTTCATTTTAAAAATTTGAATAGGAAAAATTGGTGTTTCTCCTTTACCAAGACCAGCTTGTGTCGCTTTTAAAAGTTGTTTAATCAAAAGTCTTCCTTCTTTTGATGTGTCTGTTCCATAATTAATAGAAATAAACGGTACTTGCCCGCCGCCCCTACTATGCATACTATTTGAATTATGAATGAAAGCCTCACAAGCCTGATACGTATCATTTTCTGTTTCTTTCCACGCAAATTCTTCTATTTGTTCTTTCGTAAGCGGATATGACTGTAATCGTTTCTTATGTCTCTCTACTGTTTTTCTCACATATGGAGCTAAATCAACATCAAAGAGTGCAAACGATTGACCACCGTGCTGCATATTTTGATTCGCTTGAAAAATAATAGATGAAAGAGCCAATGCACTTTTAATGTCTTGCGGTTGTCTCATATGTCCATGTCCGGTATGAAAACCGTTCGCAAGCATTTGCGCTAACGGAATTTGTGAACAAGTCGTCGTTCCTGTCGCATAAAAATCTAAATCATGTGGATATAATATATTTTCATTTATCGCTTTTTTCACTTGATCTGACAATAAATTTTCAACAGCATAATATTTTGCACTCTCAGATGCGAACGTTCCCATTACTCCCATTGGAGAGCGGCCGTCTACATTTGCATTTTCTTGCATTAAATCTTGTTCATTGCCGTGGACAATCGTCTCAAACACTCTCATTAATTCTTCTCCACGTGTATTTTTTTGTAACATTTATAACCCTCCACCAATATGTTGTTGTCTTTTGATTAAAATGTTACTACATATAGTCTTATTGTTTCTGTGAGAAATGTAACATTCCTGTGAAATTTTTTGCACGAAATAATGAATTTTTCATTTACAAAAAAGAAATGTGCTCTTTACAAATGTATGGTACAATATACGGGAAAAACTCTTTTTACCCTTTATCAACACATTTGAATAAAGGAGACTGAACTTATGGTTACTACATATCTTTTATTTATCGTTGCCTACTTACTTGGCTCGATTCCATTTGCACTAGTCGTTGGAAAGATTGGTTATGGAATTGACATTCGTGAGCACGGAAGCGGTAATTTAGGCGGAACAAATACATTCCGCACATTAGGGAAAAAAGCAGGTTTTATCGTTACAATTGCTGACATTTTAAAAGGTACATTAGCAACGAGTCTACCGATTATTTTCGGATTAGATGTTCACCCACTATGGTTCGGATTAGCAGCTGTTCTTGGACATGTGTATCCGATTTTCGCAAAATTCCGTGGTGGTAAAGCAGTTGCAACTTCTGCTGGCGTGCTATTATGCTACTCACCAGTTGTTTTTGCAATATTAGCTGTTGTCTTTTTCAGCCTTTTATTTACAACAAGATACGTATCACTTTCTTCTATGGTAACAGCCGTCGTTGCTGTTATTGCATCCATTGTTAGCGGGGATAAAATCTTCATTATTGCGATGTGTTTATTAGCAGGTATGGTTATTTATAAACACCGTGCAAATATTGGACGAATTATAAATAAAACTGAACCGAAAGCAAACTTTTCAAAAAAGCAAAAATAAGATCGTAACCCACATAACGCAAAAAGAAAACGTGAAGCATATTAATAGCGTCTTTTTGCGTTATTTTTTATACTAAAGAAAAAGCAACATAATTTGGAGGAACTATACATGAATCTTTCCGTAACAAAAGAAGCAGCACAATGGTATAAAAACGAATTAAACTTACAATCAGGTGAAACACTACGCTTTTTCGTACAATACGGTGGTTGCAGTACTGTGCAAAAAGGACTTTCTTTAGGTATTCGTAAAGATGATCCTGCACATCCTGCTGTGCAAATTCAAGAAGAAGATATTAACTTCTTTATTGAAAGCGATGATGAGTGGTTCTTCGATGGACATAATTTAGTTGTTACATTTAACGACGGTGATGATTTCCCGCAATTTAATTATGAAAAATAAAAAAACGTGGCTTCCGCCACGTTTTTTTATTTTTTCTTAATTTCCTCATATTTCGCATACCACTCAGGATAGAACTTTTTAAATGATACAGGCCTGAACCCTTCTTTTTTCGCACAAATATTTGTCGTACTTGCAGTAATACAAAGTTCGCCATCACCATTATAAATTTCATATCCATATACAACGCGAAGCGGGCTCACTGTATCAACCCACGTTTTTACAATTGCTTTTTCCCCGTAGCGCATCGCTTTACGATAAGAAATTTGCAAATCTAAAACAGGAGAAATAATTCCTTCCTTCTCCATTTCAACATATGAAAACCCTAAATCTTGTATAAGTTTCGTGCGACCTAGTTCAAGCCACACTAAATAGTTTGAATGGTAAACAACACCCATTTGATCTGTTTCCGCATAACGGATTTCAACTTCATGTTCTGCTACAAACATATGTATTCCCCTTCTTTCACTTCTGCTACCTTGCATACATTTAATCATAATACAGCGGAATCAAAAATAAAATAAAAATAGTGAATCTTTTACCGAAAGGAGCAAGCATATGATTCAAATTGTAACGGTTCGTAGCGGGGATAGCGTATATAGCTTGGCATCAAAATATGGATCAACACCTGACGAGATAGTAAAAGACAATGGATTAAATCCAGCTGAAACACTCGTTGTTGGTCAGGCACTAATTGTGAATACGAAAGGAAATAATTATTATGTACAGCCTGGCGATAGCTTATATCGAATCTCTCAAACATATAACGTTCCTCTCGCTAGTTTAGCTAAAGTGAATAATTTATCTTTAAAATCCATTCTCCATGTTGGCCAGCAATTATATATTCCAAAAGGGACGAAACGAGCAGTAGAATCCATCGCTTATTTACAACCTTCAACTATCCCCATTAAAGAAAGTTTAGTTAATTCTACACGTGCTATTAATCCATTTTTAACATACTTAGCCTACTTCAGTTTCGAGGCAAAAAGAGATGGTACGTTAAAAGAACCAACTGAAACAGCTAAAATTGCTAATATTGCAACACAAGGAAACACCATTCCTATGCTCGTTATTACAAATATTGAAAATGGAAACTTTAGTGCCGATCTAACATCCGTTATTTTACGTGATGCAACGATTCAAAATAAATTTATTACAAACATTTTGCAAACTGCTGAGAAGTACGGTATGCGAGACATTCATTTTGACTTTGAGAGCGTGGCACCTGAAGATCGCGAAGCGTATAATCGCTTTTTACGAAATGTAAAAACACGCTTGCCTAACGGGTACACATTAAGTACAACACTTGTACCGAAAACAAGTTCAAATCAAAAGGGAAAATTTTTTGAAGCTCACGATTATAAAGCACAAGGACAAATCGTTGATTTCGTCGTCATTATGACATATGACTGGGGTTGGCAAGGCGGACCACCGATGGCTATTTCTCCTATCGGTCCTGTAAAAGAAGTACTTCAATACGCAAAATCTCAAATGCCTCCACAAAAAATTATGATGGGGCAAAATTTGTACGGATTCGATTGGAAACTACCGTTCAAACAAGGAAATCCGCCTGCAAAAGCAATTAGCTCTGTTGCAGCTGTTGCACTAGCTCGTAAATACAATGTCCCTATCCGCTATGACTTCACAGCCCAAGCCCCTCATTTTAATTATTTCGATGAAAATGGTGTACAACACGAAGTTTGGTTTGAAGATTCACGTTCTGTTCAAAGTAAATTCAATTTAATGAAAGAACAAGGTATAGGCGGTATTAGCTACTGGAAGATCGGCTTGCCATTTCCACAAAATTGGCGTTTACTCGTTGAAAACTTTACGATTACGAAAAAGGGCTGACAAAAGTCAGCCCTTTTTACTATTAAAAACTCGTCACAAAAAGAAGAATGATAACATTCTCCCTTTTTAACCGTTATCAACAATCGGTTGTTTACCCGTTTGGTCTTGCATTTGCTTCCCTTTATTGCCACCAGCTTTTTTTGATTGTGTTCCAATATGATTCGGTGCAAAGTCTTTTGAATTCTTTTTCGGATTACCCATTACTATCGCCTCCTTAACAGTAGTATCGTACTAGTGTTAAGAATTATTCAGCTTGCTTAAAAAGTTTCATTTCATAACGTTTTTCAATACGCTCTTCAATGCGATCGATTGCATCGCGATCGCTTAATAATTGTTGTTTATTTTCTTTCACAAGCTCGTCAAATGATTTGCGACGACTTCTTCTCATGCTGTTCACCCTCTCTCCTTCGCATTCTTACTATACATAGTATGAGCAAAGGAAAAACTCTTTAATCAGATTTGCAAGAAAATTTTATGTTTTAATACTCCTAAAAAAACTCCGTGTACAATAAAACGTACACGGAGTTTTTCATACCATAATATTTAAATACTCTTTTAACTTTTCATCTGCATTCATTTCACTTTGTTTATAATCATGCAGCGCTTGCAGTACGAAATCATACTGTTCTAAAATATAACTTTCTAATTTCAGGACGTCCTCTAAGCTATTCAGCATAATTCTCGTATTACCAACTTCACTTTTTAACGCCGGTTCACAGGCTAAACTCGTACATATTTCTTTCACATCATCTTCTAATATGTCTGTTAATACGTATTTCTTTCGCCCTTTTACCTTTAATCTCATAACTGGATAAAAAGCTTTTATATCTAAATAGCTTCCTACATTCATGCAACGAATCCATTCAATATCACGTTTATTTCGTACAAGTATCTCTTTTACCGCTTCATATACTGCTGTTTCATCAAGTACTTCTGTATTCGATTTCCTTTTCGCCTCTTCTTCAATAGAGGCACATTTTTGATAAACTGCTGCACAAGTAATACAATCATCAAATGCATTATGAGAACTTAAACGAATTCCAAGCATTCGCTTTAACGTTTCAAGTTTATGATTAGGAGCGTGTTTCATATATTTCTTCGCTAAAAATACAGTATCAATCACTTTATTTTTCGGTTCCGGTAAACCAAGCATATTCACATTACTTTTCAAAAAGCGCATATCAAAAGATGCATTATGAGCGACAATTACATTTGTATGTAAAAATGCTAAAAATAAAGGTAACACTTCTTCAATCGTCGGTGCATCCGAAACACGATAATTTGTAATACCTGTTAAACTCGTTATTCGGTCCGGAATTGAACGCTCTGGATTCACATAGGAAACAAATTGATCTACTAGTTCATGATTACGATATTTCACTGCTGCGACTTGAATAATTTTATCATTATAAGGGTTAAATCCTGTTGTTTCAAAGTCAATTACAACATAATCTAACGGTAAGGATATATTCCCCACTCCAAATACACTCCTTTATCTCTCAACGTTTATATTTCTTTTATCATATCATGAAGCTTTCACTACGTGAAAAAGAAAAGGCAGAAATGATTATATTCCATCTCTACCTTTTCACTGTTATTTTAATTTAGCAATCCGTTTCTCCATTTCTTTTTGTGTCATCGGTCCAATAAACTTATCTTGAATGACACCTTTTGTATCTATAAAATACGAAGTTGGGATCGTAATGACTTTATACGCTGTTGTTACATCAATGTTCTTGTCCAATAAAATAGGAAAAGTAATTCCTTTTTCCTTTGCAAAATTACTTACCTTTTCTATCCCCCCGCCTTTTTCTGAAGGCGTATAATTTATTGCTAAAATTTCTACATTTTCTTTATGCTCTTTATAGAAAGCCTCCATATCTGGCATTTCTTGCTGGCAAGGCCCACACCAAGTTGCCCAAAAGTTTAAAATCACTTTCTTTCCTTTTAAATCTGATAACTTTACATTCGTTCCATCTAACTTCGTTAATTCAATGTCTGGCGCACTCTTCCCTATTTCAATACCATTACTTGCAATCATTTCTTTCATAGCAGCTTCACTTTTTGTGCGCTCCCCTTGGACCACTTGATCGTTTTTACCAAACTGTTCATAAGCTGCATATCCCGCTAAACAAAGTAACACTACAATAATCGTAAGCTTCCGCCACATTTTATATCACCCTAACGTATTTATCTTCTTTTAACATATTTATCAAAATACTATATACCTTATTTTAGCTTATACGGACAAGCTTGGAAATATTCACAGTCGAAATAATTAGAATATTCTTATTTAAAGTGCAATTTTTTCCTTTTTATCATATAATTTGAAAAACAGATGAAGTGTTGCTTATCTTCTTATGGACCCATTCACCTTTTTCCTCTCGTAGTTATAAACCTACAACAAAAAGGGGGATTGTTTATGAATTCATTCGAAAAAACAACATTATATATTCTTAGTTTTCTTTTATACCCAGTCGGTATTATTACATGGATCATTTCACTCTTTAGTAAAGATCTTGAAAAAAAGAAAGTAGGACGCATTTGTCTCTACGTCTCTCTAGTCTCATTCGTCCTTTTCTTAATTCTTGGAATTGCCACTTTCCTTGTGACTGCTACCTTTAACGTTGATCTGAATCATTCAGAATCTATTGAGTATCAAATTAATGATGCTGAATAAGGATAAGAGCAGTGCCCTTATCCTTGTTCACATTTCTTAAAAAATGAATGACTATATATTAATTTTTCAGGACTTCCACATGCAACAATACTACCTTCTTTCATTATGACAACACGATCTGCTAGTATTACTTTCTCTACATCATGTGTCGCCACAATTCTCGTGACCTCACCTCCCAGCCCTTCTATCATATCCCAAACAATTTCTTGATTGCTCGGATCTAATCCAGCAGTCGGTTCATCTAAAATAATAAGATTTGGATTTGAAACAATTGCTCGCAATAATGCAAGACGTTTTCTTTCTCCTCCTGAAAACTCTTCACCACTTTTATGTAGTACAGTTTGAAGACTTTCAGGTAACCCCCTAATAATTGGCGTTACATTTACAAGTCCAGCATTTTTTTCTAACTCGTTTTCTAAGTCCTCTTCCTCAAAATACATATTCTCTTTTATTGTCTTCCGAAAGAAACGAGGTTCTTGCCATACTGTCGTCATACGAGCCTCATTACTATAATAAACAATGCTACCGTTAGATGGTTTATACAAACCTGTCATTAATTTTAAAAGCGTCGTTTTTCCTGCACCACTTTCTCCTAAAATCATAACGAGTTCACCTGGAGTAATTTGCAAATCAATATTATGAATTCTGTATTTCTCTTCATCATTCTCCTGAAATGAAACATTTGTTACCGTTATCCCCATCGCTCTTTCTCGATTATCATTTGTCACTCGTCTATCTAAAAAAGAAAAAATTCTATTTGCCGAAGCGACTGCAACTTGTGTCATCATTAACAAATCGCCCACATAATGGACAGGGAAAAAGAGCATTTCAATTGTCGCTAACACGGCAACAAGTGAACCAACTTCCATTTCCCCTTTCATTATTTTTTGCGCACCTATAATGAGAACAACGATATATGCTCCTGTTTCAATCACTGTTCCAACTACTCCAATGCAATGTTGCATCATCGTCTTCTTTACTTCTGTTTTATAAGATTGTGCTGTTACTCCTTTAAATAAGCGAATGGCCCACTTTTCTTTTTGCAAACTACGTAAATCTTGTGCTCCTTTTACAAACTGTGACACTGCCTCTACGACAGTTGACTGATTGTTTTGAGCAATACTTGCAATATTTCTTACCTTTTTCCCCATCAACACCGGAACCGTTGCACTTAAAAATAAAAACGGAGTTACCCACAATATAAACTGTATATCTATATGTTGTAGTGCTATGAACGCACCTATAAATTGTGCAATGGCATGTATATATTCTATTAATATAGAACCATATAATCTGACCCAGTTTGGGATATCAGACACAACTAACGTTTCTAACTCTCCTTGTTTGATTTTCTCACTCTCTTCAAATGGTAATAAGAAAAAATGGCGCAATACATCTATACGCTTCTTTTGCAATATTCGTTGACTTGCTTTTGAGCTTACATAATCAAATGAAAGATTGTTCACCCACATCAACAAGCGGCTAACTGTAAACAAAGTAATGTAAAAATACGCTCCCTTCAGCTCTCGTTGAATCAGATTATCTACAATTAGTCCCATGAATAGCGGACGGGATAGATTTAAAATAGCTGCAAAAATTCCACTGCATACAGCTGCTATTACTAATATTTTTTCTTTCTGTAACGGTAACAAAATTCTTTTAAATTCTTTCATGACATTCCCTCCATTTTTTATAGCAAAAAGAAAGGGATGAAACCATTTGGTTTCATCCCTTTCCATAAAGTGAAACTTTAATCAGTGGGGGTTTTCTTCATCCCCACTGATTATTAGTTGAACCAATCGGACTTTTATGGACAGTTGATCCCCCACCTAACTCCTTTGCTTTCGCTGCATTTTGAGGTGGGGGTCTTACTGCCCATTAAAGTCGGATAAAATAAGGAAGCTAACAGTTGTTAGCTTCCTTATCATTCATTTCAATTGTTTAGTTCGACACTTTAGACTCTTCAATTTTCTCACGAAGAACCATTTGTAAGATACCACCGTGACGGTAGTAGTCAATTTCCACTTCACTATCGAAACGAGCTACTACTTCAAATTGTTTTTCGTTGCCATCTGCATCAGTTGCAACTACTTTTACAAGATCGCGTGGTCTAACTGTTTTGTCGATTTGAATTTCATACGACTCGTTACCAACAAGACCTAACGTTTCAGCGCTTTCGCCATCTTTAAATTGAAGTGGTAATACACCCATTAATACTAAGTTACTGCGGTGGATACGTTCGAAGCTTTCTGCAATTACTGCTTTAATACCTAATAAGTTTGTACCTTTCGCAGCCCAGTCACGAGAACTTCCCATACCGTAATCTTTACCAGCAACAACTAAAAGGCCTGTGCCATCTTCTTTATATTTCATAGCAGCATCATAGATAGATGTTACTTCACCAGTTGGCCAGTATGTTGTATATCCGCCTTCTGTTCCTGGTGCGATTTGGTTTTTAATACGGATGTTCGCGAATGTACCACGCATCATAACTTCATGGTTACCACGACGAGAACCGTAAGAGTTGAAGTCAACTGGTTGTACGCCGTTTTCTAATAAGTAGCGTCCAGCTGGTGTGTGCTTACCGATTGAACCCGCTGGTGAAATGTGGTCTGTCGTTACAGAGTCACCAAATTTACCAACTACGCGTAAGCCTGATAACGTTTCAACTTCACCTGGCTCTTTAGATAAACCTTCAAAGAATGGTGGGTTTTGAATGTATGTTGAATCATTATCCCAAGTATATAAAGCTTCGTTTGAAGTTTGGATTTCATTCCAACGCTCATTGCTGTTAAATACTTGTGCATATTCTTTCTTGAACAGTTCAGATGTAACAACACTTTGGACTACATCTTCAATTTCTTTAGCTGATGGCCAAATGTCATTGAAGTAAACAGCATTGCCATTTGCATCTTTACCGATTTCATCATTTTTCAGGTCAATATCAACAGTACCTGCAAGTGCATAAGCCACAACAAGTGGTGGTGATGCTAAGTAGTTCGCTTTTACAAGCGGGTGAATACGACCTTCAAAGTTACGGTTACCAGATAAAACAGATGTTACTAATAAATCGTTTGCTGCGATTGCTTCTTCTAATTCTGGCGCTAATGGACCAGAGTTACCGATACAAGTCGTACAGCCGTAACCAACTGTTTGGAAACCTAATTGGTCTAAATACGTTGTTAAACCTGATTTATCTAAGTATTCAGTAACAACTTTAGATCCTGGTGCTAATGATGTTTTTACGTACTCAGGTACTTTAAGTCCTTTTTCAATTGCTTTCTTCGCAACTAAACCTGCCCCAATTAATACGTATGGGTTTGATGTATTTGTACAGCTTGTAATTGCAGCGATTGCGATTGCACCTGTTTTCATCGTTACTTCTTTATCTTCTAATGTAACCTTCACTTCTTTATCGAACTCTTGCTCATTAAATCCAAGTCCTTGTGTTCCAACTGGTGCTACAACAGCTTTGTGGAACGCATCTTTCATATCTGAAAGTGGAATTAAATCTTGTGGGCGTTTCGGTCCAGAAAGGTTAGATTCAATTGTATTTAAATCAATTTCAACAAGATCAGTGTAAATCGGATCTTTGCTGTCTGCTGTATAGAATAAGCCGTTTGCTTTACAGTATTCTTCAACAACGCGAATTTGCTCTTCATCTCTACCTGTTAAACGTAAGTATTCTAATGAAATTTCGTCGATTGGGAAGAATCCACAAGTTGCGCCGTATTCTGGTGCCATATTTGAAATTGTTGCACGGTCAGCTAAAGGCATGCTCTTTAGTCCATTACCGAAGAACTCAACGAATTTACCAACTACACCTTTTTGACGTAATACTTGTGTTACTTTTAATGCAACGTCTGTTGCTGTAGTACCACTTGGAAGTGTACCAGTTAATTTCACACCGATTACTTCAGGTACTGGGAAGTATGAAGGCTGTCCAAGCATTCCTGCTTCTGCTTCAATACCACCAACGCCCCATCCAAGAACGCCGATACCGTTAATCATTGTTGTATGTGAGTCTGTTCCAACTAATGAATCTGGGTATGCAACTAAGTCACCTTCAGCATTTTTTACCGCGTGAACGACTGGTGCTAAATATTCAAGGTTTACTTGGTGTACAATACCTGTAGCTGGCGGAACTGCACGGTAGTTATCAAATGATTTTTGTGCCCAGCTTAAAAATTTATAACGTTCTTCATTACGTTTAAACTCTAAGTCCATGTTGAATGCAAGCGCGTCTGCCGTACCCGCTCTATCAACCTGTACAGAGTGGTCAATTACAAGGTCTACAGTAATTTCTGGATTGATTTTATCAGGATCCCCACCCATGTCTGCCATTGCTTTACGAAGCGAAGCCAAATCTACAACAGCTGGAACACCAGTGAAATCTTGTAAAATTACACGAGATGGTTTAAATGGAACATCGATATCTTGCACATCTTTCGTTCCCCATTTCGCTAAATTTGTAACATGCTCTTCTGTAATTACACGTCCGTCTACTTGACGAAGTACTGATTCAAGTAAAACTTTCACGGAATATGGTAATTGAGATACGTTGCCAACCCCTGCATTTTCAAGCGCTTTCAAATCATAATAATGATACGTTTTTCCATCTACTTCAAAAGTTGCACGTGATTGAAATGGATTATGTTTGACCATTATGTTTCCCCCCTGTTAAACGTGACTAAGTTGTCTGAATATAAAATGTAGACAAACTTTTCAATACCTTACGATAATATCTTATTACAACTTTCTAAATAAGTAAATAATAAGAAACTTATAGATTATCATAAGTTTTCTTTATGTTTCTAAATTTGAATAGTGTTCATGTTCCTTATGAATACTATTACCATAAAGTAAAGTGCTCTATTAGCGCTTTCTTTACAGTTCATACATACTATGAACTGCTCATCATGCAACTTACAAAAAAGTTATAGAGGTGAAATAAAATGGGTAAAAGAAAAGCAAATCATACTATTTCAGGAATGAATGCAGCATCTGCACAAGGACAAGGTGCTGGTTATAACGAAGAGTTTGCAAATGAAAACTTAACTGCTGCAGAACGACAAAATAATAAGAAACGCAAAAAGAACCAGTAACGAAAAATCCCAAAAGGAGCATTCACCTTTTGGGATTTTTTCTAATGTTTATAACGTAACAATTCCGAAACCGTTACAAATCGATAGCCCTGCTTTTTCAGTTCAGGTAATATTTTTGCTAGCGCCGCTACTGTTTGACTACGATTATTTCCCCCATCATGTAACAATACAATATCGCCACTTTTAGCATGTTTCACTACATGATTTACAATGGATTCAACCCCTGGATTTGCCCAATCACGTGGATCTTGATGCCACGACCATAGAACAGTTTGATAACCAGCTTCTTTCGCTGTTTTAAATACAGCATCGTTAATATATCCACCAGGTGGACGGAAGAGTAAAGGTTCTTTCACCCATTTTTCTAAAAATTTCTTTCCATCTAAAATATCATTTTCTAATTTTTCATCTGATGAATTACTCGCATACAAATGGTTCATCGTATGATTTCCAATTTCATGTCCCTCTTTTAACACTTGTTTCACTAAATATGGATTACGCTGCACTCGAAATCCAATCATAAAAAATGTCGCTTCTGCTTTATATTGGCGCAATAAATGTAAAATTTGTGGTGTATAAGTTGGATCCGGTCCATCATCAAATGTAATAGCAATAATCTTTTCATTATTAGGTACTTCCCATGTTACATAGCCAGTTGGTTCTAGCTCTTTTCTGAGCAACATTTTCGCTTCCACTTTTTCAACTTGAAATATATGTACTGCGCATAATAAAGAAAAAATGAGTAGAAAAATTTTCTGTTTTCGCATAATATTCGTTAAAGTAAGAGGTTGTCGAACACACAACAACCTCATTTACTTTTCTAATTGATCTACATGCTGCATAATATTTTGAAGATTATTTTCGTATTGCTCAAGTTGTGGGCGTTGTGTTTCCGAAGCTACTTCTAGTGCATTTTGAATCTGTTCATAGGCTTCCTGAACCTCTTGGCGTAATTCTTTTAAATCATGACCGTAGTTTGGATCATTTTTTACAATGTTGTTAAATGCATGTTCTGCTTGTGTAACACCTTGCTGCGCTGCTTGAAAAGCTTGTTGCTTATCTTTATGATATGGCATTATACAATCCCCTTTCCATAATAGTTAGTCCCACTTATCTTTACCTTTTTTTCTAAAAACATTCTCGTATAAATTTGCAAACTTCTCTCATTCTAAAAAGAAAGAGGAGGTGTCACAGACAATGAGCAAAAACAATCGTGAAGTGAAAGAAAAAAAAGGACAACCCGAACCATTAAGCGGATCTCATAAAGTAAAAAACCGTAACCATTCACGCCAAAAACATCATGCGCATCATGATATGTAACACAAAAAGTGCACACTAGCTACCTTTTCCACATACAATATTTATATTTTTCCATTTATTCTTCACCCCTACTTCATTCATGCATAACATAGTATGAATTGAGATTTTACGGAGGGTGTCTTACATGGGCAAGAAAAAGAAGGATTGTCTTTTTCATGTTGATGGTTTCGAAGAATGGATGGATCAGTTTTGTTCTGATTCTTGTAGCAACTTTAGTTTCCCAAATCAAATTCATATTGACCTTTGTGAAACGGAACAAGAATACATTTTGGAAACAGATGTACCAAATGTGACAGAACAAAATGTAGTCATTAAAAAGATGAAGACAGGCCTAAACATTTGCATACTTCATAAAAATATTTCTTTGCAGAGGATCATTCCTTTACCCGATAATATTATTTATAAAAAGATGCTAGCCTGCTTAGAGAATGGATATTTAGCCATTCATATTTCCAAAAATGAAGTAGCTGATAAACATGAAAAGCAAGTTCTTTTTTCAAATTAGGAGTTAATATAATACAAACATAAGCCCCAGTTGGTAACTGGGGCTTATGTTATTTCGCATGTACTTTCATATTAGAATTTCCATCATATCTTTTTTTCAATAAACCTTTCGTAACTAACAGTACTGGAAACGCTACAGTTGAAAATATAGCTAGCGCTGAAAATACTACAAATCCATTTTGGTACCCGTAATAATCGAGAAGTACGCCCCCAAACCATGGACCAATTACTGCTCCAATTCCTGAAAAGCCCATTGCTCCAAAGTACGTTCCTTTTAGATGCGCAACAGCTATATCATCAATAAATACATCCGTCATCGAAAACATTAAGACTTCTCCAATTGTAAAAATAATTGTGCAAATAGCAGCACCTAGCATAGATTCTACTATTCCAAATCCAAATAATCCCCCGCTCACAAATAAAGTTCCAACCATAATGGATGCTAATGGTGTATACTTTTTACACATTTGAATAACAGGATATTGAATTACGACTACAACAATCGCATTTAATGCTAACATATATGAAAATAATTTCACTCCATCCTGGAATATATGTGCATTTGCAAAATATTGTGATACTGTCGTCGTTAAGTGAGAAAAACCACAATTACTCAAAATAATACCAACTAACGCAACTAAAAATACAACATCCTTTCGCAAAATGCGAATTGCATTTAACATTGTTACAGGCTTTTCTATATTTACTTTCTTTTTTTCAATTGGATAATTCTTAAATTGGAATGCTAATATAGCTGTATATAGAATATATACTCCCGCTGCTACTAAAAAAGGAATTGTAGATTTTGCGCTTCCGATTTGTAATCCGACAAGTGGCCCAATCGCTACTCCAACATTGATTGCACCGTAACGCAAATTATATACGAGTAAACGATACTCTGGTTTCGTTAAATCTGATAATAATGCTCTTGACGTCGGTTCAAAAAAGGACCTACATAATCCATTCAAAGCATTTAATAAAAAGAAACTTAAAACATGATCTGCAAGTGAAAATCCTATGAATACAAACACCCAAACAATCATGGACCATATTAGAATCATATTTCGACCAAATCGATCAGATAAATTCCCTCCGATAAAACTAGCAAACACTCCAACAAGTGCACTCGTTCCAATAATAGCACCCGTCATTCCAGCTGATACACCTTTAACAGTCGTTAAATAAATTGCTAAAAAAGGAATACTCATTGACGTGGCAAACCTCGCAAATAAAGTCCCTATTATAATTGTCATTCCTAACGGATGAATATTTTGTAACTTCCCCTTCATCTTAAAAACCTACTCTCCCTGTTATCACATAAAAAAAGAAAGCAAAGGATTTGCTTTCTTTTCCCTTTTTATACTTGAGCTGTTGATACTCGAGCTGTTCTCGTTATATCCATATCTATGCCATATGTAAACTGTAATTCTTTACAAACATCTTTAATTAAAATTGCGACATTATACTTTTCATTAAATTGTAAAACGATGTTTTCTACTTCTTCATATGTATACTTATATTCCCCTGTAATGACACTTTTTAGATCAAAGCATTCATTTATACAAAGTTGTACAAGCAGCTCGTCATATTTCTCTATTACATCTTCTTTCTTCCACAGTACCTCTTTTACATATAACCGATCAAACTTCACACTTTCACGGTTACAATCCGTTAAAATCCGGGTCATTTCGTTTAATTCTCGATACAATTCAGAAATATTTTTGCTTAAACTAAGCAGTTTATCTACGCCGTTTTCATATAACATATTCATTCCACCCCCGCATTTTCTTTTTCTTATTATAGCAAGAAAATTCCAAAAAAAGTTTCTTTCTTCTGAAATATTAGGAAACTAATTTCAATTGTTTTACAATGAAACTAGTGAACATGAAAGGGGAAAGAAAATTGGTACAAAAATTATATTACACTGACGCTTATAAAAAGGACTTTACTACTAAAATTATAAAGCAAGATTATGATAAAGACGGGCACTTATACGTTGTTTTAAACGAAACGGCATTTTATCCGACAGGTGGCGGACAACCGTATGATACTGGCACATTAAATGACATCGATGTAATCAATGTAGAAGAGATAGATGGAGAAATTCGCCACTTCATTGTAGAACAATTACATACAGAAGAAGTAGAAGGTAAAATCAATTGGGAGCGCCGTTTTGATCATATGCAACAACATGCGGCTCAGCATATTTTATCTGCTTCTTTTTGGGATTATTTTAACATACCTACGATTGGATTCCATCTTGGTAGAGAAACGGTAACAATCGATTTAGAAACAGAAAATCTGCATACAGAAACAGTTGAAAAAGCAGTACAAATTGCAAACAATATAGTTTTTGAAAACCATCCAATCCGTATAGAGTGGATGGACTTAGAAGAAGCGAAAACATTACCTCTTCGTAAAGAACCGAATATGACAGAAAATATACGCATTGTTATGATCGAAAACTTTGATTATAACGGCTGTGGCGGAACACACCCGAAACGTACTGGTGAAGTAGGTCCTATTCAAGTTCTTAGCTGGGAACGCAATAAAGGTGGCATACGACTAACGTTTATCGCTGGCTGGCGCACACTTAAATTAATAGGGCAACAACAACAAATTATGAAGGATGTTTCCAAACAATTAAACAGTAGCGAGAGTGATATTCCAGCAAAAGTAGCACAACTGCTTACTTCTCAAAAAGAAAATGAAAAAGCAATGCAAACAATGACTGAAAAATTATTATATACAGAGGCAAATGAACTACTTCAACAGCCTGTCAAAATACATGCTAGCATACTTATTTCTAAAGTGTTTACAAATCGTTCTATGCAAGAAATCGCAAAACTATCCGCTATTATTACAGAACAACAAGAACATGCCATTACATATTTTGTTATTGAAAACGAGGACAAATTACAATGTATTCTTGCTTGCGGAAAAACAGTCACGTTTGATATGAATGCTCTTTTAAAAGATGCACTTCCTGCAATTGAAGGAAAAGGTGGCGGAAATAAAAAAAGTGCTCGTGGCGGTGGAAAAGCGTTTATGACTGGGGATGAGTTTTTAAATCAACTTATTTCTTCTTTACAGTCAGCAGTGTAAAACATGTTATGAAGGATAGCAAACGGCTATCCTTCCCCTATATTTACAGACCTATATTTTGTTTCAAACCTTGATAACTCCCTGCATTTGCAAACCCTTCATTTACCAGTTTTATAAAAGTTTCCGAAAAATCATACTGACTTAAATCTTTAAACGGTATCATTTGCACATCATGAATTGGATTATGATCAAACTCGTTAGAAGGTAGCGTAATTTCACCTTCAATCCTTTCAAGCAAAAACGTTATATGTAATAAAGACGGGCGTGCATCTGGTTTATCACAAACATAGAGTAGCTTCTGAATGTTAACTTCTAACCCTGTCTCTTCTCTCATTTCTCGAATCATTGCTTCCTCTAACGTTTCGCCATTCTCTGCTCTTCCTCCAGGTAAAGACCAATTCCGATTAGCAACTTTTTGCTTTACTAGCAATACCTTTTCATCTTCAATTAAAATTCCGGTAACACGAACTTGCATTACATTTTCCATATGTAATCTCCTCTTCCTATTATATTTACAAATTAATCCTTCCATAAAAAGAACGTACGTTTTATAATTAAAGAAAATTATGGAAGAAAGAAGTTGTTACATTCATGCGTCCATCTTTAACAAAGTCTATATCACTTGAAGATTTCCAAAACTATTATTGGTTAAAAGCAGAACTTCAAACATTTTGTCGTGAGAATGGTTTACCAGCTAGTGGCTCTAAGATTGAAATAATCGAGCGTATCTCCCATTATTTACATACTGGTAAAATATTAAAAAACAGCTCTGGTCCAAAAGCGAGTAAAACTTCTCTCTCTTATAAAGACCTTTCTCTTCAAACTGTTATTACTGAAAATCACCGCTGTAGCGAAAAGGTTCGGGCTTTTTTCAAAGAAAAAATTGGAGCAAACTTCCGCTTTACAGTAGCTCTTCAAAAGTTTTTTAAAGAGAATGTTGGAAAAACATATGAAGACGCGATAACATTTTGGTATGAAGAAAACGAACGTAAAAAAGACCCTACATATAAAACAACGATCAGTGCGCAGTTTGAATACAATCGTTTTACTCGTGACTTTTTCGAAGATCCAAATAATAAAGGAAAATCAAAAGCTGATGCTATCGCTGCTTGGAATGAAATAAAAGCAAAACGTGGTAGCAATGCTTATGTTCCTCAAAAAGTAGAAAACTAGTTCCTTTCTAGTCTTCTACTTTCTCAAATAATAATGCAAGACCTATCCCGCCCCCTATTCCTAACGTCGCGATTCCGTATTTCATACGCTCTCGTTTCGCCTGATAAAACAAGCGCGTTACAAGCATAGCCCCAGATGCACCGTACGGATGACCGAGCGCAATTGCACCACCATTTACATTTAATTTTTCATACGGAATTTGTAACTCCTTTGCACAAGCTACAACTTTTGAGGCGAATGCTTCATTTATTTCAAAATAATCGATGTCCTCTACTTTCATATTCCTTTCGTTTAATAATTTGTTCACCGCAAATATCGGACCAGTCCCCGGAAGATTTGGGTCTACTCCAACTACAGCACTACGAACGAAACGAAGGACAGGCTTATATCCTAATTTTCGAGCTTGCCCCTCTTCCATTACAAGAACAGCACATGCCCCATCATTGACACCACACGAATTACCTGCCGTTACTGTACCATTTTGTAAAAATGCAGGTTTTGTTCTTTTAATAATTCGTTCATAATTCATTTCTGGCTTTATAGATTCATCTAATAATCCATGAAAAGACAATATTTCATCATATATATATCCTTTTTCTAATGCTTGCAGTGTTCGTTTATAACTGAGGCAAGCATACTCATCTTGCATTTCTCTCGTGATGTTATAACGTTCTGCAACATATTCAGCCGCTACTCCCATATTAGGATCGCCAATTGTTTCTGGTGAAAATCGCGCCCTATTTTGAAAAGGTGACACACTTGTACTCTCTACTCCTCCGGCGATATAGCACTTACCGGCCCCCCCTTGAATGAAATGACATGCGGTGCGAATCGCTTCCAATCCGGCACCACATTGCCGGTCAAT
Organism: Bacillus cereus group sp. BfR-BA-01453; assembly: GCF_022662915.1. Classification (NCBI taxonomy): domain Bacteria; kingdom Bacillati; phylum Bacillota; class Bacilli; order Caryophanales; family Bacillaceae; genus Bacillus; species Bacillus cereus group sp. BfR-BA-01453. The sequence goes on along the minus strand of NZ_JAKUEN010000006.1, from coordinate 82,843 downwards.
CGTTACACCCGGAATATGATGACTAAGCCCTGCTTCTAAAGCAGATAATCTCGCAACATTCCCTCCTGGCCCAACAACATTCCCTAATATGACATCGTCTATTGCTCTCTCCATTCCTTTACTTAAAAATGTAAGAAGCGGCGCTGCTAATTGCTGAACTTCATAGTCTTTTAACATCCCATTCTTCTTACCAATAGGTGTCCTTTTCGCTTCTACAACAACTGCTCTATTCATATATTTTCTCCTGATTTTCAATGATACTTTTTGCTTCCATACGAGCGATTTTCCCGCTATTTGTATAAGGTATTTCATCTACAAAATACCATTCTTTCGGTATTTTAAAAGAGGATAATCGTTGTAAGCAAAAACTCTTTAATTGTTGCCTCGTAGCACTTCCTTTTACAATCGCGACAGGTTTTTCACCCCAGTAACTATCTTCCACACCAATTACAACTATTTCATCAACAGCTGGATGTTCATGTAATACGCTTTCTATTTCTTCTGGGAAAATATTAATTCCTCCAAATAAAATCATATTCTTCTCTCTACCGACAATATAAATAAATCCTTCTTCATCTTCATAACCTACATCTCGCACTGTCATCCAGCCATCTGCAGTCAACTCTGGAATTAAAATCCCATCTAATATGTATCCCATAAAAAACTGATCACTTTTCACATAAACAGTTCCTATCTCACCTTTCTGTACTTCTTCTCCTGCTTCATTACATATTCGCACTTGCACATTGTGGCAAGATTTCCCTACTGAATTTGGCCTTCTTTCGCTCTCTTCATCAACTAATGCTGTTACAAAACTCAGTTCCGATGCACCATAAAATTCATATCTTTTCGCATAAGGAAATATACTCTTTATTTTTTCTTTCGCTCCAGCTTCCCATTTCGCCCCTGACGAAATAATTTTCATTTCATTTTCTATTACTCTGTTTTCTTTATATAAAGATTCAAGCATTGTAGGAACTGTATACATGACCGAAATACGTTCCGTTTCTAACTTATCCAGTACTTGATCTGGAATAAACTTTCTCATAATGTGTACCGTTTCTCCTACATATAATGCACTTATTGCCCCGTATAAAAAAAGAGAATGAACGAGCGTCCCAGCTATTAAAATCGAATCCTCTCTTTTCATATGAAAGTCATGTACATTACAATCAAAACTATGAAGCCACGATTGTTGCGCACGTAAAAACGCTTTTGCTTTCCCAGTCGATCCTGATGTGAATCCCATATAAAAAGGAGCATTTTGTACATTCTCTATAGGGAAATATGTAGGAAGATATTTCTCAATCATCCTTTTCCACTCATCAATTTCAATTACTCTTCCTTCTCCATCCGGTAAATCATTTAACTTATATCTCTCTGTCACAATCATATCCGGATTACTAATTGCAATCCTTTCTTTAAGCTCATCCTGTTTCCACCTTATATCTAATGGTACACAAATCCATCCGGCCATAGCAGCACCTGCAAATAGTTGTAAAAACTCGATACGATTTTCTAATACAATTGCTATCGTTTTATTCTTTGACTTTTTTTCATCCAACCAGTTTACTACTTTACACACTGACTCAAACCACTCTTTATATGTTAAAACTCGATCATTTTCCTTTATTGCTATTTTATTCGGTTGTAAAGAGGCATGTTTTTTATATTCTTTTGTTATTCCCATATGAGATGTCCTTTCTTTACAAAATACTAAAAAGAAACACGCAATAAACGTGTTTCTTCTCTTTCTTATCCCGCTTTTGTATATTTCCCACTCTTTAAAGCAGGCGTAATAATATGTTTCAATGAACGATGTAATTTCGTTACAAGAATTGCTGCTATAATTGCTTTTATGCAATCCCCTGGTAAAAATGCGACACTTACTTTCATCGTCTGCCATATAGAAATATCCATTACGAAAGCTTGTACAATAATACCAAATACATAAACTACGAAAATACCACCAATTATATTAATGCATAATACTTTTATAATAGAAACTTCACGTAAACGCTCAATTAAGTAACCAATGACAAATGCTCCAACGATATAACCAAGTAAATATCCTGCACTTGGCCCAACAAATACGCCAAAGCCACCACGTCCACCAGCAAGTAATGGCGCTCCAACTCCTACAATAAGTAAGAAAATAAGCTGGCTTAATGCACCAAGACGTGATCCTAACAATCCACCAGCAAGCATAACACCGAGTGATTGTAATGTAATTGGAACTGGTGTAATAGAAAGAGCAATTGGAGGTATTAACCCTAACACTCCCATAATAGAACTAAATAAAGCGACGAAAACTAAGTTTTTTGTATTCATATTTGCTTCTCCTATTTGTAAACTCGAAATGATTTTTAGATAACATATTATAGGAGTTATATTATCTTTCTATCTAGCGTTTGTCAACTTATTTTTAATTTAGGTTTACAAATATAAATTCCATTATTTCTCTTTATGCAAATGCTCAAGTTCTTTCCGAAGCGCCTGTTTTAAAAACTTCCCAACAGATGTTTTCGGTATTTCTTCCATAAATACAATATCGTCTGGTAACCACCACTTTGCAAACTGTGGTTTTAAAAACTCATATATTTCTTCTTTTGTTACTGTACTATTTTTCTTTTGAACGACACAGGCAACTGGTCGCTCTTGCCACTGCGGATGAGGAACGGCAACGACAGCCGCTTCAAATATAGCATCATGTGCCATTAAAGCATTTTCAAGGTCTACTGAAGAAATCCACTCGCCTCCGCTTTTAATCACATCTTTCGTGCGGTCGACAATTTTTACGCAACCTTCCTCATCGACTGTGACAACATCTCCTGTATATAACCAACCATCACGAAAACCTTCGACCGTACGCTCATCGTTATAATAGCTTGCAGCGATCCATGGTGCTCGTAAACATAGCTCTCCCATCTCCGTACTATCCCACTTCACTTCACCATTTGTACCGACTACTTTCATTTCTACACCAGGGACAAGATACCCTTGCTTTGATCTAATTTCTAATTGCTCTTCATACGATAATTCTGTTTCATAACTTTTTAAACGTGCAAGTGTTACGAGTGGGCTTGTTTCGGTCATACCATATGCATGGATGAACGGAACATTATGTTTCTGTTCAAATGCTTTAATAACACTTTTCGGTGCAGCTGCACCACCGCATAATATTCTCGTCATACTAGATAAATCGTAACTATTATTTTCTAATTCTTGTAATACACCAAGCCAAATTGTCGGCACACCAGCAGCTAACGTCACTTTTTCAGCTTGAATCATTTCTAATAAAATTTTCGGCGTAAACATCGGTCCTGGAAGCACTTGTTTTGATCCAAACCAAGTAGCTGCGAAAGGTAGTCCCCAAGCATTCACATGGAACATCGGTACAATAGCCATTGCCGCATCACTTTCCGATAAAGCAGCTGTATCTGCTAAACCGAGTGCCATACAATGCAGTACAGTACTACGATGCGTATATACAACACCTTTTGGATTTCCTGTAGTCGCTGACGTATAACACATACCAGCAGGTGTATTTTCATCAATATCTTTTACAAATTGGAAATTTGGATCGCCTTCTTCTAATAGTTTTTCATAATGATATACAGGTTCTAGCGTAGTATTTGGAATTTCATCTTTATCAGTCATAATAATGTAGGCTTGTACAGTTGCTAATTGTGATTGAATATTTTCAATGAGTGGTACAAGATCTTCATCAATAAGTAGAATTCGATCTTCTGCATGCTGAATAATGTATGAAATATGTTGAGGAGATAAACGAATATTAATTGTGTGCAAAACGGAAGCAATACCAGGAATAGCAAAATACGCTTCCACATGTCGATGATGATTCCACGCTAACGTTCCTATACGCTCGCCTTCTTTAATTCCTAATTTTTTTAACGCACTGGAAAGCCTTCTCGTTCTTTCACCTAACTGCTTATACGTTAATGTCGTAACCGTGTCATGTGTCCGTGAAACAATTTCTTTTTTCGAAAACAGTTTTTCTGCTCTTTCCATCATAGAACTAATTGTTAGCGGTACATTCATCATCATATTGATTATATCCCCCTTTAAAACGCTTTCATTTTTCGTTTATTATAACAGACTTCTACAAATAATCACGACATTTTTCTGTATTTTCTGAATTATTTCTTTGGAAATAATTCAGAAAATACTAAGAGAAGATATACTAAAATTCCTTCTTACGATATATAAATACCGAAATAACAAAAGAAAAGATATATATGATAACGCCAAATATCGTATATAAAATGGAAACGTATAAAGATGAATTTAAATTTAATATTGGAAATTGTTCTATTAGATAGCCAATTACACTTTGTAATCCAAAATAAGTAACAAGTCCCCCGCATGCGCCTCCAATTGTAATAGCATCAGATTTTTCTGCTCCAAAAACATAGAGAAGTGGGTAGGCTATTGCTCCGGCATTAAGGATGATGAACGTCCCTAAAGAAACACTCTTACATATCCCATCATCAATTGGTGTATCTGAAACGAAACTATATATATAAAATATGCCATACGACAATAAAGTACCAATAATTACAACTAAAAAATAGAAAAGGTAATGACTTTGCACAATGTTATTTCTAGTAACCGGTAAAGTAAGTACATATTTTTCATACCCCGACTTACTCTCATATTTAATAATTTCAAGTGCAGGAATTGCAGCAAATAATATAATGAATGTAGCAATTAAACGGTACATTGAAGCATTACCAAAATAAAAAACAAATCCCGACCCTAATATCGCTATTCCCATGAACGTAAAGAAAGTTCGATACACTAGATAATAGTTTGTCAATAATAAACCTCTCATTTATTTTTCACTCCTCGTTAATAAGACACTCATTTCTTCTATCGAAATGGTTCTATGTGCAATCCCATTTGGTAGTTTATGCACATCTGATACAAGTACATTGAAATAAGAGCCATTATTCTTTTCCACCACAACTATATCTTTGTTAATTAAAGTTAGTTGTTCCTCATCAACATCTACAATGGCATAATTGTTCAAAACCTTATTCTTTTCTTCATTCAATAAAATTTCTCCATCTTTTATCACAATAAGATGACTAGCTATTTTTTCTACATCACTCATAATATGTGAAGAGAGTAATATACCACCATTACTTTTATTCACAAAACCTTTTAATTCCTCTAATACCTGCTCCCTAGATGAAGGATCAAGACCTCCCGTCGCTTCATCTAGAATTAATAATTTAGCATTATGTGACAATGCAACAGCTATAGATAGTTTCATTGACATTCCACGCGAGAATTTACCTACTTTCTCATTAGTAGGTACAGAGAAAGAATGAACTAATCGGTAAAAATTTTCTCTATCCCAAGATTCAAACATCTTTTCAAAAACTTTATTTAGTTGTTTTATTGTAAGATGAGCCGGGAGATTCATAGCATCAAATACGACTCCTATCTTTTCCTTAATCTTGGCATCTTTATTTATATTTTCTTTACCAAATATTTTTACTGTACCATTATCTTTAGAAATTAATTGTAATACTGTTTTAAAGGTTGTTGATTTCCCAGCTCCATTGTTACCAATGAATCCAACAATTGATCCAGACGGCACATTGAAAGAAACATCTCTTAAAACAACTTTGTTTCCAAATGATTTACTTAAATTTTCAATTTCTAGAAGATTTGACATCATTACACTCCTATCTTAACTTTTCATAAAAATATGTTTTCTCCTATTAAAAATTATCCACTTTTTCTCTCACTTTCTTTTTCAGTTTAAAAATAAGACGATTACTATATTCTTTATTTTCTACTAAAATTCGATACGCCTCTAATACTCCTAACACACGAACAAAAAGATAAACTCCAATAGCAATAAGTACAACACAATAAGGGTGATACTGGACTAATTCTCCTGAAGTGATATGCTTTTTCTCAAATAAAAAAGGTAGCGCTCCTGCTGCTATAAAACAAAATCCAACGATTATTACTACAGCATACTTTTTCTTAATAATTGCATATCTTTTTGTCAATTCTTTTAGAAAGTTTTGATCAAATAATAATTCTTCCTTTTTTAATACATTGTATCGACTCTCTTCTATCATTACAGGTACCATCATTGCTCCAATACCAAGGACAGCAATAATGATGACAAGGAACATAGACATTGTTACATTTTCTTTAAATAATAAATACGGTATTGTAGATAAAATGAGCAAACTAAACCCTAGCGCTATATATTTAGAAATTTTTTGTCCGTACACTATATACCCTTCTGCCATTTCCTGACTTACGTAATAGCCATCCATATTTTCATTACTTTTCTCTGCAGTTTCTTTTAATAAATAGTCGAGTGATACTTCAAAAACATTTCCAATCATTATTAACTTTTCAGTTTCAGGAAAACCTTGACCGTTTTCCCATTTACTAACCGCTTGCCTTGTCGTGTTTAATTTTTCAGCTAATGCTTCTTGAGAAAGGCCCTTTCCCTTTCTTAATTTAAAAAGCTTTTCACCAAATCCCATATGTGTGTGTCCCCCTTTGTTTTCTTACCTAAATTGTATGTAAACATTGCCCTTGTCTCTATCTTCCTGCGGTTGCACTTTGTCAACTTACGGTTGCGAATGTGTTATATAGCGGTTTTCTATATAATTTAGCTAGTTTTCTTTTATGATTATGGTGTGAATAAAAACCTCCCATCTCAATAACCAATTATAACAATTAAAGGTAATTATTGTTACCCAAAAATAAAAACTCCTTTATTTATTTAAAGGAGTTTTCGATATGAAATATTTCCAGAATGGCTAATTTTCTATCTCAATTAATTCACAATTTCTTCTATACATTTTTGTACGTTGTGCAACGATTAATAAGCATCCCACACAGTATATGTTGTTATCTCTTTATATAAGGCATATTCATATATATGTAAAATATTTCTCCTATTAACTTCCCTAATAAAAACACTTTTTAATAATCATAACGGCTTCTGCTTAAACTTTTCATAATGTCGTACTTTTAATAAAAGGACATTCCCGCAATCTGTACAAATATAAGCATCTACTGGTGAAGATGTGAACATCGTCTCCTTTTTCCGTATTTGTGCATAACCGACAAACTCACCTTCTCCTATATTTTGAGAACCACAATTAGAGCATGTCTGCACGTCTTTCTGTTTCATGAGAGCACCACCTTTAATCTGTTTCTACTCCCTTCGACAGTTCACTTCCATTTCCCTTCCAAAAAACCCCTTATTCTCTTACATTTCAACAGGAATCTCAGAACAAACATCGTATATGTACTATGAAATATATTTATTGACGGGGGAATCTCATGAGTACAATTATGACAATCAATACCGCACAAGAAATTGAAAACGCAGAAATACATATGCTTTCTTCTAGATTAGCACTACTACAAGCAATGGACGGAAATCCAATGCAGGTACAAGTGAAAAAGTTCAGTAGTGCCACTGCCTTTTCATCAAAAGTAATTGCTGGTCCTGCTTTTAACACAGTAAAAGGCGTTACATTTATAAATACAGATGAGATAGATGCGATTATCTCTTATTATCACTCACTACAAATTCCTTGCCGTTTTGAAATTACGCCAGCGCAAGGTACAGCTGAACTATTTCAATACTTATCTGAAAAAGGTTTTTATCAATCTAGCTTCCATACCGCTTTATATAGTACACCGCGAGAAGATCCGTCCCTTGTTCCTTCTAACATTTCAGTACGCAAATTAAAAGAAAATGAGTTTGATGTTTTTGCAGACATATATGTACGTGGATTTAACATGCCATCCTTTACAAAAGATGGTGTGCGCCAAAATAACGAAATTCTCTACGATAAACCAGGATGGCATTTTTTCATAGCTGAAGTTCAAAACATTCCTGCGGGCATTGGTGTCCTGTATATAAATAAGGGTGTCGCATCATTAGCTGCTTCTGCTACTTTGCCAGAATTTCAGCGTAAAGGCTGTCATACTGCCTTAATTCAAAAGCGAATTGAGACAGCTATTGAATCCAATTGTCATTTAATAGTCGGACAAGCAAGATTCGGTAGCAGCAGTCAAAATAATATGGAACGTGCCCATATGAAGATCGCTTATACAAAATCAATCTGGACCGCCAAAAACATATAATTAACATTCTTTCTCTTCTCATTACAACTTTATACACTTTATGACAATTCCTTTTCAACTCTATTAATCATTTGAATATTCAAACTAAATCTGTTACGCTATTGCTAGATACATCATTCAACTTGCAATATGAAAAGAGAATTCTAATCAAACTACAAGGAGGAGAAATGTATGACTAAACATGATCATGGTTTAAAAGAAAAAGTAGAAGGTGCTATTGATAAAGTAAAAGGTGAAGTAAAAGAAGTTGTCGGGAAAGTAACTGACAATAAGAAATTACAAGCTGAAGGAAAATGGGATAAGGTAAAAGGAACTGCTAAAGATACGGTTGGTAATGTAAAAAAGAAAGTTAATGAATATAAAGAAAATAAATGAAAAAACGACAATGTATGGTTGTGCAAGTAGTAAGTTACTAGATTTGAGAAAAGAGAAATTGCACCCATAAAAAATCATTTTAAAACGACAAATAGATGCCTCAAGGCATCTATTTGTCTATAAACAACTATTTTAATTATATAATCACTCTGATCTTTCCTTACTAACCTTTTCTAACATAATGCCTTTGCTACATACAGTAAAGGCTTACTTTGTGAAATTTGGTTTTAGGTCACCTGTATACGGTTCATGCTCAACAAAGATTTTTATATCTTTTCCATTCGCATCTTTCCCCATTCTTGTATACGTAAATTTCTCTTTATTTAATTCTGTAAGTTCAAGAACTGCACCGTATTTATTATTTCCTAACGAAACGTGGGCTCTTATTTTATTATCATGTACAACATCAAAGAAACCATAGTCTCCACGACTTTCTCCTGTATTCACATTAAAAAACTCATATTTATTTGTATTTTTATCATATTTTGCTAGACTGATTAAGTTTGAATTGTATTTTGTTACATTATTACCTTGTTCATCTAATACCACCGTTCCATTCCATAGTGTACTAGATAATATTTTATCTCCATCAACATCTGTAACTATTTTACCCGTCGAGCTCTCTAAATTTTTATCAGGTCGCGTGAAAGATAGCTCTTTTTCTTGATAAGGAATATGTTCAACAAATACTTCTACATCGTTCCCTTTTGCATCTTTCCCCATTCTTTTATATGTAAATTTCTCTTTATCTAATTGCGTTAATTCAACAACTGCTTGGTAATTTTGCGTCTCAGAAATTAGTACTCTTTTCTTTCCATCATTCGTTATAAAAAAGGTACCGCTATCATTACGACTCTCTCCTGTACTTGCATTAAAAAATTCATACCTTGCCGTTTTAGCATCATACTTTGCAAGCCCGATGAAATTCTGATTTTCTTTCGTTACATCATTATGATCTTTGTCATAGACTTTTGTCCCTTGCCAATTTGTTTCACCAAGTATGCTAGCTAATAGTTGCCCTTTCGTTTCTTGAGTTTTCTCAGTTTCTTGTATTGCATTGTATAAAAATTGTGCATACTGTTCACGCGTCACATCCATATTTGGAGCAAAATTCCCTCCGCCTACTCCTTTTGCAATATTATTTGTTTGAACAGCACTAATGGCATTGCTTGCCCATGAGTTCGTTGAAACGTCATTAAAAGTATGATTACTCTTTGCCTTTAAATGAAAAGCATTTGTAAGAACTTGTGCCATTTCTGCACGTGTTAAGGATGCCTTCGGTCTAAAGTTCCCGTGCTCGTCACCCTTAAAAACGCCCATTTCTGTTAAAGACAAGATTTCCTTTATATAGCTTGTCGACTCTTCACTTACGTCCCCATATGGATTCTCATAATTTTTCTCTTCTGCCAAATTAAAATAACGATACAGTAAAGCTGCAACTTGTTCGCGTGTCACATTATCTCCAAAACCAAATCTCCCATCATCATATCCGAAAACGATTTTCTCATCTGTTAATTGCTGAATCGCCTCATATGCCCAGTGCCCCTTTGGAACATCTTTAAATACACCAGTATGATTCGTTTGTGGTGTAATCTCTTCTGCTTTTACTTTTCCATTTTTTTCAGTTAATAGAACTCCACCTAGAACTGCTGATATGATACATGTTTTTAAAATTGTTTTATTCATAGCTTTCCAATCCCTTCCTTAATTTAACAAATAATTACACCACTTTTCTTCCAAAAGAAGACTCTATGTGAGCAATTCATGTTTTAAATTTTCATTACAGCTAATTGGATACAAAGTGTTACACCTCCAAAGTTTTTTTCGTAGTATCCATAGCTGCTATATATAGGAATTATAAATAACAACTATAAATTGCCCATAAACAAATTATTAAAAAAAGATAAAATTAAGATTATATATTTTTTAATCTCAATCTTTTTATAAAAAAACGTTCCTTTTGGCAAAAAGATGGCTTGAAATTAAATGTTCATTCCATTTTTTTGTTTATGCTATTATGATAAAAGAAAGAATATTTCGAAATAACAAACCTGAATTTGGGCAGAAATGAGGAAAAGAAATTGAATATTGAGCAACAATTATATGATGTGGTGAAACAGTTAATTGAACAAAGATATCCAAACGATTGGGGTGGAGCCGCAGCGATTCGTGTAGAAGATGGAACAATTTATACAAGTGTTGCTCCAGGCGTAATAAATGCTTCAACAGAACTTTGTATGGAAACAGGTGCAATTTTAGAAGCTCATAAATTTCAAAAGAAAGTTACACATTCTATTTGTCTTGCGAGAGAAAATGAGCATTCTGAATTAAAGGTACTCTCGCCTTGTGGTGTATGCCAAGAACGTTTATTTTATTGGGGACCAGAAGTACAGTGTGCGATTACAAATGCTAAACAAGATATTATTTTTAAACCTTTAAAAGAGTTGCAACCATATCATTGGACAGAAGCATATCATGATGAAATGGCAAAAGAATGGAGTACGAGATAGAGGAATAAGTTTCATTATTTTCCTGATGACAATAAAAAAATGTCACGGCCTTTTCCAAATAAAACATCGAAAAAGGCCGTGACATAACACTTATTTTATAATTGACGGAAGTTTACTTCCCTTCACTTTTTTCTAACACATACAAATCTTCTTCAATATTAGATAATTTCTCTGTTACAAGCTTTCTAGCATCTCCAATCGCTTGATTGTATGCAAATGGTCCTACTAATTTAATCATTTCTTCTATTAAACGCTCTGCTTGGAAGCGTCCAATTTCATCTAAATCTTCCTCAACGAAAAATTGCTGAATTTGTGCTACTAGCTCTTCTTTTTTATCATTTGGTATTTTTATATTCATCATCATTTATTACTCCTCTATATTTAGGATAGTACGTTTCTTAACTCTACCATAGAAAAACGCTTTCCAGGGCAAGTTTTTGTAACTCCTTCTAGCTCTCTATGACCGAGTATATTTTCTTTCTTTATAGCAAACTGCTTCATAAACATTTTACATAAAGAATATAATGCATTCATTTGTGCGGCAGTTGGATCGTATTTATCAAAATTACCCGTCATACATATTCCAATTGTATCCCTATTATTATCTTTCGCATGTGCTCCAATATGTAAACCTCGTCCTTCAACTATGGTTCCATCTTCTTCAATAAAATAATTGTAACCAATCCCGCTCCATCCCCTTACTTTTTGATGAAATTCATGTGTTTGATATACATCCCATCCGTCTTCGGATGTATGGTGGATAATCAGTTTATTCACTTTTTCTAAAGGAACTAATTCATCTTGAAATGTTAAATTAACACATTTAATTTCCATTTGAACATCCTCCCTTAAAAATCAATCATCATCATTGTTTTATCATCTGGTCTTATTTTCTTTTCTCCTTCTAGCTCTTCAATAATTGCTACATATTCATTTATACTATTCTTTCTTATATATGCAACAGTTTGTTCGAGTGACCAATCTGGGTGGAATAATCCGTCTGAACAAATAAAAATGCCGCTCACTTCATCTATATGTAATTCCCCATGCTGTAAATAATGAATCGCTTCTTTCATTCCATTTGCAACGGAATACCCCCCCTGCATATTTGCAAGATAACGATTATATTTTAACTGTTCTCGCACATCTTGAAAAACATGTTCTTCTAGTACAGATACCCCTTCTTTACGATCTTCTTCTCTTTTCTTTTTTGCTCGTTTACTAATTCCTTCGACCGTGTCTTTCGTTAATACTTGCATCGTTCCATTTTGAAGTATTGCAACAATCATACAGTCCCCTAATTGTGCATATTCAATTTTCTCACCAACTATTTGGACTGCCGCGATACATGTGCACCACAAATGCTCTTTCTTTCTCGTATCTACTCCATATGCTAACATTTTTCTTTGCAATGCTTCATTTGCTTTTGCAACAGCAACTTGTAAACTATGATTTTCGCGAAATGAATTAAAATAACTTGCAAATAAATGTGAAGCGATGTATGCTCCATTATGTCCCTTTTCATCACGAAACGGGACAAGTGGTGTTGCGCCGTCACATACACCATAAATCTTTTTTTCTTCATTACAAAAATAAGAATCCTCACATTCTTGCTTCAACGGGCTTTTCTGTTGATATGTTTTTATCTTCATAACTGTATCCCCTTCCAAATGATAAAATACTCAAATTCTTTTGATTAATCTAATTTTCCGAAATAAACTGTTTTTACCCAAAACTTTCAATATCATATATAATCTTGAAATAATATGAATTTTTCAGTGAAGGACGGGAAAGAGATGGTCAGATTTCTTGGTGTTATTATTGGTTCTATTATTATTGCGATTGCCTTTAATCTTTTCCTTATCCCCCACAAAATTTTAAGTAGTGGAATTGGCGGAATTGCTATTATTTTAGGGATTGTAACTCCTGTAAACACAGGTATTATTAACTTTGTATTAAACTTACCTATCCTTATTTTAGGATACATAGGTCTTGGAAAAAAAGTCATTTTTAACACGATTATCTCTGTGATTGTATTATCTGTTGCATTATACTATGTTCCAGTGAAAGTCGTAGCAACAGATCCACTTTTATCATCTATCTTTGGTGGTGTTATTGCCGGAGCTGGTATCGGTCTTGTTTTTAACTGTAATGGATCAACTGGTGGATTTGATATTATCGGTATGTTGTTGTCTCGCAAAAGAGATATTAAACTTGGCGGATTCCTTATTGTTTTAAATGCAGTCGTTGTAATCATTGCAGGATTCTTCTTCACTTGGGATGTTGCTCTTACAAGCTTACTTTCGATTTATGTAACTGGTAAAGTTATTGATGCTATTCATACGAAACATCGGAAGGTTACACTTATGATTGTAACAAATGAAGCAGAAAAAATGAAAAAACAACTTCTTTCAACTGTTGTACGTGGCATTACATTACTTGATGGCGAAGGTGCTTATTCTAGCGAAAAGAAACGTGTACTTATGACAGTCGTTTCTCGTGAAGAATTAGCAAGTATGAAATTAACAATTTCTGAAATTGACCCTCATGCATTCGTTAACATTACAGAAACGGTTGAAGTATTAGGATTGTTTAGAAAAGGTTAAAAAACTAGGTGGATTTCCACCTAGTTTTTATTTTCCATAAATTCAATTCGATTTCCGAACGGATCTGACACATAAAATCGAATTACATCTGGTCGTGCATGATCATCTATTACTTCAATGCCTTGCTGTATTAACGCTTGTTTAAATTCATCTATTTTTAAAACATAAAAAGCCGGATGTGCCTTTTTAGCTGGGGTAAAGTTTTGCTCAACTCCGATATGAATCTCTTGATTTCCACACTTAAACCAGCACCCACCGCGCTTCTTTAATTCCTCTGGCTTTGGGATTTCCTCCATACCAATTTTATTACTATAAAACTCTCGCGCTTCTTCTTCACACCCTACAGGCGCAGCTACTTGTACATGATCGATACCTTGAATATAATTTCTCATTTTCTCTCCCCCTCTTCTACCCTAATGTTATAAGGAAAACCTACTCCTGTAACTTACAAATGATTTATAAAACAATATAAGCTCCCCTTATTACCACCCTATACGCACTTTTCCAAAATAAAGAAAACAAAATTTATTATATAACTTCCATTTTTTATAGAAATACACATTACATCTATATTATAGTTATGAATAGACAAATCTTTTTAGATGCTATTTGTACGGAGGAACTATTATGAGTCGTAAAAAATATTCATCAACTCAAAGAAAACGTCATCCGAACATTTCTAGACGTTTACGGAACCATATACAAGATCGTTCATTAACAGAAATGTATGCATCTCTGTTCGAACACAACCCTGATGGTATTATTTCATTAAATTTAGAAGGAATTATTATACACACTAATCCTTCTGCCGAAAGAACACTAGGTTACACTTCTTCAGAATTAGAACGAAAAAGCATTACCTCTATTTTAGAAGCTCATATTTCTGAGCAAGTATTACAAAATATAAAGAACACTAAAGCTGATAATCAGCACGAGTATATATTATCTATTTATCATAAAAATGGATTTTTATTAGACGTCGTGACAAAACTAGTTCCTATTTTTGTCCAAAATCGTCTAACTGGCGTATATGCCATTATGAAGCCTCTTGAAAAATCAGAAAGAATTGAGAAAAAGCTTAAAGAAAGTGAGAAGAGGTTGCGTACATTAGTAAACTCCATGCCTGCATTTGTTATATTTAAAGATCATGAAGGGCGCTGGCTTGAGGCAAATGACTACGCACTTTCTTGCTTCAATTTCCATCATGTACCTTACCACGGAAAAAAAGATAGTGAACTCATTCAATATAATGAAGCGTACCGAGAAGCTTTTTTACATTGTGAAGAAGTCGATGAATTAGCATGGCAACAAAGACAAATTCTTCATGGTGAAGAATTTATTATTCATAGAGATGATTTCGACCTAATCTTAAGTATATCGAAGGTTCCTCTCTATCACCCTGACGGCTCCCGTAAAGGTCTTATCGTAATGGGAAGAGATATTACTGAGCTAAAGGAAACGGAAAAGTTATTACGAAAATCTGAAAAGCTCGCCGTAGTCGGACAACTGACAGCTGGAATTGCTCATGAAATTCGAAATCCACTCACTTCTCTAAAAGGTTTTCTAACATTGCTACTCCCTGAAATAAATGAGGAGCAGAAGTGGTATATCGATGTTATGTTAAGTGAAATTTCACAGATGGAATCTATCACGAGTCAATTTATGGCGATGTCTAAACCACAAGTATTAGCAATCCAAACTTGTAACATACAAACTTTAATTGAAGAGGTAGTTACATTTATTTTACCGACTGCTATTATGCACAGCGTTCATATCATTATGGACCATTTTGATTACGTATATGATATTCAATGTGACGGTAACCAATTAAAACAAGTTTTTATAAATATATTAAAAAATGCGATTGAAGCAATGCCAAATGGCGGAAATATTTTCATCCAAACAAAACCATTAGAGGGTAATTTCATCTTAATACGGATCATCGATGAAGGTTGCGGTATCCCAGAAGATCGTATCTCCCGTTTAGGCGAACCGTTTTATAGTTTAAAAGAAAAAGGCACAGGGCTAGGATTAATGATGTGTTACAAAATAATTGAAGAACATCATGGTAAATTACACATTTCAAGTGAATTAAATAAAGGTACGGTCGTTGATATTCACCTACCACTTTCTTCACCTCACCTTGCAATCCAGTCTTAAATAATAAAAGAAGCATCTGCTAATCGTTAGCAGATGCTTCTTTTATTATTTATACTTATAGAACTGTTTTTCCATACCATTCTTTTGCTTTTTCTACTTCACCCATCGTTAATTGATGTCCTCTATTTTCCCAATGCATTGTTACATTAGCGTTTGCATTTTCTAATAGTAGCTTCAATTCCTCTGACTCAGAAGATGAACAAATTGAATCATTTGTCCCAGCAGCAATAAACACGGATTTCCCAGCTAAATTAGGCAATTGTGTTCCTCTTCTAGGCACCATTGGGTGATGAAGCACAGCACCTTTTAACGCATTTTCGTAATGGAATAATAAGCTTGCCGCAATGTTTGCTCCATTTGAATACCCGATAGCTACAATGTTATTTCTATCAAATTCATATGCTTTTGAAGCTTCATCTAAAAACTCATTTAATTCCTTCGTACGGAAAATCAAATCTTCTTCATCAAAAATGCCTTCTGCCAATCTACGGAAGAAACGTGGCATGCCATTTTCTAATACATTTCCTCTAACACTTAATACAGATGCTTCCGGATCAATTATTTCTGCAAGTGGTAATAAATCTAATTCATTACCTCCTGTACCATGAAGTAATAGCAATACTGGTTTTGACGTATCTTTTCCTTTTTGAAAAATATGTTTCATCATAATCCTTTTCCCCTTTCAATCACTTTAATCTAAATGTCTCACTTCAAATGGTAAAAGCGTTTGTTCAATCTGTTTTCTATGTTTTTCATATTGTTCCGGTAACTTTAATTCCTCACCCATCGTCTCTAACGATTCATCATGAGCGAAACCAGGGGGATCTGTTGCAATTTCAAATAAAATTTCACCGTGTTCTCTAAAATAAATTGCGTTAAAATAATTTCGATCTTGTACAGGAGTTACGTGGTATCCAAAACGGGACACATGCTCTTTCCAGTCTAGCTGATCAGCATCGTCACTCGCTCTCCAAGCAATATGATGCACTGTACCAACGCCCATTTGGCCATGACCAATTGTCGATAATCTCAAATCAATAATATTTCCAATATTAGCAGAAGAACGGAATCGAACAAATTCGCCCTCTTCCCCAATTTTCTCAAGACCCATAACGTGCTCTAACAGTTCGGCTGTTTTTTGAGGCTGCGTTGATAAAAGAACTGCACCACCAAATCCTTTAATTGCTACTTCTGGCGTAACTTCTCCAAAAGTCCAATTATTTAATTCACCCTCTTCTCTTTCTACTAATTCTATATGCAAACCATGTGGATCATCAAATTCTAAATACTGCTCTCCAAATCGAGTCATTTTTGTATACGAAACATCGAATTTTTCTAATCTATTTTCCCAAAACTGCATTGCCCCTTTTGGTACAACATAAGAAGTGATTCCTACTTGACCGTCACCAATAACTCCTTGACGAGCACCTGCCCATGGGAAAAACGTAATAATTGTTCCCGGTTTTCCTCCTTCATTACCAAAATAAAGATGGTACGTACCTGGATCATCAAAATTCACTGTTTGTTTTACTAAACGTAAACCTAACACACCAGCGTAAAAATCTACATTTTCTTGTGGATGTCCTACGATTGCTGTAATGTGATGAATTCCCATTGTTTTCTTTTCCATTTCGTCCACTCCTTTTTATTCTATTATAAAAATTGCTTTACATTAAAATTCATTATTCATTTTTTCCATACTGCCTAGTAAAATCCGTCATGATAATTTTATCTCGAATTCGAGATATTAATTATAAAATTACACATTAACGTTTAACTTATCGAAATTATCTCGATTTCAAGATAGTTTCCAAAAAATTTACTCACTTTAATACCATAATCAGTGGGGGGGCTTACCGCCCATTAAAGTGGGATAAAACGTGATTTAGAATATCATTTACCTCGAACTTAACACTTATTATAAGTTACTTACTTTTCTTTGTCAACAAGTTACTTATTTCATTTAAAATGAAAAGGGAGTAAACACTATTCACCGTTTACTCCCTTTTCAAATCATTTCGTTTCTTCTTCCAGCACTGCTTCCATCTCATTAAATTCACGATGTATTGCTTTAACTGGTTCTTTCGTTACTAAACTTACGATAATAACAGCTAATAAACTACAGAAGAATCCAGGTACCATCTCATACATAGTCGCTTTTAAACTTGGAATTTGTACCCAAGTAATTACAACTACTGCACCAACAATCATCCCAGCAAGAACGCCCCATTTGTTCGTTCTTTTCCAATATAAACTTAATAAAATGGCAGGTCCGAATGCTGAACCAAATCCTGCCCAAGCATAACCGACGAGTGTTAAAATTGTATCACTTGGATGATACGCTAAAACAACTGCGATCATAGCTACTACTAAAACTGACAGTCTACCGATAAATACAAGTTCTTTATCACTTGCGTTACGACGGAAAAATGTTTTATAGAAATCTTCCGTTACTGCACTTGAAATAACAAGTAATTGCGAGGAAATACTACTCATTATAGAAGCTAATATAGCTGACAATAAAAACCCAGTAATGTACGGATGGAATAAAATGTTTGAGAATGTTACAAAGACCATTTCTGGGTCTTGTAATGTCCCATTATTTTTAGCATAGTAGGCGATACCAACCAAGCCAGTAAGCATTGCACCTATAATGGAAATCGCCATCCAACCGATACCGATTCTACGAGAAGTTTTCAAATCTTTAATAGAGGTAATTGCCATAAAGCGGACAATAATATGTGGTTGACCAAAATACCCAAGGCCCCATGCTAAAAAGGAAATAATACCAAGAATTGTGGTCCCTTTAAACATATCTAAATGTGATGCATCCACTTGCTTAATTGTATTGAATGTTTCTGTTACACCACCGACATCTGTAAAAGCAACAATTGGTACTAATACGAGAGCAATAAACATAATACACCCTTGCACAAAGTCGGTCCAACTTACTGCTAAAAAACCACCGAATAGTGTATAAGCAACTACGACACCGACAGTTACAAATAAACCAATTTTATAATCAAGGTTGAAAGAATTTTCAAACAAACGTCCACCTGATACTAAACCAGCCGACGCATAAAATGTGAAAAATACTAAAATGACGATAGCGGAGACAAAACGAAGTATTTTCGTACGATCTTTAAATCGATTCTCTAAAAAGTCTGGAATCGTAATTGAATCATTAGCCACTTCTGTATACGTTCGCAAACGCGGGGCAAGAATTAAATAGTTTGCATAAGCACCTATTAATAAACCTATCGCAATCCACACACTTGATAACCCTGTCGCATACATCGCACCAGGTAATCCCATTAGCATCCAACCACTCATGTCAGAAGCACCAGCTGATAAAGCTGTAACTGCTGGACCGAGTCCCCTTCCGCCTAACATATAATCTGATAAATCGGATGTCTTCTTATAAGACCAATAACCGATATACAACATACCTGCCATATAAATAGCAAGCGAAACCATAATCTCAATCTTCACCAAATCTCTCCCTTAGTTACATAAGCCATTCAAAATTTCGAAAAATGACTTTTTCTATTTTCTTGTTTTCGCTTATGGTTCCCTACCTTAACAAACATTTTTTGTTCTTTCAAGTGAACAGGTGTTTTTTACTGCATGTGAAAACCTTCATAAACGCCTTTATCCCAGTGGATTACCCGGTTTTTAAAAAGAATTAAAGTAAAAATATTCAGAAAATAAAACACCTATTTTTTTAATAAAAATAAGCCATACAAATGTATGACTTTTAATCTATTAAACATAGCTTACTTCTATTTACTAGTAGGAAACAATTCTGAGAGAGGAACTATCCGCCCCATCTCATCTTTAAATACAATATGATCTCTCTTTAAATGACGTGGACTCTTTACTCCCGCTGCTGCTGCTAACGAAAACAAACTATATCTCATACTAATAATATAATTCATAACTCGCCACTTCTTCTCATACGGATCTAACGCTTTTTGATAGTGCGGATTCGTCGTGGCAACACCAGATGGACATTGGCCAGAATTACATTGAAGCGCCATAATACAACCGCTTGCCATCATAAAACCACGTGCCGAGTTTACAGCATCTGCACCAATCGCTAAAGCAATTGCCACTTTATCTGGTGTAATTAATTTCCCCGAGGCAAACACTTTGAATTTATCACGAACACCATACTGATTCGCTGTATCAATACATGTCAGTAACGCTGGAATAAGCGGCATCCCCATACTATCTGCCATCGATTTATATGTTGCTCCTGATCCACCTTCTGAACCGTCAATTGTAATAAAATCCGGATAGATATTTAACTCTTTCATCGTTTTAAATAAATCTTCCAACGGCTGCTGCTGTCCAATTACAATTTTCATACCGATTGGTTTCCCGCCAGTTTCTTGCAAACGCTGAATAAAATAAAGTGTATCTGCCGCATTGTTCAAAAATGAAAATCGATTCGGAGAATTAATCGTCTCTCCTACTCGTACATTCCGAACAGAAGCAATTTTCTCATTTACTTTTTGCCCCTCTAAATGACCACCACGTATTTTCGCACCTTGCCCAAATTTCAATTCAAATGCTTTAATATTACTTTCTTTCACTTTCTCCATAAATTTCTCCATTGAAAAATTCCCGTCCTCATCACGGTATCCAAATAGTCCTGGACCAATTTGCGCAACGATATTCGCCCCTGTATGTAAATGTTCTGGAATAACGCCACCTTCACCAGTATTAATCCACGATCCGCCTGCCATTTTCGCTCCAAAGCCGCTCGCTAAAATATAATTTTCGCCAATCGCACCGTAAGAAGTTGCTGATGCCCCAAACATGCCATACAGTTTCCACGGATATTTACAATTTTCGCCGACGATAATTGCATCGTCTTCTTCGTATAACCAAAGATTCGTTGTATCCGCTGTCAATTTTTCTCTCCGTGAAAATAATCCTTCTTTATGAATCACATACTTTTTCCCTTCACGTTCTTGCGTTACGTTCACACTTAATTCTTCTGTTAATACCGGAAACAACGTATTAGCAATATAATAACCAGATGCTTCAAAATCTCGTTTCGACCCAAAACCAAGTATTTCAGAGCGATACTTCGCTAAAAACATAACACTTTGAAAATCGTAGCGTGAAAAAGGTTTTCCATCTGTATCGTGATCAAACCAATATTGTCGGAATTCCGGCCCTATCTTTTCCAGTAAGTAACGCATTCTTCCTAAGTATGGATGTAATTTTAAAATAGAATGATGCGTCCGTTTTTTTATAAAAAATGTGATAATAAAAAAGACGATTAAAAGCAACATTAATAATAGTAATATACTAATAATAACGAGTAGCGTTTCACTCATCTCGCTTCCCCCTATGAAATTCCATAATAAAAGGAGAACACTCCATGTGTTCTCCTTTTATCTTTATTCAAATTAATGTAGCAAGATGCTCTTTCGCGTCATATTCAACTAAACTTTCAGCATGTTTAATTCGATGAACAAAATCTGGATTCGCAATTAACGGTCTTCCGAATGCAGCTACGTCAATTGTTCCTTCTTGCAGTGCTTCTTCTGCCTCTTTCGGATTTAAATTACCAACTCCAACAATCGTACCATCCCAATATTTTCTTACTAATTGATGAAAATTCTTTCCGTCAGCAATCACTTGCGTATAATTCATCGTTGAAGGGTGAATCATCGTTAATCCAACTTCTTTAAACATATTTACGAATGTTTCAATTGCCAGCTCAGGGTTTTCCCACATATAAGTAGGATTATCCCCTTTAAAAGCAGAGAAACGAAGAAGTGTTTTATCAGCTCCAACTGCTTCTATTACAGCCTCAGTTACTTCTTTCATAAACGTTAACCTTTGCTTTAAGTCACCGCCATATTTATCAGTACGCTTATTAGCAAACTCATAAGTAAATTGATCAATTAAATATCCGTGTGCACCGTGAATTTCTACCCCATCAAACCCAGCTTCGATCGCGTTTTTCGCAGCTTGTGCGTATTGACTGATAACTTCTTGTATTTCTTGTATCGTCATTGCTTCTGGTGTATCAAATGGTTTACGAAAACGCGGAACATTCCCTTCTGCAGCGATTGCAGAAGGCGCTTGCGGCATTTGCCCACCAATTATTTCGTGATGACTCATACGTCCAACATGCCATATTTGAGCAATAATCGTCCCGTCTTCTTTATGTACTGCCTCTGTAACAGGTTTCCAAGAGTCGATTTGTTCTTGCGTATAAATCCCTGGTACTCCTGGATTCCCTTTCGCTCTCGGACTAATGACAATTCCTTCTGTAATAATTAATCCAACTCCGTCAGCAGCACGCTTTCTATAGTACTCCACTACATCAGCACCAACTACTCCAGTTTCATTGTCTGCAAAGCATCTCGTCATCGGTGCCATTGCTATGCGATTACGAAGAGACCAAGCTCCGACTTGAATCTGATCAAACAACTTCGTTTCTTCAATATTTTCAAAAGATCCCCAAGCGTTTACATTTGTTCCTTCATAAATACTTGCCGCTTTCTTATTTGAATTTGTCATTTTTCTTCCCCCTAAAAATATTCTCACTATAATCGCATCATACTTACTTTTAGATAGTAACGTCAATTTATACGCTTTAAACACGAAATATTCGAATATCAAACAAATAGAATACTATAAAATCAGTGGGGGTTTTGTTCATTCCCCACTGATTATTAGCCCTCACCAATCGGGCTTTTACGGGCAGTTGATCCCTACCTGACTCCTTTGCTTCCGCTAAATTTTGAGGTGGGGGTCTTACTGCCCGGCAAATAGCGGGATAAATCAACTAAAAAGGTTTCCTTAGTAGGAAACCTTTTTAGTTGACCATATATGGGTATCAATTTCTTTATCTCTTCACATATAAAAAATCCCTTATCAATAGAAGTGAAAATAGTTCAGTATTCTTCTAAAAATAATAACTTATATACCTAAAACAATGAAAGCCCTACCTCTCTTTCATCCTTACGGCTCCTTGTCCGTGCCAGTGTGAATCAGGATTGCAAAAATCAAGTAACTATTCTATCGAAGTATTTCATTAAACTTCGAACATTCGTAAAAGAATTAAAAAATAAAAATGGATTTGATTGTAGTAATAACAAAAGAGGTTAATGCTCTAAAAGTGGTTTGAAAGAGTTGAATGTCTTTGAAAGGATTAATTTTCTATAATTATGCTCCCAAAAAACTCAAAATCTTTTTTGGGACATAATACATTATTTGTAATGAATCTTAACAAAAGCTTTTTATTTGATTTTCTGTGATACCTTCAATTAATCCTAGTTCACTAATCAAAAATTCATGTGCATTATCTAACATTTTCTTTTCGCTTGCATTAAGTGCTTTTTCTTTCTGTATACGCATTAAATCGCGCACAACTTCAGCGCCTTCTTGCATTTTACCCGTTTTTATTTTATCAGTGTTCAATTTATACCTTTGTTTCCACGTAAGTAATCTATCTGATTCTCCATGTTGAAAAATATCCATTATGTGTATTAATGCCGTGATATCCGTTACTGGTCGTATATTTGAATTCAATATTTTACCTTCAGGAATCATTATTTCCATGTTACTAGCCGACATTTTTATAACATAATATTGTTGTTTTTTCCCTGCGATTTCCTTCTCTTCTATGGCTTTAATTATACCTGCTCCGTGCATTGGATAAACAATGTTATCGCCAATTTGAAACAAATAATCCACCTCCATATATGGTAACCTTCTCAATCTTAACACACATTCTATTTTTTAGCAAAATTTTTATTTTATCATAAAATTATTTTTCGTGTCAATTCTTATAAACTAAGAAAATGACTTCGTAAAATATCACTAAAAATCCGCAATCTTATTAACTTTTCCACACATACATACATTCTAATTTTGCCTTCTCTTTTTACATAAAAACACATTACTACATATGAGTAGTAATGTGTCTTTTTATACGGAATCGGTAAAAATTCTCCATTAACTTCACGCCTATATACTAACCTGTTTATGGACTGTTTCCCTGGCCAAAAGAAAACTCATAATCACTTGCGCAGCTACTCGACTCGTCATATCTCTAAAATCGAGGGTTGGATCAATTTCTACAATATCCATCCCTTGCACAAGCGGTTCTTTACCAAGCAATTCAATCGCATCAAGTAAAGTCGTACTGTCCATTCCACCAGGACCAATCGCTGGACAACCTGGTGCGAATGCTTGATCTAGTACATCCATATCAAGAGAAATGTAAATAGCGGTCACGCCTTGCTTTCTTAATACTTCAATACTTTCTATAATAATATCTTTGATTTCTCGCTCTCGTACATCTTTCATTGTATAAACTGTCACACCGTGTTCTTTTGCATATTCATGGTACGCTCGTGCATTTGAAAAATTACGAATTCCGATTTGAACGAGTTGTTTTCCTGTAATAATATCATTTTCTAGTAAACTACGGAACGGAGTACCATTTGACGGACCACCATCATCTAAATTACGTAAATCATGATGGGCATCAAATTGAATAATCCCGACCTTTCCTTTACTGTTTGCAAATCCTGTTATACTCGGAAAACTAATTGAGTGATCCCCGCCAAGAACGATTGGTATCATGTTCGGATTTACTTTCGTTACATGACCAACTGTTTTCGCAATTCGGTTATGACTTTCTTTTATATCCGTCACATGCATCGTAATATCGCCGCAATCATATAAAACACTTTCTTTCATATCGTGTTCTTCTGTAATCGCGTACGTGCTATATGCATCCAACATCGCACGAATCGTTTTTGGCGCAAAACTTGCTCCTGAATGACTAATAGATGGTTTAGAAAGGGGTGCTCCAATTAAGGCAGCACCGAATATTTCCACGCCTTCCTCCCAATCTTTAATCATTTCACTCCATTTCGTCACTTCACGATCGATAAACTTTGCATTCTTCTTTAAATAGTGGCCGTGCTCCACGATTGTTCACCTCTTGTATATGCGATATTACCATTCTTCCATACTGTATTTACATGACTTACGCCGTAATGATACGGTACGTAAGCATAATTGTAAGCATCCCATAAAACTAAATCTGCCTTACGACCAACTCTAATTTTCCCAGCTACATCGCCTCGGTTAATAGCATAAGAAGAGTTAACTGTTACCGCGTTCCAAACTTCTTCTGGTGTCATTTTCAGCTTCAACATTGCGATGCTCATAATAAGCTGAATGTTTTCAGTTGGACAGCTACCTGGGTTAAAGTCTGTAGCTAACGCAACTGCAACACCTTCATCGATCATTTTACGACCGCGGGCAAAGCTTTCTTTATTTAAATAGAAAGTTGTTCCTGGTAATAAAGTGGCTACTGTATTAGAGTTTGCAAGCATTTCAATTCCTTTATCAGAAGCACCAACTAAATGGTCGGCTGATGCTGCACCAATTTCAGCCGCTGCTTCCGCACCACCAAGAGGATCAATTTCATCTGCATGAATTTTCACGTCAAAGCCAAGCTCTTTCGCTTTTAATAAAAACTCTTTCGACTCTTCAACAGAGAACACGCCTGTTTCACAGAAAATATCAACGAATTCAGCTAATTGCTTCTCCTTCATTTCTGGTAGTAGGTCTAACATCCATTGTAAAAATTCTTTCGATCTACCTTTATACTCTTTCGGAACTGCATGAGCACCTAAAAATGTAGAAACTAAATCGATGGGATGCTCTTTTTGTAATTGTGCAGTTGCCTCTAATTGTTTCCATTCTGTCTCATCATCTAATCCGTAACCACTCTTCGCTTCTACAGTTGTAACTCCGAAAGATAGCATACGGTCTAAATGGAATTTCGCTTTTTGAACAAGTTCTTCTTTCGACGCCTGTTTCGTTGCATTTACAGTTGAAAGAATACCTCCGCCTTGTTCTAAAATTTCTAAGTACGGAACTCCTTGTAGTTTTAGTGCAATTTCATTTTCACGAGATCCACCAAATACAAGATGAGTATGCGGGTCAACAAGACCAGGAGAAACCATTTTCCCACCACAATCAATAACTTCTTTCGCCTGAAGTCCTTTTGCTTCTTCTGCTGTTCCAACGAAAGTGATTACACCATTTTCAATTCCAACCGCACCGTTTTCGATAACAGGAAGCGTGTTCATCGCTTCCCGTCTTAACAAGCCATCTTCTTGATCCATTGTTAGCAATTGACCGATATTTATTAGTAAAGTGTCCAGCATGTTTTTCTCCTCCTTATTTCATCATTGGAATATTAACGCCTTTTTCTTTCGCAGTTTCCACAGCTAAGTCATACCCTGCATCCACGTGACGAACAACACCCATACCAGGGTCAGAAGTTAATACGCGCTCAATACGTTTTGCTGCTGCTTCTGTTCCATCTGCAACGATAACCATTCCAGCGTGAAGTGAATAACCCATACCAACGCCACCACCGTGGTGAACAGATACCCAGCTTGCACCGTTTACACTGTTAATTAATGCATTCAAAATTGGCCAGTCAGCTACTGCATCACTACCATCTTTCATCGCTTCTGTTTCACGGTTTGGAGATGCTACTGATCCGCAATCTAAATGGTCACGACCGATAACAATTGGTGCTGATAATTCACCATTTGCAACCATTTCATTAATGATGCGACCAAATTTCGCACGCTCACCGTAACCAAGCCAACAAATACGTGATGGAAGGCCTTGGAATTCAACTTGCTGACGAGCCATACGGATCCAATTACATAAATGCTCATTATCCGCGAACTCACGTAAAATTACTTCGTCTGTTTTATAAATATCTTCTGGATCACCAGAAAGTGCTACCCAGCGGAATGGTCCTTTTCCTTCGCAGAATAATGGACGGATAAATGCTGGAACGAATCCAGGGAAATCGAATGCATTTTTCAAACCTTCATCGAAAGCAACTTGGCGAATGTTATTTCCGTAATCAAATGTAATTGCGCCTTTTGCTTGCATAGCAAGCATTGCTTCCACATGTTTTGTCATGCTTTCTTTTGATAATTGTACGTAACGTTCTGGATCTTCTTCACGAAGTTTTGCCGCTTCTTCTAACGTGTAACCTACTGGAATATAGCCGTTTAATGGGTCATGAGCAGATGTTTGATCCGTAACTAAATCTGGCGTAATATTACGCTTCACTAGCTCTGGTAAAATTTCTGCCGCATTTCCTAATAAACCAATAGAAATCGGTTCTTTCTTCTCTTTATACTCGTTCGCAACCGTTAACGCTTCTTCTAACGATTCTGTATACATATCACAGTATCTCTTTTCAATACGACGATCAATGCTGCGCTTATCAACATCAATAGCGATAACAACACCGCCGTTCATCGTTACAGCAAGAGGTTGTGCACCGCCCATACCACCTAAACCAGCAGTAAGTGTTAATGTACCTTTTAATGAACCACCGAAATGTTGACGTGCCGCTTCACCAAATGTTTCATATGTTCCTTGTAAAATACCTTGTGTTCCGATGTAAATCCAGCTACCTGCTGTCATTTGTCCGTACATCATAAGACCTTTTTTCTCTAGTTCACGGAAGTGATCCCAGTTCGCCCACTTCGGTACTAAGTTTGAGTTTGCTAACAAAACGCGTGGCGCATCTTCATGTGATTTAAAAATAGCAACTGGTTTTCCTGATTGAACAAGTAATGTTTCATCGCTTTCTAACGTTTTTAATGAATCTACAATTGCATTGTAGCTTTCCCAGTTACGAGCTGCACGGCCAATTCCGCCATATACAACTAATTCTTCTGGCTTTTCAGCAACTTCCGGATCTAAATTGTTCATTAACATACGAAGTGCAGCTTCTTGAACCCACCCTTTCGTTTGTAACTCAGTACCTCTTGGCGCGCGAATTGTTTGTTTTACTTTTTCCATTTCAATCTCTCCCTTTTCTCATTTTATAGTGCTGCGTTTACATCTAATCTTTCTTTAATCGAATAATTCGTTTTTAACCAATGCGCAATATTTTCAATATCTGTTGAGAATATGCGGTCATTTGTAATAGAAGGCACTTGCTGACGACCTTGATGGTAGAAGCTCTTCGTCACTGTACTCATATTTTCAATACCACGATATTCTGCTGCTTGCATCGCACAAATCATTTCAATTGAAAGAACACGTCTTACGTTTTGAATAATTTGATGTGCATGGCGTGAAGCGATTGTTCCCATACTTACGTGATCTTCTTGGTTAGCTGATGACGGGATTGAATCAACACTCGCCGGATGTGCTAACGTTTTATTTTCAGAAACTAGTGACGCTGCTGCGTATTGCATAATCATTGCACCAGACTGAAGTCCTGGTTCTGGACTTAAAAATGGAGGTAAA
Organism: Bacillus cereus group sp. BfR-BA-01453; assembly: GCF_022662915.1. Taxonomy (NCBI): domain Bacteria; kingdom Bacillati; phylum Bacillota; class Bacilli; order Caryophanales; family Bacillaceae; genus Bacillus; species Bacillus cereus group sp. BfR-BA-01453. Next base: position 54,684 of record NZ_JAKUEN010000006.1, on the reverse strand, counting down.
TCATTTAATTGCGGATTTACTAAACGCTCAATACGACGCTCTGAAATATTTGCAAGTTCCGCCATTCCTACTTTTAAGAAGTCCATCGCAAACGCAATCGGTTGACCGTGGAAATTCCCACCCGAAATTACTTTTTCTCCGCCATCAAAGATCAGCGGATTATCTGTTGCTGCATTCATTTCAATTTCTAATTTTTCTTTCACATAATTTAAAACCTGCCAAGAAGCACCATGTACTTGCGGGATACAGCGAAGTGAATAGGCATCCTGTACTCGTAGTTCTCCTTGTTTTGTTGTTAACTTACTATCGTGAAGGATGTCACGAATTCTGCTCGCTACTTCCACTTGCTCTTTATAACCACGTGCTTTATGAACATTTTCATCAAATGCATCAATAATGCCTTGTAACCCTTCAATTGTCATTGAAGCGATTAATTCAGCTTGATACGCAGTTGCTTCTGCTTCTATATAAGAAAGAACTCCTTGCGCTGTCATCGCCTGCGTACCATTGATTAATGCAAGCCCTTCTTTCGCTTCAAGTTCAATCGGCTCAAGACCTTCTTCTGTAAGAGCCACCATCGCATGAACGCGTTTCCCTTTATAGAACACTTCACCTTCGCCTAATAATACGAGCGCAAGATGAGATAAAGGCGCTAAATCGCCACTCGCACCAAGTGAACCTTGTTGCGGAACGACTGGGTGAATTTTACGATTTACAAACTCAAGAAGCATATTTACAACAAGCGGTCTAACGCCAGATACGCCTTTAAGCATCGTGTTCGCTCGTAAAATTAACATACCGCGTGATACTTCTTCAGGGAATGGATCGCCTATCCCGCATGCATGTGACTGAATTAAATTGTGTTGAAGTGCCTTTACATCATCTTTTTGAATAAGCACATCACTGAACTTTCCAAATCCAGTTGTAATACCGTAAACGACTTTTCCGTCTTCTACAATTTTCTCAACAACTTCGCGGCACTCCGCCACCTTTTGCATACTAGTTGGACAAGCTGTTACACCTTCTCCTTCAAGTAACAACCTCTTCATTTCTTCAATTGTCAATGTGTGTCCTGTTAACGTAATCATTGTTTTTCCTCCTTAAAAAGGCAAAAGGGGACCTTATCTTTTTAAGACAGACTTCTGTCCTAAAAAAGTAAGGCCCCCTTCTAACTAATAGACTATGGGCAAATCATATGTGATTAATTCCTAAACCAATCGCCTCATGCTCAGATCCTTTTACAGGTGCACCAATCGTTCCATATAATGCAACAGCAACCCATTCGCCTTCTTTTTTTCCGTCGTATGGTGTACCGCGCACAATCGCAAAGCGAAGTCCTACTGTACGAAGAACGTCTGCTAACTGAATTTGACCTCTCGTCACTCCGTACAAAGCTTCCATAATTGCGTGATAAAGTGCATGTGTTTCTCTGTAAACGTCTGTTTCAATAACTTGGTTGCTCTTAGCCGCTGTTTCCATTGCTGCGACAACCTTTTGCGAATTCATCGAACCCACTTTCCCCGTACAATACTTCCAACCTTTTGGAATAGATAATACAGGACTTTCATTCTCATCCGCAAGTGCCAACAGCATGGCCATACGACCAATTCGATGTGTTCCTTGAAGAAGCATGTGACTCTCTCATTTCTTTTAATTATTTGAATATTTCTTAATTTAAGAATATATGAAAACGGTTAAATCGTCAATAGTTTAAACTCACATTCAAATAATTTTTTCATCTCCTCCATTTGTGTACACAAATGATTTACACAATTTTTTCAGGCATGCTATAGTCTCACTAACAGATGCAAAGGAGCGAATTTTCAATGACAAAGCGAAAAGATATTCATTTTCGAATTGAAGAAAAATTACTTGAAAGGTTTGAATCTGCACTCCATTACGAAGGCTTAAAGAAAACTGACGTATTAACGCACGCGATTCAGCAATTTTGTACGAAGGTGGAATACGAAAAGATGAATGATGTAAAACGCCAATACAACGTAAGCAACCATTTACAAACACGTATCGATACACATAAACATTATGAAGAAAAACATGTGAATTTAGATGAAGTCGTCATAGATCATTTACAACTTCAAGGAGACGAGAAAATATTAGAGGTTGGGTGCGCTAACGGGAATTTTCTTTCCCTTTTACAAACTAACGGTCATACAGGACATTTAACAGGTTTGGATCAATCGAAAACGATGCTTTCTGAAGCTACAAAAAAGAATAGCATAATTGAATGGAGGCTAGGTGACGCCGGTAAACTTCCTTTCAAAGCTAATTGCTACGACTGGATTGTCGCAAGACATATGTTATACCACATGAAAGATGTTGAAAAAACAGTCCAAGGGTTCCATAAAGTAATACGTCCTGGAGGCTCACTGTTAGCTACAACAAATTCTGACGTTACATTATCTCGTATAGTTGAAATGTGTAACCGCATGTTAGACGCATTTGATTTACCGAAAACAACATCTTCAGTCACGCCATTTTGTTTGGAAAATGGTAAAGAGATATTACAGTCTGTTTTTCCAACTGTTGAAGAAGCAGTTATTCATAATGCTCTCGTTTTTCATCATGCTACTCCAATTGTAAACTATATTTCTAGCATGTTTCCGTCGCTAAATATACCTGATAATACACATCTTCACGCCGAAATGAAGGAATGGCTAAAAGAAGAAGTAGAAAATGAATTGGCAATTCATAACGGTATATGGCGTGATCCGAAAACGTTAGCCATTTATCGATGTCAAAAAGAAAAAAGCTAGCAAATGCTAGCTTTTATACATTCTCAGGCAAAAGCTCCTCCATCATCACATTCCCCTTACCACTGTAAAAATTTATATTATGTTCGTTTGTTACTCCAAAATAAGAGGCAATCGCTATTCCAAATGGTACAAATGCATGCCCCTGTGCTGTAATAATATTTGATTGTTGCACAACTTCTTCATAGACAAAATTTTCTACTGGAAAACAATCTAATTTTTGGTAGTCCATAGTCACCGTATATGAGATTTCTTTGCATAAGCCTGCTTTTGCTAGCGCATACGGCCCAGCACAAATAGCAGCTACTAATTTTTCTTGTTCATGAAATTGACGGATAACTGAAAAGAGTACTTCTGCATCCTTCATATGTATTGCATCTCCGCCTGGAATAATAATCCCCTCATATTCTTCTACACGCACTTCTCTTAATTCTATATGTGGTTGCACTTGCAAACCTGTTTCACTTATAATCAATTCTTTCGTTAAACTCGCTGTAATAATTTCATATTTGTTTTTCAACAATGCCGTTGCTACCGTAATTTCAAACTCCGCAAATGTAGGATATACAAATAAAAGTATTTTTTTCACAGTCCTCTCTCCTTCAACCATCTCATAAAATATATCTCTAATTCGTCCACTGTTAATCTATTCGTGTCCACATAAGTTACAGGAAATTGTTTATACCAGTCTTTTTCAGTTTCTACTAATTTAAATTGCTCCTCAAATGTACTTCTGTTTCTTGTTCTATCATTATTTTTTCTATTATATAAATTACTTTCCGAGCCATCTAAATAAAAAATAGCATCTGAACGACATTCTCTTAATTTATATAATTCATCTCTTAATGCAGTTTCTATATCCCACTCTTCTCCTATAATCTTTGGATAAAAGAGCGTAAAAAACTCAATATCTTCTGGCCCGCGATCAAAAATCACAACTGAATCTTTTACATTTTGAAACTCCTTTATTTTTGCTTCCATAAACATTTTTTGATTTAGAATAAACCCTTCTTTTGAATTCATATCCAAATTTAATTGCTTTCGCTTTTCTACAATTGGATAAGGATTTTCATATATAACTGAAAACCCACATCGCTCTAACCTTTTAGCCAATGTCGTTTTTCCGCTTGCCATCGGTCCTTGGAGTGAAATTACATATGCCATTCCTCTCATTCCCTTGCGCTTTAGTAAAACTATAATATACAGAATCTTGAAAACTATCAACAAAATATATATCATCTTGTTTCTTATTCTTATGTAACTTATAATAAAAAATAGAGATTATGACGAACGCATCAATAATGTAAGCTTGGAAATCCAAGCTTACATTATTTTTTGCTTTCCCTTTTCTAATAAAAAGAGTATACTAGATTAGAACGTATGTTCTTAATGATTACATACAGTAAGGAGATAGAACAAAATGGTATACGACACAAAAGCAATTTCTTGGAATGAGTCTTTAAAACAACTTCAACGCCGCTATACAAACAAACAAGTTGACCGAAAAGAATTTGAGGATATTGAACTGATGGAATTCTTCCGCGATAACGACTACATTTCTTTACCTACACATATAAGCGGCCTATCAACAGCACGTTTTACTTCTTACTCTATTTTCACAACTGAAGATAAAGATCGTAAAGTTGGCACATTAATCATTGAATATGTAGAAGATGATAATAATAATTTATGTGTGGAACAACTATACTTTGTTTAAATGATAACGCTTGGTCAAAATGACCAAGCGTTCTTGCTTTCTATGAATCTCACTGTTTATAATATGAATAATAGAAAACCGCAATCATTAAGGGGGGATATATTTGCTCGAAGGATGGTTCAGTTGGTTTATTGTGCTATGGACTGTTATTTTATTAGGGCTTATGTCTATCGGTGGATATTTTATGTTCAGAAAATTCCTGAAACGATTACCAAAAGAAGATGGTATGTCCATTTTAGATTGGGAAGAGCACTATATTAATAAAACTAGACATTTGTGGGATGACGAACAAAAACAATTGTTAGAAGAGCTCGTAAGTCCTGTTCCAGAACTATTTCGCGATGTTGCTAAATCGAAAATTGCCGGAAAAATCGGAGAACTTGCATTACAAGAAAAAGCCTCTCAAATTACACAAGATTTAATTATTAAAGGATATATTATCGCTACACCAAAACGCGACCATAAATTTTTAGTGAAAAAACTACAAGAAAAAGAGATTGATTATTCTAACTATCAATCATTACTAACAAAATACCTCTCATAAAAAAGATTGCTAACTTATAGCAATCTTTTTTAACTTACAGTTACTGATTTTACTGCTGTTAATTTAGCCTCCGCCAAGTCTATTTGTAATCCAACCGCACTTGTATAAATTGTATCTCCGGTACCTGTAATATTTACTTGTGTAGATGTCGTATTTGGTGCAATAGAACCTGTAGCATTTACATTTGTAATATCAAACTCAGCTCTTGCATTTGCAGTTGTAGTCGTTCCAGAAAAATTCCGATCTGCAAAACTACCAATTGTATTTAAATTTCCATTAATATCATTTACTTGCCCTCTAAAAAAGTTCCCTATTGGATTATTTGGTCCTGTTAATGTCACAGAGTTCAATTGAAAATTATCACCTGTAAAATTCGGATCACCATTTACCGCCATTACAAAAGCTCTTGCTGTCACCGTCCCTGTAGCTGGTGTAAAAAATCCAGAAAGGGTTTGCGGTGTACCTGATAATAAAAAACCTGGAAATAAACTCACATTTCTCATCGGATATGAGGAATCACGATATACAACAATCAACGACCATCCTGCACCATAACCAACTGGCTGACGCGTAGGTAATCTTGTCACACTATATCTTCCTGCTGCGCGATTTGGTAGCCCTTGTAGTAAAGATGTAACGTCTGCTGCTCGATTATATACATTGGCTATAAAAGGTAAATTCGTCCCTCCTGATGACCATGCTGAATTTATTGTCACTTGTGTACTCGTTCCATCAGGCGTAACTAAATTTGGTGGATTCGCATCAACAACAGCGGTTGTAACAGCCGTATCCAACCCACCTGACCAAACAAGTAATGCAAAATCTACAACTGCTGTAGTTGGAACGATAGTAGTTGATGGATTTAATTCAGCCCATGAACCATCTAGTGTCCAATCATTTGTCGTACCTCCAAATGTATTTGGATCCGTCGATGAAGGCACCCCTCCGAAAGTGGTGTCAGTATTTAATGTAATAAGTGCATTATAAGCAAAGTTTGTATTAGCAGTACCTCGCATTCCCATCGTATTGCCTGTATGCATCATAAATAAGTTATCGTTTTTACCGTAAGCTTGAACAAAAGCCAATAGAATTCACTCCTATTAGGATAAAAAATTTTATTAAAGTTTTCAATTTTTCAACTTACTATTACTGATTTTGTAGCAGTTAAACGTGCCTCCGCTAAATCTATTTGTAAACCGACAGCACCAGCGTAAATATAATCAAATGTATTTGGGATATTCACGGTAGTAGAAGTGGATCCAGCTGTTAACACGCCATTTGCAGGCACATTTGTCACATCAAATTCCGCACGACGGTTAGTCGCAGAAGTACCAATTGGCATATTTCTATCCCCAAAACTTCCGATTGTATTTAAATTTCCTAAATAATTATTTACCTGTGAAGCAAAAAAGTTGTTTATTAAATTATTAGGTCCTGAAAGTCCCGTACCGTTTAAGTTAAATCTATCACCTGTCGCATCAGTATCACCATTAATTGCCATTGTAAATACACGAGCATTAACCGGCGCTACAGCTGGAGTGATAAAATTTGAAATCGTTGCCGTCTCACCCAATGTAGAAATGAGTAAACCAGTATATAAACTAACATTCCTAATAGGATATGAATTATCGCGATATACAACAACCAATGCCCATCCTACGCCTGTCCCTTGCGTCGGAGGATTTGCCGTGGGAACCCTTTCTACAAAATAATCCCCCGCTGCTCGATTTGAAAGCCCTTGTAGAATATTTGTTACATTTGCAGCACGTGTATAAATGGTACCTTGAAATGTTCCGCTTGATCTCGTCTCTCCCCATGCAGGAACACTCGTAATTGTATGAGTGACCCCATCCGGTGTTTGTAAAGTAGGTATGTTGTTATTTACTACAGTTTCTGTCACAGTTGCACTCAATGTCCCTTGCCAAACTAACATAGCAAAGTCTACAGTTGCTGTTGCTGGTACGTCTGTTACTGAAGGATTAAGCCTTGCCCAAGAACCATTTAATGTCCAATCATTTGTCGTTCCTGCAAAAGTTAATGGATCTACCGAAGAAGGAACCCCTGCAAAACTTAAATTTGTATCTCTTGTTATTAATGCATTGTATTGATACGCCGTCGCTGTTGTAATACCACGCATGCCAACTGTATTCCCTGTGTGTACCATAAATAAAGAGTCCGTTTTCGTATATGTTTGTACAAAAGCCAACAATTCCACTCCCCTTCCATATAAGATAAATATTTATTCGCTATTTCATTTAATGCAAACAAGTAAAAAAAGTTCCATTTGTATATGCACAGACTAATTTGGGCAAAAAAAAAGCCTTTGCCTATTCCTATTCATTTAAATTTGAATAGGATGCAATGACGAGCTCATTTTATACTAATATTTAAACATAGTATTGTTTCTAGATTATTAAATAATGCTGTTTGTAAATATTCGATGCCTTGACCGGATTTAAATTCAGACAGAAAGGACGAATCTAATGGCAATAGCAACAATAGGAAGTCGTTTAACCTATACAATCGTTGTCCAAAATACCGGAACACTTCCTGCCCAAAACGTTACATTTACAGACCCTATACCAGCCGGCACCACTTTCGTTCCAAACAGTGTAACTGTTAACGGTACTCCAACAGCTGGCAATCCCTCAACTGGAATTCCTATTAATAACATCCCTGCTGGTGGTTCTGCTACAATTACTTTCCAAGTAGATGTAACAAGTATTCCTACCCCACCTGTCGCCAGTAACATAGCATCATTTGGATACACATTTCAACCAGCTCCTAACGCACCCACTATTAATCGAACAGCAACAAGCAATATAGTTAATACAGATATTTTCACAGCTAATGTCGCATTAACAAAAGCAGTAGATAAAACAATTGCTACTATCGGTGATACGATTACGTATACAATTACAGCCACAAATCAAGCCACATTAGCTGCTAATAATGTTATCATTACAGACACGCCTCCTGCCGGCACATCGTTCGTACCGGGTAGCGTTACAGTTAATGGTACTTCTACTACAGATAATCCTGCTACTGGAATAAATGTAGGAACGATTGCTGCAAACGGGAATGCTACAATTACGTTTCAAGTTCAAGTTAATACTCTCCCTACACCAAACCCTATTCCAAATAGTGCAACTTCAAGCTTTCAATATAATCCACCAAACCAACCACCAATTAACAGAAACTCTACAAGTAATATAGTTGAAACACAAATTAATGCTACTATCATAAATCCAACTAAAAGTGCAAACCAACAAATTGTAAATATTGGTGACATCATTACGTATACGATTACTGTTCCAAATAACGGTAATATTTCAGCAACAAATGTTTCCATCACCGACCCTATCCCTACTGGCACTACTTTTATTCCAAACAGTGTTACAGTTAATGGAACGGCACAATCTGGCGTAACTCCAACAAATATTCCGCTAGGTACAATTCCTGCTGGTCAAACTACAACTGTCACATTTCAAGTCCAAGTCACTTCCCTTCCAGCTAACGGAACGATTACTAACGAAGCAAATATAACATTTACGTCGCAACCGAATCCGGCTGAACCCCCAACAACCACTACGATAACAACACCTCCAACAACTACTTCTGTACGAACTGCAATTGTAAATCCTACAAAATCTGCTAGTCCACAAGTTGTCGATATTGGCGATACGATTACGTATACGATTACATTACCGAATACAGGAAATATTTCTGCAACTAATGTTATTGTGACTGATCCGATTCCAAGTAGCACTACATTTATTCCGAATAGCGTCACAATTAACGGTACTTCACAACCTGGCGTAAACCCTTCTGGTGGTATACAAATTGGAACAATCGCAGCTGGTAATACTGTCACTGTCACTTTCCAAGTTCAAGTTACCTCTCTCCCAGAGAATGGCCTAATCCGAAATATCGGAACCACAACATTTACGTATCAACCAGATCCTACAAAACCAGCTATTACAACAACAAACCCTACACCACCTACTACTACTCCTGTTAACACCGCTATTACAAACCCTGTTAAAACGGCGGATAAAACTACTGTTGATATCGGTGATGTTATTACGTATACGATTACTTTCACTAATGATGGTACGATCCCTGCTACAAATGTAGTTTTTACTGATACCATTCCTACTGGTACAACATTCATTCCGAATAGCGTAATCTTAAATAATGTACCGGTTCCAAATTCAAATCCCGCACTAGGAATCCCAGTTGGAACAATTGATCCCGGTGAAACCAAAACACTATCTTTCCAAGTTCTTGTTACACAAATTCCAGCTGGCGGTGTTATTACAAACGAAGCTTCAACGACATATACGTACCAGCCAGATCCAACAAGACCGCCGGTTACCACAACCGAACCGACAGCACCTACTACAGTCTCTGTTAATACCGCTACAGTTAACCCTACAAAATCTGCTAATCGTACTTTCGTTGATATTGGTGATGTTATTACGTATACAATTAGTTTACAAAATAACGGCACTGTTCCCTCAATAAATATTGTACTAACAGATCCAATTCCAAACGGTACAACATTTATTCCAAATAGCGTCACGATTGATGGTGTCTCACAACCTAACAGTAATCCTGAAAACGGTATATCAATCGGTACTTTAAATCCAAATCAAGCAAAAACAATTACATTCCAAGTTCAAGTTACAAGTGTCCCACCAAATGGAATTATAGAAAACCAAGGCAGTGTATCATTTAATTATATTGTTAATCCAAATGAGCCTCCTGTTACAACAACTACCCCAACTCCTAAAACAGAAACTCAAGTTGGGACCGTTATTACAGCGCCTACAAAATCTGCCGACAAACAAGTTGCTGATTTAGGAGATACGATTACCTACACGGTCACATTTACAAATAACGGGACCGTTCCGGCTACAAATGTAGTCGTTACAGACCCTACACCTAACGGGACTATTTTCGTTCCAAATAGTGTTACAGTCGATGGCATTACAACGCCAGGAGTAGCCCCATCACTTGGTATACCACTTGGTACCATTTCTGTCGGAGAAACAAAAACAATCACGTATCAAGTTGTCGTTACAAACTTACCACCTGATGGAATAATTAGAAACCAAGCATCCTTCACTTACCAATATCAACCGAACCCAAGTGAGCCTCCTGTTACAACAACTACCACCACTCCAAGTGTAAACATTCCAATTAATAATCCTAATCCAACGACTACAAAATCTGCTGATCGACAAGTTGCTGATATAGGGGATACGATTACTTTTACTGTAACATTCCAAAATAGAGGGACCGTCCCCGCTACAAATGTTATTATAAAAGATGCACTTCCATCTGGTGTTTCTTTCGTTCCAGGTAGCGTTGTCGTAAATGGCACATCACAACTTGGAGAAAACCCTGAAATTGGTATACCCGTCGGCACTGTAAATCCCGGTCAAAGTATTACAGTTACGTTCCAAGGTGTAGTAAATAGTATCCCGCCCGGAGGAGTTATTAGAAATCAAGCAAATATTACATTCACATACGAGCCAAATCCAAATGAACCTCCCGTTACGACAACTATTACAACTCCTGAAACAGAAACAGCAGTTAATACCGCTACACTAAATCCACAAAAAACAGCAGATCGCTCCTTCGTTGCATTAAATGATGTCATTACCTATACTCTCTCATTTCAAAACACCGGTACTGTTCCTGCTACGAATATAACAGTAATAGATTCTATCCCTGCCGGTACTGTATTTATTCCAGATAGTGTTACGATTAATGGGATTCCTCAAGCAGGAACAAATCCATCATCAGGAATTTCACTTGGAACTTTAGCGCCATCCGAACGCGCAACGATTACTTTCCAAGTACGAGTAATAAACATCCCTGCTAGCGGCGAAATCCGAAATCAAGGTAGTGCAACATTTAATTATCAACCGGATCCAAATTTACCTCCAGTCACAAAAACAGAAACAACTCCTGAAACAACGACTCCTATCCAAACTGTAGTCATAAGTCCGACAAAAACAGCAAACCTTACGTTTGCAGAAATTGGCGATATTGTAACTTATACTGTCACATTTACAAACCAAGGAACTATACCTGCTACAGGTGTAACAGTTACAGACTCTTTGCCACCGGGTACAACTTTTATTACGAATAGTGTTACTGTAAACAATGTCGCTCAACCCGGCGTAAGTCCAGTCACAGGAATTCCTGTTGGAACAGTTAATCCCGGCGAGACAGTTACTGTTACATTCCAGATTCAAATAAACGCTATTCCTCCTAATGGAAAAATAGAAAATACAGCAAGTGTTACCTACACTTCTCAGCCTAATCCTAGCGAACCTCCTATTACAACAACAGAAACGACTCCTACCGTAACTTTACCTGTTCGTACCGCTAACCCGAACCCGCAAAAAACAGTGGATCGTGAGTTTGCAAGTATTGGTGATACGCTCACTTATACAATCACCCTTCAAAATACTGGTAATATACCTGCAACTAATGTCATTATTACAGATTCTATCCCTACTGGAACTACATTTATCCCTGGTAGCGTTACGATTAATGGCATTCCACAACCTAATTTGACCCCTGAAATAGGAATCCCAGTTGGCACATTAAACCCTAGACAAATAGTGACTGTTACTTTAGAAGTACAAATAACAGCTTTACCACCAAATGGCATTATCTCAAATGAAGCAAATGTCACTTACACATCTCAACCAGATCCGACACTCCCGCCTATTACAACAACCACACCGACTCCAATCGCAGAAACAATTGTACAAAATGCAGAATTAGAGTCAACTAAAACAGTAGATTTATCAGTTGCTAACATTGGAGATGCACTCACGTATACAATCACTCTTGAAAACCTCGGAAATATTCCAATGACAAATGTATCCGTCATGGATCAAGCACCAGTAGGCACACAATTTATTGTGGATTCTGTTACAATAAATGGGATTTTGCAACCAGGTATTGATCCAAGTATCGGGATACCTATCGGCACAATACAGCCTAATCAAATAGTAACCATCACGTTCCAGGTAACGATTACAAATATACCTCCTAACGGTGTTGTTACAAATATTGGTTCAATCAACTTTACATCTCAGCCTAACCCAAATGAACCTCCTATTACAACAACAGAAGAAACTCCTCCAGTTAATACTGAAATTATTAACAGCATTATTAATCCAGCAAAAACAGCTGATCGAAACAATGTTGATATAAGTGATATCATTACGTACACCGTTACCTTCCAAAACTTACAAACTGTTGAACTAACAAATATTATTTTCACAGATTCGATTCCAATTGGTACGACTTTCATTCCAAATAGTGTAACAATTAATGGTATCTCAACGAGCGATGTTGATCCAGCTCTTGGCATTCCTCTTGGCACATTAAATCCTAGTCAATCAGTTGTTGTAACTTTCCAAGTTCGTGTTGTTTCCATACCACCTAACGGAATTATTGTAAATGAAGCTACTATCACCTACACATTCCAACCTAATCCTGGAGAACCCCCAGTAACAGTAACTACACCGACTCCACCTACTACTACAAATGTCAATACCGCAACAACGAACCCTACAAAATCCGCAGATAAAGTATTTGCTTTATTAGGCGACACAATCACCTATACAATCTCCTTACAAAATACAGGAACTGTCCCTGCAACAAATGTACTTGTAACCGACCCTATTCCAGCTGGTACTACTTTCATTCCGAATAGCGTTACGATAAACGGCATTCCACAACCAGATATCGTTCCTAGTTCTGGAATTCTTATCGGTACATTAGAACCTAACACTTCAGCCGTCGTAACTTTCCAAGTTCAAGTAACATCGATACCACCGACAGGTTTTATCGAAAATGAAGGAAGCGTTTCATTCCAGTACCAGCCAGATCCAAATTTACCTCCCGTATCCGTTACTACGCCTACACCTACTACAAAGACGCAAGTAAGTGAAGTTACTACTAATCCTAACAAACAAGCTACTCCTCAAGTTATTAACCTTGGTGATACTGTCACTTATACAATTACGTTCCAAAATGTAGGGAATATTAATGCGTCAGATGTTATTATTGCAGACCCTACTCCAGCTGGTACTACTTTCATTCCGAACAGTGTTACGATTAATGGTGTTGCTTCACCTGGAGCAAATCCAAATAGTGGTGTAAACGTTGGGACTGTAACTCCAGATCAAATTGTTACATTAACTTATCAAGTTACTGTAACTGAACTCCCACCAGACGGTATTATTAAAAACACTGCAACTGTCACTTACACATTCCAGCCAAACCCTAGCGAACCCCCTATTACTATTACAGATCCTACTCCAACTGTTGAAGTATCCGTTATTACACCTACACCTAACCCAAATAAACTAGCCGACAAACAAATTGTAGATATAAATGAAATCATAACGTATACTGTAACCTTCCAAAATCGCGGATCAGTCCCTGCAACTTCCGTTATCATTACTGATCCGTTAGCAAATGGGTTAACGTTTCTTCCAGGTACTGTTGTAATAAATGGCATTCCAGATCTTGGAGCAAATCCTGTTGTAGGTATACCTGTTGGAACAGTCAATCCAAACGATACAATTACTGTTCAATTCCAAGCAAGAGTCACAAGTGTACCACCTGGTGGTATTATTCGAAATCAAGCAACTGTTACTTTCACATATGAACCAGGTCCTGGTGAACCTCCTATTACAATTACAGACCCTACTCCAATTAACACAACGAATGTAAATACAGCTATATTAAATCCGGAAAAAACAGCCACGCCGGAAACAGTTACTTTAGGTGATATCATTACGTATACGATTTCTCTCCAAAATACAGGTACCATTCCTGCTAATCATATACTTGTAACTGATACAATTCCTATCGGTACTTCGTTCATCCAAAATAGTGTAACAATTAACAACGTGCCGCAACCAACTGCAAATCCATCAGCAGGCATCCCAATTTCAACACTTGCTCCTTCTGAATCCGCAACGATTTCTTTCCGTGTCCTAGTTACTTCAATTCCACCAAGCGGAGAAATTCAAAACCAAGGTAACGTTTCCTTCCAGTACCAACCCGATCCTACTAAACCACCGGTATCCGTTACTACCCCTACACCTACTACAATTACTCCTGTAAACGTTGGGACTATTAACCCGATAAAAACCGCTGATAAATCCATCGTTTCAGTAGGTGATACGATTACATTTACTATCACATTCCAAAATGAAGGTACGATTCCTGTCACTGACATTTCTGTTACAGACTCACTTCCTGTCGGCACATCATTCGTTCCAAATAGTGTCACAATTAATAACATTCCCGTTCCAAACGCAAATCCATCCACAGGCATTCCAGTCGGAACTCTTAATCCAACAGAATCCGTAACTATTTCATTCCAAGTACAGGTTATTACACTTCCAGCTAATAGAATGATTACAAATATCGCATCCATTACGTATACTTCTCAACCCGACCCGACTAGACCACCTATCACAACAACGACTACAACACCACCAATTACGATAGAAGTAAACCCTAATGAGCCAAACACATTTATTAAGACCGCAAATGTAAATAGCGCCCATCTCGGTGATTTCATCACATATACACTTACCTTTACTAACAATGGCATCATCCCAGTAAATAACGTACTCATTACCGACCCACTTCCTCCTGAGGTTACTTTCTATCCAAATTCAGTAACAGTAAATGGAGTAGCACGTCCCGGAACTAACCCAACTATCGGTATTCTTATCAATACTGTTAATCCAAGTGAATCCGTTGTTGTTCGTTTTATCGTTCAAGTAACAGCAGAGCCACGAAATGGTCTCATTCGAAATACCGCTCGCATTCGCTATACACTCAGACCAGATCCTACTAAACCACCGATTTCCGTTGATGAAACTTCAGAGCCAAACATTATTCCGTTTATCGGTCCGTTCGTCTCACCAAATTTAAATTGTTTCTTTAATGGGGAACGTTTTATCCGGCGCGGTTGGAATAGAAGATGTTAGCAATATAAAATAAAAAGACAGCGTCAAAAAACGCTGTCTTTTTATTTTATACATATACAGTTTTTAAGTTAATTTCATATCTTTTTCATTATAAAAACCATCTTCTTTTTCCATTTCCTTTTGCAATTTCGTAAAGGAACGGTACATCGCAATTCTCCATGACACAATCATTGCGAACGCGAGTAAGAAGAACATGCCACTAAGTTGTCCTAAATCAAGAGATTGGCTTAAGTATGTTTTAAATACAATTCGCACGACAAGTAATCCAATTAATATAAAAACAAAGGCTTTTGAACGCTTCAAATAAATCTCTTGTCCTCTAATCTCAAATTTAGATGTTTTAATAAGAAAAATAGAGAAAAACAAACCGACGCCAATTGCTTCTAACATTTCTGCTGGAGTTAATCGAAATTCAGGAAAAACATACATCAACGCTCCCGTACTCATAAAAAATGGTGGAAGTATAATTTTTTTCAATGTTGCAGGTTTCTTAGCTGCTTTTAAACGAATAAACATCGCACCAACAGCCATACAAACAGCAACGATACTGGATAAAACAACTATGTTCATATTTTCTCATCCTTTTTTGTGGCTATATGCAAAATATACTTTCATTATATGCTTTTCCGTTAGTATTTCCAACATTTTCACAGAATAATACTAAAAACCAGTAAAACCACCAAATAAACTTGAGAAATATACGATAATTTTTGTCATCCAGTTAAAGTATAAGAAGATACCCATGATAATCATAATGTATCCCCCGATTTTCATGAACTTCATACTGTTTCTTTTAATCCAAGACATTTTCGTAATAAAGAATGATAGTACGAAGAACGGGATAGCAAATCCAAGTATGTATGCAATCATATAAATCATTGCTGATTCTGGATTTGTTGCTGCTAATCCAATAACCGATACTAAAATAGGTCCTGTACAAGGTGTCCATCCTGCCGCAAATGCCAACCCAATTAGAACGGATCCAAAATAACCACTCGGACGATTTTTAAACGTGAATTTGCGATCTTGCATTAAAAACTTCGGCTTAAACACACCGACAATAATAAGACCAAATACGATGATAAATATACCACCTAACTGTCTAATTAAATCTTTATAATTTGTAAAAATGCCTCCAATAAAACTTGTACCAAATCCAATTGCCATAAATATAATTGAAAATCCAAGTAAGAAAAACGCTGTATGTATCATACTTCTTTTGCGAAGCATTGCATTTTCTTCTTTCAACTCAGAAACCGACATACCTGTTATGTACGATAAAAATGCCGGATAAAGCGGTAAGCAGCATGGGGAAATAAATGATAAAAACCCGGCGCCAAACGCTAAAAAAATACTAATATCTTGCATTGTTCCACTCCTCTCTTTACATATTGTAGCAAAAACATATAAAAATACTGTGAACAATTCGTGAAATCACTTTTCCAACGTGATAATAAGAAAAACTACCCTTTCACGCTTTTTCTAAAAAAACGTTTTCAGTTCCTTCTATTATATAGAAAAATCTCAATTAAACTACAAAACCTCTCTAATGTTATTAACATAACAAAGGTAACATAGTTTCTCAAATGATTAGCATATTATTCGTATGTCTATATACGTATTGATTAAAAAATATTTTTTTCAAATGCTGTCTTTATACAATACAAAGCTGATTTTACAATACTTCTATTATTACTAATTTCAAGATTATGCATAAATATCATACTTTTATTATTATTCTATAAAATGTCACACTTTTCTTTTATTTGACCCTTCATTTTTAATTTTGTATACTTCCCTCTAGTTATATATGTCCGTTACGGAACAAGTTCATATAGATGGGAGGAATTTTTCATGCTTCGTTATTCTCTTTTAGTTTTATTAGGAGCGTGTAGTTATGGGATTTTAGCTATTTTCGTTAAACTTGCATATGCAGAAGGATTTTCACTTGGAGAGGTAATTGGCAGCCAATATTTGTTCGGTTGGATTATTTTGCTTGCTATTACACTTCTATTTTCTAGACATCGTGTTCCATTAAAACAAGCATTAACTTTATTCGTTGCAGGTACATCTGCAAGTTTCACTGGAATTTTTTATTATGCTTCATTAAAAACTGTACCAGCATCTATTGCAATTATACTTTTATTTCAATTCGTTTGGGTCGGAATTATTATTGAAGCAGTCGCAACAAAAACATTACCTTCAAGAGAAAAGGTTATTTCCGTTATTTTCTTACTTGCAGGTACATTTTTATCAAGTGGTTTACTAGAAAAATCAGCAGGTGATTTCGATACGACAGGAATTATACTAGGCCTGTTATCTGCTGTTACATTTGCAACATATATTTTTGTGAGCGGAAAAGTTGCTGTTGAAGTACCTTCATTACCACGTGGTGTTCTCTTAATGGCTGGCGCTTTAACTTTAGTAATGATCGTATTCCCTCCAACATTTATTTTTAACGGTGCAATTTCTGAAGGTCTTTGGAAATACGGTTTAGGTTTAGGAACATTTAGTATCGTTATTCCTTCTATCGCCTTTACAATTGGTATTCCAAAGATTGGTTCTGGCTTAGCAACTATTCTTGGTGCAGCAGAATTACCCGTTACTACAATTATGTCTGTATTCGTTTTAAAAGAAGCTGTGCTCTCTTCACAATGGTTCGGTGTATCACTTATTTTAATCGGTATTGCAATCCCGCAAATTGCCTATGCAATGCGTGGACGTTATCGTAAACATCATACACATAAAAAAGTTGCTGCATAAAGTGAAGACTTACACATGATAAACGAGAGAGGATTTTCATTTGAGAATCCTCTCTTTTATTATTGTATACTTATAGTAAATACTTTATTTAAGAAAGAGGGCATTATAAGTGGCATCAAATCTAGAACAGTTAACTGATCAACTTATTTCTATTCGTAGAAATTTACATGAGAATCCAGAATTATCCTACGAAGAATTCAAAACGACGAAAGCTATAAAGAATTGGTTAGAAGAAAAAAATATTACAATTATCAATTCTAGTTTAGAAACGGGCGTTATTGCTGAAATTTCGGGGAATAGTAACGGACCGCTTATAGCAATCCGTGCTGATATTGATGCCCTTCCTATTCAGGAAGAAACAAATTTATCCTACGCTTCAAAAATCCATGGAAAAATGCACGCTTGTGGGCATGATTTTCATACAG
Organism: Bacillus cereus group sp. BfR-BA-01453; assembly: GCF_022662915.1. NCBI lineage: Bacteria > Bacillati > Bacillota > Bacilli > Caryophanales > Bacillaceae > Bacillus > Bacillus cereus group sp. BfR-BA-01453. The sequence continues at coordinate 36,418 of NZ_JAKUEN010000006.1, read as the reverse complement.
CTGCTATTATAGGTACAGCTTATTTATTAAAAGAAAGGGAACCTTCCCTAAATGGAACTGTTCGCTTTATATTCCAGCCAGCTGAAGAAAGCAGTAATGGTGCTTGCAAAGTAATTGAAGCCGGGCATTTACATGGCGTGCAAGCTATTTTCGGCATGCATAATAAACCTGATTTACCAGTCGGTACAATCGGTATTAAAGATGGTCCACTGATGGCTGGAGTTGATCGATTTGAAATTGAAATTCACGGAGTTGGTACACATGCAGCTGTACCAGATGCTGGGGTAGATCCAATTGTCGCATCTTCTCAAATTGTGATGGCATTACAAACAATTGTAAGCCGAAATATAAGTTCTTCACATAATGCCGTCGTTAGTGTCACAAACATCCACTCAGGAAATACGTGGAACGTTATTCCTGAAAAAGCAATATTAGAAGGTACTGTTCGTACTTTCCAAGCTGAAACACGCGAAAAAATTCCAGCCTTAATGGAACGTATCATTAAGGGCGTTTCTGATGCACTAGGTGTAAAAACAGAATTCCATTTTCATTCAGGTCCTCCTGCTGTCCATAATGATGAAAGTCTTACTCATTTATGTACACAAACTGCACAGGAAATGTCACTAGACGTGATTACCCCTACTCCTTCCATGGCTGGCGAAGATTTCTCTTTTTATCAACAACACATACCAGGATCATTCGTCTTTATGGGAACGAGTGGTACACATGAATGGCATCATCCAAGCTTTACAGTAGATGAGCGAGCGTTACCCATAAGTGCAGAATACTTCACTTTGTTAGCTGAAAAAGCACTTAAACACTTTTCCTAAAAAAGGAGCCGTTAAGAAATGCTTAACGGCTCTTTTTTTTAAGTTAAATCACGTTTTAAAAATACTGTATAGGAAATGATTAAAAATACAAATAAATACAGTACTAACATACATGATGCAAACGGGAACGTTACTCCATCAATAAAGCTTCCATTCTTTGCAATACTATATAAATCTGTGTTTGCTGGCAATAAATATTTCGCCCAATCATATCTAGTTGCTGCTAGTAATGCAATATTACCTGATAAAGCAAGAAATAGTGAAATACCAATCGCGCCTCCACTAGATCTTGTTAGTACAGAAATCATAAATGCAAACGCTGCGTACACAATCGTCGGCAACCACGATAAAATATAATACTTACTAGCTTCTACAAAAATATTTTGTTTTATAATATTTCCATCTTGGAAAATAAACTCGCTCCATGCAGGCTGCTGGAATTTATAAATAACAAGTCCACATAAAATGGAGAAAATCATATTAAATATAAACAATAGCGCTGCAAATATGACAATTGCTAAAAATTTAGCTGTCAAAATTTTAAAGCGACTTGCTGGTCGTATCGTTAAAAATTTATATGTTCCCCAGCTATATTCATTCGCAAAAATTGTACTTGCATACACGAGGATAAACGGGAGCAATATTGGAAATACGATAAAACCTGTATCTCTCATGAAAGAAAGCGGAGAACTACTTGCAGGTGCTGTATCTGTATCTAAATGCTTCATCTTAAGCTGATATTCCTTTACAAGCTCATCCCCAGATCGTTCCGCTAAAATTGCTTCTTTTTCCATGCCTAGCTTTTTCTCAATTTCTACAGTTCGTTCTGTATAATCAGCTTTCCATCCTTTTGTTTCCGGCTCCAAATACTTTACAGTAACCCATCCTAATCCGATTATTAATACTGCAATAACTGCAAATGGAATAATCGTTCGCTTTCGCTTAAATATTTTATACAATTCGTTATACACTAAATTAAACAATATCTTTTCCCCCTGTTAATTCTAAAAATTGCTCTTCTAACGTTTTTCTTTCTTCATATACACGATACACTTGAATGTTTTTCTCAAGCAATGTACGAATAACATTTGGGATTTCTTCATCTTTTACATGAATAAGTAAATCATTACCTTTTATTAAAACATCTTGGTCTAACATTTCTGCCGCTTTATTCGCATCATCTACGCGTATACGGATTGTCTCCATCTCTTCACTTTGATTATGCTGAATATTTTGCGTCGCGACATATTCTCCGTGCTGAATAATGATAACTCTATCACACATTAATTCAACTTCCGAAAGTAAGTGACTAGATACAAGTACCGCTTTTCCTTGTTCATGTGCAATTTTCTTTATGTACATTCTCATTTCATGTATTCCACTAGGGTCTAATCCATTCGTTGGTTCGTCTAATATTAATACATCTGGATCATGAATAAGCGCTTGGGCAATTCCTAAACGTTGTCTCATGCCGAGTGAATATGCTTTTACTTTGCGATTAATTACTTGTCCCATCCCTAGCAATTTCACTACTTCATCGATACGTTCTTCTGTCACGTTACCATTCATGCGTCCGAAATATGTTAAATTCTCATAGCCGCTCAAAAATGGATAAAATTCCGGTGTCTCAATTACTGCTCCAATTTTCGAGGCAGTACTTTCAAATTGCTGTTTTACAGATTGACCGTCAATCCAAACTTCGCCCTCTGTCATACGAATCATGCCGACCATCATTCTCATTAAAGTCGTTTTTCCAGCACCATTTGGTCCAAGCAAACCAACTACTTCACCTTTTTTAACTTCGAAACTAATATTTTCTACAAGTGTCTTTGAACCGATTCGCTTCGTTAACCGCTCGACCTTTACAATTGATTGTTCATTTGTCATGCTATACAACCTTTCCTTCCCATTCTTTGTCAGGTCTTTACACTGTAACATGATTATTTTTATGTGTAAAATGGAAAAAGGCATGATTGCTCATGCCTTTTCTTTAAACTGAAATGAATTTTCATCTTGTAAACTTTGAACAAATCGAATACATTGCACCATCGATAATAGAAGAATAACAATCATAATTATACTCACTACTACTATTGCATATATTGTAATCGGTGCACTATTTATCCCTTGTATTCCTGTTATTTTCATAAAGATAATCGTAAATAATTTTAAAAATAACATCCCATTAACTAATCCAAAAACAAACGCTGCTCCATAAATAAATAATTGTTCCTGACATAATAAACATAGTACATCATTTCTCTTCCTATTCTCTGCTACATAAGATTTAATTTCTTCTTTCCTCGCTTGCAGAAGAGAATAAGTCATTTTATATGTAATAAACGTACATATGAAAATGACTACGATAAACAACGTGTAAAAACACATTTGAAATAAAAGTGTAGTCCCTAATTCCCCAGCAACTACTTCATTAAATTGTAGCGATATCATAAAAAACAAAATCATAATACTCATAGCAATCCACATAAATTGCTTCATCCTTTTGGTAGCAAATGTTCTTATATTTTTTCTCGCTAACCGACATAAAGACATAAAATTCTTCCCCTACCTTATTACATACGCATTCTATACTACTAGTGTATAAAAATATGACATTTTAAACATCGCACTACAATCGGAATTTTCTCTAAGTCTTTAGTCCTAGAAAACAAAAATGAACATGTTTATCTCTTTAGTATAGAACTAAAAAAAGAACAATAAAGCGGAAAGGCAATTATATTGCCTTTCCGCTTTATTGTTTAATGAGATGTACTTTTTAATAACTTAATTAATCTCATCCTCAACTTCTATTCTTTTCTTCTCTCTTGCAATTTTTAAAAACTCTAGTAGCTCTGGATTGCTATTCATTTTTTTGTAAGCTACTGACATTTCTGCAACAAAATTAGAATCATATAGCTCTTTATATACAACTTCTGTTTTATATAATTTATTTGCCGATACGGGTATGACTGTAATTCCAATCCCCGCTGCTACAAGTCCCATAACTGTTTGATATTCCGTCGCTTCTTGTACGATACGCGGACTAAACCCGACGTCGCGGCAAAGTGATAAAATTGTATCGTATAACGCTGGCCATACTGGTCTCGTAATAAATACAAACGGTTCATCCCGTAAATCTTCTATATGTATTTCATCTTTTTCTGCAAGTGGATGAGCCTTCGGTAAACATAACGTACAAGATAGTTTTTGAATTGGCTCTAATTCTAATAATTGTGTCGGGATTGGTGGACGCAAAAATCCAATATCAATACGATTATCATGAAGTGCATGCACTTGATCTGGAGTAGATAATTCATGTAATGCAACAGACACCCTCGGAAATTTCTTTCTATACTCCCTTACGATAGATGGTAAAATATCATATATCGCCGCACCTACAAAACCAATTGAAAGTGAGCCCACTTCTCCCCTTTGGGCACTTTGTGCAATCTCTACCGCTTTTTCAATTTGTTCGAACGCTTTTTTTACTTCTTTCAAAAACATTTCTCCAGCTTCTGTTAATTCAACCTTTCTCTTCGTTCTTGAAAATAACATAACTCCCATTTCTTTTTCTAATTGCTGAATTTGTTGACTAAGCGGTGGTTGTGTCATTTGTAAACGAGCAGCCGCTCGTCCAAAGTGTAACTCCTCTGCCACTACAACAAAATATTGCAAATGCCGTAATTCCATTTTGGACACCCTTTTCCATTTCAATTAATACGTCTAATATATTAATAACATATAATTTATATATTAGACAAATTTTTTGAATGAACGTATAGTAGAAATTGTTAATTCTTTTTTACAATTTTTATGTAAAAAAAGAAAGAGGTGGTTACTGTATGAAATGGTGGAAATTAAGCGGACAAATTTTACTATTATTTTGTTTCGCTTGGACAGGTGAATGGATTGCAAAACAGGCACACCTCCCAGTTCCAGGAAGTATTATCGGTATTTTTTTATTATTAATCTCATTAAAATTTAACCTAGTGAAAAAAGAGTGGATACAAGACGGTGCAGACTTTTTATTAAAAGAACTTATTTTATTTTTCATTCCTTCTGCAGTCGCTGTCATACGCTACAAAGATACACTATCACAATATGGAATCGATCTCATCTTAATTATTATGATTAGTACACTTTGTGTCACTCTCGTTACAGGACTCTTAACAGAATTGCTACTAAAGCGGAAAGGATCCGTGCAATGATCGGCTTTCTTTGTTTACTATTAACACTATTCACATATTGGATATCGAAGAAAATGTATCAACGCTGGAATTGGAGCTTACTTTCTCCTCTTCTCGTATGTCCTATTATTTTAATCGCGTTATTACTCGGACTAGACACATCTTATGAAACGTATGAAACTGGAGGCCACTGGTTAACAGAATTATTAAAACCTGCAACAGTTGCTTTTGCATGGCCAATCTATAAATACTTTGATTTACTTAAGAAACATGGAATAGCTATTTTACTTAATGTCATTGTTGGTTCGTTTCTATCAGTTATTACTTCAGCACTACTAGCAAATTATTTTCAAATTGATTCATCGTTAGAACATAGTTTAGCACCTCATATTGTAACGACGCCAATTGCAATGGCCATTTCAGAAATGATTGGTGGTATGTCACAATTAACAGCAGTATTTGTTGTTTTAACTGCGTTAACAGGAGCATTGCTCGGACCTTCTCTCATTCGTATATGCCGTATTAAAACAGCAATTGCAAAAGGTATTATGTTAGGAACGAGCGCAAATGGAACCGGCACATCAAAAGCATTCGAAATCGGTCCTGTAGAGGGAACGATTGCAAGTTTATCTATGCTTTTAACTGCAGGAGCTAGTTTAGTTATCGTTCCGCTTTTCTTATCGTGGATACATTGAAAAAGCAAGTGTTTACACACTCGCTTTTTTATTTATGTATTTGTTTAAAATCTCATAATCCTCCGGGAAAGATAGCGTTAATTCCTTCATTTCATCTATCCCCTTCCAAGCAATTTCATGTATTAACTCATCAGGATCTTGGATTTTCATACTACCGCCTATTTTTTTTACGACATAATAATGAACGTATACAGGAACCCCATATGTAATCGCTTCTTTTTCGTATATTTTACTTACAACTTCCACATTGTAGCCTGTTTCTTCCCAAACCTCTCGGATACAACATTCCTCTAGTGTTTCTCCTTTTTCAAGTCCTCCACTTGGGACGGACCACCTTTTTTCTTCACCCTTTTGTCCTTGCAATACCATTAAAACCTCATTTCTTTCATTTACACATACTGCTGCACAACCTATCCATCTTTCCATATACATCCCTCCCCTACTACTATTCGTCTCCTTTTTTATTTTCTCCTTGAAAAAAGAGGAAAAAAGGAAAACAATGACGAAAATTTACATCAACTTCATAGGCAGTTCCTTCTTAGAAATTAAAAACGGAAGGATGAAAGCATGATTTTTAAATATGTTGTGGAATGTGTCTTTTGTGAAGAAAATCGAAAACCTCGCCAAGCTATCGTCACAGTTCCTGCCACTACTCAGCTACTAGCCATTGAAAAAGTGCGTGCAGAATGTAAACGTCGTTTCGGAAAAGCTTTATTATTACAAACTGAAATTAAAGAAGAAATAGTTTTTGAACAAAAAGAAAGCTGACCATAAATTGGTCAGCTTTCATATCCGATCATATTTTCACATGAAGATTAGGGGCATCCTCTTTAAGGATCGGGATTTTCCCATTATGTACGTTCCATAATGGTCATCGAACAATATATTTCTATACAATTAAATATTGAATAGAATAGGGCAAAACTTGTTCGCATTTTTAGAAAAGGGATAGGGATATAATTCAAGTAGTACTTCGAATACTCGAACTTTACACTCATTATATTAAAGCAAATCCTTTTATATGGGAAATATGAATTACTTACATAATTCATTCGTAAAACATATTAGTTTGCTATATTATTTTTATCCCATTAATAACATACATCCAGCGAAAACTGGTGTCATAATCATTGAAAACTTCAAAAGCATACGTGGTGCATAATTTGTAAACTTCGCACCGATATAAGCTCCTAGCATCGTCCCAATTAATACTTGCAATAATAATATATAATCTAGATACCCTTCTGAACTATACCCTAACCCACCCCCAATCGCAATGGGCAATATAACAAGCATTGTTGTTCCTACAGATTGCTGAATCGTCAATCCTAATAGACCCATTAATCCAAGTTGAATAAATGGTGCAGAACCAATCCCAAATGAACCAGCCATCATTCCAGTGACTAATCCAAGACATATACATTTCATTATGTTCTCTTTCGAAAAATCTTTAATCTCTGCTAAAAGTAACTCTTCCCTATTTTGAAACTTAATTAATTTAATAAACATAAAAATTGCAGATAAAAATAACATCCCAGCTGTAAACCAATGAAGAAGATGTCCTGGTATAAGTGAACCAATTTTTGAACCGATATAAGAACCAAGCGCTCCACATCCCCCAACAATCCCGCCTATAGTAAGTACTACATTTCCTTCACGATAATGACTTATAACCCCAGATAATGTCGTAAATGCCATAGCAGTTAAAGACGTTGCAAGTGCAACGTGAATAGGAATATGGAATACTAAAGTGAGTATCGCGATAATAAACCCGGCTCCCCCAGCTCCAACAAACCCTAATAAAATCCCCATTACTAACATCGTTATAATAATTGCCACATACTCTCCCTCCAGTAAGGCAATTATCCACCATATTCTTTCTTCTACACAAACAAAAAGCATCCATCTAGGATACTTTTTATTTCAATACTATGTACTTAATCTTGATTAATCAAAATAACCGCGGGGCCAGCGACTACTACTCCAGCTACTTCGATTTTTTCAAATTCCTTTACTGTAATAGATATAACGCCTTCTCTTTCCATCAATTCTTTACTCAGGACATCAGTCGGTATAGCTTTCACCGTCTTACCTCCTTTTCATTTATACAATATGATAAAGTAAAACTTTAACCAGTATGGATTTTCAATCAGGCTGCTCGCAAATAGCTCGTTAAAAACAATCCAACGCATCTATATATATGCATCACCTCCGCTTTCATTCCTTATTCCACTCAAAAACCTCCGCTCCCTTCCATAACATATTGAAAAATAAAAAAGCACTCGCAAAAGCGAGTGCATTTTCATTATTTACTTTCTATTACTTTTAACATTCTATTAATAAATGCTGCCGATTCTCCACGCGTTGCAGAACCTTTCGGCATAAATTCATTATTTTCATTTCCTTTTACAATACCTAATCCATAAACACGTTGTACAGCTTGTTTATCATATGCTAAATCTTGATCTGAAAATGGTAACGAGACTAAGTTACCTTTAATTTTTTTATATTGCAGTGCACGGTCAATCATGATAACAGCTTCATCTCGTTTAATCGTATCGTTTGGAGCAAATATACCATTTCCTCTACCACTTATTATCCCAGCACTTGCTGCACGATTAATACCATCTATTAGCGATGGATGTGCTGTATTTAAGTCATTAAAATTCGATGATCCTTCAGGTAGCTGCAATGATCTTGATATTAAATTTGCAAATTCACCACGTGTCACAAGGCGCTCTGGCCAATAAGAACCTTTTCCATCTCCAACCATAATACCGCGCTTATCTAATTCACGAATGTCTGCTTCATACCAACCACCCGTTATATCATCTTTATGGTTCGCATCATAATAAACTTTTGTTCCTTGTAAGAATGGTTCCCACCCATTATTTTTAATCATAATGGCTGGACAAATCTTCCCACTCCAAAATTGATGTTTTTTCACATTTTCTAAAGGAATATTTAATTCCCCCATTAAATAAGCTGCTAGTTTACGAGCATTTTCAACAGCTTTATTATAATCACCATCTTCGTTTACAGCAATTTCAATCGCAATTGATTCTCGATTCCCAGTTCCTTCTGCTCCATCTCCTGCATGCCAAGCATTTTCGTTTAATGGCAGGTGTTGATAAATCTCTTTATCGTCTACCGTAAAGTGCCACGACGCTGAACGATCTTCCGTTCCCGTTGCTTGGTTATATAAATATATCGCATGGTTTCTAGCATTTGCCCCAACACTATAATTATCGGTCTCATGAATCGTAATATACTTCGGGTTCATCGCATAACCTGGACGAATATTTTCATTTCCTTTTGGTACAATCATTTCTTTTAAAGGTACACCATAAATATCCGTTGTTTTCTCTTCTATTGGCGCAGCATACATAGCTGCTGCACGTTTTGTACGTGTTGGTGCTGCATCTTGTATAAGTGAAGCTTTTGTTCCTTCAAATTTTGCTGAAGGTGAATGAATCCATTTCATCTCATTATTTATTTTTACTTGGAACCATTCTCCCGCCTGTCCAATTGCTTGAATAGTTTGCGGCTCCAGTACATTTTCTTCTTTGTATGAAGTAAATGGTTCAGAGTAAGTAGAGCTTCCTTCATTAATAACTAACTTTTCACTTAATAACGGGTGAATTTCTTTAACCTCTACATTTCCATCACTATTTTGTATCCATCCCGTTCCCGATGAAGTTTGAACATAGTAAGCGTTTCCTTTTCTCTTCTCAGCTTTTACAACTTGATTCGAAATACGAATCCCTGTCTCTTTTTGGAAATTACTAGAATCGTATAAAGGTACTTCTTTCACTATATGTACAAGAAACTCACCTTGCACTTCACTTCTTACTCCTTTATCTTCCCCTCGACCATCTTCATCTTTCATATGGTTTTCAATACTTTTTAAAGCTTGTTCATCAGATGAAACTGTAACAGTTTTTCCAAGCTCATTAGCATAGGAATAATTTGGAATCGTTACCATACTAAATACAATTGATGCAGCTAAAACATTATAAAATCCTTTTTTCATCATACTACTTAACACGCATATCATTAAATTCGTGTTAAAATTCCCCTCCTCAACCAAAATATAGATTATCTACTAAACTATTAAGCAACATAACCATTTACAATATAACAGACTCCTTTCAATTCGTATAGATAGGAATGACTACTATTTGCCTACATTTACTATATTGGAATATAAAAAAGAAGCTATAATATATAGCTTCTCTCAACGGTTCTTTAATCGGTATGCACCTTATATTCCACAACTTTACCATCTCTATCAAATTGTAAAACAAGATGTTCACTATCTATGGGAATAAAGCCACGTTCAGTTCCAAGATAGTACGAAGTGATAACCCCGTTTTCTCCATTTCTCGTTTCAGTAGGCGTTCCTAATAATTGTGTAATTTCTTCATTTGATTTTCCTGTTAATTTATATTTTTGCAATAGATCATCTACCATATGTACCCGTTTATCTTCAGCATGTAACCACCGATCTTGGTTAAACTTGGAAGTGTACGTATTCATACTTAATTGTGCAGTACATACTACTAACGGAATAAGTGCTACTATTAATACTCCCGACATTTGCTTCTTTTCTTCATTACGATTTTTAGCCACATATAAGATCGACTTTTGAATCATAACTAATAAAACAAATGGCATGACTATTATAAAAATGCTCGTTACACTTAATGACGTATGAGCCATACCAATAATAAACATAAAAGCAAGATACATGAGTATATACAAACAAATATAAACATACAAAATACCCCTTAATATAGCACTCAGAAAGCCCACCTCTTTTTAATTCATTATATAATTCATTCGATTAATGGTTTCTCGAAGTTTTTCTAACTCTTGACCTGTATATATTATTTTCCCCGTTAAGAATTCATTTCTGAAAAACGATACAAGTTGCTCTCTATCTTTTAATCTCGGCGTTTTTTCTTCAGAAAGATCTAACACTTCTTTCCCATTCTCATTATAAAAATATACAATCGGATTTATGTTTTCCTTTACAATATCAACTTGCATTTCTTTCAAACAATTGTATAGAATATGAGATAGTTTCTTCGCTCTATATACTGGATTCCCTTCATTTTTCACTTGTATCGTTAATGAATCTTCACCTGTAATATATTCAAACGTCTCTTCTTTCTCTATCTCTTGTTGATACTTGCCAATTTCATCAATCATAAATGAATATGTACTAGCATTTTCTTTCGTTAAGCCATGAATTAATTTCCCTGTCCATTCTTTCGTTTCAAGTACATACATACCCGTTTTACTTAAAACAAGATGATGAATTCGAAAATCATTTCTTCCATGCTGATTCCTCATAAAAACATTCGGCATAATATGAAATTCATTATCTAGTATTATGCCTTGCTCTACGAAGCCACGCTTCATATACTGTAATGTTTCGTGTGTACTCACTTCGGCTCCATTTTTCGTATACTCTCGCAAATCTGCAATTAACTTTTGAAACATATGTATTTCGTTACTATGTTTTTCTTGCATTTCACTGCGTTCTTTACTATGTTGCACAGCTAATTGATTTTTCATCATACGCATATTTTCAAGTTCTCTCGCTGCACTTATTTGTAAATCATTGTATTTTTTCTGTTCCATATTTTTTAATGTATTTTGCTGCTCTTTATGTTCTGTAACCGTAGCTGCAATTTCATTTTCGTACGTTTCAATTGCTTGTTTTTTTTCAAATTCCGCTTGCTGACTCTCTGATTCTAGCTGTTTATTTTTATAAAACAGCACGAATACTGCAGCTAATAATAATAAAATTACACCTATTAGCACATAATTCATATTTTTTCTCCTTTATTGCATTTTCAATTATTTTTATAAACATCCATTATATTATACTATGCTTTTAATATACACTTTGTAAAAATTACATATTTATAATAAAAGGCATCTCAAGCGAGATACCTTTTACGTTCATTTTATTGTACACCATACTGAATATAACTCGGATCATAGTATATCCATTCGCTTCCACCTAAAGCAATCCAACTATCTTGTTCGTCCAAAACTTCATATGATTCTCCTCTATTTAGCTGACGGATTACATTTGACTGTAAAGATGGTCTACCCCGTAAATTTACATTATCGCCATTAATTACAGTAACACCATAGACTGCAGTAGCAGTACTGGGCCGGGAAACATTTCCACCACCATTTGTTCCATTTCCTTGCAAAGCTTCTAATGAAACCGCTGCTGTGACGACGTTTATACTATAGACATAAAGAGCAAACATATTTTATAAACAAAGTAAAAAAGCCTTGTAATTACAAGGCCTTTTGTAAACTTCCTTTATTTTGTAGTAAATACATATTATAATACAATCCTTGTTCACTCAGTAATTCTTGATGTGTCCCTCTTTCTACTATCTCTCCATCGTGCATAACAAAAATTTGATCTGCATCTTGTATGGTAGATAATCTGTGTGCAATCGCTATCGTAGTCCGTCCTTTTCGCATTTGCTGTAACGCTGTTTGGATTGCATCTTCAGTTTCTGTATCAATATTTGCTGTTGCTTCATCTAATACTAACACTTTCGGATTCGTCGCTATCGTTCTAGCGAAAGCAATTAATTGTCGTTGACCACTAGAAAATGCAGCTCCTCTTTCTACTACTTCCGTTTCATACTGCTCTGGTAATTTTTCAATAAACGTATTCGCTTGCACAAATTGTGCCGCTTCTTTTACTTCTTCATCCGTAATTTCTTCATTATACATACGAATATTTTGTTTTACATTTCCCGCAAATAAAAATGCATCTTGCAATACAAGTCCTATTTTCTTTCTAATTTCTTGTTCTTCAAATTTCTCTAACTCTACACCATCTATTACAATATTTCCGGACTTAATATTATAGAATCTCAGTAATAAATTCATAATAGTACTCTTTCCGCTGCCAGTGTGCCCAACGAAAGCAACCGTTTGCCCTTGTTTCACGTGAAAAGATACATTTTTTAAAACATCACGTTTTCCATCGTACGAAAAAGTAACATTTTTAAATTCAATATCTCCATTAATAACTTGAGGATTTCCATCCCCTTTTTGAACTGGCGCTAAATCTTTCTCATCCATTAAATGAAATACACGTGATGATGAAACCAGTGCCTGTTGGAAAAATGATAATTTCATCATCATCTCATTTACAGGCTGGAAGAAACGATGGATATAGTTAACAAACGCATATAAAACGCCTACTTCAACAGGACTCTTCAAAGCATCAATTCCAAATAAACCAAGTACTAACGCAATAGCTACAATATGAACTAAATCAGTTGCTGGACGTAAAAGCAATGCATCTAACTTTAATGTACGTCGCCCTGCACTATAATGTTTATTATTCACTTCTTCAAATTCTTTTCTCATGCGCTTTTCTTGTCTGAACACTTGAACAATATTCATCCCTTGAATGGACTCGTTTAACTTTGCATTTAACACACTTAATTGATTACGGACTTCTAAATAAAAAGCTGCACTTTTCCGACGATATAGCACCATAATCGCAAACATGATCGGAATTAATACGAGAGAAAATAGCGCTAATTTTACATTTAATAAAAACATCGCTACTAAAATCCCTACTAAAAATACGATATTTTTAACAAATGTTGATAATACACTGACATAAAAATCTTTAATTGCTTCTGTATCATTCGTTATGCGCGATACGAGCGTACCAATCGGCGTACGATCAAAGAAACTTAATGACAACTTTTGAACATGCTCATATACTTCAACACGCATATCTTGAACAATTTTAAAAGCGATATTTTGAAAATATAACAAGTCTAAATAAGTAAATAATACTTTTAATAAGTGAGCAACAATATACACTACAAATAGAGTAACAAGTGCTGATTGATCAAAGTTACGTGGTACTAAGTGTTCATCAAGAAATTGTTTAATTAAAAAAGGACCCATCATTTCTGTTACAGTTGCACCAACTAGAAATAAAAATGCTAATGCTAACAGTCCTTTATATGGCCTCATATAAGACAGTAATCTTCTTAAATCGCTCTGTTTTTTCTCAGCCATCATACGCCTCCTTTCTCGACTAATGCTTCTAACTGCTGGCTCTCATACATTTCTTTATACCAACCATGTTCTTTCATTAGTTGTTCATGTGTACCTCGTTGTACAATTCTACCTTCATCCACAACAAGAATAAGATTGGCATGCTGAATTGCACTTAAACGATGGGCAGTAATAATTGTCGTTTTCCCTGCTCTCTCCCTCTTTAAAGCATTTAAAATCGTTTCTTCTGTTTTTGCATCTACTGCTGATAAACAATCATCTAAAATTAATATTTCAGCATCCGTTAATAAAGCACGCGCAATAGAAATTCTCTGTTTTTGACCTCCAGATAAAGAAACGCCTCTTTCTCCAACTACTGTTTCATACCCTTCTGAAAATTGAAGAATGTCATTGTGAATACAAGCAATCTCTGCAGCACGGGTAATTTCATTATATGTAGCATCCGCCTTTCCAAAGGCAATATTCTCCCCAATACTTGCTGAAAATAAAAAATGATCTTGCGGCACATATGAAATGGCAGAACGGACACCGTAAAGTGTTACATCGCGAATATCCCGCTCTCCAACTTTTAATTCACCATTAAAATGATCATACTCACGGATTAAACATTTTAATAAAGTCGTTTTCCCTGCACCTGTACGTCCCACGACCCCTAACGTTTGCCCCTTCTTCAAATCAAAGTGAACATCTGTTAAATGTAACAGTTCATTTTTCTTATACGAAAACGAATCGACCGCAAATGAAATATCACCGCTCGCTATTGTATGCACAGCATTTTCTCTATTTACTACATCTGATTTTTGCGAGAGAATTTTTTCTACACGGTCATACGAAGCACGCCCACGCTCCATAATATTAAACAACCATCCAAACGCTAACATTGGCCAAACGAGAGTACCTAAATACGTCGTAAATGTAACGAGATCACCTACTGTTAATTCACCTCTCACAACTAATACTGACCCGTAACATACTGCGATTAAAAATGAAAATCCTACGATAAGAGCGATTGTTGGATCAAATAATGAATCAATACGTGCAACCAACATATTTTTATGTACGACATCTTCTGATTTTTTTCGGAACGCTTGCAAATCTTCTTTTTCTTGTCCAAGCGATCGAATTACCTTCATCCCACTCATACTCTCTTGCACTTTATCATTGATTTCCGAAAACGATTGCTGCGCTTTATGAAACCTTTTATGTAATAAAGTGCCGTAATAATTTGTCGATATTGCTACAATCGGCATTGGAATTAAGCTTAACAATGTTAACTTCCAACTAATTGTAAAACCCATTGCTACGAGTACACATCCTCCAACAGCTAATGAATCAACAAGTGTTAAAACACCCGCCCCAGCAGTTTGCTGAATTGCTTGAATATCATTGGTCGCGTGCGCCATTAAATCACCTGTGCGATTTGACTGATAGAAAGATGGACTCATCTTTGTAAAATGTTCATACAAATTTTTCCGTAATTGGCGAGCTAACTTTAATGAAGACCCAAAAATCATAATGCGCCACACGTAACGTAATATGTACATCGTAATACCTACAATTACTAATAGTACAACCCATTTTAGTAACTTATCGGTCGTCAATGTTCCATCATTAATTTCATCTACAACGATTCCAATTACTTTTGGTGCTACAAGTTCTAAAAGTGCAACGCCAAACAATAAAATAATTCCAGTTATGTACGCTCGTTTTTCTTGTTTAAAAAACCACGCTAAATTCATAAACACTTTCATTTTTTTCCTCCTCCCTTAAAATGAGCGATGTTTTCAGTTTACCAAAAATACAGAATTTTTAAAAGTTTTAAACTCTGTCCATATCAAAAAGAAAAGACACTCTTAGCGAGTGTCTTTTAGCGCTTATTTCATTTGTTGCTTATTCATCGCGCTCATCATTTGATTGATTTTCTTTTGGGAAGGTTTTTGTCCCATTTGCATCATCATCATTTTTAACATTTGTTCGTTAATTGGTGGATTTTTTTGTAAGTAATTCATCATGTATTTGCGGGCAATGAAAAATCCTAACGCCACGCCTGCTACTAGTGCTACTACGCCCACTAGAATACCTAACCAAATTGGCATATATTTTCCTCCTTCATGTTGTCTACCTTACAGTGTACTAAAACCTTTTCAATAAGACAAGATACAATTCGACATTTTTTACACATATGTTCGTACTTGTTTTAGAGGATTCAGCCATCCGTACTTTGTATTTTCATAATCCATAGCTAAAAATGTTAATTCACACTTCCGAAGCACCTCAAAGAAAGTCGTTTCCATAGAAACATTTCCAGAGGTATTCATGCGAATATAGTGTGGTTTCACCATTATTTCGCCATATTCTGCCCCTGTATAAAGTGTATGTGTATGATGTGTTCGATCATATTTACCAAGAACGCGCAAAGCTTGTTCTAATTTATGATGAATTTTCATTACTTGTAATGGCATCGTTATATACATCATTTGTTTATATAGCACTTTTTTCTCCGAAAGGGACCCAGATTCTGAAAATCGAGCAAATAAATCAAAAAACAAATATTCACGACCAAAGTAAGCTTTCGCAATATCCTCTTGAATTAAATACAATTCATACGTTTTCATCTTTCGCCTCCCAATCTGGACAACCTTTTCTCTTCATTATATAGAAGAAATTTTGCAATGATTGTCTGACTGCGGAGAGAGAAAAAACTTTTTCTGTCGAAAAAACTCATTTACATAGAAAAACCTCTCCATGCCGGAGAGATTTTTCTAAAATCATTAAAGCATTTCTTTTACTTTACGAACAACGTTCTCTACAGTAAATCCATACTCTTCCATAATCTTCTCACCAGGAGCAGAAGCACCGAATGTATCGATACCTAACACATCTCCTTCAAGACCTACGTAACGATGCCATCCGAATGTAGCACCCATTTCGATTGCGAAACGTTTTGTTACTGCTTTTGGTAATACAGATTCTTTGTACTCAGCAGTTTGAGCTTCAAAGCGATCCATAGATGGCATGCTGACAACAGATGCGTCAACACCGTCTACTGCTAATGCTTTTTGAGCTTCAACAGCTAGACTTACTTCTGATCCAGTTGCAAGTAAGATTACATCAGCTGTTTCTTTCTTGCTTGCAGAAACTACATATGCACCTTTTGCTACTTTTTCATACGTATCGTCTTTTGCACCTTCTAATGTTGGAAGGTCTTGACGAGTTAATACTAAAGCAGTTGGTTTATTTGTAGATTCTAGAGCTAGTCTCCAAGCCGCAACAGACTCGTTACCGTCAGCTGGACGAATAACAGATACATTTGGCATTGCACGTAGCGCCGCTAATTGCTCGATTGGTTCATGTGTTGGACCATCTTCACCAACAGCGATACTGTCGTGTGTGAATACATACGTTACCGGCAATTGCATTAATGCTGCAAGACGAATTGCTGGACGTAAGTAGTCAGAGAATACGAAGAACGTACCACCGTAAGTTTTTAAACCACCATGTAGTGCAATACCGTTCATTGCTGCACCCATTGCGAACTCACGTACACCGTACCAAATGTTCTTACCGCTGTAATCATCTCTTGTAAAGTCTTTTTCGTTATTCATGTATGTTTTGTTAGAACCAGCAAGGTCAGCTGATCCACCGAAGAATGATGGTACAGATTCTGCAATTGCATTAATTACAGCACCAGAAGAATTACGAGTTGCTGCTTTTGATCCTAATTCATAAGTTGGTAAGTTTTGCTCCCAACCTTCTGGAAGTTGACCGTTCATTGCTGCTTGGAATTCGTTTGCTAATTCTGGGTATGCTTGTGCATATTCACCTAGCATCGTGTTCCACTCTGCTTGCGCAGTTTCACCAACATCTTGTACTGTTTTACGGAAGTTGTCGTATACTTCTTCTGCTACATGGAAGTCTTGCTCAGCAGTCCAAGCATATGCTTCTTTCGTTAATTTTGTTTCTTCTACACCAAGTGGAGAACCATGTGAAGCTGATTTTCCTGATTTGTTTGGAGAACCGAAACCAATTGTCGTTCTTACTTCAATTAGCGTTGGGCGTTTTTCGTCAGCTTTCGCTTCTTCAATTGCTTTCGCGATTGCTTCAATATCGTTTCCATCCTCAACACGGATTACTTGCCATCCGTATGCTTTGTAACGATCTTCTACACTTTCAGAGAATGAACGATTTAAATCGCCATCTAATGAAATATCGTTTGAATCGTAAAGCACAACAAGACGACCTAATTGTAAATGAGCAGCTAATGAAGATGCTTCAGCAGAAACGCCTTCCATTAAATCTCCATCACCACAAATAGCGTATGTATAATGGTCTACTACATTATACGTATCACGGTTATATTTAGCAGCTAAATGTCTTTCTGCCATTGCCATACCTACAGCAGTTGCAATACCTTGTCCAAGTGGACCAGTCGTTGCATCTACACCAGCTGTATGACCGTACTCAGGATGTCCTGGAGTTTTGCTTCCCCATTGACGGAAGTTCTTTAAGTCATCCATTGTTACATCATAACCAGATAGGTGAAGTAGGCTGTATAATAACATTGAACCATGACCTGCAGATAATACGAAACGATCACGGTTAAACCACGTTGGGTTATTTGGATTGTGTTTCATAAATTGAGTCCATAATGTATAAGCCATTGGTGCTGCACCCATTGGCATTCCTGGGTGACCAGAGTTTGCTTTTTCAATCGCATCGATGGATAATGTGCGAATCGTGTTGATAGAAAGTTGTTCGATTGAATGTGACATGCTATTCTTCCCTTCGCTTATATTAGTAAACGTTTTATACATTTATATGATAGCTTCCCACGCAAGATTATACAACATGTATCGACAAATATGTTGATGTTTTTTTGATTTTTTATAAAAAAATCAATGTTTCCGGGAATGTATGGGCATTCAATATGACATACTTTTTCATTATTTTTATTTTAAAAAGAAAGAGAATTATCTGTATATTTATACAGATATACAAAATTCTTCTATACTAACTTTTTCAATCCGCTTTAAAAATACAAAAAAGCATCTAAATTCGATGCTTTTCAAATCAGTTAAACAATCCGTTTCCGAATCGAACTTGAAATAAAATCAATGATAATGACCATTAAAATGATGCCCAATAAAATAATTCCCACGCGAGACCAATTGCGTGAACTCAGTGCAAAAATTAGAGGTGTGCCAATTCCACCTGCTCCAATAACACCTAAAATGGCAGCGGATCGCACATTAATTTCGAACCTGTATAACGTATACGATAGAAAATCTGGTAATACTTGCGGCAATACTGCATACCAAAGTATTTGAAAGCGATTCGCACCTGTTGCTATTAACGCTTCCGTCGGTCCTTTATCTATATTTTCAATTCCTTCTGAATATAATTTTCCTAACATTCCAATAGAGTGTAACCCTAAAGCTAGAACGCCGGCAAAAGAACCTGGTCCAACAGCTTTTATAAATAGAAGGGCCATAACTAATTCAGGAAATGTACGGACAAAACTAAGTACAAATTTCCCAGTTCCCGAAGTTAATTTTCCACTACTCATATTCGTCGCCGCCCAAAAAGCGAATGGAACAGATAAAAAGGCAGAAATAAATGTACCTAATATCGCAATTGCCAACGTATCAATTAAACCATGTAATAAATCTTCACCATCTGACAAAGATACATACGACCAATCTGGATTCAATACACCTGTCATAATTGCTTTTGTAATTTCTCCCGCCGTATCTTTGATTCCCTCTAGCGGTACTCCCGAAAAAGCCCATACATAAACAAATGTAAGTGCTATGAAAATAATCCAGCGATACATACTCGGTTTCTTCGGTTTTGGTACGATTAACGTCGTTTTACTCATTATAATTTCTCCCGCAACAATGTACTTACATAATCAATTAACAATACAACAACAAGGGTATAAATAATAATAGATGCAGTTTGTTCATATTGTAAAAATCCAAGTGTACGATCATAATATAATCCGATACCGCCAGCTCCTACTAAACCTAAAACAGCTGCTGCACGTACGTTTACCTCAAATGTATAAAGAACATAGGAGACAAAATGCGCTTTCACTTGCGGAATTACCCCATAAATAATCCATTGCACCTTATTTGCTCCTACTGCTGTCATCGCTTCTAATGGACCTGGATCAATCGATTCAATTGACTCATACAACAATTTAGCCACGAGCCCAATTGAGAAAAAAGTAAGAGCCAAAATACCTGGAAGTGGTCCTATTCCAAAAATAGCTACAAAAATCGCCGCTAATAATAAATCTGGTATCGTTCGGATAAAATTTAAAATCAATCGAGCTGGACTGTACAAAAATGCACTAGTAAACACATTATTTGCCGCAAATAGTGCCAGTGGAATAGCTAAAATCGCACCTAAAGTCGTCCCAATAATCGCCATACGTATTGTATCTAACATTGCTGTTGTAATAACTTGAAAATAACTCCAATCTGGTGGCACCATCTCTTTTAGCAAATCCATCATATTAGGAAAACCAACTACTAGTTTTGAAAATGATGCGTCGACCTGTATACTACTTCCCCACAACAGTAAAAAGACTAGAATTAACGTTAACATATGTTTTAACTTACTCGGCGGCTTCGGTATCGATTTCGAATATATCGTCACGTCATTCATTTAACTGCCACCTCTAACAATTCGCTTTTCTGCGCTACGTCACCATAAATTTCAGCAAATTTTTCATCCGTTGCCTCTTCTACTAAGCCATCAAAAACAATTTCTCCTCCATGTAATCCAATAATACGCGTCGCATATTGCCTAGCTAAATCAATAGAATGTAAGTTTACAATTGTTGTAATTCCAAAATCTTCATTAATTTTCTTCAAATCATCTAATACTTGCTTTGTTGTTAGCGGATCTAACGACGCAACAGGTTCATCTGCCAATATGATTTTTGCTTCTTGCGCCAATGCTCTAGCAATTGATACACGTTGTTGTTGTCCTCCTGATAATTCATCAGCCCGCGCATATGCTTTTTCTAAAATATTTACTCTTTTTAACGATTGAAAGGCAAGCTCCAAATCTTCTTTCGGAAATAGGCCTAACGTTGTACGCAATGTCGAATGATACCCGACACGGCCAGCTAATACGTTCTTTAATACCGTTGATCGCTTTACAAGATTAAAACTTTGAAAAATCATACCAATATCCCGGCGCATGCGGCGTAATCCTTTTCCTTTTGCAGCAGTAATAGACTCACCTTCAATCATGATTTCACCTTCTGTAATCTCATGAAGACGATTTACCGATCTTAAAAGTGTAGACTTTCCAGCTCCGGACAGCCCTACCATTACAACAAACTCACCTTTTTGAATGTTCAAGTTTATATTATTTAATCCTTTTGTACCATTCGGATACACTTTGGAAACATTTCGAAACTCTATCACACATCTTACCTACCTTCTATGAATTCAAAACGGCAAACTAACTGAAAACATACCTTTCCAGTTAGCTGCCATTTCCATATGTATTATTGCGTTTTTACTTTCTTCCCATATTCACGAACGATATCAAATTTACTATCATCAGATTTAACATATCCTTCATGTGAATATACTTCTTTAATGATTTTGTGACCTTCCTCATTCTTTCCAATTTCAATGAAAGCATCCTGTAATTTCTTGCTCCACTCTTCATCTAAATCAGAACGTACCGAAATCGTATCGTTTGGAATTTTCTCCGTAAATTTCACTATTTTCGTTTGATCGAATATATTCGGATAATCTTTTTTTACAATATTACGAGCATCTTGGAATACAACAGCTGCATCTACATCACCATTTAAAAGAGCAATAAGCGACTGATCGTGACCTTTTAATGTAACAGGTTTCACATCTTTTAACGGATCAACGCCCTCTTTTAATAGTACAGCCGCAGGCCACACATATCCCGCTGATGAAGTTACATCTTGATAGCCAATTTTTTTACCTTTTAAATCTTTTACACTATTAATATTTGAATCTTTCTTAACAACAAACTCAGATTTATAGAAGTCTACTAAATCTTTTGTAGGAGCTCCAGTTTCATCATCTACTCCAAAACGTTGTGCTTGTAAAATTACGTTTGCAGCTTTTTTCTCATGTGCTAGCACATACGCTGTTGGAGGTAAAAATCCTACATCTACTTGCCTAGATGCCATCGCTTCTACAATTGTATTGTAATTCGTCGAAATACTAACTTTTACTGGAATATTTAACTTATCACTTAATAGCTTCTCAAGTGGTTTTGCCTTCGCCTCTAACGTATCTGCATTTTGAGAAGGAACAAATTGAACATTTAAAGTCTTCGGTACATACCCTTTTTTCGTATCTGCATTTTTACTTGCGCTTGATTCCTTCGTTCCACAGCCACTTAACAAACCCGCTGCTAATACAACTGTTGTGCTCATTGCAAAAACTTTTTTCAACATGTTAATGCCTCCATTTTTCATTGTTATAAAATAACCTTTCATAAACATGAAGAAATATATCACACATTTTTACAAATAATTGATTATTTACAGAATCTTTACACATTCTATACACTCACATTAAAATTCTCTCCATATATTTGATATGCTTAATCGGTAGATAATAATAGAAAAGGTGAATGATATTGAATCAAAATCAAATTGTAACTTTAAACATCCTATTAACAAGTGATATACATGGTACTGTTTATCCAATTCACTACCAAGATAACTCTCCAGCAGAAATTGGTTTAGCTAAGATTTCTACTCTTATAAAAAAAGAACGGTCCCAAAATAAAAACGTTCTTTTAATTGATAACGGTGACTTCATACAAGGAACACCATTTACTTACCATTACGCTACATATGAAAAAGATAAGAAAAACCCAATGTCATTAATAGCAAACTATTTACGTTATGACGCTGCAGTGATTGGAAACCATGAATTTAATTATGGAATGGATGTATTAAACAATGCTATTTCTACTGCAAACTCCCCATATTTATCAGCAAATATTTTAGACAAAAGCAGTAAAAAACCTTATTTCGGGAAACCATATATAATAAAACATATTGAAGCAAATATAAAAATTGCTATTTTAGGGGTGACAACGCATTATATTCCAAATTGGGAACAACCCCATCACATTAAAGACTTGCAATTTGAAGATGCGTTAGAAACAACAAAAAATTGGGTTTCTTACATTCACGAACATGAGAAACCAGATTTACTAGTCGTAGCGTATCATGGGGGATTTGAACGCGATTTACAAACTGGAGAACCGACTGAAGTTTTAACAGGCGAAAACCAAGGGTATGCTATGTGTCATGAAATTGAGGGCATAGATATTTTATTAACAGGCCATCAGCACCGAAAAATTGCTCAAACAGTGGGTAATGATGTAACAATTTTACAGACTGGATGTAATGGACATTCAGTTGGAAAAGTAACTGTAACATTTGAAAAAATGAAACAAGAGTGGGTAAAAAAAGAGAGTTATTCAGAACTATTGACTGTGCAAGAAATCGAGGCAGATCCAGATGTTCTTTACTTGGTAACCGATTATGAAGAGAAAACACAAAAATGGCTTGATCAACCTATTGGAACCATCCACGGTGACATGCAAATTTCAGATGCTATGCAAACTCGTTTGCAAGACCATCCTTTTATTGAATTCATAAATAAAATACAGATGGATATAGCTAATGTTTCTATTTCTTGTACAAGCTTATTCCATAATACATCTGCAGGTTTCCCGACATATGTAACAATGCGTGACATCGTTTCTAATTATATTTATCCAAATACATTAAAAGTAATTAGAATAACTGGAGCTGATATAAAAGATGCTCTCGAACTCTCTGCTTCTTATTTCACATTAAAAGACGATGAAACCATCATCGTAAACCCTAGCTACATAGAACCAAAACCGCAACACTATAATTACGATATGTGGGAAGGAATTTCGTACGTATTAAACATTTCAAAACCAATTGGCGAAAGAGTAGAATCTTTACAACATAAAGGCACTCCCCTTAATATGAACGAAGAATATGACGTCGTCATGAATAATTATCGCGCAAGCGGCGGAGGGAACTTCTTTATGTTTCAAAATAAGCCCGTAATAAAAGACATACCAACAAATATGTCTGAACTTATTGCTAACTATATATTGAAACATAAAAAGATAGAAGCAACCGTTAATAACAACTGGAAAGTTATTAAATAAAAAAGATGGGCTTTTCGCCCATCTTTTAGTTTAATTTTGCATTATCTTGCTTTTTTAAAGCTTTTAATTTCGCCGGTGTAACATCAGTACCTTGTTCGTTAACGACTTTAATTCCTTTTAGTTCGTTTAACATATTTTGACGAAATCCTTTTAAATATTGTTCACGTAGCGATTGACGCTCACGTTGTTCTTCTTCAGTTAAACCTTCAGCTTTTGCTTTTTTCGCTAAGAAGTTAATGCGTTCAACGAGTTCGTGACTAAGCATCTCGAATCCCCCTTCTACTCAAAACTGATTATTATCATACAATAGTTACTCTTCTTTATCAAGCAATTGCTTTGTATACTCTACATATCTACGATGTACCGTCGCTTTTGAAACATTATGACCAAAGCCACGTAGTGTTGCTGCAATTTCTTCGAAAGTAAGTTCACTCTTGCGCAAACGTACAATTTCCTCAATTGGCACTTCTTTCTTCTCTCGTCCTACACTTAAATGACGATTCTTTAAATTATTTTCTGGACGATAGCCTTTTTCTACTGCTCGTTGCATACCACGTTTAATTTTTAAATTATGAATCTTTCTTTGATACTCTTCAACAATACCAATAATATCTAATACCATTGAATCAGAATCCGACAATTGCAATTCACCATTATGTGTATGTGTATATACTTTTATTCCTTCTTTATGTAAACAGTGCATTAACGCAATCTTTGCATTACCCCTACCAAGGCGCGTTTCATCTTGTATAAGTAGCACATCAATTTGTTCGTCTCGAATTGTATCTAGCACTTCTAATATGCCGTCACGTTCAATTGTATAGCCACTAGCCTGTTCCTCAATCACCTTAGTAACATTCATTTGATAGCGCTCCGCTAAATGCAATAATTCATCTTTTTGACGTAATAATGATGTTTCTTGTGCTTCTTTTGTTGTACTCACACGCGCATAAATAATTGCATTCATTATGAACCCCTCTTTCTCACTATAATTTCCCTTTAGTGTAACATAAATTCGTCTTTTGTTCGAACTTATGTTTGTAGAATGTTTTTTCACATGTTATACTTATTAATAAGAAAATGAAAGAAAACGAGGTGTTAGAAAACATGGAAAAGTTAACGAAACGCCAGCAAGACATTCTCGACTTTATTAAGCTAAAAGTACAAGAAAAAGGATATCCACCTTCCGTACGTGAAATTGGTCAAGCAGTCGGCCTCGCTTCTAGTTCTACAGTGCACGGACATTTATCAAGATTAGAAGAAAAAGGATACATTCGACGCGATCCAACAAAACCACGTGCAATTGAAATTTTAGGTGAAGACCGAATGGATACAGAAACACAATCTGTTATTCAAGTTCCAATTGTCGGGAAAGTTACTGCTGGATTACCAATTACAGCAGTCGAAAGCGTTGAGGAACACTTCCCTCTTCCAGCTAGCATTGTCGCAGGAGCAGATCAAGTGTTTATGTTACGTATTTCTGGAGATAGTATGATTGAAGCTGGTATTTTCGATGGAGATTTAGTTGTTGTTCGCCAACAACAGTCTGCATATAATGGTGAAATTGTAGTCGCTTTAACAGAAGATAATGAAGCAACTGTTAAACGTTTCTATAAAGAAAAAGACCATTTCCGTCTACAACCGGAAAACTCTTCATTAGAACCTATCATTTTAAAGCAAGTGTCAGTTATCGGTAAAGTAATTGGCGTATATCGTGATTTACATTAAGAATATAAAAGAAGATAATTACCTTATTTATATACGGTAATTATCTTCTTTTTTGTATTTTGATAGATTTTCACACATTCTATTTCTTATGAACGCGTTTCAATCGTCACATCGCCCGCAGCTGTTTTACCGCTAATCTTTTTACTCCCATTACCAATCGTTACGTCTTTATTTTCTTCATTAAAAATTGTTACATCCCCGGCAGCACTTTGCCCAGTAATTACCGCATCTTTTGGTTTTTCCGATAAAGTAATATTTATATCTCCCGCAGTTGAACTTGCTTCTAGATTGTACTTAGAATCATGATCTAGAATATTTATTTCCCCACTGGTCGTTTTTGCAGTCACTTTCCCTATTACTTTTTTAAAGTTTACTTCACCAGCTTTTGTAGATCCCTCCACATTCTTAGCCGTTACATGTTTCAAATCCACTTCTCCAGTAAGTGTTCTAGCACTTACACGGTCACTTTTCACATCACTTATTTCAATTTGTCCAGCAGATGAATTTACTTTTACATCTTGGTAAGAGCGTTCAGGCACAAGGAGAGTCAATGTAGACGTTTGAAACCTAAAATCGTAAAAAGAAAAATCAAATGAAGCATCTTTTTCTCTTTCCCCAATGATTTTTAATGTGTCACCATCTTCAGTAATACGAATCTCTTGTTTACGCGCATCTCCTGATTGCTTTACATAAAAAGAAGCGTCAGGAGATTTTTGGACAACAATATCCCCGACATCTAACTTAACTTCTATATTTTTTAGTGTTTCATTTTTAATTTTATCTTCTTTGTTTCCTTCTTCTGCAGCTTGCACTGCTTTTTCATATGTTTGTGAAATCCCAATTACTCCAATAATGATACAAGCGATTGCTGCTAACAATATTTTTTTCATCATCTACTCCCCTTTTATCATTTTGAAGTTCCATATTACATAACGTACGCAAAGCTTTTTAAACCACTTCGTACTATAATAAGCGATTATACATAACAACAAACCTACTCCAACAAAAGTTATACCAACGAATAAATCTAACCATATAAAAGTACCCATAAATACTTTTCCAATTACGAAAAATGGTGTCACTACACTAGCAATCCCACCGACCCAAAAAGAAAATATAAAAGCAATAATTGCAAATAACGGGCCTAACACAATAATGAAATTAAACAAACTAAGTCCAATCGCCGCCATGACAGCTCTTGTCACATTTGAAGTTGATGGATCTTTTTTCATTTCATCGAAACGATACATCGCAAGCAATTCTTTTGCAATTACTTTCGGAGAACCAAGCCCCTTTATTATTTCCGATTCAGTTTTTCCCTCTTCTATCCCAAACTGAAAATGCTCTTCATAATCAAATAAAATATCTTTTCTCTCTTCGTCCGGTAACTTTCTAAGGTGACTTGATAATTCCTTAAGAAACTGTTCTTTACTCATCCCATTCCACCCCTTCAATAATTTCTTGTACACCTTTCGCAAAATCACGCCACTCTGTTACTAACAAATTCAGTTGCGTTTCCCCTTGCTCAGTTAGTTGATAATATTTGCGAGGTGGTCCTTCCGTAGATTCTTTTAAATACGTTTGAAAATATCCTTCCTTCGTTAAACGGCGTAATAAAGGATATACTGACCCTTCCGATATTAAAAATTTATTTGAGATTTGCTGAACAAGTTCATAACCGTAACAATCCTTACGTTTCACAAGTGCCAAAACACACAGTTCTAACACACCTTTTTTAAACTGAACGTTCAAGGACAATCCCCCTTTCTCATTTCAGTACTGTTCAATACACGGTACCCAACATACCCATAATATACCACTTAGTATTATTTATTGCAAGGTACTATATTTTTAAACACTCGAACTTTAGTATGAAACATATCCAATACCGAACACAACATATCATACAATTTTTTATACCCATAGATATTACGCATGTTACTTTTACTTATCCACCCTTTTGGAACACAAAACAATTCGAATTTCACCACGTTACATTAAAGATATGGAATAGAAATTTAAATACCGTCATAATTTCTTCAGACATCTATTCAATTCATTTCAACTATGACCTATATTGCCAATAAATAAAAAAGCCCTGATACCGTAGTATCAGGGCTTCCTCACCTCTTAGTATAGAGACATATATTGATCGCGTTCCCATTGGTGAACTTGCGTACGGAAAATATCCCACTCAATTTCTTTCGCTTCGATGAAGTGCTCAAGTAAGTGATCTCCTAATGCTTTACTAATTACTTCGTTAGATTGTAATGTAACTAAAGCTTGCGCTAATGTTGCTGGTAAGTCAACGATACCTGCTTCTTCGCGCTCTTCTTTTGTCATTACGTAGATGTTACGGTCTACTGCAGCTGGTGGAGTTAATTTGTTTTTAATTCCATCAAGACCTGCAGCTAATAATGTAGCCATTACTAAATATGGGTTTGCAGCTGGGTCAACACTACGTACTTCTACGCGTGTGCTAATACCACGAGATGCAGGGATACGTACTAATGGGCTACGGTTTTGTGCAGACCACGCTACGTAACAAGGAGCTTCGTATCCAGGTACTAAACGCTTGTAAGAGTTTACAGTTGGGTTTGCTACCGCTGTAAATGCTGGTGCGTGTTTTAAAATACCTGCGATGAAGTGACGAGCATCATCACTTAATTGTAAGTCACCGTTTTGATCGAAGAATACATTCTCACCATTTTTGAATAATGATAAGTTACAGTGCATACCTGAACCGTTCACACCGTATAATGGTTTTGGCATAAATGTTGCGTGTAAACCGTGTTTACGAGCAATTGTTTTTACAACAAGTTTAAATGTTTGAATGTCATCACATGAACGAATTGCATTTGCATATTTGAAGTCAATTTCGTGCTGCCCTGGAGCAACTTCATGGTGAGACGCTTCAATTTCAAAGCCCATTTCTTCAAGTTCAAGAACGATATCACGACGACAGTTTTCCCCTAGATCCATCGGCGCAAGGTCGAAGTATCCACCGTTATCGTTTAATTCTAATGTTGGATTTCCTTTTTCATCTACTTTGAATAGGAAGAATTCCGGCTCTGGTCCAAGATTGAAATCTGAGAATCCTAAAGCTTCCATTTCTTTTAATACACGTTTTAAATTGTTACGTGGATCCCCTTCAAATGGAGTGCCATCTGCATTGTAAATATCACAGATTAATCGAGCTACTTTACCTTTTTCAGCTGTCCAAGGGAAAATCACCCAAGTATCTAAGTCTGGATATAAGTACATATCAGATTCTTCAATACGTACGAAACCTTCAATAGAAGATCCATCAAACATCATTTTGTTATCAAGAGCTTTTGTTAATTGGCTCACTGGAATTTCTACGTTTTTAATTACCCCTAAAAGGTCCGTAAATTGTAAACGGATATACTTTACATTCTCTTCTTTCGCCAAACGGAAAATATCTTCTTTTGTGTACCTAGCCATTATAAATTCCTCCTTAGTCCCTCTAAACACCTTCAGAATCAGTTCTCTTTAGTGAAAAAATCTTGAAATATCACCTTGTCGCAATGAAGTTCGATTAAATCTACCTGTATGTTGTAGTTCATCTCGAAGTATTTTGCGAAGCTCAGTTTTTGAAATTTCTTTCGTTTCTTCTTTTACTTTCACTGCTTCTGTTTGATTTTCTTTCATTAGTAACACTTGTTTAATACCAGCCATATTCAAGCCTTGATCTAATAAATCTTTAATCTCTAACAACTTATCTACATCGTTAAATGAGAATAATCTACGATTCCCCTTTGTACGGGTTGGAGAAACAAGATTATGCTCTTCATAGTAGCGAATTTGACGTGCAGACAATTGTGTTAAATCCATAACAATACCAATAGGAAACAGCGGGGCAGAACGTCTATCTTCTTTCATTGCTTCAGTTCCTCCTTCGCCTTAACTGCTTCTCATTTTATACCATGTTATGTTTGATGTCAATAGATGTTAGCTTTTCTTACATGATTTTTTATAAATTTTTTCATTCTTTTTTCTAATGAAATAAATCATTACTTTCACACGAAAAAAAGCTGTCAAAATTGACAGCTTCCCTTTAAGAAATTGTTAATAATTCTTTTTCAATTAATGCATCAATTGCAGAACAAATCGCAATCTTCACATGCGAATAAGTTAGCCCACCTTGTACGTAAGCAACATAAGGCGGACGAATTGGACCATCAGCCGACAATTCAATACTTGCACCTTGAATAAACGTTCCCGCAGCCATAATTACATCATCTTCATACCCCGGCATATAGTTGGCATATGGAGTGAAATGAGAGTTAATCGGAGATGCATATTGAATTGCTTGGCAGAATGCAATCATGCGATCTTTGTCATCAAATTGAACAGATTGAATTAAATCCGTTCTTGGTGCATTCCACGCTGGTGATGTATTCATTCCTAACTTTTCTAAAAATGCAGCTGTAAAAATCGCGCCTTTTAGCGCTTGTCCTGCTACATGCGGCGCTAAGAAGAAACCTTGATACATTTCTTGCAGACTGTATAAAGATGCCCCTGCTTCCGCACCGATTCCTGGAGATGTTAAACGATATGCACACGCTTCAACATACTGTTCTTTACCGACAATGTAACCACCAGTTTTAACAATTCCCCCACCCGGGTTTTTAATAAGCGAACCTGCCATTAAATCTGCACCAACATGACATGGCTCTTGCTCTTCAATAAACTCGCCATAACAGTTATCTACAAACACAACGACATCAGGTTTAATTTCTTTAACAAACGCTATCATCTCTTTAATTTGAGAAATAGTAAACGATGGACGAGTAGCATAACCTTTTGAGCGCTGAATACCAATCATCTTCGTATTACTATGAATAGCAGCCGCAACAGCTCCAAAATCAACAAGCCCCTCTTCGGTGAGCGGAACTGCATTATAACCAATATTATATTCTTTAAATGAACCTACACCTTTTCCGCGCACACCAACGATTTCTTCTAACGTATCATACGGCTTGCCAGTAATGTACAACAACTCATCTCCTGGACGTAAAATACCGAATAACGCCGTAGAAATAGCGTGCGTACCTGAAATAATTTGCGGACGAACAAGACCAGCTTCCGCTCCAAATACATCTGCATACACTTTTTCTAACGTATCACGACCAATATCATCATAACCGTAACCTGTCGTCGGAATAAAATGTGAATCACTAATTTTATGTTTACGAAAACTTTCTAACACACGAAACTGATTACTTTCAATTACTTCATCCGCACGTTTATGTACTTCTGTAATTTGACTCTCTACTTCTTTTACGATTGGAGCAATTTTTTCTCCATTTTTCAAACGATCAAACATTTTTATTTTCTCCTTCTTCCACTAAAAATCTCTTTAATTGTACATTAAGCGATGAATGAGCAAAAATATACCCCGCGCAATCATATACAAATTTCTCTTCCAAAAACTCCATTTTCGTTAATAGCGTCTCTGTCTTTAATAGAGTTAATAACTTACCTTCACTCGGAGGAATTTTCACTTGATAACAATTCATTTCTTCCTTCATTTTCGTTTCTATCGCTTCTTTTATATGTAATAGATCATTTTCTTCAAAAGCACTAGTCATTAAGAAGTCATTTTTCGGAAACGGAATAAAGTTTTGATGTAATTCATCTTTTTTATTATATAACGTAATAATAGGAATATGATTGATTTCGAGTTCTGACAATAATTGTTTTACTGTTTTCTCATGCCCTACATAATTCGGATCGGCAGAATCCACAACATGTAAAATAATATCCGCTTCACCAGCTTCTTCTAATGTCGAGCGGAATGCAGCAATTAATGATGTAGGTAAATCTTGTATAAAACCAACCGTATCAGTTAGTAATACTGTATAACCAGAAGGTAACGGCATCTTCCTTGTTGTCGGGTCTAGCGTTGCAAACAACAAGTTCTCTTCAAATGTATCAGCTTCCGTTAATCTATTAAACAACG
The DNA here is from genome assembly GCF_022662915.1 of Bacillus cereus group sp. BfR-BA-01453. Lineage (NCBI taxonomy): Bacteria > Bacillati > Bacillota > Bacilli > Caryophanales > Bacillaceae > Bacillus > Bacillus cereus group sp. BfR-BA-01453. The sequence continues at coordinate 4,671 of NZ_JAKUEN010000006.1, read as the reverse complement.
TAGATTTCCCCGCATTTGTATATCCTATTAAAGAAACTTGAAATACTTTATTATCTTTTCTTCTCTCACGATATCTTTTTCGATGTTCCACAACAACTGCAAGTTGTTTCTTTATTTCATCAACGCGCGCTCGAATATGACGACGATCCGTCTCAAGTTTCGTTTCACCTGGCCCTCTCGTTCCAATACCACCACCAAGACGTGATAAAGACAATCCTTGCCCCATAAGACGCGGCATTGTATATTGCAACTGAGCTAATTCTACCTGAAGCTTCCCTTCTCTCGACTTCGCACGTTGCGCAAAAATATCTAATATAAGTTGCGTTCGATCAATTACCCTCGCATCTAATACTGAGGATAAATTCCGAATTTGACTCGGTGTTAATTCGTTATTAAATACGATAACATCCGGTTCTAATTCTTCAGTTAACATTGTAAGCTCTTCTAATTTACCTTTACCTATATAAGTCGCTGGATGAAACTTCGGTCGTTTTTGCGTTGTAGACACTAACAATTCTGCTCGTGCAGTTTTCGCTAATGATGCAAGTTCTTTCATGGAATGCATAAATTTTTCATCATCATCTTGCGGCAATTGACAGCCCACTAATATGACTTTCTCTTTTTCTTCCATCAAATATGTTCACTCATCCTTTTCGAAATTTAAACCTTCTAATATAATAGCAGAGGAAGCACATTTCATCTAGTTAGCGGGGGAGAAAATTCATGGCATGGGAGATTTTTAGCATCATAGGCACAATTGCTTTCGCATTAAGCGGGGCTATTGTTGCAATGGAAGAGGATTATGATATTTTCGGGGTGTATATTTTAGGAATGGCAACCGCATTTGGGGGAGGTGCCCTTCGTAATTTATTAATCGGTTATCCGATTGTCGCGTTTTGGCAACAAGACATGTTATTCCAAATCGCACTTTTATCAATGACGATTATTTTTCTTTTTCCAAATAAATTAATTAGACACTGGAAAAAGTGGGAAAACATCACTGATGCTATCGGCTTATCAGCATTTGCCGTACAAGGGGCATTATACGCTCAAAAATTAAATTTACCAATTAGCGCTACAATCGTAGCAGCTGTTTTAACTGGCATTGGAGGCGGTATTATCCGCGATCTTTTAGCCCGTAGAAAACCTCTCGTTCTTCGAGCTGATGTATATGCTTTTTGGACGATTCTGGCAGGTTTCTTAATCGGCGCTCAAATTATTGTTAGCGATTGGGCTCTATACACCTTATTCATTTTAATTGTTTGCTTCCGCATGGTTTCTATTCATTACAAATGGCATTTACCGCATAGACGCATCGACACAAACGAACGTTCAATGCATAAATAGCAATCCAACCTCTTTACAAATCGTAAAGGGGTTTTTCTTTTCTAATGAGTTTTTCTTTACAGAATGTTTATACTAATCCTCAAAGCGAGGTGAATACAAATGACAAACCATGTGAATAAAGGGGCTCAAAAAAGCTCAGTAGGTCAAATTGAACACGACCCTAATTCCGCACACGAAAAAAGTGCTAAAATGGAACGATTCCATAAATCTTATCAAGAAAAAGCAAAAAAATAATAGAAGCACTTATACAGAAAAACAGACGCACAGCTTACGTACTGTGCGTCTCCTCTTCAAGCATCAAATCACTGCTTGATATTCCAATCAAATCATATTTATCATATGCATCCTCTTGTAACAACCGCATAGCTTGTGTACGAATCGATTTTTCAACAATATTCCGGACATATCGTCCATTACTAAAGGATGTAATTTGCGATGAGTACTTTACAGCATGTAAATGATCTCTAAATTTCCATTCAGCCTCTTTCGATAACTGATATTCACGTTCTTCATACATCCTCTTCCCTATTTCTAACAACTGATTTACTGAGTAGTCCGCAAACTCAATTATAAATGGAAAACGAGATTGCAGTCCTGGATTCAATGAAAGAAAGTGATTCATCTCTCTTGAATATCCAGCTAAAATCAATACAAAACCGTGTTGTTTATCTTCCATATGTTTTACGAGCGTATCAATTGCTTCTTTTCCAAAATCTTTTTCTCCCCCTCGTGCTAATGAATACGCCTCATCAATAAACAAAATTCCTCCCATTGCTTTTTTTATTAAATCTCTTGTTTTTTGAGCTGTATGACCGATGTACTCTCCTACAAGATCCGCACGTTCCGCTTCAACTAAGTGCCCTTTTGATAGAATATTCATCTCAAATAATAATTTCCCTATCATTCTAGCAACAGTTGTCTTCCCTGTACCTGGATTCCCTTTAAATAACATATGAAGTACTTGTTTCTCAGACTTCAATCCTATTTCTTGTCTTTTTTTATTCACATAAATCCAAGCATATATTTCTTTTATTATCTTTTTTATATCATCCATCCCAACGAGTTTTCCCATCTCTTCTTCAATTCTTTGCAGCATCTCATGTTTCGTAGTAGTTTCATTTGAAATTACTGTTTTATTTTCTGCAGCCGGTAAAGAAATTTTCTTTCGATGATTTAACACAATGTTAATTTGATTATTATTTTTCTTTCGCATCGATTGTTCCATACAATCACCTCATTTTATCCACTCACCAAATATTATTATTCTTGTCTCCTTTGCAAATGACTATTTTCAGAAAAGTTTGCTATAATAAAAGAAATAATGAAGGTGGTGGGACTATGGAGACAACGGAATTCCATGATACAATACAAGCCTTTTCTATTTTTTTATTGAATAAAGGCCGAAAACCTTCAACCATTAAACGTTATGTTTATGACATTGAAGATTTCGGACATTGGTTAGAAAAAAACAAAAAGCTCCCTTCCAGTAATATATGGGCTACACTTTGTACAAAAGACTACGAAGATTACTTTTCCGACTTAAAAAAGAATCGACATTACTCAGAGAAAACGATGCACCGTGTATTCATTGTATTAAATCGAATGCATCACTTTCTAAATATTCCCAACCCATTAAAGAACATGGAAATTTCTATTCAACCAGACCGCACACTCCGCAATGAAGATTTCATTTCATCTGATGAAGAAAAAAGATTAAAACATATAGTCACTTCATTAGAAGGACTTTCAGAAAAACAACGTCCTGTACGCCCTTTATTGATGGATCGTAATATCGCTATTTTAAATTTATTAATTGACTATGGATTATCCTTACAGGAACTTACAGCATTAACTATGCATCACGTCCACTTTGAAACTAACACGTTATCTATACCTGCAACCGCAGGAGTAGAAAGAACAATTACTTTAACTAACGAAGACAAAAAACAACTATATACTTATTACAAAAGCATCCCTGAACCCGTTCGTCCAAAATATCATAGTAATGACCCATTATTTGTCGCATTCGATTTTAATCGTGGAACATACAGATGGGTATACGAAAATGATGCACCGAAGGGATTAACAGAAATCGCTATCCAAAAAATGATTCGCCTTGAAGTATCCAGAGCTAATTTACGCAAAGGAATCTCAGGACAACACTTTCGTAACACCTATATTTTAAACTTAATAAAAAAAGAAACTCCAGAGTCAGAAATTATAAAGCTAGCTGGGTTCAAATCAAAGATTTCACTAAAACGATATTATCAATATGCAGAAAATAGAAAAAACGCCTTATCATAAGGCGTTTTTTCTATTTTTTCTTCAAACAAACGATTTTACTATGACCATTTAACTAATTTTTGCATCTACTATGATGAGTTTCGTTCATATCCTCATGAGAAAGGAGAGATTTAATGTCTCATTATAACGACAGTCAGAACAAATTCTCCAAACCATGCTTTCCAAGTAGCGCTGGACGAATTCCAAATACTCCATCAATCCCAGTTACTAAGGCACAACTTAGAACATTCCGCGCAATCATTATCGATTTAACAAAAATAATCCCAAAACTTTTCGCAAATCCATCTCCCCAAAATATTGAAGATCTAATTGATACATTGAACCTACTAAGTAAATTTATTTGTTCACTAGATGCTACTTCCTCCCTGAAAGCACAAGGGTTAGCTATTATTAAAAACTTAATAACTATATTAAAAAATCCAACTTTCGTAGCAAGCGCTGTATTTATCGAGCTTCAAAATCTAATTAATTATTTACTATCCATTACAAAACTATTCCGAATTGACCCTTGCACACTTCAAGAGCTTCTTAAATTAATCGCAGCATTACAAACCGCTCTAGTTAATTCTGCCTCATTCATTCAAGGGCCTACTGGACCTACTGGGCCAGCAGGGGCTACCGGTGCTACTGGACCTCAAGGTGCTCAAGGTAACACAGGTGCTACCGGTGCCACTGGACCTCAAGGTGCTCAAGGTAACACAGGTGCTACTGGTGCCACTGGACCTCAAGGTGCTCAAGGTAACACAGGTGCTACTGGTGCCACTGGACCTCAAGGTAACACGGGCGCTACCGGCATAGGAGTTACCGGACCTACTGGACCTTCTGGTGGGCCTCCTGGACCTACTGGACCTCAAGGACCGGCGGGGGCTACTGGTGCCACTGGACCTCAAGGTGCTCAAGGTAACACGGGGGCTACTGGTGCCACTGGACCTCACGGTGCTCAAGGTAACACAGGTGCTACCGGTGCCACTGGACCTCAAGGTGCTCAAGGTAACACAGGTGCTACCGGTGCCACTGGAC
>NZ_JAKUEN010000005.1:0-317266 GCF_022662915.1 Bacillus cereus group sp. BfR-BA-01453 | reverse complement strand
TTGGTTGTGGTGACTTAATTATATCAAAGATGGACGATTCTTTTTTATATTTTCTGTAAAGAAAGAGGTTGCCCAAAAGTAGCTATTCAGCTACTTTTGGGACAACCTCTTTAATAACTCATTTTGCTGTTTATTTTATATTAAAACCAGCGCTCAGTTACAACTTTTTTACGTGTATAGAATTGAACGCCATCTGTACCATTTGTACCTAAATCACCAAAGAATGACGCTTTATTTCCTGCAAATGCGAAGAATGCCATTGGTGCTGGAACGTTTACGTTTACACCGATCATACCCGCATCGATGTTATCACGGAACGTTTGTGCATGTTTACCGCTTGACGTATAAATAACCGCACCATTTGCAAATTTAGATTGATTTGTTAGTTTAATACCTTCTTCTAAATCTTTAACACGGACAATGCTTAATACTGGAGCGAAAATTTCATCTTGCCAAATTTTCATTTCTTGATTTACGCCATCAAAGATTGTCGCACCTACAAAGTAACCTTCTCCAACTTCTTCCTTAATTTTACGGCCATCTACTAATAAAGTAGCTCCATCTGCTACACCGCTATTAATATAGCCCAATACGCGTTCTTTATGAGACTCACGAATTAATGGTCCAACATAATTATCTTCGTGGAAACCGTCACCTACTTTTAACTTCTTCGTCTCTGCTACTAGTACGTCGATGAACTCATCTGCAATTTCATCAACTACTGCTACCACTGAACATGCCATGCAGCGTTCTCCGCTACTTGCAAATGCGGATCCAATTACACCTTGCACTGTTTTCTCAAGATTGCAATCTGGCATTACAATCGCGTGGTTTTTCGCACCAGCTAACGCTTGTACACGTTTTCCATGTTTCGTACCTGTTTCGTATACGTAACGAGCTACCGGCTCAGATCCAACGAACGAAACAGCTTGAATATCTTTATTTTCTAAAATGCTATTTACAACATCTTTTCCGCCTTGTACTAAATTTAGTACGCCTTTTGGAAAACCAGCTTCATAGAATAACTCTACAAGTCTTTCAGCCAAAAGCGGCGTTCTTTCAGATGTTTTTAATACGAATGTATTACCACAAGCAATTGCAAGCGGGAACATCCATAATGGAATCATCATCGGGAAGTTAAACGGCGTAATTCCAGCAACAACTCCAATTGGGTAGCGCCAAATTGATCCATCAATGCCGCTTGCAATATTCGGAAGTGCTTGTCCCATCATTAAATTTGGAGTAGATGTTGCTAGTTCTACTGCTTCAATACCACGTTGTACTTCACCAGTTGCATCCGTTAATGTTTTACCATTTTCTAGCGTAATGATTTTTGCAAGTTCTTCTTTGTTTTCTTGTAAAAGCTGTAAATATTTATACAATTGTCTTGAACGATTCGGAACTGGTACTTTAGACCATGTTTCGTATGCTGCTTTTGCCGCTTCAACAGCTTTTTCAACATCTTCTTTCGGAGATAGCGGAACGTAAGCGATAATTTTTCCAGTCGCCGGATTTGGAACTGCTTCTACTTCTGTACCAGTAGATTCTACCCACTCACCATTAATATGATTTTTTACTCGTTTAATTTCAGTTGTAATCATTATATTCTCTCCTTTTTTATGATGTTTATAAGTCTATTATTTTTGATTAGAAATTAATTGTTCACTAACTTTCTTATATAAAGCAGCCATATCGTTTTCACCATACCCAGCTTCACTCGCTTCTTCATATACGTTTAATAGCATTTCGCTTACTGGTAAGTGAAGCTCACTTTCTTTCGCTAAATCTACTGCAAACCCTAAATCTTTCTTTAATAAATTTACAGTAAAACCTGGCTCGTAGTTTTCTGATGCAATAAAACTTTTATAATTGCGCTCATAAATTCTACTTTGACCATAGCTTACATTTAAAATATCAAACATTTTATCTAAATCCATATTGTTCTTTTTCGCTAATGTTAAAGCTTCACTCACACCAGCTGTATAAAAACCAATTAATAGGTTATTAATTAATTTAACTGTTGTCCCACTATCAATTTGCTCACTAACATGGAAAATGTTCGCACCTAATACACCCATGATAGATTCCGTCTTTTCATATACCTTTTTTGATCCACCAACCATAAATGTTAATGTACGGTTTTCAGCTCCAATTACCCCACCACTAACAGGTGCTGCTAAAAAGTCTACTTTCTTTTCCTTTGCAGCTTCCTCTAACTGTTTGTTTAACTGTGGAGATACAGTACTTGTATCAATTAAAACTACATTCGAGTGACTATTTTCAAATAATCCTTCTTCGCCAAAATATACTGCTTCAACAGCGCGAGGTGAAGGTAAACTTGTAAAAATTACATCGCATGTTTCTGCTAGTTTTGAAATTGATAAGCCGATAATTCCGCCTTCTTTTTCAAAAGAAGCTTCAGCATTTTTATTTAAATCCACACCATATACTGTGTAACTTGATTTAACTAAATTTTTAGACATCGGAAGACCCATGTTACCTAAACCGATAAAACCAATCTTTTTCATATCGCTTTCCTCCTATTTACACAATATACTTTCCGCGATTTATAATAGCTTTCGCAATTTCTCTCTTTTTTGTAAATACGTTCGTGTATAAAGGCACTAATAATTGACGAATTTCAGTTAAAATCACGTGTCTATCTTGTTCTTCTGTAATAGCCGCGGAAAGTATAGAAATCGCTGATTCTTCTACTTTGCGATAGCCTTCTTCACAAATAACGTCAGTTATCATTTGTTTCGTACGCTCTTTTTCTGCACCATTTTTACTAATTGCTTTACTCGTACGTAAAAATGCTGATTCCATGACGTACACGTCCGTTAACATATTTGATAATACACGTGAATATTCTTGCTCTTGATCAATTTTTAAACCTGGAGTTTTAGAGAGCGTTTTCAAAGATTGTTTCAACAATTTTTTCGCTAATAAAATGTAACGATGGTTTCTTTCGACATTTTCTACATCAATCTCTATTTCAGTATCTTCAATTTGTTCCATTTGCTTCATTAACATTTTGGCAACTGTTAATCTATTAATTTCGTTCGTCCCTTCAAAAATACGACTAATTCTAGCATCACGGTATAATCGTTCTACTTCATACTCTTGCATATAACCGTAACCACCATGAATTTGTACAGCTTCATCTACGATATGACCAAGTGTTTCAGAAGCATTTACTTTATTCAGTGCACATTCAATTGCAAATTGAGACATTTTCTTCATAAGATCTTCATCGCTCTCATGAATTGCTTCATCAATTACACCTGCTGTACGATACGCTGCACTTTCTGCTCCGTATGTAGCAATGATCATATTTGCAATTTTCTCTTGAATCATCGTAAAGTCTACTAATTCCGTTTGAAACTGTTTACGTTCTTTTCCGTATTGAACGGACAATCCAATTGCTTGCTTTGCTGTTCCAATATTTCCAAAGGCAAGTTTTAATCTAGCAAAGTTAAGAATATTAAGAGCTACGTGATGCCCTTTCCCAACTTCCCCTAAAACATTTTCAGCAGGTATGACAACATCTTCTAAAATAAGGGTAGCCGTTGAAGAACCTTTAATCCCCATTTTCTTTTCTTCTAGCCCAATAGATACCCCTTCACATGTTCTTTCGACAATAAACGCTGTCATTCCTTTATTTGTCTTCGCAAAAACAACGTATACATCTGCCATATGAGCATTTGTAATCCATTGCTTTTCACCATTTAGCTTCCAAGCAGTACCATCTTCATTTAATACTGCACTCGTTTTTGCACTTAAAGCATCAGAACCAGCATTTGGTTCAGTTAAAGCATAAGCGCCAATCCATTCTCCAGACGCAATTTTCGGCAAATATTTTTCTTTTTGTTCTTTCGTTCCGTAATATATGTAAGGCAATGTACCTACACCTGCGTGTATATTAAATGAAACGCTAAATGCACCAGCGTATCCCATTTTTTCTGCTACAAGCCCTGAAACTGCCTTTCCTAATTCGAATCCGCCATATTCTTCTGGAACCTCGATACTTAATAATCCAAGTTCTCCAGCTTTCTCAAACAATTGACGAGAAACTTTATAGTTATGTTGTTCAATATTCTCCATTTGTGGAACAATTTCTTGTTTAACGAATTGTTCTGTCGTTTTTGCGATTAAATCTTCATCTCCTGAAAAATCTTCTGGCGTAAAGAAAGCATGATTCACATCTTTATTAAGTGAAAAAAATTCATCCCACGGTAACTTCGTTTTCTCCATCTGAATCCCCCTATCATTTCGGCCTTACTTACTACTACATATGCTCGTCTACGATGAGTGGAATATCTTATTTTTGAAAACAGAAGGCGATGAATTTTCACATCAAGCAGTTCGTCTTGCTAAAGATGTATTCTCATCGCCTTAGTTGTTTTATCCCGCTTTAATGGGCAGTAAGACCCCCGCCTCAAAATTCAGCGAAAGCAAAGAAGTTAGGCGGGGGATCAACTGCCCATAAAAGTCCGATTGGTTCAACTAATAATCAGTGGGGGATGAAGAAAACCCCCACTGATTAAAGTTTCACTTTATCTATTGATCCTCTGATAATACTGTTTTTGCAATTCCAGTATCTAGTTCTTCAAAGTCATGATATGAAATTGTTTCATATAACTCACTTCTCGTTTGCATATTAGAAAGTGCATCTTTTTGAGAACCAGTTTCCTTAATTAAAGTAAACACATTCTCATACGCTTTCGCTGCTACACGAAGTGAAGTTACAGGATAAATAACCATTTGGAAGCCCATATTCGCAAATTCCTCTGCACTATAATACGGCGTTTTCCCGAACTCAGTCATATTGGCAAGTAAAGGTGCATTTACTTTACTATTAAATAGACGGAACTCTTCTTCTGATTGAAGCGCTTCTGGGAATATTGCATCTGCACCTGCTTTTACATAGGCGTTTGCTCTTTCAATCGCTTCATCCAAGCCTTCTACGCCGCGAGCATCTGTGCGCGCTACAATATATAAGCTCGGTGCAACTTCTTTAATCGCTTTAATCTTTTGAACTAATTCTTCTGTCGTAACGAGTTTTTTACCATTTAAATGTCCACATTTTTTTGGTAATTGTTGATCTTCAATTTGAACAGCTGCTACTTTCGCTTCCACCATTTCTACTGCTGTTCTCGCTACATTTAGGACGCCACCGAATCCAGTATCAATATCAACAAGAACTGGTAAGTCTGTAGCTCTTACTAGATCTCTTGCTCTCTCTGCTACTTCAGTAGACGTCACGATTCCTAAATCAGGTAGTCCTTTACTTGCAGTATAAGCAGCTCCTGATAAATAAAGAGCTGAAAAACCTATATTTTTCGCAACAAGAGCTGCCATTGCGTCATGAGCACCTGGAATTTGCAAAATTTCATTTGCTTCTACTAAAGCTCGGAAGCGATTCGCAAGCTCTTCTTGTGTTGACTGTTTATTCACAACCCAAGCCATTCTAAATTCCCCCTATTATTAAATTAAGAATAGATCTACAAATTCATTTACATTCATATTTTCTAGTTTCTCTTCATTTAAACAAGCTTCATGAATTTGTTCTTGTTGCTTACTAGAATAATGACCTGCCATATTTGCAGTGAATTTTTGAACAACTTTTGGAATTGCTTCGTCTCTACGGAAACGGTGACCAAGTGGATATTCACATTCCACATTTTCTGTTACAGTTCCATCTTTGAAATGAACTTGAACAGCGTTGGCGATTGAGCGCTTGTTCGGGTCAAGGTAATCTAAACTGTACTGTTTATTTTCAACAACAACCATCTTATTACGTAATTCATCTACACGTGGATCATTTGCTACTGCATCCTCATAATCATCCGCAACGATATCCCCTTTTAATAAACCAATTGCCGTAATGTATTGTAAGCAATGATCACGATCCGCTGGGTTATTTAATGGACCTTCTTTATCAATAATACGAATTGCTGATTCATGCGTTGTAATTGTAATACGGTCAATTTCATCTAATTTTCCTTTAATTTCTGGATGTAATTTCACAGCACATTCTGCAGCTGTTTGTGCATGGAATTCTGCTGGATATGAAACTTTAAATAATACATTTTCCATTACATAAGAATCTAATGGTCTTGCTAATTTTAATTCTTGTTTATTGAATAATACATCTTGGAATCCCCAGCCCGGTGCAGATAATGCCGTAGGGTAACCCATTTCACCTTTTAGAGCAGTCATTGCAAGATGAACACCGCGGCTCGTTGCATCACCTGCTGCCCATGATTTACGTGATCCCGTATTTGGAGCATGACGATATGTACGAAGACTAGAATTATCAATCCATGCATGTGATAATGCATTAAAGATTTCTTCACGTGTTCCGCCAAGCATTTTCGCAACTACAGCAGTTGTTGCTACTTTTACGTATAATACGTGGTCAAGACCAACTCTGTTTAAGCTGTTTTCTAAAGCAAGTACACCTTGAATTTCATGTGCTTTAATCATCATTTCTAATACTTCACGTACTTTTAACGGTTCTTTTCCTTCTGAAATACGAACACGGCTAATATAATCTGCCACAGCTAAAATTCCGCCTAAGTTATCAGATGGATGTCCCCATTCTGCTGCAAGCCAAGTATCGTTATAGTCTAACCAACGGATCATACAGCCGATATTAAATGCACCTTTCACTGGATCAAGTACATATGACGTACCTGGTACACGTGTACCATTTGGCACGATTGTTCCTGGTACAACTGGTCCTAATAATTTCGTACATTCTGGATATTGTAATGCTAAAATTCCGCATCCAAGTGTATCAAGTAATACGTAACGAGCAGTACTGAATGCTTCTGCACTTGTTACCTCTTTATTTAATACATAATCCGTAATCTCTTCTAATAATGCATCTTTTTGTTTAATTTCATTTGTTTTAATCATGCTATCCTTCCCTTTCTGTCGAAAATTCGTTATTATTAATGATGGGTGTCGGTCAAACACCCATCTGGCGGGCGGTGCTAACAACTCCCCAGTTGTTCTTATTTACTAAGCACATGTCGCTCGCCAATATAATTTACACGTGGACGGAACAAACGATTGTTCGCATGTTGCTCAATAACGTGCGCACATAGTCCTACTGTTCTAGAGCTAAAGAAGATTGGTGTGTACAGTTGAATTGGAATACCAAGCATCCAATATACTGGAGCTGCGTAATAATCAAGGTTTGGATAAATTCCTTTTTCCTTCTCCATAATCTTTTCTCCAGCTTCACACATTTCATATAGTGTATAATCACCTTTCACATCACATAACTGCTTTAAAGCTTCCTTCATCATTAAAGCTCTTGGATCCATCTTCTTCATATATACACGGTGTCCAAAGCCCATAATTTTTTCTTTGTTATATAGTTTCTTCTGTAATAACTCTTCAAACTTTTCAACATTACCAGCTTCTAAAAGCATGTACATAACCGCTTCGTTCGCACCGCCATGTAAGCTACCTTTTAAAGATGCAACCGCACCTGTTAAAGCACCATATAAGTCGGATTGTGTAGATGCAATAACGCGCGCTGTAAATGTAGAGTTTGGCATTTCATGTTCACTATATAAAACAAGGGAACGATCAAAGATCTTCTCCTCAAGTTCAGTTGGTTTTTTACCTGTTAACATATAGAAGAAATTCGCACTATATGATAATTCCTTAAGTGGTTCGATTGGCTCTTCATTATTTAAAATATGATAGCTATTCGCTACAATGTTTGGTACTTTACTCAATAATTTGTATCCGCGGCTTTTGTTTACTTCTAACGAGCGGTTTTCAATATCATTATCGTAACCAGCTAATGCGGACACACCTGTACGCAATCCATCCATAGGGTGCGTTTCTTTCGGTAATGCCTTCAGTACGTTGAATACACCTTCTGGTACCGCGTATTCTTCTTTTAATTTCTTTTCAAGTGTTGCTTTTTCATCCTCATTCGGTAGATGTTCTTCCAATAAAAGGTGCACAATGTCTAAATACTCTTTTGTTTTTGAGAGTTCGATTAAATCATACCCTTGAATTACAATTTCACCTTTCACTGTGTCAAGAAACGAGATCTTCGTCTCCGCTGCCACTATACCATCTAATCCCGGGGAAAATTTTTCTTCAGCTTTCATCATTATTTCCTCCAATCCTAATAGATCTTCGTGCACATAACTGTAAGCCTTTACAATATTGTGAAACTACATTTCTATTTCAATGTATCAGAGTTTTTAGAAGATTTCAATTTATTTTATAATAATAAGTTTCCTATACTTTTACCGATGTAACAATACAGTTTTTCAACAATAATTTTCATAGTTTATAAAGAAAGGACAGACTTCTCTTTATTTATCTTTAAAACAAAATATAAAGTTAATTCATATAACCCAGTTAAATATATACCTACTTTACAATTCCTTTTACTAAATAAAAAAACGAGCTGTATTCATATACAACCCGTTTTTTGCATTATATTTATTTCACTATTCTCTAAATATAATTTCCATATAAAATTTATTTATTTTTAATAAAGTTATTATTTTACGTAATTAAATTGAATTTCTTCCATTTCCTCATGATAACCTACAACTAAATCATAGTTTTGAAAGTACCAAAGATCATCAACATCCACAAAAAATAAAATACCTTCTTTCTCAACTGACACAATTTCCCCAGCTGCTTTCTCTGTAACAATCCCTAAAGAATAGCCTGGCTGGATGGAGCTATCTCCTCCGTACCTTACATTAAACCGTATAGATTCACCATGCTTTATACGTAATTCTTCTTTAAACCATTGTAGAGCTTTATGATCAATTGAAATTTCCATCTTTGTTCCTCCAGTTTACGCAAATTCTTTTTTACCTAATTGCTGTTTTACAAAAAACACAAAAATAATGAAAGCAATTAATCCTGAAATTGCACTACCAGCAAATAAAATACGGTAACCAAACATTTGTGAAACAACTCCAAGTAAAATTGCACCAAGTCCAATCCCTAAATCAAATGCAGTAAAGAACGAAGCGTTAGCAACTCCTCTTTTACTCGGATCAACAATTGTAAGCATCGCGGCTTGCAATGCTGGCTGTGCTGAACCGAATCCAACACCATATAATGTAGCTGCGATAACTACACCTATTAAATTATTTGAAATCGTTAGCACAACTATTGCAATAACAGTAATGCATAGTGCCGGAAGTATGATAAATACTTCTCCATACTTATCTAATAGTTTTCCTGAAATTGGTCTTACGATTGTTAAAGCAATTGCATATACAAGAAAGAATGTCCCAGGATTCACATCAATTGACGATGCAAATAGCGGTAAAAACGTCGTAATGCCTCCATATGCAAATGATAAAAAGAATACAACTATCGTAATGGATAGAACGGATTTTTCAAACAGTTGTATTTTCCCTTTTTCTTTTTGTGGTGTGAATGGCATTTTCGTCATTAACGATAATAAGACTGCCATAAAGGATAAAAGAGTTGCTAATAAGAAAAGGCCGTGAAATGAATAATTTTGTACAACCGATAATCCAATCATTGGGCCGATTGCCATTGCAATCGTCATAGCCATCCCATACCACCCCATACCTTCACCACGGCGTGAATCTGGAATAATATCAGTTATCGCTGTTCCAACAGCTGTTGTAGAAACAGCCCATGTTACTCCGTGAATAACACGTAAAACAGCTAAAAGGACAATAGTCGTCGCTAAATGATAAGAGTACATCGTTAACCCAAAAAAGATGAGTCCGAAAATAATAAAGGATCTTCTACCATATTGATCTAACATCCCTCCAATAATCGGTCGTATTACAACTGCCGCTATTGTAAACATTCCCATCATAAGTCCGACTTGTGATTCATTGCCACCTATCTCTTTAATAAAGAGTGGGAGCGTTGGAACAAGTAAATAAAATCCTGTAAATAAAAATAACATTGCGAAAGTCATTTGAATAAATGATTTCGTCCATAATCGTTCCATTCATATTCCTCCATAAACACGTAAGTTATTGCAATTAACACCTCCATTTTACAGTTTCTTCGTTCCTTTTCCCTCCGTAAATAGACGTATCTTTTTATAATAAATGGTCCAAAATCAATTTAAATTAGTCTTACAACTTTATACGTATGTTTTAGCCTAAAGTCCCATTTATTTGTACCTTTATATGTGTGAAAAGAATATACTACTTTATTATCGCAACTTAGGAGTGAATATTTTTATGTGGGTATCATCAAGAGTAACTGCCGTAGTTCCTTCGACCCCCGAAATACACGTTCCCGCTGTTCATACAGCTAGTTCCGATGTCGGTATTGAACTTCCCGCAACTTGGCAACACTATCAAATTCCCGGTCAAATTACTCCCTCATTTTGGCATCATGGCGCACATCCAAGTAGTCCCCCCTTTCAAAGCCACGCTTATCCTCCGTTACCTCAATCTCAAATTTTTTATCATTTTCCTTCAATTTATTTTCAAAACTTCTATGGTACTTTTAATATTTAAAATACATTGTCTCATAGCTACTGCATTTAAAAGAAAAAAGCACTTAAGATTGTAATTTTACAAATCTTAAGTGCTTTTTAATATTTTTTATAAAATTTTCTTATTGTCCATTATTAGCAGGGGCCTCTCCTGCATTACCGCCAGTTTCTGGTTGTGTGGTCGCTGGTGGAGTTGTATTTCCTTGGCCTCCTCCATTATTTGCTGGAGGTGTCGTATTCCCTTGACCTCCACCGTTATTTGCTGGAGGTGTCGTATTCCCTTGGCCTCCTCCGTTATTTGCTGGAGGTGTCGTATTCCCTTGGCCTCCTCCGTTATTTGCTGGAGGTGTCGTATTCCCTTGGCCTCCTCCATTATTTGCTGGAGGTGTCGTATTCCCTTGGCCTCCTCCATTATTTTGTTCATTTTGTTTCTTTTCTTCTTCTTGTTTCTTTTGCTCTTCTAGTTTCTTTTGTTCTTCTTGCTTCTTAAGTTCCTCTTGTTGCTTTTGTTCTTCTTGTTTTTTCAGTTCTTCCTGTTTCTTTAATTCTTCTTGCTTTTTCTCTTCTTCAGTTTTTTGCTGTTGATCTTGTTTTGGTTTTTCCGTTGTATCCGGTACGCTCGTATTTGGAGAAGAATCACGTTTTTCACCTTTTATACGCAGCTCACTACCTTCTTGAATTACACTACTTGGCATTTTAAATCTTGATTTATCTGTAGCCATCTCGCTCATCATTGCTTTAAAGATCAACTGTGCAATTTTCGTATTTTTACTACTAATATACTCGTCTTTACCATCTTTCATATACCCAGTCCATACTGCCATCGTATATTGCGGCGTATAACCTGCAAACCAACTATCACGAGTTGCACTTTCCGGAATATTAAATTTTGCTAATTGTTTTGAATCATAGTTTGTTGTACCTGTTTTTCCAGCTACATCTAAAGAACTTATATTTGCTGCTGTACCAGTACCTGATGTCACTACTGAACGAAGCATATCAGTAATCATATATGCTGTAGAGTCAGCTATAACTTGTTTTGGTTTTTGCCCGAAACTTTGTGACTTACCGTCTGGATAAACTACTTTCTTAACAAAATGCGGTTTTGCATACTTTCCACCATTACCAAATGTCGCATAAGCACCCGCTATTTCAGTTGGTGATACTTCGTTTGTACCAATAGCTGTAGATTCTGTTGGCGCTTTTTTAAATGTAATACCTAATTTCTCAGAGAATTCCTTTGATTTATTAAGTCCTACTTCTTTTGCAGTTTTAACTGCTGGAACGTTACGTGACATTTTTAACGCCTCACGCATAGTAATTGGACCTAAATGACTTCTGTCTGCATTTCGAAGTTCTTGTCCAGTTGAATATTTAAATGGAGAATCATCAATTTGATGATACGTAGCCCATTTTAAGTATTCAATTGCAGGACCGTAATCAAAGATTGGCTTCATCGTCGAACCAGCTGCACGATCTAATTCAATGGCCATATTATGCCCTTTAAATACGGCTTTATTTTCACCGCGCCCACTACCTATAGCACGAACCTCTCCGGTTTTCGTATCCATAAATGTGAAAGCACCTTGGAACTTATCATTTGGATAATTAATAATATTTTCATTTAAAATCTTATCAGCAAAATCCTGTGCTTTCGTGTCTAATGTTGTATAAATTTCTAAACCGTCAGAACCAATATTAGCATCTGGCAATTCTTTTTCAACTTCTTTCACAACCGCATCCATAAATGCAGGATATGGCATTGCTTGTACAGTTGCAGTCTTAAGTCCATCTGTTACTTTAACTTTCGAAGCTTCTTCCATTTCTGCCTTCGTAATATAACCATGTCGATTCATTAATTTTAGTACAACATTTCTTCTTTCTGTTGCTCTTTCAATATTTTCTGTTTTCGTCGGATCATAGTTATTCGGTGCTTTTGGTAAACCTGCAAGCATCGCAACTTCTGGTAATGTTAAATCTTTCAATTCTTTACCATAGTAGTTTTGTGCTGCTGTTGCGATACCATACGAACGGTTTCCTAAGTTAATTTTATTTAAATACATTTCTAAAATTTCATGTTTTGAATATTGTTGTTCTAGTTTATACGCTAAATAAATTTCCTGAACTTTACGTTTTGATGTTTTTTCCATCGATAAGAAGTAGTTTTTAATAACCTGTTGCGTTATTGTACTTCCACCTTGTGAACCGTAATCTCCTTTAAGACTCACCAAAACAGCACGGGCAGTACCTTTAAAGTCTACTCCGCTATGCTCGTAAAAACGTGCATCCTCTGTTGCTAAAAATGCATTTTCTACTAATTTAGGAATTTGATCATACGTAACATTCGTCCGCTTTTCTTTCCCGTATTCATATACCAAATCGCCATTTTTATCATAAATTTTTGAGGATAACGGATTAACAAGTTTTGCTTTCTCAAGTTTTGGTGCATCCTTAATCATTACAAAGAAGGTAGCAACTCCCCCCACTAAACCAACAATACCAAGTAATAAACAAGTAATTAAAAACTTGCGAAAAAATGATGTTTTACCTTTTGGTTTTTGTGTTTTAGAAGCTGGCTGTTTTTTCTTTTTAACTTGTCGTCGCTCCTCTCGAGAACGATAATTTTCTGACATGTTACTTTCTCCTGCCTTTCAATTCTCCCGTTGATTTACTTAAAAATATTGAGGTCACTTTCTAAAATAAATTTAATTAAGAAAGTATATTGACCTGGAGCATTCAATATTTTCCTAATTCACAGATTATAAATTTTAGAATGCTTGTTACACAAAGTATTTTCACTTCTATTTTTCTAATAATGCTGCCCCTTTAAGCATAGAATGTAAAAAGTGAATTTTTAATACCTCGTATAAATAATATACCTTTTTTTCAAATGGTCAATATTTTCTTATTTATAAATCAAAGGTGAAATAAAAATAGCACAACGATATGTACTTCGTGTGAACTTCCTTATAATTACGTATAACGAACATTTAATATATTGCATATAAGTATAATACCTCTTTAATTATAAAGATTTCAACATCACAACCTCAACATCTATAAGAAATTATTAAAAATGAAAAGTGAGGAGTTGCGTAATGATGGAGTTATCTCCCGTGATTTCCAAAACTATAGTTGCTGTTGGATATAATCCTTTTTCTATGATTTTACGCATTCAATTAAAGAATGGACTGTACGATTTCTTTAACGTTCCTGAAAACATTTACACCGGTTTACTAAACGCACACTCTAAAACGAGTTATCACAATACTTATATTAAAAATTCTTACCGCTACACCAAAATATAAACTTAACCAGAATAAAAAAAGAAAGGAGGTGGTCCCCCTTTCTTTTTAAAATCGTTTCACAACTCAGCTATCTTCTGTTCTTTTTATTTATTTCATCATATGCTTGAATTTGTTTTTTTAAACGCCGATCTGCTTTTTTATCATGTACAACTAATATCGCATGAATAACACCTGGAACCCAAAATATTAATGTTAATATGAAATTAATTATTGCTTGAAATGGTTTTCCACAAAATAATACGGCTACAGGTGGAAGAAGAATTGCCAACAAATACATCATCTCTTGAAAACTCCTTGTTTTGTATTTTTCTCTCTCCATACGCTATACAAACCAATGACTTTTGCATTTCTAATGTTTTTATTAACCACTAATAACTGTTCTACTGTTATATATTCTCTTTCAATGTCAAAAAACCTACCACTTCAACTTTTCTACTTATGTAAAATTGAAATTTTACATACAATCTTTCCATGAACAATTTCATATGATTATTTTTTCTAATTGTTCTTCTTTCTCTATTATAGTTAATCCAATTGCAGAAATAACAGTTCCTATCGCTTGTATCCAAACACCAATGAGTGCTATTATTCTCTCATCTTTCTGATCAACTATACTGTCTTCATTTTCGATTCTATTCTTCATCACATTAATAATGCCTTGATACGCTTGAAGTCCAGCCCCTAAACTTTGCAGAGAATTGCCTAGTATTATAATTTTCTGTACCGTTTTCATCTGGAGCAAAGCCGCTTCTACTCCAAAAAAAGCTCCAATCGATTGTAAGCCATTCCCTATAATAATGAGATAATCATTCTCTTTCAATTGTTCCTTTATATTAAAATATGTTCCTATTACATTTGATATATTCCCTAACGCTAATAACTCAATGCCCATTTTATCAAGCATTTCACTTTTATTCTCCAAACACATACTTTGATTTTCTCTTTCACCTTCATCTTCGGTTTCATTACTCGCTATAATTTGCAATATATACCCGAGGGCTTGTAATGAGCTTCCTACAATTACAATTTTCGATTCAGCTTTCTCCTCCCCCATAAATCCTCTTGTCGTCCCAATTGCCGCTGTAAGATTTCCTCCTACTTGAAACCATGCTCCTGTCACTTTTAAACCACTTGGATTCATTCTTATCACCTATTTAGAAGTTTTCTGGTGCTTTCGAAATACATAAATAGCCTCCTTTAACTCATATTTATTATCTATATGTAATTTTGTGCATTCTATAATGTGTTAAAAATACAAAAAAGAGTAACCCATAACAGTTACTCTTTCCTATATATCAAAAAATTCATTATTTATTTCGTTATTGCTTTTAAATTTCAATTTCTCTTTCCCGCACTTCTCACACCTATACACATAAGCTACACCTAGCTTACCACTTTTGAAATCTTCATTATCCTGCATCTTAATAAAACTATATTTATGTTTACAGTGAGATTCGTCTAAAAAATTTTCAAACCATTTTTTCAACATAGAACTGTTCACCTCTATGCAAGAATCTTCCTCTTGCCTTATTACATACTTTTACTTAAATACTCAATCTCATGTTGTAACTTTTTAAATTGTTCAAAATGCATAGTGATAGATTGACTGTTTCCATACTCAGCACTATGCTTCACCAATAAAACACCCGTGTCATGAAAAAACGCGTCAAGCTCTTTTCTAATGGATACTTTCATTATATGCGCTGTTTTAATAGCCGATAAAATTGCAATTTCATTAAACTTTAATTTTATTTCCTTTGGACAAAATGCTTCTTCCACCAATATAACTTCATTGCTATAAATAAGTGCAACAAGATTACTTGACTTTGCATCTGTTAAATCTACTTTTTTTATAACTTTATTCATTACATTTTGCCTCCTTTGTTTTCATATATGACAATTATACAATTTCCATTTTTAATTACGTAACCTTACATTCAGTTTAACACACTTTTATTATGGGATTAAGCTACACTTCAAACGTTTTATTATTCCGCAATTTTCGTTAGATGAACCATTTGGACTATAAGACCATATAGTAGTGTTAACAAATGATTGTAAAGTGGGTGAGAACTATGCCCTCAGTTGTAGGGAATTTAGTTGTACAAAATAGTAACGGTTCATTTAATTTAGGTGATTTCTATAACGTTTCTCCAAAAGAAAACACGAAGGCTTATAATGGATCTGGTGCTTCCAACGTTGGTTTTGTTGTTAATACTTTTAATGGTGTGAGTGCGACTAATACGTTTGATTCTGACCTTGCGGATCAAAACCAAGTCGGTACAGCTTAACCCTATTTTTTCATCGTTCTGTTTAAGAATTTTTAATTTGCCCATACTATAATCAGGCTGTTATACAGCTATTGTTGATTTTTGGAGTACCCTATCTTTTTCTCCCTTTCCCTGGGGCTTAGCAGCTAGTATGAAGCTAGCTGCTTTTCCGTTTCATTTTTCTGTTTCACATCTAACATAGCTTACTTTACGCTATTTCAATAATATCCGTGGTATTAAATACGTAAGTTTTATAAAACGCGTCAGTACACATTACAATGCGCTTTAGCGGATTTATATGTACAACTGTCATGTAGCTTGTAAGTATGTATCCATCTTCAAAATATGTCACCAATATTTCTTTCTCAGACAATAATGACATTAATAATTTATCAGAAATTCCCTCTTTTGCTTCTTTTGTTAAAAATGGTTTTTGTACTTTAAATTTCTCCCCAATAACCTTTCGCATACTTAATAACTGTTCCGACATTACTGTAAATGGAACCCATTCTCTTTTTGCTCTTTGCATCTTTACATCATTCATTTCTCTATCTCCTCGATTATTTATCCATTCTATTTCAAACATATTGCGCTTCGATTATTCTTTAATAATTGCTCGGCTCATATTTCCCCCGCATGAACAGGTAAGAAATCTCCCACCTCAAAATTCAAGACATACAAGGAAAGTAAGTCGAAGATTAACTTCCCGTAAACACCCGCTAATTACAGTTTCACTTTATTTCTAAATCTTATACTATCTACACTTACAAGAACATTCGTTCTAATTATACACGAACTTACGTTCTTTTGAGAAGAGATTTATTTTTTCTTCATCAAATGATCTTTTCACTTCCTATTAAATGGGAGGTGAAAAGATCAACTAAACAGTTTTAATTTTTTCGAGTTTATTAACCATCTATAAATGAAAGCATATATTATAAAGAACGAACTCACAAAATTTAAGGGATTTATAATGGACCTCCATTCGTTCCTTATGAATTTCTATGAAAAGAGAGCAATTTAAACACTCTCTTTTCGTACATACTACATAAAACTATTCATCAATAATTCGCTCTAATTACTAAATATATTTTGGTTGTACTATTATATGTAACTCCCTCTCTGTTACTGCTTTTTTCGGGTTTCGAAAATACTCTAATTCGTATTTTAATACCTCATATTCAACCATCCCGATCTTAATCCCTTTCGTTTCTTTTAAAATAGCTAATAGGTTATTTATATCTTCATCATACGATTCAAAAATTTTCCCTCCGTCTTCTCTTTGAAAAATTACTTTCACATTTTCTCCCCCTACATCATTTATTTATCTATCCAATAATTCATTCTTCACCTTAAAATTTCATACGAAAAAGAACATCCATCTTAATAGAATGCTCTGCTTTTCACTTCATTTAACGTCAATATATTTCAATCTTATTGTATGTTTCATTCTGCAAATTATGTTTATCGACTTCTATAAAGTGAAACTTTAATCCACTCAAGCTTTGTTTATTCCTGACTAATAATTAGCCTACGCAAATCTTACTGCCTACGAATAATGGGCTAAAATTAATTAATTCGTTTTATATTTAATGAGATGAAACAAAACATTATAATATCAACATTCTATGAAGTGATGATTAACCTACTTCAAAAAAATTACATAAATTTCCATTGTAATTCTTAATATTTATATGTAATATTGTATTGTCTTACTATCTATTTATAACTCACACACTAACTAGAAAAGGGAACCTTTAAAGGTTCCCTTTTCTAATTACAGTCATTATTTCTTTTCTAGAAATTCAAATGTATTTTTAAACTCTTTATCATTCACCTTAATATCAGCATCTTTCAATAATTCATTGACTACTTGTTGTTTCCATTTACCTGTCGTGTCTTGTAGTCTTTGCTGTTCTATATCTTTACGAATTGAATCTTTTACTTCATCAAATGGCTTTAATTCTTTTTTATCTGTCACTTTAATAATATGGTAACCGTAAGTTGTTTTTACTGGTTCACTTACTTGTCCTGCATCTAATTTATATGCAGCTTCCTCAAATTCTTTTACCGTTTGCCCTGGAGCAAAACCAGTGATTTCCCCGCCCTGTTCTTTTGAACCAGTATCCTCTGAGTATTGCTTCGCTAAAGCCGCAAAATCTTCTCCGTTATTTACTTTCTCTTTCACTTCTTTAGCAGTCTTTTCATCTTTTACTAAAATGTGACTTACCTTCATTTCTGGTTTATAGTTATCTTTTACATCTTTTTCTGTAACAGTCGCTTTAATCGCTTTCTCAAATGCAATTTCTGGCTTCATTTTTTCTTTTAATTCATCTTCGTTTTTCAATCCAAGTTGTTCTAAAGTCGCTTTAAAGTTCTCACCCATTTTATCTTTTGCTTCTTCTACTTTCTTTTTTGCTTCCTCATCTGAAACTTTATATTTATCGAGCAACGCCTTACTTAACACCATTTGGTATAAAGTACTTTCCCCATATTTTTGTCTTAATTCTTTACTTAACTCTTTCTCTGTAACATTTCCTACTTTTGATGTTACTACGTTGTCTGAGGAGCCACATGCGGATAATGCCAGTACTACGCATAAAATAATTGTTCCTAAAAATAGCTTTTTCTTTTTCAATTCAAAATACCTCACTTTTATTATTATATAAGAATAACTATACAGTGTTATTGTGTATACAATGTGTTTTCTAGATGTAATTCATTTCATTTGAATAAACTATGTATCAGTAAAGGGACTCTTTACGTATTCATAACACATGTAACTACCTATAGTTACATGCTCTTCTAGTATCCAATTATTTTATCCAATATGTACCGCATTTTTCGCTCTGCCCACACATGTAAAAATTTTGATTCATTAATATTCCCTTAATAATTTATACATTCAGGCTCTGCATAGTAGTGAACTTTATATCATTATCAACTAAAGATTCATATTATACTAATATGCCTTTATAATCTAAACAAAAAACGCAGTATACAATACTGCATCATAGGAGCTGATTTCATGGAGAAAAAACCTATTGTTTTCAAAGTCCCACCAAATTCAAAATTAAAAGTTACATTTTTCGGTCCTTGTAACGAGGTCATTACAAATGTTTCTATAATTAATCAACTTTCTACACCTAAATGTCAAACTATTACACAATATCCAAACTATACGAAATATGAAACTGAAGTACGATTATTATCGAGTTGTTAATCCATTCTATACAAAATCCTTACAATTTGGGTAACTACAAAACCTTATTAATAAACTAAGATTACTCATTTCATGATATTCCATTGATAATTTATTGATTTTCCACACATTTACATCAACCGAACATATATTATCGTATGGAGATTATCCACTCATAAAACCTATCTTTCTTTAGAGCGTACTTTTTATGTATGCTCTTTTTTATTTATCCCTTATTCTGTACATATAAATCTGATCACTTTTATATTTCACGTCGGGTAAATCGACCTGCCCTTTATAAATAATCTAGTCAAGGTGTCCCCCATAATACTTCTTTATTTATTAGACATTCACTACTCTATTAAATTCGTGTATCCATTCAAGCACCATTTATCTAATATATATTCCTTCTAAATTCACCAAAGATGTATTAAAATTCTTTATATACTCAAGGAGGTCAAATATGTTCAAGTTGCATCCCATACTACTCATCTTAGGATTTATTTTATTTTTATATAGTGTACTTGCCTTCATGTTATTCCTTTCTATTCAATAGCAATACCTGCGTAAACCTTTGATAAATATGTAATTTCTATATAGTAATGAAAAAGCCTTTAATTATACGGACATAAGTTAAGATGTCTTTTTATACCATTAGGCAACTAGCAAATGTAACGCCAAAGAACTTTTACAACCTAGTTACTTACTCTTTTTATTACCTGCAGAAGATCTAATACTTAAAATAAGATAGCCCTTTCAACATCAAAACTGTAAAAAATAATTTTTAAAATTTACCTTTCATCATTACATCTTTAGCATGTGAAATTTTCATGAAACAAACTATATTTAATCGATTCACTTGTATATTTTAAATAAACAATAATAATCCCCCACCATTCGGTACAGGGGATTAACTAGACCTACTGAAAAGTATTTTATTCTCTTCGTTATTTAATTGGAGAAGGGAATCTTGCTGCTTCAAAATGTGAGCCGTCTTCTGAAGGACTTAAAACTCCGTCTATGCTACTTTGTGCATAAACCTCAACTTGATCTCCTTCATGCAATTGAATAATCGTCGAAACACTTACTACATTTCCAAAACCTATTGGACCAAAAAAGTCATTATCTATAGCTATTGCTGCATTGCCATTCACACGAATTTCTACACGAGCTCTATAATTTAAGCTAGGATCGTTTGGAAAAAAACCAATCGTTCCAATAACAGAGTATACTCCTTTAGTCTTCGGAATAAAAATAGACGTTGCTGGATTATACTCATTTGCTAAATCAAATTGTTCATTTTGGAACAATACTTTTACAAAAGTATTAGCAGGAACAGGTTGATTCACCGTATTTCTAGCTCTAAATGCTGATGCCCTAACAAGACTATCCTTGTTATCATTACACTTACTATCGTTCTTACAACCGTTATGCTGTTTCTTTTTATATTCTTTACAATACTTACAGTAGTAATAGCAAGACATACTCGTTCCCCTTTCATGCTTATTACTCTATATTATGTAAAAGAGATTCACAATGTTTGGACGAACTATTGTTTCCCCCCTATACTTGTCGCCTATTTATATACACGTAAGCGGAAGACATTTCAATAACACAACAACCTAGTAGTATAGTAATCTCTATTCAAATTTGATAAATCCCTTTCCTTTCTATTTTACTTTTTATGCATAAAAAAGAACGAACTTACATTCGTCCTTTCACACATTTTTATGGTCCAAAGCTTATCATCCAACCTAACATAAATCCAAATATAGAAAACAGTAGCATAAAAACAAATAAACTACATGCCCACAATGCATATTTTCGACTTTTTCTTTTTGTGATCATGCCTACGACTGAACATAACAATCCAACGCCAACTATTTCCCGAAAACCTTCGCCTATAAATGTTTCTTGACTAAGCAATGTAATGTTCAAATACAATAACGCTAGAAAGGCAATAATTAATGAAATAGTCCCCATCCATGTTTCTTTTTTATAACTATGACTCTTTCTTTTTTTTAAGAATGCCAATTCCATAATCTCGCTTCACCTACTTTCAAGTTTCTAACTTTTTCATGGCTCATCAATTTTTCAACTTCCCCTTTAGGTCCAGTTACAACTGCCCCGTATGTTTTTACCCCATTTTTTTCAAGGAAAGAAATACGCTTTGACAACTCTAATGTTTTCGCTCTAGATAGCTTCATCGCTAAATCTTCATGCTTTTGTAATGACTTTAACACATCAATAAATTGTTCCTCATGAGGTGAATCACTCACAAAAGCACCACTTGGTCTTGAAATCATATCTGCTGGAAAACCAATCGGAGCAACATACATACCCTCGTCATTCGTTTGCTTCTCCTCTAACCCTGTATTAACGGCATACCAGACAATATCAATAGTGGGAAACATATTCGTTACCTCTTGTACACTCAACAATTCTCTAAAAGATATAAATGCTTCTACAACAGATTCTTGCGGAAGACCCTTTAATACTTGCGCTTCTTCACTACTATTATAGGATGAATTATAATTATTAGGATGAGACAATACCTCGTTATCTATATATGGGACTTCCGGAATTTTTTCATCTGTTGTATATTCACGGCTAACTTTCGTTGCTCTACTAAATATATAATCTGTTTTCTCTTCTCCTATTCGAATATCTTTCTTCCCTACCCTTTTATACAAATCAAAATGCAATTGTAAACTAAGCGGTAACAATGTTTGCTCCATGTCCCTATCTTTCAAAAATACATTTGGTTCTGTTACACTTAATGTTTTATTTACTACATTCCGTATCTCCATTGCGTTTGTAGGTGCAAATACATAGTATGCGAGAGTAGATATATATAATATAGGTTGAATAAGTAATAAAAAAGTAAATACAATTAAAACATTTGTAATACGCGCTCTTTTTTTCCCTATTTTCATCACTTGCTCCTGTTTTCCATTAGAAAGTGCATCCGGCCTTTGATGGAGAGCTTCTTGTAACAATTCTTTATAATCATCTTGTTCAGAATGAGGTTTATCATTTGTCATTTTGACTCTTTTCCTCCTTTAACAATTCTTTTAATCTCTTTCTCCCGCGAAATATGTGACTTTTATACGTGTTTAACTTTAAATCTAATACAGAAGCACCCTCTTCGTACGTTAATTGATGTACGTCACATAATAAAATAGCTTGCGCCTCTACCACTGGTAAAGTATGAATAATCTGAATTAATTTTTCATAACTATTTTTTGCGACTACATACTCTTCTGTAGATTCACCTGCTTGAATTGTTTCTAATTCCTCCGTTCCTACAAAAGCTACTTTTTTCTCTTTCCTAACAAAATCAATAAAGGTATGATATGCCACTTTAAAAAGCCATGATTTCACCTTTTGGTTTTCATAGTCTTCTAGATAAAGAAACGCCCGATAAAAAGTCTCCTGCATCAAGTCCTCCGCTACATGATGGCTACGAGAAAGGGAAAATAAATACCGGTACACATCGTTTATATAAACTTTATATATTTCTTCAATCTCCATCCCCCTCCTCCTTTCATATATAACACGAATAAACAAATTAAAAAGTTGCATTATTTTTCCTTTTTATTCATAAAAAATATTTATACATTTCAATAACTATTTACAATTATAAACAAAACATAAGATGTTATGGCTATAAATATACTTCAAAATGGGGAAAAACGGTTCGGATGTTCTCCTGCTCTTGTAAATTGATAGTCATAGGACAATCTTCCTGTACGATATAACCACAGATAGGATTTCGTTGCTACCTCTCGTCCTGGTTCGCGTTAGTAAATGTTCATGTATCTTTTCATATAGTGCCACTATCCATCATTTGTCATGATAAGATAATTCTCATTCTTTCTTCGATCGACGATATTTTCTTATCAAAAAACAACTTGTAGAGTATGTACAAAGATTATCTCATCAGCTATTTACAAATTGTAGATGGAACTATTTGACGCTTACATATATACTCATCCCCCTCAATTATTTCCGCTATTTGCGGATACCTCAAAATTCGGCATCTGTGATAAAGGTAGGTGGGAGCTGGGTTTCCCGTATATATCCAATTGGTAATGGTTAGATTAATAATCGGTTTGGGATACCTGCTCCTATTCATAAAATTTTCAGCTTATAGATTGAAGACAGTTCCATATGGAATCGTAAGAAAAGAACTTCCATACGGTGTGATTTGATGCACTGGATAAAAATACTCCATAGATGAATAATACGGCTGGATACCTTGTTGTTGCATTTGCATTTGTTGTTGCATTTGTAACGCTTGTTGAACAGCTTGAACTGTACTTTGTGCTCCGCTAAACGTTATTGATGTACCATATGCTGGTCGCATACCAGCTTGAGAATAAAAATACGAATAAAACATTTTTTTCAGCTCACTTTCATATAAGTTATTACAAATTATGTTATGATTCTTTATTTCAGTGGGTGCTGAAAGTTAGTCTATTAGCTTTGATTAGGTTTAAAAATTTCTATTATCTCTTACACTTTCATATTTTATTTACAAAGTTTATCTCCTAATACTAATTTAATTTTCGGAGGGGCATTTCATTTACAAGTTTTCGATAATTACTTTACAAACTAAAAAGGTAAAAAATTCACTATTTCTAATTCCATTCGATTACCTTCAAAACTATAAAAATGAATTTTTAAGATTATTAAAGGTAAATTATCTATACATCCTCCACAAAATAAAAGCACCCTAAACGGATGCTTTATTTTTCACTACTATAATTTCTTAGCAATAATTCAATTGTCCACGAATTTCACCATTAGGATGTTGTACTGTATGAACATTAATATAAATGTTTCCAGATATGATTTCATTTACAAGAGTAGCTAATGTTTGACCCGCTAACGGCCCAACCAAATCTTCTTGAGTAATTATTCCCGTAAGCGTTGCACACTCTATTGAAACCGGATTTGTTATAGGTCCAAATAAAAAAGCTACAACAGGACCATTAGTTCCTTTTGCTCCAATATGCAGATGGGCAACTACTACATCCTCTATATCAAATAAATCCAACTTAAATTTTAGGCTAAGCTCGTCATGGCTTAATTTAAAGAAAGCCTCCCCTCGAGCGTCTGTTTCTACTGGTGGAACTTCATTTCTACCACGTAGCTTTGCAAAAAACATATCTATCACTCCTATGCTTTTATATACTACTAATATATTCATACCCTTTATATAAGGTGATAAAGAAGCAGTTGTTAGACCAATAAAAATTCATTTTATATGATAGATTAATTTATCAATTTTATAAAATTCATCAATTTAACTATAACGTTATTTAAATTTAATTCATATATTGTAGTAGATTACTAGAAGGGAGGTGTAAATATGGAAAGTTGTGTTTTGTTCGTTAATGGACAACCTCTTTTAGTGGTATCAGTTGCTGGAATCGAAATTGCTAGATTAGAACTTTCTCTTCAAGTAGCATTGACTTTAATAGCATTAGGAATTCCAATCTGTGCATAAAAGTTAGGCATTTATAAAAAGAGGGCTTAAGCTCTCTTTTTTAATTTATTCCTTAACCAAAAAAGATACCACCTAAATCATGGTATCTATCGCAATAATCAACATCTGTTTCATTAGTACTAAACTAGCAATCCTAATTTGCGTATAATTCCTGAAAACGAATAACCATATGCAAAACCTACAATACGATTTCTTGGATTCCATTTATGTTCTAGATCTTCATTGTACGTTTTCTTGTAATACGCTAGTTTAGAATCTATGTTATATTTATCGTTAATAATTACTTCATCACTAGAAAATCCATCTATTTTAATCTGAACAGCTACATACTCTGCCCCTTCATTTAAAGCATCATTATAACACTTTTCTAACTCTTCTAATGTCTTTCCCAACATTAACCTCCTGTTCAAATGGACGGCTCGTTCAAAAAAAAGTATTTTCATCAGTAGTTGTGAGCAACAATCACAATGAGTATTTAATAGATAATAAGCTGTTTGCTTGTCTTACAAAGTATCATATGATTTTTATATAGGAACGGTTCATCAAAATGAAAGTAATTCATATATGTTTTCACACATGTAGTGATAACAATAAAATATATCAATAAACTTGATATTAGTGTTAGTGACATTACAATAACTTGTTAATTTAAAAGATCTTTCCATAAGAGCTCTTTTTTATTCTCTCAATTTATATCCAATATTCCTTTATCAATAAGTACATGTTGTTTTCCATTTTTCACGAGAGCATTTAACTTTTGCTAACCGCTCTTATTAAACTAATCTATTTATCGCTCTCTTCTAACTCCTCACTTTCTTCACGTATTTGTCCAATTAGTGAAATTACAGAACCTACCGCTTGTATCCAACTTCCAGTAATATCTACCAACTGTCCTTTTTTATTTTCACCTGGTTCGCTGTTTACTTGAGTTTCTAAATTTTCCTCTACATCATTTAATCTATCTTCTTTACTAAATTGCCGTAATTCTCTTTTACTCTTTAGTTCGTAAATCCCTCCAATCGCCTACAATGAATTCCCTGTAGCTTGCAGTAAGTTTCCTACAACATTTAAAGATTCATCTTTATCAGAACTATCCTCGAATTCATCAGCCAATGCTGTAAGTCCTCCTAAAGCCTGTGTCCAATTCCCAGCAATCACCAATTTAAGTTTTATTTCGTCTTTAAACTCAATAACCAATCCAGATATTACAGTTACATTACCAATTGATTGAATCTCATTCCCGATTTTTTCAAGAGATATTTCCCCTTGGCCATCAGCTTCTAAAGCATTTCCGACTGCTTGTAATACATTCCCATATATATTTAACTCTTTCCTCACATTACTACCTATAAAATAGAAAGGTGTACTTCCAATAGCGGAAGTTATTGTACCTATAGCTGCTATCAATGCACCAAATATTTCTTTTAGTTGGTTTTCCATTTATAACCTATCCCAACATTAAGTAATTATTTTCATCCTATTCAATCACACATCTACCTGTTAAAACTTCAAACTGCCTCTTAGTTTTTTCTTCCTATATAGAGCGTAACTCTACATCGTTCTGATACTTATTACTAATACCGTTGCTTAAGCGACTCTACACTTCCGTTTATTAAAGTACTCAATACACAGTATTATTTCTATAGAATAGAAATATGTTCATAAAAGCCCATATTGAATCAACAAACATACTAAACATTTTCGTTAGATATCTATTTGTATTACTCTTCTTATAAAACAAAGTAGTTTTTACAACTAGATGATTTCTCCACTAGAACACTTAATAAATTACTCTTTTTATGTTTTAAGTTAATAAAAATGTATTTCCATTTTGTTTTGTAGTCTTACTTACGTTTCTTGTTAATAACCAAGTATTGATTATATATCCCTTAAGAACGTCTCGATTTTCTAAACATATACTTAAAAGAAAAATATCCCTAAACATTACACAAATACTTACAAAATCTTTAAATTCAGAAGAAAATACAAATTCTTAAAGCATACTTAACGATTATTAAATTTTAAAAAGGAGGTAATTATGAAAAATAATCAAAACTCAAACGATCCGTGCGAAAAATTCCAATTTCCCTGTTTTATTTCTATATCCTCTTGCGATCAAAGTAATTGTTGTACACCTGTTTTTTTCTCATTTTCCCAGCAACAAGAATTATTGTCCCTAATTAACCAATTAAACCAAGCTATCCTTTCTTTTTTTACCACGCCAAATCCGACAACTATACAAATACTCCAATCTGCATTACAGGCATTAAATGATTTAATCATTACAGTGCAACCAAATACTCCAAATAGAAATTTAGTTATACGAACTATAACTCAATTAATCAATTCCTTACCTACTGCATCTCTCACTCAAATCTCTGCATTATTCCAATTTCTATTCCAAAATTTATCTTCGCTCATTAGTTGTTCCAATATATCGGACCCATTGTTGCAACAAACATTCAACTTAATTTTGCAAGGAATATTGAATAGTTCTCTATTAAATATTACCGGAATCCCCGGTCCTACTGGAGCTACTGGACCTAGAGGATTTCCAGGGCCTAAAGGAGCGACCGGGCCTCAAGGTGTGCAAGGCATTCAAGGGCCAGAGGGACCAGAAGGAGCGACTGGGCCTCAAGGTGTCCAAGGGCTTCAAGGGCCGGAAGGTCTTGTAGGAGCGACTGGGCCTCAAGGCGTGGAAGGGCTTCAAGGGCCAGAAGGACCACCTGGACCCACTGGGCCTCAAGGTGTCCAAGGGCTTCAAGGGCCACCTGGACCACCTGGACCCACTGGTTCTGGGACTGGAATGGGAGTTCCTGGACCACCAGGGCCGACTGGACCTCAGGGAGTACAAGGCATTCAAGGGCCGGAGGGACCAGAAGGACCAACTGGACCTCAAGGGGTGCAAGGGCTTCAAGGGCCAGAAGGACTCGAAGGGCCGACTGGACCTCAAGGGGTGCAAGGCATGCAAGGACCGGAAGGACCACCTGGACCCACTGGACCTCAAGGCGTGCAAGGTATTCAAGGGCCAGAAGGACCACCTGGACCCACTGGAGATTGTGAATGTCCACCTGGACCGACTGGGCCGACTGGGCCAACTGGGCCAACCGGACCAACTGCACCGACTGGACCTGCATGTAATTTCCTTGTTTATGTTACAAACGCAGGAGCCATAGATGACCCTACAAATGATACAGTATCTGTTATTAACACCGGAACAAATACAGTGGTTGATACAATTACTGTAGGTAATGCACCTCTTGAAGTAACAGTTTCACCAAATGGCGCTCGTGCTTATGTTACTAATATTTTTTCTGATACCGTTTCTGTAATTGATACTACTACGAATACAGTTATTGCTACCATTCCTGTTGGGGCGGATCCAATTGGCGTAGCTGTTTCTCCAAATAACACAACTGTTTATGTTGGAAACCACGCGAGTAATGACGTTTCTGTTATTAATGCTGCTACTAACACAGTTATTGATACCATCCCTGTTGGCATCGCTCCGCAAGGAATCACTGTTTCTCCAAATGGAACCTTTGCATATGTTGCAAACGAATTAAGCAACAATATTTCTGTTATTAATACTGCTACGAATACAGTTAGCGCTACCATTCCGGTTGGCATTCGTCCTAGGATAATCGTCTTTACACTAGATGGTACTCGTGCGTATGTCACAAATCAAAACAGCAATACTGTTTCTGTTATTGACACTGCTACAAATACGGTTATTAATACAATTGGCGTAGGTTCTGAACCGGTTGGTATAGATATTACACCGGATGGTACTCGTATTTACGTTGTAAATAAAGTTAGTAATAATGTATCGGTAATAAGTGTGGCGACAAATACGGTAATTGATACAATTCCTGTTGCTTTATCCCCGGATCAAGTAACCATCATACCAGATGGCACTCTCGCCTACGTTACAAACCAAGGCAGCAATACTGTTTCTGTTATCAATACTGCTACAAATACGGTTATAGATACGGTTCCAGTAGGTGTTGCTCCAACTGGTATAGCAACTGGAACTATTTGTGAATAAAATAAAAAAACAGAGGGACAAAATTATGTCTCTCTGTTTTTTATTTTTTGTGCACCTTAAAAATTTTATATTCCTAGTGGTACCCCTTATGTACTTTTAGTTAATCACAAATTACTTATATCACGTTCTAATCTTATTTTTCTAACCTCCTATTCATCACCTTCTAAATTTCTTTGCAAAATAAAAAAGCAGCTGTTAAGCTACTTTACATTCTTTTTATCCCCAAGAGAAATGATATATATATTCTCCCGTTACACTTTGATTAATCTCAATAATTCTGGCAAACCTCATTAAATCCGCACCCTGAAGAAAATACATCATAAGCGTGACTGGCACTTGTGACCACATAAATTGATAAAACTCCTCGATTCTCTGATATGTTGAAACAATTAAATCATTTACAGGCCCTTGATTCCATACAGAAGTTCTAACTGAATTAAACGGAAGATCTTTCCCATTAACCACTATTCGTGCCATACTTTGAGTTATGTCCACAACAATTCCCTCCATCATTACAAAAATTGGACCTGTGTATTTACTCCCTTTGTTATAAATATTCTTTACTTTTATAAATGTTTAAGGCAAACCTCTATTTTTTACTACGATTCAAATGAATTTATTTATTTCAGTAAAAAATCAAATGAATTTTAGTATTTACTTCCTCAACTTCCGGAACATTTATATATTTTATAACCTTGTTTACTTTTAAAAATTCAAAATGCAAAATTACATATTTTATTATCTCAATATTACTTTATTTACTATAACTTAACAGGAATTCATTCCAATCACTTGATAAATCAACATTTGTTATTTAATTCCTTCTTCCAAATTACATACCTTTATTTTTAAACACTATATTCGAATAATTATATTGGAATTTCTTGTTGTATACACATCTATCTTTTTCATGTATTATATACGAGAAGAGTAAGGTAAGAGTTACTCTTTGCCATTTTAGGAAAGGTCCTGTTGGAAACAACAGGACCTTTTTTCGTATTTGCAAAAGCAACCTTAATTTTCTCATTCCTTACATCCATCGCTTCCTTAAATACATTTTCAACCATTTCAGATTTAATCTACCGAATATAAGATGCTATACGGACTCTTCTGAGTAAACGGCTACTCGTACTATGTGGGCTTCTATTTACATACCCAACTTTATAATCCCTCCCTACCGATTTATTATTGTTAATCTTTTTAATTACCATAAATTGTTTGACTATTTCTTGAACATGATTTGTATCAACTTACATTACTAATTCCTTTCTAACATAATTATCCTTCGTGTTAATTCATTAATCGTTTGTTGCAGTCCAGTAACTTGAATTCTTAATTCAACAATTGCAAATTCCAGTTTGTTGTTTTGATTATCCATCCATCATTCTCTTCCAAAATTACTCTTATTCAGTCTTGAAATTCTCTAAAACTCATTGTATTATATTTTTGTATTTTCTCAGTTCCCAAGCCGAGAAAACATCATCACTTCTGAAAAGGACCCGAACTCCAGCGGGTTCTTTTCATTTACTTGAACTCATTTTCAAATCATTGTATTATATTTTCGGGTCTTACTTCATAAATCATTATCAAGAGAATCTGCATGTTTGCAGGTTCTTTTTGCAAAATAAAGTGAAACTTTAATCAGTGGGGATTTTGTTCATCCCCCACTGATTTTTCGTTGAACCAATCGGACTTTTATGGGCAGTTGATCCCCCATCTAACTTCTTTGCTTTCGCTGCATTTTGAGGTGGGGGTCGTACTGCCCATTAAAGTCGGATAAAACATAGCTTTCCCACCAACCAGCCTTAATAAATCTTTTTTTAATTTTTCTCTTTTTCTAGCTCTTTTGTTTTGTAGATCACGTACTTCTGCTGCGAACTTCTGTCTCTTTTCCTCTTCTAATCTTTGTTTTTCCTGTTCAATTCGTTAAGTTCGTTTGTTTTGTTTAAACAGACTAATCTATTAATTCTATAAAATCAATCAATTCAACTATTACATATTAATAATCTGTTCATATACTATAGTAGATTACTAGAAAGGAGGCGTAACCATGGATAGTTGCGTTGTGTTTGTAAATGGACAACCTTTTTTAGTTCTTTCAGTAGCTGGTATCGAAATTGCTAGATTAGAGATTTCGCTTCAAGTAGCATTGGCTCTAAGAGTGCTTGGAATACCAATTTGTGATTAATTACCACATCAAAAAAAAGAGAGCATTGTGGTCATCTCCCTGTCAAGTAGACAGTCATAAAAAGAGTATTATGCCACGGCCTTTTCCCGATATTCTATCGGGGAAAGGCCGTGAAGTTTTTCTTGGAACCTTTCTATATTATAGAATTGAATGTATTCTTGAATTGCTTGGTAAGCCATTTCATATGTTTTTGGGCGCACTAAATACAACTTCTCTGTTTTTAAATGTGAGAAGAATGATTCAATACATGCATTATCAAAACAAGCAGCAAGAAGCTAATTCTCATCCAAAAACAAATCAAGCATCAGAGCAAGATTGTACTTGTAATATTAAAGGTAATAAAAATAGTAAAGGCGAAAAAATTTATCATATGCCTGGTCAACAGTTCTATGATAAAACGAATGCT
This sequence comes from Bacillus cereus group sp. BfR-BA-01453, assembly GCF_022662915.1. Taxonomy (NCBI): domain Bacteria; kingdom Bacillati; phylum Bacillota; class Bacilli; order Caryophanales; family Bacillaceae; genus Bacillus; species Bacillus cereus group sp. BfR-BA-01453. The sequence goes on along the minus strand of NZ_JAKUEN010000005.1, from coordinate 285,837 downwards.
GAAGAAACGTTTTGTTCAGCAGCTGAAGCAAAAGCTGCTGGATATAGAGCATCAAAAAGATAAAATTAAAAAACCGGCTCCTTATGAGTCGGTTTTTGTTTTCCCATCATTACCTCTAACAATATCAATAATCAGCATTAATAACTCCCAAAGAATTTCTTTAAATTTTTCACTATTGAATAATCTAATTAACAAATTCTGAATTTTCCCTTTTATATATTTTAACATTACTTCTCCCACCACTTTTCTTTTAACATACTTTTAGCTATACTTCGTAAAAATTTACTTTTACTATTTAACGAAATATCTTCTAATAGTTTAATTGCAATTTCTTCATTAGATTGATTTCTATCCAAATTAAGTATTTCTTCCGCTTTTTCTGAAAGTTCATCAATATTTATACCAATATCATTTTTAACTGCAACATTAATTTCTTCCATTCTAAATTTCAATAGGCTTGATTCCTTTTCTGCTAACTCTAATGCAGTGTCCATAACTTGTGATTCAAATTTATTTTTTATCGCTTGTAATTCCTCATGCTTTTGGATTAACTGCAGTTCATTCTGAGAATCTACATTTCCGTTCTTATCCATCAAATCAACTCCTTATAATTTATATATATAAACATTTTAACGAAAAAATCTTTACAAATATATAGATTTATTTAATTTTTCCAAGCAACTAACTATCTCCAAAGACATCTTTAAATATAGAACATTGCAAAATTGACTAATACCTTTTCTACATTGCTATTCTTTCAGTTTTTCGATTCTATCATATCTATTCCATTGTCCACCCCCCCACCTACTCTTCGCATAACATGTATTAAAAAGGAGGTACGTACTTAATATGTCAAACTATTATTACGACCGTTCACATAAGTGTTATCGGAAGAAACCGAAAAAATGCGACTGTGATTGTCATTGTGAACCTCGCTACCAAACGTTAACATCAGGTCCTTTATTCCGTAATGCTGACACTGATTTCATTCAAGTTTCTGCACTTAATCAAACTTACATAGTATGCCTTTCCTAGTAGTTATGGATAGTAATCGAAATTTATTTGTAATCTACCTCAATATCCATTTACAACTAAATATTGATTTAATTTACAAACGCAAATATACTATTAATTATTATATTTAAATTTAATAATGAAAATAATAATTAATTTGTAAAAAATTAATTAAAAGGAGCTCACTAATGAAATTCAAACAAATTATTTTAGCAGGCGCCGTTCTTGCTACATCAACGTTTACCTCTTTAACAAATGCACAAGCTGAGACTGGATTTCGCGATGTTCCTTCAGATCATTGGTCTTATAATGCAATTATGGATTTAAAAGAGAAAAATATTGTGGCTGGCTACGGAAACAGAATGTTTGGTTTTGGGGATAATATCACACGAGGTCAAGTAGCTAGACTGATATATGCCTACTTGAAACCAGCAGAAGAACATAATGCATCCAATCCTTTCACTGATGTCAAAGGACATATGTTTGAAAAAGAAATTTTAAGTCTTAGTAAAGCAGGTATTATGAATGGTTTTGGCGATGGAAAATTTGGTCCAGATAATGTTTTAACACGTGAACAATTAGCTGTTGTATTAACAAAGGCTTTTAACTTCAAAGCGACATCTACTACCACTTTCAAAGATGTAGATAAAAATTACTGGGCGACAAATGCTATTAGTGCATTACAAGAAAATAAAATTGCTGCTGGCACAGGGGATAATCTATTTGAACCTAAAAATATTGTAACTCGTGAGCAGTATGCACAATTTCTATACAATGCAATGAATAAGGTAGAAGTTAAACCTGAATTAACACCTTTCGGTATACCTAGCTCTATGATTACAAATGATTTTTATTACAACAGTAACAATTGGAAAAATGCTTCACCGGTGCTAAAAAAATCTGTATCTAATGAAGCGCAAAATCTAATTACAAAAATAAACAAGAAATATAATGAAGATTATAAATATGAAAGCGCATCTGTCAGCAATATGGGCCTTCCTGAAAGTGTACAGTTACGTACTTCTAACCCTAATTTGGGAAGGATTTATGATTTAGGACAAGAACAGTTCTTTGTAGAAGGTGAAAATGAACATGATTTCTATATTATGTTTATAATTGATAACGCAACTGTTGAATTAGCAAAAAGTTGGATTACTTTAATAAATTCAGATCTTAATCTAGATAAAGAAATTAATGATGTTGTAGCAATGCCTTCCCAAAAAGCAAGAGGGCGAGATTATCACACTTACTTAGATAAAGGGAAATACCAAATCGAGTTACACACAAGGCCTCAAACAAAAGGCTATGATTCATTATTCATAGGTATTAAAAGAAAATAATTGATAGATATTAAAAAAGCCGCCCAACAGGACGGCTCTTTTTACTTCACGTACACATAGGGTTTATTTATAATTAAACAGATTTCACTTCACATAAATATTATTATACTAATCTAAAATTTCCATGTTTACATTTTTTTCTTTTTATCTCATAATTTTAATTGGGAAAGGGAGGAAAAAAATGGTTCAAATCAAAGTAACACCTGAAATGCTAGAAGAAGTAGCTAATCGTGTAAATAATACCAGAATCGCATTAGAATCTATACATAATAATTTATGTAACGAAATAGATCAATTGTGTTTTCAATGGATTGGTGCCTCTAATCAACAGTTCATTCAAATGTTCAATGATGCGAGACCAAAAGCTTTTACATCTATTAATTCACTTGTAAAAGTAGAAGAAGACTTGAAACGGATTGCTGAAAAATTCCGCAATGCAGATAATCAAGATGTTACAATGGAAGAAGGTGCAATGTGTGGTAAACCTTCTTCTGAAGAAAAAGGATTTGATAGCGGTAAACTAGCTCGAGATATCGCTGGTGAATTAAGTGGTGAGTATGATATTAAAAAAGCGTGGGATGGAGTTGACCCTTATACTGGAGAAAAACTGTCAACCTGGGATAGAATTTTTGCAGGCGGAATGGTCGTAGCTGGTATTACACCACTCGGGAAACTCGCTAAAGTAGGAAAAGGGATAAAAATGACCACTGAGGCGGTTGAGGCTACTAAAACTGTAACCCGCGCAAAACCAAATTTTGTATTATTTAATAAAACACATCGTGATTCAATGCCTAAGCCTAAGGGCCGAGGACCAAATGGCGGTAATTTACAATCTCATCATGGCTTACAGCAACAATGGGCAAAAGAAAATTTAGGTAAGTATGGATATGACCCAAAGCTCGCACCAACAGTTACTATTGAAACCGGAAAAGGATTACCTCACACCATTATTTCTAATGCACAGAATCTAAGGCGTGATGAGCGTTTAAGTTCAGGCAATGGAAAATGGAGCTCTACTTTACAAGATGAATTAAAAAATCTAGTATCTGATTTTGAACGCGCCGGATTCTCTAAAGAAAACATTTCAGAAACTTTAGAACAGCAATATAAAATGCTTGATAAATTAAAGGTAAAGTATGAAAGGATTGATTATTAATGAATATTCTAGAAAAATTAAATGATTCCTTCACATTAGAAGCTCAGGAATCACCAGCGAGTAAAGAGGCCATTCAAGAATTACAAAAGTTCTCATCAATAGATGTACCATTAGATTATTTAGAAGTAATCCAAAATTGTACAAATGCAGAGTTTAATGTGCAAAATGAACTTTATATACGTATTTGGGGCCCTACTGATTGCATAGAGATGAATGAAGCACATGATATTCAAAAATATATACCGAATTCACTGGCAATCGGTGATGATGAAGGCGGAAAAGCATTATTATATGTAGATGGAAAAGAAGGATTCGGATTATATACAGTGGATTTTGGAGATTTAGATATTGAAGAAGCATTTAAAATAGCTCCTTCATTAAAAGCATTGTTAATAGATGGTGTCGGAGTAGAGGAATTGTTGTCATAGTTAAAGAATAAAAGCCGACTCATTTCTCGCAGTCGAGTAAATTCACATGAAAATGCTATATCAGCACCTGACTTTGACACTCTTGTGCAATATGCAAATTTCTTTGATGTATCTACTGACTTCTTGTTAGGTTTAACTGATGAAAGACGTACTTATGCACCGACGGATCAGATCGGATATTTATATACTTCTTTATCAGATATCTTAACGAATTTAACAGTAGAACAACAAAATGAAATTACGAGAAATTTAATGCGTTATGCCCGTTTCCTCAAAAACGATGTAAAAGACTTCACATAACGTGAGGTCTTTTACTTTTCTTTATTTTACCACAAAACAGAACATTAGTTCTATTTAATTACAAAAAATTATTGAGAAAGTTTTTTCGTAATACCGAACACAAATATTACACACCCGTTCCCGGGTCTGCATAGCCTGCACCACCACCTGGTCCGACTTCGCTACTCTTTTGAGCGTAGGACCAGCCACCGGGATCTTTTGTATATGTATTCCTCATGGCTTCTTCCCTCCTTCCCAATTTGAATCTACAATTATTTTAGCTCACATGTTCTACATCTGCAAATTCACTATTTTGGAATTTTGTGGGATTTTACACTTTAATTTTAAAATTAAATATAATAATATACATATAAAATGATTACGAGGAGTACATTAAATGAATCAAATTGACTTTAGTTCTATACAATCACCCGTTAATCAATTAGCTTTGCAAGTAGCCATTATGTTCCTTGCCATGGGAGTTACTGGTGGATTAGTTTACTACATGCTATTAAAAATCCATGCTCCGAAAACGTTAGCTAATGTGATCGCGACAGTGTGTACAATGGCAGCTGCCTATAAAACGATTTTAATTTTGTTTACATGAGAACAAAAAAAGGGCCTTTTGGCTCTTTTTTTGCAGTTAATCAACTAATGATTTCACTTGAACTAATCATTGGTATTATTCTGAAGTTTTCTTCTGTATCAGCTCTCATTAAACCTTTCAACTTTAAAGGAACCCCTTTTTTATTTTTAATATTCACCTTTACAGGGAATCCCGGGGTAGTACTTCTTGATACTGCAATATATATTGCATTTGTCATAACTCCATTGTTTAACGGCACATTTTCATTAAAACTGTTTGTATACAAATTATCTGTAGGGCATGAATATTCTATATCACCTTCCCCATCATCTAATAACACTAGAAATCTAGAAATTGGTTCTGCATATGATTCTGCTTTAAAGATAATAGTCACATCATTTTTATTATTATCTTCAACATATCCACGAATATTTTCATATGTCTGTAACCCTGGATCTGGTACATAAGTATTTCTTCCCTGCACCACATCTATCATTTGACGCATTGCCATTTCTAAACCTTTTCCAAACACATCAATATACAAAGTTTGTAAAAGTATCATAGGCATTAAACAATCATCTAGCTTTACTGGAATAAACTTTATTTCCTTATTATTACTTGAGTTCATTAAAGCATTTTGCCACTCAAGTTGTACCATTTTACTTTCTAAACTATTCTTTGAAACGAAGAAAAAGAAATGCGTGCATTTCGATAATCCATCTGACATTCTATCTATAATTCCATCTCCTGGCTGAATAGACCAACTGTCATAAAAAACGTTTTCTGTTCCAAATACATTTGCAAATGTTCGTGCGATAGGATCAATAATTGGCTTATCTTTATATGTATGGCTTAAAAAAATCATAATTCCCCTCTTTTCTATATATTTATAACACTATTTTAATATATATATACACAATGCGTATAGTACATTATTGTAATAGTTCATGACTTTACATCTAATGCCTAAATTAGTTCTTTCAAAATTATACTATGGTATTTTCTATGTGTTAAAATATATCCATCGCTGATATGTCCAACTATGTAATTTTCATAGCAGCAAAATTACAACTAGACTTACACAACATGAATCAATATGAGATGAAGGAGTGTATACAGTGAAAGGGCATATTATAAAAAGAGGAAGTAAGTACAGCTTCGTTTTGGATATAGGACCTCATCCAGAAACGGGTGAAAGAAGACAGAGGTGGTTTTCTGGGTACAAAACAAAAAAAGAGGTACAAACAGACTTAGCTAAAAAAATCGTAGAAATAGAAGAAGGCTCATATATCGAGCCTACAAAAATGTGAGTACGTGAATTTTCCCTTCAATATCTTGAAGCCAGAAAGATAAATTTACGAGAAACCACGTACTACAACTATCGAAAACATATTATACCAAAACTCGGAAACATTCCAATGCAAAAATTAAAAGGCGTGGATCTCGAGAAATTTTATGCTGATTTATCTGAGGGTATGAAGCCTGTCACAGTTCGAAGTATTCACCAAATTGTTCGCACGGCTTTAGCATATGCCGTGCGTCATGAGATTATAAAAAAGAATGTTGCTGATGTCATCAGCCCTCCTACTGCTGGTGCCGATGCACGAACGGTAAATACATGGACTGAGGAAGAAGTTCTTCTTTTTTTGGAGAACGCAAAAGAAAGCCGTTATTATATTGCTTACCTTCTTGCAATTACGTGTGGAATGCGTAAAGGTGAAATTTTAGGTCTCCAATGGAAGGATATAGATTTTGAGAGAAGAACTCTATCGGTTAACCGTTCCCTCTCTCATATCACCAAAGAATTTCATGAACCTAAAACATTTTCAGGAAAGAGATTGATTGTTCTGCCTGAAATCACTTTACTGGCTCTCCAAGAGCATCTTCTGAAAATAAATGAAGAAAAAGAGAGATATGGTGAAGACTATAACGACTATGATTTGGTTTGTCCGACATATAACGGTAACCCATGTAATTTCAGAAGTTTGACACAGCTCTGGAAAAAGCTTATAAAGAAAAGTGGAGTTCCTGATATTCGGTTCCATGATTTAAGGCATACCCATGCAACATTAATGTTGAAACAAGGTATACATCCGAAGATCGTAAGTGAACGATTAGGACATAAAAAAGTAGGTATCACACTGGACACCTACTCGCATGTTGTACCAGGACTTCAAGAGACTGCGGTGGATCAATTTGCAAGCGAATTATTCGGTAAAAAAAATTCTCGTTAGAATTTCGTTAGAAGTTTTCGTTTTCAAGCAAAAACACCACCTAAATTATCCCAAAATTCATAAACGAAAAAGGAGAAACAAAACATGAAAGAAATCAAGTCTGACAAGGAATTCAAAGACATCATCGCAAGCGAGGAGCCAGTAGTTGTTAAGTTCTTTACTACATGGTGTCCAGATTGCGTGCGTATGGACAACTTTATCGGAGATGTGATGGAAGAGTTCAATAAGTTTGAATGGTATTCTATTAATAAAGATGAGTTCCCAAATATCGCTGAAGAGTATCAAGTAATGGGTATTCCAAGTTTACTTGTATATCAAAATGGGGAGAAGCTAGGCCACTTACATAGTGCTAACGCAAAAACTGAAGAGCAAGTTACTGAGTTTTTAGAAGCATACTAAGATGAAAACCCTCTGAAAAATATTTTCTAGAGGGTTTTTTTATTTTTTCCAAATCAGCTGCCAGAAGTGTACATATTTGTACTCCCTTCTCCTTCCCCGGTTATACATAGATCTAAATCGCTTGCATACCCTAACTTTGCACTTTCCAACATATTTTTCCTTCATGAAACTTTGTTATCCACTTCTTAAAAAGCTATAAAACGTCAACAATGTTTGTATAGACCCACACGACTTTCGTTTGATACTCTATTTATAGAAAGAAATTCCTTGTAGAAAGGTGAGTGATTAAAATGGATACTCTTTCTCATAAAGAAGCTGATAAAGGTGCTATTGTCAGCATTTTGGCCTACATATTTTTATCCTCTATGAAAATCATCATCAGTTATATTACCCTCTCTAGCGCATTACGTGCTGACGGTTTAAATAACTTAACGGATATCGGTGCTTCTTTAGCGATATTAATTGGTCTAAAAATCTCTCGGAAACCTCGTGATCCAGATCATCCATATGGGCATTCGCGTGCAGAACAAATTGCATCACTTGTTGCTTCTTTTATTATGGCAACGGTCGGATTAGAAGTTGTTATTAGTGCCATTCAATCTTTTTTAAATCCGAAACAAGCAGCACCTAATGTACTTGCTGCATGGGTAGCTTTATTTTCTGCTGTCGTTATGTACTGTGTGTATTTGTATACGAAAAAGATTGCAGCACGAACAAGAAGTAAATCATTAGAAGCAGCTGCAAAGGATAATTTATCAGATGCTCTCGTAAGTATTGGTACAGTAGTAGGTATTGTCGGTTCGCAGTTCCAAATGCCTATTTTAGATCCTATTGCTGCTTTAATTGTCGGTCTTATTATTTGTAAAACTGCATGGGAGATTTTCGTAGAAGCTTCTCATATGTTAACGGATGGAATCGATCCAGATAAGATGGAAGAGTACGCTGATGCGATTGAACATATTGGTGGCGTGGAAAACATCGTAGATATTCGCGCTCGTATGTACGGGAATCAAACGTACGTTGATATTACAATTGAGGTAGATGCTCGTATGGATGTTGGAGAAAGTCACTGTATTACTGACAACATCGAGGCAATGCTTCGGAAAAAGTTTGGCATTTATCATGCGCACATTCATGTTGAACCAATGGAAAAAGAACCTATTATGACATAGGTTCTTTTTTAATGAACGTTTTATGAAATATAACACATAAAACGAGCCAGCTACCGCCAGCTGCCCATCCTGCTAATATGTCAGATGGATAGTGAACGCCAAAATATATTCGGCTAACTGAAATAGATAATACAACAAAGCTCGCTATAAAAATAATCAACAATTTTTTATGCAACGTAATACGTTCTTCTGTAATCGTGACGTATGCAATAAATCCTAAAAAAGCAGTAGCATTCATCGTATGACCGCTCGGAAAACTATATCCAGTTGCAGTAACAAGCTGCGACACATCAGGTCTTGCTCGCTCGTACCATAGTTTAAGCATACTGTTTAAATAACGAGATCCATAATAATTAATTGTTAGAAGTAATGCACTAAGCAACTTTTTTCTAACGAGAAAATACATTACAAGAATAATGAGTAACGGAAAATATATTCTTTTGGAACCGATAAAAGACACCCAAGTAAAGTAGGCTGTCAAATAATCGTTTCGAAAACTTTGAATAAAATGCGCGACTATATTGTCAAATTTCTCAATACAAGCGGTATGATACGAAAGTGATAATACGACAAAACAAATGAGTAGCGTTGAACTTAACAAGTATAAATGTCGATATCGTTTCACATACATAACCTCACTATGCAAAAAAATGGAGCGGTTGTTTTAGTTTTCCTCTCCATTTCTTTTTTATGCATAGTTTATTAAAAAATATAATTGTTAATTGTTTCTTTCATTGTTGGAATATCTTCATTCGTTACTGTAAAGCGAATCACTTTCTCATCAAGATCAAGTGCTTCTGCAAATAAACCTGCTAATCCGCGAGATTTTCTGTCTACTTCCATAATAATCTCTAGGCGATCGTAAGCACTTGGCAAAATCAACAATTCTAGTTCATCTAATTTCCCATAATACTGTCCGGAAACAGGAACAAACTCAAATTCTTGTGCGAATGGAACTTGCTTACGTAGTCGATACGGTAATTCTTCACACTCAATATGACGCGCTTTAAAGCCTAATTGATTGACACTCTCTAACACACTATTTAATAGTGCATTTGGCAACACTTGAATGTAATCACGATCACTTGGATCTATACTACGTTTAATATCAAGGCCTGTGTGTATCCAAACTGTTTTCATTCCAAGAGTAAGCGGTGTTTCAACTGGCATTTTAAATGAAAATGGAATTTCTCTTTTTTCATTCGGCTCAACAGAAAAAGGTTCTGTTAAACGAACTCGCTCTAAATCATATGTTGTTGTTACTTTTTTATCATCTACTTCTCGTACATACGATGTTGATAGCGTTAAGTAAATGCTTTCAATTTGTTGGCTAACGGAACCTCCAGTTATATGAACCTTTCCGTATATCTCTTCACCAACAATATACTCATCTTTTTCAAGAACTGTATCTACTTTTGCATTACCGATACCAACGCTTGCTAAAAACTTTTGAAACATGGATCCTCCATCCTTTCTAAAGCAAAAGCTACATCTTTTTTTAAATCTCGTACATTCTCATAGTACGGCGTTTTCATTTGTAACATTCGCATCAGCATTTCACGGTTGTAATTTTCCAAAGTTAATTCGTCATACCATGGTTTTTCATATTTTTCATTAGATTCATAGCCTGCATATAATAAAAATAATGAGAAATGACCAAGCGCATAAAAATCGCTACGAAAGTGAACTTCTCGCATCAAAGCTTGTTCACCTTCATACGTTGTAGCTCGTTCATCACCCTCACCTTTCAATTTCGCCAACCCAAAATCAATAATACTAATTTGGTTTTCTTTCATTAATATGTTTGGAATGCGTAAATCTCGGTGAATAATACCTTTACTATGAAACACTGATACAATTTCTAATATTTCATATAAAATTTTTAAAACTTCACGTTCTGTATATACATGTCCATCTAAGAAAATATAATCTTCAAAATTTTTACCAGGCATATATTCCATCACAAAAAAGCTTTTTTTCTCCCATACGAAATGATCATATAAACTAGGAATTGCATGATGATTTAATGTTTGTAAAATCATTTTCTCTTGTTCAAATGATTTTCTACCAGACTCATATCTTTGTTTACTTTGTCTTAATTGTTTTAAGACTTTATATCTATTTATTTGTAAATCATTAACGACATATGTAACCCCATAACTACCCATTCCAATTACTGATTCAATTTTATAACGTTCTACAACAATTGTATTTTTTCGCAGTGGTCTATCAAATAAAGCTAGTATACGACGCCATTTCATCAACTACTTGAAAAGAAGCTACGGCTTTTACGTTTTCTTTTATAATGATGATGCCCATAACCAGATGAACGTCGTTTATAATCGCTACTTGAATAAGAGCGACCTCTATGGCGATAATCACTACTAGAATACGAACGATATTTTTTCTTTCCTAATAAAGAATCAATAATTTTTTTGAACATCCCTTCACCTCTTGAGTAAAATTTTCTTTTAATTATACCAAGTATTGCTGGCTACATTTGTGACAAGTTTGTAAAGAGTAAAAAACGACGAGTTAAGCCCGTCGTTACTTTCACTCATCCTCTTCATCAAACACTTCATCAATCATACATTTCTCTAATAAATATTCGAATGTAATATCTGCGAGATCTTCAATTTCTTCTCGTTTTGGGACGTATCCTCTTTCAATTAGTTGCTCATAAAAAAACTCCGCAATCTCTTCCGTATCAATTACGACTTCAATTTCCTTCATGAGCATCACTCCTTTATTTCTGTTTTATGAAAAAATCTCAAAAATATGTATATGAGATTAGAAAAATAGTTTTTCTTTTTTATAGGTCATATCCTTTGGACAAGGTGCATACGATGGTAGTACAAGCTATCAAAAAGGGGGATTATAATTATGGAATATCAATACGAGGTAAAGCAAGAAGTAGGACAAACAAAAGAAGAGTTCATGCATGAAGATCAATGGGCAGACTCTCTTATTAAATGGCTTTTTATTTTTTTAATAATTGTAGGCATACCTTATACTGCATATGTTGTTGTTCAATTCATTCTCTCTTTCTAGTTAACTATTTTTTCTCTGTCAATTTAACTAAATAATTATGAACAACATCCATAACAATTTTGTATTCTTCATCTTTAAATGTATCAAATAACAATTGATAATCGTTATAAATATCAAGTAATCCATCAATGATTTCTTGACGATTTGTCTTAACACTCACTTTTTTCGAGTTGTTAATTGACTTTAATTTTCCTAAATCTAATTTATTCATACCTGCTTTATCTTGTTTCATTTTCTTCAAAATTGCATTTGCCGTTTGAGCATTGGCAAGTAACGTTAAATCTGACTCATCCGCTTCTAACCATTCACCATCCGTAATTCGTGACAGTTCATATATTGTATCTTCCCATGCGTCATTTTTATATCTCCATACTTCTGTACGAAAACCAACAATTCGAAACACATCTTTATCGTATCCTGTTACTTGCACGAGATCACCAAATGTGAAATTATAGTTTAATTCAATCCACTCAGTTTCACCTTTTTTCATATCTTGCTCTGTAACGTGCTGCAATGTTTGCTCTACGTAAAATCCATCGTGATTATTGACTTCGTATACGTAAACTCCATCTAAAACCTTCATATTTGTGATTTTACCAACGGTTCCATATAGCGTAATCACGACTATGTCCCCTACGTTATATTTAGGTTGCTTTTTCCTTGCCATCTATATCTCTCCTTTTTTTGACGTCGTGATTTTGATAACAGTATATGCAACCTACTTAAAAACGCTTATCACAGAAGCGTATATTCATAAATTTTTTCAATAAAAAATATCATCATATGAAAATTTATTTACAACGTAAAAAAAGCTAGCAAATAGACTAGCTTCATGTCGAAAAAAGTTCATATAGTTTTTATCTATCTTGTATGTATAAATCCCACGCTTCATCAAATATAGACATACTTTCTAGCATTCCACTTAGCTCTAAGTATGAACTAATTTCATCGTAATCTTCAGATTGCTTCGGAAAACTTAAATCATCATACATTGCCTCTGCTAAATTCGATATTTCATTACTAAATAAAGCTGCACGATGCTTCATCATATAGTGGTAAAATGTCTTTTTCAAAAATATTCCCTACCTTTCTAGCTTGGGTACATTATACAAGGCAAAAAAGAAAAAAACCAGCATAAAAGCTGGTTAAAAGTCGAAATAATTTCTTTTTAATAGACGTGGTCTTCCCATTAATTCTTCATATGTTAGTTGTTTTGGTAAGTCTTTCGTATAAATTAGAAACAATTGATCTTCTATTTCTTTCACTGTTTGATCTGATTGATAGTCCATACCACATGAGGAACAAGAAATGCATGGTGTCTCTTGGATTTCAATGGCTTTCGTACCATCTGGTAATTCCCAATATACAGTATTTAAGCTTTCTTTTGCTTCTGTACTGTCACACCACATACAATTCATACTGCATCACCCTCAGTTTTTTTGTCGTTTTCTTCTAATTTAGCCATTTGTGCTTGATATTTTTTATCTTTCAATTGGTCGCGCTTATCACGTTTATCTTTTAATGTTGCATGCGTTTCATTATCCTCATAGTCTTTACGACGGTTCATACGCTGTAAATCGTCTGGAACAAGATTAAATTTCTTATCGCTCATAAGGCCTGCGATACCAACATCTGAACGTTTTTCTTCGTAGTTTGGATAAATTTCTTTAAAGTACCCTTCTGCTCTTCCTGGAATGTAGCTTTCTGGCTCTGGATACGTTGTAATAACACCTTCAAAGTTACGAAGTACAACTTTATCTGCACTTTGCGAGATTAAATAGTTTGGTTGAAGCGCAATTTTACCGCCTCCTCCTGGTGCATCAACAACGAATGTTGGTACTGCATAACCAGACGTATGTCCGCGTAAACCTTCAATAATTTCAAGACCTTTAGAAACTGGTGCCCGGAAATGACCAATACCTTCAGATAAGTCACATTGATAAATATAATATGGACGTACACGGATTTTTACTAAGTCATGCATTAGTTTTTTCATAATTGGAACGCTGTCATTAATACCAGCTAAAATTACGGCTTGGTTTCCGACTGGAACACCAGCATTCGCTAACATTTCACATGCTTTTTTCGATTCTTCAGTAATTTCAATAGATGTATTGAAATGTGTATTTAACCATACTGGATGATATTTTTTAATAATGTTACATAAGTTTTCTGTAATACGCTGCGGGAATACTACCGGCGCTCTCGTTCCGATACGAATAATCTCAACATGCGGAATCTCTCGTAAATTTTTTAATACATATTCTAAAATTTTATCATTAATAAGAAGACCATCACCACCAGAGATTAATACATCTCGTACTTGTGGTGTTTCACGAATGTAAGCAATTGCATCATCTAATTGTTTCTTCGGCACACCCATTCCAATTTGTCCACTAAAACGACGGCGTGTACAGTAACGACAATACATAGAGCATTGATTCGTTACTAAGAATAGTACGCGGTCAGGATAACGATGTGTTAACCCTGGAACTGGTGAATCTTCATCTTCATGAAGCGGGTCTTCTAAATCATATTTTGTTTTATATAACTCTTCCGAGATCGGTACAGATTGCATCCGAATCGGACAGCGTGGGTCATCAGGATTCATTAACCAAGCATAGTACGGTGTAATATTTAACGGGATCGTTTTCGTTGAAATTTTAACGCCCTCTTCTTCATCAGGTGTTAAGTTAATCACTTTCTTTAAGTCATCTAACGTTTTGATCGTATTCGTTAATTGCCAAACCCAATCATTCCATTGCTCTTCAGTAACATCTTTCCATAATTCGATATCCTTCCAGTGACGATTTGGTTTGTATACATCATGTAACATTGCTATTCCCCCTTTTTATACGCTCATCCTTTATATAAGCAATAGTTATGCCAACTTTACTTTATTGATAAGTAAACGTACGGATAACCCTATTATATAAGCGAAAAAAATATTTTTAAGCACTGTATGAAATCCATACATACTATCATATTCATTACTTTTTATATATGTAAACGCTCTTTTATTGGTGCAAACACACAAAAACCGCCAATTATTCGGCGGTTTTGTCGTACTTACTCAGTTTATATTGAAGCGTCTGACGAGGGATACCTAACATTTTTGCAGCCTGTAATATATTCCCTTCTGTTTCAATTAACGCTTGATCTATTAATTTTTTTTCCGTTTGATGAAGTGCTTCTCTAAGAGGCAATATGCCCTTCTTCTTTGGAAAACTCTCTTTCCGAAATGTACGCGGTAAACAATTGGCTGTTAATGTATTCCCTTCTGCAATAATGACAGCATGTTCAATCGTATGTTTTAACTCCCGAACATTTCCAGGCCATTGGTAAGCTTGTAGTCTTTCTTTCGCTTCCTTATCCATTTGAAGTACACCTTTTTTATAACTTTTATTATATTCTTTCAAAAAATAAGACGCTAACAATAATACATCCTCCGTTCTTTCACGGAGCGGCGGAATATATAATGAAAAGACATTTAATCGATAGTATAAATCAGTGCGAATTTTATTCTCTTTTAAACATATTTCTGGCGGCTGATTCATTGCGGTAATAACGCGAACATCTACTTTTCTCGTCTTATTATCACCAATACGACGAATAACACCATCTTCTAATACACGTAGCATTTTCGCTTGTAAATCGAGTGGCATTGAATTCAGTTCATCTAAAAACAATGTCCCTCCATCTACAAGTTCAAATAATCCCGCTCGTTCAATTGCCCCCGTATAACTACCTTTTGTCGTTCCAAACAATAAACTTTCTAATAGAGACTCTGGCAAAGCTGCACAGTTTTGTGCAATAAACGGCTTATTCTTCCGCTTAGAGGCTTCATGAATCGCTTGTACAAATAACTCTTTCCCTGTTCCTGTTTCCCCATATATTAAAACATTCGCATCAGTTGGGGCTACTTTTTGTGCTAATTCTTTCGTCTGTTTAAACCGAGCATCATTCGTCACGATCGTCTCAAATGCAACATCCTTTTTGACCGCTTTTTTTCTAGATGACCGCTTTATTTTCGACTGCAAATCGACTATTGTATCGGTAAGTTTTTGTACTGTGGAATAATCTTTTGCAATTTCAACAGCTCCAGCAATATTTCCATCTATGAAAATAGGTAACGTCGTATTTACTGTACAAATGTCTTCCCCATTTAAGTTTTGATAATGCTGCACTTGATGAACGATTGGCTTTTTTGTATCTAATACTTTCATCAACGTACTTGTTTCCCTAGATAAAGAAGGAAACGCTTCTAACAAATGTTTACCTAACACTTTTTCAATTTTTGATCCATCGTGTTTTGCAGCTACAGTATTATAGAAAATTGTAATACCATTTTCATCTACTGCGTGTATAGCCTCATCAATACTGCCCAAAATCGCCTCAATGACTTCTTGTGTCGAAACTGCTAGCAATGTCATCCCCCCTCTTGCCGAAAATTCAGCAAATACTATGCCGAATTTCCGGCATACCTATGTGCGATTATAAGCATGACGATTCCGCTCTATTTTTATAACGTACTATTTAGACAAATCTTTTACCCATATATTCATATCTTCTAGCTTATCAAAAATGTAGCAATTGTTCGCCAATCTTCCTGTATACGTATAGCCTAACTGATGAAAGGCTGCATTCATTCCGAAAGAAAGCGATCGAGCAATTGTATAAGAACAGAAAATCGATTTTTCTTGAAGTTCTTCTTCTAACTTAATTAATAAACTTTTCATAAACCCATGTTTACGATATTCGGGTAAGGTCGCACAATTCGTTAATTCTGCATTTCCTTCTTTTATATTCATTTCTGCAGACGCTGTACTAATTATTTTCCCCTCGAATTCATACACATAGTAAATTGTATCGTCTTCTTTCATCGTTTGTTTTACATAACTCGCTTCGTTTAAAGGAGTCGGATACACTTCAAATACTTCTCCAAAGACAGCTGCTAATTCTTCTGCGTCCTCTTCTGTCGCTTTTCTTAATAGGAATTTTTCCGGAACTATTTTTTCCTTTACTTCTTTTGCTTTTACACCGCTTAAAATGGTATCTTCCTCAGCCCAATGAATACTATTTCGTCTTTCATCATTATTAAATTTCACGAAGAAGTATGCATCGTGACCTTGAAAATAATGTGGTATTGTTGCTTCTAATAAAAAACCGAAAGAGAGCCATGTTGAAACATGCTCTCCCTTTCCTTTAACAATACATTTAGTGAAAGAATGTTTCTCTGCTAATTCGTCAATTGTTTGGATGATTCTCTCAATATTTCCTGTGTAGTGGTCTACTCGAATACGTTTATTAAAATAGTCCAAAACGCCTTCTACTGTATAGCCATTCGTCTGTTCTCTAAAAGATTCATAGTATTTCATTTTTTCACCTCACACCAATCTAGTAATGTACATGCAATAATTTTCGCGGCAGCTATCATTTTATCAACTTCTATATATTCGTTTGGATAATGCGCTACTTTCGTTTCTCCTGGGCCAAATACTATCGTTGGTACACCTGCGATTTGTGTAAATAAACCTCCATCAGTCCCCCACGGTGATGCTTCAATAATCGGTTTGTTCCCTTCGATTTCAACAAAGTTATGTTCAAGCGTTGTAATTAACTCATGATTTTCTTCTAGTTCACCTGGAACCCATCTTGCTCCAAACCATTCCACTTCTACAGGATTTTCAACAAACCAACTGTCCACATCATTTAATTCAGCGATCCAATTCTCGAACTCTTCTTTTGCTGCCTCTATAGTCTCATTCGGCGCAATACCGCATCTTCCTTCTAAAATTAACGAATCAGGAACAGAACTTGGCCAGCTACCGCCTTCAATTTTCCCAATATTAATTGGAATTGGGATCGGGATTCCTTTAAATAATGGATCTGTAATTCGGTCATTTCTCTTCTCTTCCAACTTTCTCAAATGATCTATAACAAACATACTTTTTTCAATTGCACTTACTCCTTCATAACGCGTCCCACCGTGTGCTGCTTTCCCTTTCACATGTAGACGAAACCACATGGATCCTTGTTGTTTCGGGAAAAACTTCATATTTGTTGGCTCCGGAATAATAACACCATCTGCTTTATATCCTCGTAATATAGTTGCTAATGTTCCTGCTCCGCCGCTTTCTTCTTCTATTACACTTTGAAAATAAATATCTCCTTTTAATTCAATACGAGATTCAATAATTGCTTCCATCGCAAGCATTAATGCGACATTGCCGCCCTTCATATCTGTCGTTCCACGACCATATATACGATTTCCTATTTTCTCACCACTATAAGGATGATAGTCCCACTGATTCACATCTCCTTCTGGTACGACATCAATATGCCCATTTAATATCATAGATTTCCCGTCGCCGCTTCCTTTAAGGGTTGCCACAATGTTCGGGCTATCTGAAAAACTTGTACGCGGTGAAACAAAATAAGGATGATCTTTCATTTTAGAAAATGATGGCTCCCATATATCAAGATCTAAGCCTAGCTCACGTAATTTTTCAATCACAATTGCCTGCGCACCACTTTCATCACCAGATACGCTCTTTTCTTGAATTAATCGTTTTAAAAATTTTACGCTTTCTTCTTCATGACTCTCAATATAATCACAAACTTGTTTTTTTAATTGCTCCATATATTATATCTCCCCTCATTCAATTACTAGTAAGTTAGAGCCAATTTTAAAATCCGCTTCTGTATGTTGTTTTATATCTTCCACTGTGTATGGGCTCATCAATTCTTGTAAAATAAGTCCACCCTGCGTTACTTCCATTACTGCCATATCCGTAATAATTAAATCTACGCATTTTTTTGAAGTTAATGGTAATGTACACTCCGAAACAATTTTTGCATTTCCGTATTTATCGACATGATTCATCACAACAACGACCCGCTTCGCTTTTTGAGCTAAATCCATTGCTCCTCCAATACCTGGAACACGTTTCCCTGGAACAATCCAGTTTGCTAAATCACCATTCTCGCTTACTTGTAATGAACCAAGAATCGTTATATCTAGTAAACCTTTTCGAATCATCCCAAACGCTGTGCAACTATCAAAATAACTTGCTCCTGTAATAAGAGAAGTTGGCAAACCTGCTGCGTTACATAAATTTTCGTCTTCATTTCCTTTGCTTGGCGTAGGTCCCATACCTACAATTCCATTTTCCGCATGAAACATAACGTTTATATCGTCAGGCAAATGATTCGGTACAAGCGATGGTATACCAATACCTAAATTTACAATCATGCCATTTTGTATTTCTTTCGCCGCACGTCTAGCAATCTTATCTCTCACTTCTACGCCCATACCCATTTCCAATTCACTCCTTCCGACGGTACGATATAATTTACAAATACTCCTGGGACAACAATTTCTTCTGGATCTAAACTTCCAAGTGGAACAATTTCTTCTGCTTCTACAATCGTTATATCCCCGGCCATAGCAACGTGAGGATTCATGTTACGAGCGCTCTTATCAAACACAAGGTTACCGAACGGATCCGCCTTTTTCGCATATACAATCGCAACCTCAGCAGTTAATGCTGTTTCAACTAAATATGTTTTACCATTCATTTCAACAGTACGTTTTCCTTCTTCTACAATCGTATCAACACCTACATCAACTAATACGCCACCAAGTCCTACACCACCAGCGCGAATACGCTCTGCTAATGTTCCTTGAGGAGAAAACTCAATTTGTAACCTTCCTTCGTTTAGCTGTCTTCCTGCATTGGGATTTGATCCAATATGAGAAGTAATTAATGATTTTACTCTTTCATTCGTAACGAGACGACCGATTCCTACATCAGGAAATCCTGTATCATTTCCAATTAAATTTAAATTTGTAACTCCTTTTTCTAAAATGGCCTGTATTAAAGATGGAGGGGAGCCAATCCCCCCAAATCCCCCAAACATTAATGTCATATCATCGTGGAATAAAGAAATTACCTCCTCTATCTCTTTTAATTTACTGAATGTATTCGTAATAGTTGTCATGCGATACTATGCCCTCCTTTTTGCATCATTTCTTCAACACTTTTTGCAAAAATTGAAAGTAATTCATCTAACTCGGAATATGTAGTTGTCATTGGCGGTGCTACAAGCAGTGCGCTATCTTCTTTTCCTGCTTGCCCTGAAACAGCTTGGTATAAAAGAAGACCATTTTTAGCTGCAACCGAAATAAGTTCCGACGCTTTTGTAAACGGTTGCAATTCTACTCCAATCAGCAATCCTTTTCCACGCACATCAGCAATGATTGTCGATTGTTGCTGAACTTTCTGTAATCCTTTTATTAAATACTCTCCCTTTTCCGCTGTTTTTTCAGGTAGATTATGTTTCTCCATATATTCAATAACAGCTAGAGCTGTTGCTGCAGATAATGGATTTGCACTTAACGTATGTCCACTCATAACAGAACGCGATCCTCGTAAAATTGGCTCCATAACACGGTCACTTACAACCGTCGCTGCCATCGGTGTGTATCCAGCTCCTAAACCTTTACCAAGGGTCATAATATCCGGTTCTACACCCCAATGCTCCATCGCAAACCATGCACCAGTACGCCCAAGCCCAGTCATTACTTCATCAGCAATAAATAAAATATCGTAATGACTACAAATGTCTTTAATAACTTTATAATATTCTTTCGGCGGAACGACTGCACCTCCAGCTGCTCCAATAATCGGTTCAGCAATAAAAGCCGCAATATGTTCTGCTCCAATCCTTTCAATTGATCTTTCTAGTTCAGTCGCACAAGCAAGCTGACAAGTTGGATATACCTTTTGTACTGGACATCTAAAACAATATGGAGCTGGAATAGTTGGATAATCTTCTAAAATTGACACGAAACGTTGTCTACGCAGTGGATGCCCAGACATTGATAAGGCTCCCATCGTAATACCGTGATAACTCATCCATCGTGACAATATTTTATGTTTCCCTTGAATACCTCGCTCTTGAAAATGCTGAATTGCAATTTTCATAGCTGTTTCATTTGCTTCCGTACCACTATTTACAAAAAAGCTCCAGTTCAAATCTCCTACACTTAAATCGCTTAGTTTCTTAGCTAATTTTTCAGCTGGTTCACTCGTAAACTGTGATCTATAAACGAAAGCAATCTCCTCAGCTTGCTTTTTGATAACGTCCGCAATCTCCTTTACGCCATGCCCAATACCTGCCGTAATTGCTCCTGACGAGCCATCAAAATATTTATTTCCGTTTTGATCATACAAATAGACACCTTTTCCATGTGAAATCATTGGATACGGCTGACCAACAAGTGGTTTAATTAAGTAATCGCGCATAGCGCTCCCCCATTTCTCCAATTTGTATATATATATGAAGAAAATTGACGTTTCTTTCATAAAAAAGAACCCTCTGCGAAAGCAGTGAATTTATCAAAAAACTATTATAAAATATACAAATGAGTGCTAAATACCAATTTTAAAAACAGAAAATTCAGAACTTAATTCAAAGACCAACCCTTATCTATACGCTCAAATAACCCTCCCTTATATAAAATTAACGCTTCACTAAATGTTTTTCTAACATAATGTCAGCTTCCCTCAAATGCCGACATTGTGTAAACTTCGACGAAACTCCCTTTAAACTCCTTCCTATTCTCCTACTTTATATTGCATATTTTTAAACAAATCTCGACAATTAATCCTACTAAATGCATAGCAATTATTTTTATAGAAACCAATATTTCACATATACTTCGCTCTGGTTTATACAATAAAAAAAGAACCGATTAACCACATTAATCAGTTCGGCACGACGCTCTGTTATCAGTTAATACCGTCACTTGCTAACATAAATAGAAACAATAGTATTACAAAATCACAATTCATCCTACAGTATAAAGCACAAAACCGTCCATAACTCCATTCACAATTCCTTGCGGGATATCCCCATCCCAAAGTTTCATTCCTTTCCTTAATTTCAAACTACCTTTCCTTTATAATTTATGTAGGACAATTATTACTTTGTATGTGTATTTGCCCATAATTAAAAAAATCCCTAGTTTCCTAAGGGTTTCAGGACATGGTTTCGACATATCACGTGTTATGCTCTCAAATTTTTCATTTCGAAATACACACTTCCTCTGCCAATATGGATGATATATTTTTGTATCCTCTAGAAAATTATAACTCTCGTTCACCTAAACTTAGCTTATCCTTAAAAAATACTTATTATTATTTTTCAACCTTTCTCCTTTAAAAAACAATTTTTTCGCATAACCTCATTCTTGCTAAGCATATAGTTTTAATGATGACAAAGGAGGAATGTTCATGTCTCAATCTGAAATCGAAAAATATGGACAAGAAGCTGCACGTTACGAACAGCTCGCTCGTTACTATCAATTTCATAATCCAAAAAAATATGTAGAACTATATATGAAATATTATGATGCGCTTACGAATCTTGTACAGGCATACGAAAAAAGAAATTCACAAGAAGCTGCTTTACCATCGCACATAAGATTTTTTCACTCTGCTTCAAATACACCTGCCGTTGACATTTTAGTAAACGGGCAAAAGGTAATTAAAAATATTTCATTTAAACAATTTAGTCCTTATTTAACATTAGTACAAGGTAAGTACCGAATAGATATCGTTCCTGTTGGAAATGAAACGCCCATCTTTTCAGCTTTAGTACCAATAATGGGAAATCACACTTATACTTTTGCTGCAATAAATAGTGATAATCATCTACAATTACAACCTATGCTTGATAATACTCATTTACCAGCAGGCCAGGCAAAAATACGCTTTGCACACTTTTCTCCCGATACCCCTGTTGTAAATGTAAGTTTAAAAGCTGGCGATCATTTATTTGAAAATGTACTCTTTAAACAAATAACAGATTTTTTAGAAGTTAGCCCTGGTACAGCGGATATAGAAGTTTCACTCGCAGATCATCAAAGTGTCTTACTAACTATACCGGATTTCAAAGTCGAACCGAACATTATTTATACAATTTCAATTTTAGGTTATTCAACGAAAGATCCTAAATTAGAAGCCGTTATACTTACGAATTAAAACAGTCTACACCATTCATTTGGTGTAGACTGTTTATTTTTGAAATGCAATTTGAAATTCTGTCCAATCATTATCTGAACGACACATGATGGACCCATTATGCTTTTCTACAATTTGTTTACATACAAATAACCCAATACCAGTTCCTAACTTTTTAGTAGTTACAAATGGTTCAAAAATCGTTTCTACATTTTCAGCTGGAATCATTGGCCCGTTATTTTTTATTACAATCCGAATCGATTGATCTTCTTCAAATACATCAATGATAATTTTTCGTTCTTCTTTCATTGATTCAAGAGCGTCAATTGAGTTCATTAATATATTTAAAAATACTTGTCTCACTTCACTCCGATAACCAGTAAGCGGAATTGGATATGGCAAATTCTTTTCAATAGAAACATTTGCATTGACCAAACTCGGATATAAGAACTGTATAATGTCTTGAAACAAATCATTTAGCCAAAACCGTTCAGATTCAGTCCACATTTCTTTTTTCGATACGAGTAAAAATTGCGAAATGCGAAAATTTAATTGGTCTAATTCATGAGAAATAATATCTAAATACGATAAACTAGGATGGTCTGCCTTTAATAATTTGACAAACCCCATAATGGAAGTAAGCGGATTACGAAATTCATGTACAAAACTAGCTGACATTTGCCCTAAAATTGTCAGCCTTTCTTTATGTGTTTCGTTAATATATTGCTGTTTTTCCTCTAAATTTCTTGATATAATTTCCGAGTATTTTAAAACAGTGTAATAAATTAATTTGTCAAAACAAGTATGTATTTGGGCCATAATTGGTTTCAATTCACGTGCACTAACATCTAATTCACACATCGCTTCGAAAAGCTCATTTCTTCCTACATTTGCATTATAAACAAAATCACCTATATTCGCATCTGCTCCTGCACGTTCAATAGCAATTTTCTCGCATAATGGCTGAAGATAATTTATATCTTTTTCTTCCATAGTAAGTTCAATAATAAACTCTAATAAA
This sequence comes from Bacillus cereus group sp. BfR-BA-01453, assembly GCF_022662915.1. Classification (NCBI taxonomy): domain Bacteria; kingdom Bacillati; phylum Bacillota; class Bacilli; order Caryophanales; family Bacillaceae; genus Bacillus; species Bacillus cereus group sp. BfR-BA-01453. The sequence goes on along the minus strand of NZ_JAKUEN010000005.1, from coordinate 262,127 downwards.
TCCTCTCCATTTTGAACTGCTTCTAGTCTAAATGGATCTTTATCGGAAATTATCATTTTGTTTTTCCAGTTCTCAACGAATTGGTGCCTGTTGTTTTTCAAGTGCGAACAAAATACTTCTTTAATATCCTTATCGATTGGAAAAACCTCCATTCCTCCATTTCCATGCGACGAACACCCTTTATATTTTGAATATTAACACAAAAAACATGATTCGTTAATAGATTATTGTCACATTTTGTTAATATGTGTTGATAAAATTTTTATAACTTTATTAATTGTTTAGATTGATACATTCCATTTTCCTTCCTTTCATTCAAATTTTGTATATTCGATGCGACTTTTTTTGCATCCTGCTTCATTCTTTCGTACAATAGAAAAGGAAAGGTGTGAAAAATATGGTAAATAAAAATGTGGAAGATTATCTCCAAGAAGGCATTTACGGCCAAAAGCAAAACAAACCAGAAGAACGTAATATGTATTTAACTACATTACGTGAGCGTGTAGAAATCGCTTTAACTATCGGTCAAGTAATGCAAAGTAATGTATATTCTGAAGTAGCTAGTAGCATGCGCTCTTCTCAATCATTACAAATATTCCTAAATGGTGGCATTGCTTACCCACATTTATCAAAATACATTAAATTAGCGAACGAAAAAAATGTTCCTTTTACAATTGTTCAAAATAAAGGTACAGAAACACCAATCGGTTTAGTATTATCTCATAGCACTGCTGTCGACAAAGAACAAATTTATGTAGAAGATGCTATTTTCAAACAAGAAATGAAGTAAATGGTACACTTGATTAAATGAAATCGTCCTGAAAAACGTAAAGCAAACAATAAAAAACGAGTATGGAATCGTAAACATTTCCTACTCGTTTTTTATTGCGCTATTTAAATTCTATATACTTTATTTTTTAATACATACTAATTTCATTTCTGTCATTTCTTCTATTGCATATTTAATTCCTTCACGCCCTGTGCCACTTTCTTTCACACCACCGTAAGGCATATGATCTACTCTGAACGTTGGAATATCATTTATCATGACACCACCAACTTCTAATTCATCAATTGCACGCATTGCTTTAAACAAATTATTTGTAAATACGCCTGCTTGTAGACCGTAACGTGAATGATTTACTTGCTCTATAGCCTCATCAAATTCTTTAAATGTATTTACTGTCATAAGTGGACCGAATACTTCTTGGCACTGTACAGATACATGCTCTGGAACATTCGTTAATACCGTTGGTTCAAAAATCCTTTCATCACGTTTGTTACCACCATACAAAACGTTCGCTCCTTCTTTAACTGCTTCTTGCACCCAGTTATCGATACGCTCGACATCTTTTTTCGAAATTAAAGCTGATACATCCGTTTCCTCAAGCAACGGATCACCAACAACAACTGTTTCCATCGCTTTCTGTAACTTAGATAAAAATTCATCCAGTCTCTCTTCATGTACAAAAACACGTTGTACCGAAATACAAACTTGTCCATTATTAACAAATGCTCCCCATTTTACTCGTTCAATTAATTCATCTGTTAATTCAACATCTTCATCAATAATAACAGCGGCATTCGATCCTAGTTCTAACGTAACTCGCTTTAACCCAGCCTTTGCCTTAATTCCAATTCCAACTTTCGGACTTCCTGTAAAAGTAATGGAAGCAACATCATCATTTGTAACTATTGCCTCACCAACAGTTGAACCGGGACCAGAAATAATATTTAAAGCCCCTTTTGGCAATCCTGCCTCTTCAAATAATTCAACTAATGCGTAAGATGATAAAGGCGTTTGATCAGCTGGCTTTAATACAACTGTATTTCCAGCAGCAATTGCAGGGCCAACTTTATGTGCCACTAAATTTAATGGGAAATTAAATGGTGTAATCGCCCCTATAACCCCAATCGGTTTACGTATTGTGTATGCAATGCGCCCATCTGCACCAGGTGCTGCATCAAGCGGGAGTGTTTCACCGTATATACGCTTCGCTTCTTCAGCTGCAAATTTGTATGTCTGAACAGTACGATCTACTTCTCCCCTTGCAGCACGTATTGGTTTTGCAGCCTCTTCTGCAATAATTTCTGCAAATTCTTCTCTTCTTTCATCCATTTTTTGTGCGACTTTCTCTAAAATAGTCGCTCGATCATATGCAGATAATGTATTCATTTCTTTCATTGCATTTTTTGCGGCAGTAACAGCCTCTTTTACATCTTCTTCCGTTCCTTGCGCAATTTCCGCTAATGTTTCTTCAGAGTATGGTGCGTATAATGGTTTATACGTGTTTACAGACTTCCAATCTCCATTTATATATAAATGCTTTTTCATAATTCTTCCCCTTTCAAATATATGTATACAACAATACTTCACCTAGTGAAAGGTCTGACTTATTTCATTGTAACATAGCCCTTATTCTGCCAAAAACATTATGCTCAAAAAAAACTCTGCCATCTAGCAGAGTCTACGAACTAATTTGTTCTTGTAATGAAATTTGTTTTTCATCTTCTAAAATAACAATTGATTCTACAGTTTTTGTAACTTCTAGTCTCTTTATATAGTGTCCATCTAATTCTTTCACGCAAAACTTATAGTTTTCGATTTCAATGAAATCCTCTTCGGCAATTTCTATATTTTTCGTTAAAATCCATCCACCTATTGTATCAACACCATTATCATCAATCGTTAAACCTAATAACGTATTTACTTCACTAACAAGTACTTTTCCCTCTAGTATCGTTTTCGTTTCACTAACTTGTTGAATTTCTGGCTGTTCATCTGTATCAAACTCATCTTGAATATCTCCAACTATTTCTTCTAAAATGTCTTCAACAGTAACAAGTCCAGACGTACCACCATATTCATCTATCAATATAGCAATATGTGTTCTTTCTTTTTGCATTTTTAAAAATAAGTCGTGTATTGGGATAGAGTCGATAACTAAAATAATCGGCCTCATATATTGCTCTACTTTCTTATTACTAACGGCATTATGCTGCACAAAATCTGTGAAAATATCTTTAAAATTCACAAAGCCTATTACGTGATCTTTGTCGCCATCAACAACTGGATATCTCGTATATTTTTCCCGAGACATTTTTTGCAACGCTTCTTCAGCAGGCATTTCTTTACTTATAATATGCATCTCGGTTCGGGGTACCATTATCTCTTTTGCTATACGATCATCAAATTCAAAGATTTTATTTACATATTTATATTCAGACTGATTAATCTCTCCATTTTTGTAACTTTCTGAAACTAATAACCGTAATTCTTCTTCTGAATGAACTTCATCGTGCCCTTTCGGTGGTTTCAGCCCTAGCAACTTCGTAATTATTCGGGCTGATCCATTTAATAGCCAAATAAATGGAAACGCCATACGATAAAAGAAAGTTAACGGTTTAGCAACAAATAAACTCACCTGTTCAGCTTTTTGAATCGCAAATGTTTTTGGAGCCAATTCCCCTATTACAACATGTAAAAATGTAATAAACAAAAACACTAAAATTACAGCAAAAATATCTGCTAGTTGAGTAGAAATGTTCAAATTCACAAAAAATGTGTCAAACATTTGCTTTAACGCAGGTTTACCGAACCACCCAATTCCCAGTGCTGTAACTGTTATTCCTAGCTGACAAGCAGATAAATATTCGTCTAAGTTTGTAATGACTGTTTTGACAGATGTTGCGCGATTATTTCCTTCTGCAATTAAATAGTCAATTTTTGAACTTCGCACTTTAACAATTGCAAATTCTGCTGCAACGAAAAATGCCGTTAAGGCAATTAAAACAATCACTATACTTATACTATATATGTCCAAATACTTTTCCTTACTTACATTGTAAGCAAGGAAGCCACCTCCTACTTAATTTTATTCAAGTGAAGTAAGCATTCTAATACTCTAACAAAATTCTACATTTGCAACCACCTTTTTATATATTATATGCATACATAAAAAAGATATTTATCATTATGATAATCTAATTCATTTCCCTCAGTCAAATGATTCTAAATTTTAAGATAAAAACTTTTATATTCACGATATATTCTTCCTAGCTTCATTTCGTGAAAAAACACTTTCTTTGCCGATTCCACACTTCTTTTGTCACACTGGAAGGGAACTTACTTCATAGATCGAAATCATTCAACAGGATATATATAGGAGGGATTATTTTGGAATATAAAACACCATTTATCGCAAAAAAATTAGGTGTTAGCCCAAAGGCTGTTGTCCGGATTGCACAACAATTAAATCTTACTATAGAAAAAAATAAATATGGTCACTTTATTTTTACACAAGATGATTTAGACCAAATGTTAGAATACCATCTTTCACAAATAGAGAAGTCCCAAAACACTCACCCTACTCAAAAAACATCCTCAAATGATTTTGAGCAATTAACCGCTCAATTAAACACAATTACGAGAAGACTAGATCGAATGGAAGAACAAATGCAAGATAAGGCAAATGATGTTGTTACGTACCAACTTTTACAACATCGCCGTGAAATGGAGGAAATGTTAGAGCGAATTCAAAAACTAGAAGCTACACTCAAGAAAGAAGAACCAATCTATATTACTCCCGATACAAAGCCAATATATGAACGTGAAAAGAAACCGAAGCGCCGTAAAATGATTTTTAGTATATTTGGATTATAATTTTTAGACCCTTATTAAAATAATAAGGGTCTTTTTCATGAAGAATGATTTCATTTTAAAATCGCATTCTCTTTATTATACATATTCATTTCGTTTTATTTGGTTAACATAATATTCTTACTGTATTCTGCGATTAATGCCTGTGCATGGGCATTTCCTTGAATTACATCTCGAAATTCTTTTAAAGAATACAAATGCGTAGCCCCTTTTCGGGCATGAATTCGTACTGGTACACCTTGTAAAGTATCATGAAATTGAAATGGCTTATCTATCGGTTCAATTGGGAAACCGAGTGTTAATAAATACATATACATTCTTTTTGTAACCGCTGCGATATACCATTCTGCTTTTGTTTCTAATGCATGCATAAATAAAATAGCTGTTAGTCTTTTGAAGTGTCCTCTCCCACGAGACGTTTTCGCGATACTTAACTTGCCTATTTCATATACATTTTGCAAATCTTTCACTAAATCATTTTTAGAAAACGGATAGAAAAACTCAGAATTTGATTGTTCTGGTACCGTATACTTCATACATTCTACTGTACCGATATGATGTTCATCTTCTATTAATAAAAATCGTGATGGATTTAAATTACGTTCTACGAACATTAAGTTTCTTTCTTCACAAAAATCTCCCCACAGTTGCTCGAACCAAAAATGTTCTTCCTTTGTTTGAACACGCTGGAACATATTTCCCCGCCTTTCCCATCGCCGCTCTGTTTTTGATAACGCTTTCACTATCTATCATATAAGAACAAATCTTCGTATGCAACTAAAAATATTTACGCCTTATTATATTCTGCAAAATAAATTAAATTCCATCATAATCGCCTTTTATCCCTCATGTACCGTTCTTCTCAAAATATATTTCTATCACTTGCAAATTCATATCATATGAAGCTGTCTCCCATACTGCATATAATTCTTCTTAATCTAAAAAAATCCTTTATAAAAAAGGATTTCTTTTACTTCTTCATGCTTTTTAACCACTTCTCAAAAATTTGTACCATTCCATGTTTCCCCGCTAATTTCTCTTCTCCTTGTTTCGTTTTATATGGATATAATTGCAAAAAAACACCGCATCCAGACTCAATTTTTTTACTATGCATATGACTTCCTGGGTATACACAAATGACTTCATAAATGGCCCTTCGATGATAGATTCGCTTTCCATCTTGTTCTTCTACATATTTTATAGACCAGTACTTATACATTTGCTCAGTTGCTTTCGTATTTCCAACGTGCTGAAAAATATTGTACATTGGGCTATACTTCACTTCAATAATAATAGAAGATTGATATACGTATTTCTCTTCCTCCTTTACATAACAGTCTAATCGAATATCTGGCTTCTTCGTGTCTTCTCCATTATAAAAATTACTCCCTTTACTTAATGCAATAAGAGGATGTGTTTCAATTAAATCATTAAATGCGACATGGACTTTCATATTATCTCGATGTAAAACTACTGTCGTTCCATCTTGTAATCCATCTACATAAAAATGTTCTTGTATTTGTTCACGAATGGAATTTCTAGCTTCAAAACCAATTTGCTCTAACATGGAAATAACGATAAAAAAAGCGTAATATTCATACACTAAAAAAGTTGGTTTATAAACAAATAATAAAGATGGAGATTGATCTGTATATTGTGGAAGTAAATCTAAATGCTGTAGTAATTGTTGATGTGGTATCGGTAAATTATATGAATTCATCTTACCTGTTTCAGAAACTTCTCTCCAAAATGGAGAATGCATTAAAGTTTGAAAGTATTGTACACTATCATGTACAAAATGCGCTAAAATTTTATATTCTTGTATCTTCATAGAACTTTTTCGTAAATCCGCCTCTTTTAGTAAATGTATATTTTTATATTTTTGTTTCTCTCTATCGGTCACTGATCCATTACGCTCAATTGTTTGTATAATCGTTTTTACAGCTTGAAATTCTTCTGATTTCTTCTTTTTTTCTCTTTCTAATATTTCAATTGTTTGACGCAAAAAATTTTCCGCTTCAAGTAAATAGAGATAAAATTGCATCGCTTTAAATTTAAGAAATGCATTTTCTATACTATTTTTTTGTTCGATAAACTTACGATTATAATATTTTGCATACGGTTTTCTTTCCGCCACTACCGCTCCTTTCCTCGTTGCTTTCCGCTCCTTTTCTTCCCATTTATATTCATGTATAAATTTTGAACTTGATTCTATTTTCTTAAAAATTTGCTTTATCTTTTTCATTTTTTGCGGCAACTTTCTAAGTAACACTAAATAAGAAGAATCTTCAATATCGCTAAGTGCAGAGAAAGTCTTTTTATAATAACCTCTATCTAAAATCAACTCATTTAAAATCGACTTCACATAGTTTTGAATCATTTCAAATTGATCATCAAAAAAATTTTTGGGAACGACTTGAAAAGCGCCATAATACGTTCGCTCTTCTATATTCACTTCAAAATGATATAAACCACAACGCCATGGATAAAAGAATTCCGTTTTTCCATGTTCATATATTAATACCTTTTGTTTTTGGTCATTTATTTCATATTTTGTCTCTTTTATATTCTTCTGTCCCTCATAGACTTTATTCCATATAAAAGTAATATTCATTGGATTTTCATAATGGTATTGCAATCTAATTGGTTTTAATTCTTGCACTTTATAAATACATTGAGCTAATGCTGTTGCAGAGGTACAAAGACGATTTAATAAAATATATTCTCCTTTTGACTCCGTTCCAATAATTAACTTTAATACAAAAGGAAACGTTTCTTTCGTATCAACGATTTCTGTTTCGTATCGTCCATCATTTTGCATAACCATACAACTCCAGTTCTCTACGCTTTTCTCTTATATATGCTAAAGAGTGTTCAAATGTAGATACTCTGTTTGCAAGTGGAGATTGCAAAAGAGGTACTAATGTTGCCCCCCTTTTTACTTCCTCTGAAAGTAAAGACCCAACCATCATTTCAGTCCCTCTTATTTTCGTCAATACACGTTGCTTTATTTGTAAATCAAATCCTTCCTCTCTACTAATCATATAAGAATGATTATTTTGGAACGGTATATTTTGCAAATAAGTAGCAATTGCATTTGCACATCGAAAAGAAATTCCCTTTGACGTATCGTGTGATGACAATACACCATGTAACTTATCTAATAGCTCTAACTCTTCTTCAGAAAACACCTCAATCATCGTTTTATTCCTGACCCAATTTATGCGAAATTCTCCTGCAGTTACTTTCAGAGGTGGTTGTAATACAACTTTCTCTTGCTCCATACACATCTCACAAAACGGAATCTTTCGTAAAGTTATTACATTCGTCCGATCTAATAATCGATCTGAGAGCTCCTTCGTTGTTTCATCAAAATTCACAGTACCAACAAATATAATATTTTCTCCAATTTCAATTGTTGGCGGAATTGAATTTTCTTTTTCTTGCACACCTTCATATAAATTTAAAATACGATTTTGTTTTTCAAGTTGAAGAACAGATAGAAATGGAGTAAACCAATGCTCAATATGTGACATATTCATTTCATCAAAAACGATTATATACAGCTGATTTTGATTTTCTTTTGCCTTCATTAACGCCCTAACTAATTTTGTTTCACTTTCAATAAAAGTACCATTTGGATGAAGGTAACCAAGTAAATCATGTGGTTCTTGATATGATGGTGAAATCGGGATCCAAACCAATTCTTCCCCGTATTGTAATCCAAGTGCTTCTGCATAAGCTTGCACAAAACGGGATTTTCCAGCACCTGGTATCCCCCCCAGAATCGTCAACATATTTGTTTTTGTACTTATATGAAAGTTATAAATATCTGTTTCATCCAGATATAGCCCTTTATTACGTACAAAACTTTTCACATACTGTAAAAAGACGGATTCACGCTCATCCCATTCCCATTCATCCTTTTGCACTTTTATTTCCTCTACCTCTACAAGCTTACCTTCTTCAGTTATTCGTTTTTTTAATTGCTCATACACATGATTGCTTACAAAATATAATTGATCTTCTACCGCTATTTCTACATACTTCATCCAATCATTAAGTTCTATATACTTACATTCCCGCTGCTGTTCAAAATATGCGATTGAACTAATTGACGATGACTTTAAAGATATATTTCCATATAACCTTCCCTCATGCCAAAATAACTCAGGAGGCTCAAAGTCTTTCGGATATTTTGGCATTAGAAATGACAAATAACCATTACTAAGTTTTCTTTCTAAAGACTCTCCCTTTTTATAATCAGAAACTTTAGGTACTGGAATCATTTTATAACCGTTTGCTATTTCTCGCGCTTCTTCTGTACAAATTAACTCCACGTATATATGTCCTCTTTCATAATAGAGACGAAACATAATCAATTGCTTTTCTAGTTTTCTTTTCTTTAATTCCGAAAAGACTTTTTCATTCTTTTTATTGCTACATAAACCTTCAAATACATATGGTTCATTTTTCAATTGTTCTTGCAACGTGAATGGTATTGGCGATAGGCATTGTACAAAGAAATTCTCTCCACTCTTCTCACTCTCTGCTTTTGTAAACTTCCCAATAAACCTCATATAGTACATTCGTTTTATAAAACTTGGCTGAAGAGCTTTATGTAATTTCACCTTCGTCACCTTCTTTTTTTCATACTATTCTTAGTGTATGAAAGAAACGCAAAACTAGAAACAAAAAACCTGACGTTATCCGCCAGGTTCAAAATGAAATCGTATATTAATGAGATGGAAATGCGTTTTTCTCTTGTAAGATGGCATTATGAGCAATTTTCATTTTAGCAAGTACATATCGTAAACGATCTTCAGCGTTTTCATCTTTATGTTGCTGTAATTCCGCCAAATTCTCTACCGCACTCGCTAAATTTTCAATCACTCCTCGCAGTTCAGGATGATGATTAAAAAAAGATTCTTGCACTAACACTTTCCTTACTTCACTCGCTAAATCAACAATTCTGTTCAACTGTTCTTTTCCTTCCATTTTCATCCCTCCTGAATATCTTATGTATTAAATATTCTATAGACAAAGAAAAAAGCCCTTTAAATGAAAAGGACTTTTACATTTTTATATTTCCAGTCAATAACATATAAAGAGATGTAACAGCTGCTACAACAATTGCCCACATTACATATCTCTCTATACGAGTAAAACAACGATTTCCTTTTTCTTTTCTTGCGTACACATAAACAATGATCCCAATTCCGTATACGATTGAAACGAGCAATAAATTCTTCAAACCAGCTGCATAAATAAGCCATACAGAGTAAAGTGAAGCAATTAAAGCTAGCGAACCATTTTTCACTTTTGCATCTTTTAGTTCATTTGTAATCACTAATTTGAATTGGAATAACGCTGATAATAAATATGGTACTAAAATTGATGTTGACGCTATGAAATACATAATTTGATATGTTGACTCTGAAAACAGAACGATTATAAATATAACTTGGGCAACGCCATTTGAGATCCATAATGCCATATGCGGCGTTTGTTTTTTATTTGTTTTCGTAAAGACTTTCGGAAACACACCATCTTTTCCTGCTACATGGGAAATTTCAGAAACAAGTAAAAACCAACCTATTAATGTACCTACAAGTGAAGCAACTAACCCGATGTTAATCGCTACTGCGCCCCATGTCCCAACAACATGTTCTAATACATGTCCCATTGACGGCGTTTCTAAAACAGAAAGCTCTCCTCTTGTCATCGCTCCCATTGACAAGACAGAAATTAAAATATAAATAGACATTACTAAAATAAGTCCTAATACTGTCGCTTTACCGACGTCTCGACTATTTTTCGCTCTTCCAGATAATACTACCGCTCCTTCAACCCCGATGAAAACCCAAAGAGTTACAAGCATTGTATTCTTCACTTGACCAAGTATAGAGGAAACTGAAATAGTTCCTTCTCCCCAAAAATCATGTGTAAATGTATCCCAGCGAAACGCTGTTACCATTACAACAATAAATAATACGATTGGAACCAATTTCCCTATTGTTGCAATCACATTCATAATAGATGCTTCACGAATGCCAAATAAAATTAGAAAATGAAGTGTCCATAATAAAAGTGATGCTCCTACGATAGACGCAACACTATTTCCACCTTTAAAAATGGGGAAGAAATAACCTAATGTACTAAACAGTAACATGATTGTTGCAACGTTTCCTAAAATTCCTGCTAACCAGTATCCCCAAGCGCTATTAAATCCGATATATTCACCGAAACCAGCACGTGCATAACTATAAATTCCGCCCTCAAGCTCTGGTTTTTTTCTTGCTAACGTTTGATATACGAGTGCGAGTGGAATCATTCCCATCGCTGTAATACACCAGCCAATTATGATAGAGCCACTATTTGCTCCTACTGCTAAATCATGCGGTAAACTAAAAACACCGCCACCAACCATTGTTCCGACTACTAATGCAATTAATGGAAAAAACCCTAACTTCTTTTCTATTTGTACCACCCCATCTGTCATTCTAGGTGTTATGTTCGTTCAACTATTAAAGTCACCTTTTTCTCTAATAGACGTTTCTCTTATATTTTTTCAGGAAAACATTACTTATTCTAAAAGAAAATGAAGAAAAATGGAATACTTTTTTGAAAAAATGTATAAGTATGCACAAAAAAAACCGTTCATTTTATAATGAACGGTCATTTCATACATATAAATTTGTATATTTCTTGTAAAATTAACGAAGTAAATTCTCTTTTTGTAAAAATCGTTTTGCTACTTCTTCACTACTTTTACCATTCACATTTACTTCATAATTCATTTTTCGCATTTCTTCATCTGTAATCTTCCCAGATAATTTATTTAATACTTTTTCAAGTTCAGGATATTTCTGTAACGTCTCTTTTCTTAATAACGGTGCACCTTGGTATGGTGGGAATAATCCTTTGTCATCTTTTAGCACTTTAAGTCCGTATTGCTCAAGTTCACTATCAGTTGAATATGCATCAATTACGTTAACATCCCCAGATTGAATTGCACTATAACGTAATTTCGGTTCCATCGTTTTCACATTTGAAAATTTATAGTTATATATTTTTTGCATTCCTTTATAACCGTCTTCACGATCAGCAAATTCTAATGTGAACCCTACTTTCGCATCCTGTGCAATTTTTCCTAAATCAGAAATTGTATTTATATTCTTTTGATCTGCTATTTTTTTCGGCATAGCTAGTGCATATGTATTGTTATACTCCATTGGTTTCAACATAACCATACTATATTTCTTTTCCATTCCAACGCGAGCCTGCTCATATACTTCATCCCGATTTGTACTTTTTGGCTCTTCTTTCACGAATGTAGATAAAGCTGTTCCCGAAAACTCAGGGTATATATCTACTTCCCCTGATTTCAATGCTTCGAATACAAATGCTGTTTTTCCAAGACCTGGTTTTAATTGTACATGTAAATCGGTATCTTGTTCAATAAGCTGCTTATACATTTGAATTAAAATTTCAGGTTCTGATCCAAGTTTGCCCGCAATAACAATATCTTTCTTTTCTGTATTCCAAAGAAATGGAGAAGCAACCATTATACAAACAATACAAATCGTCAATATAACACGCTTAGACGAACGTTTTGGACTCTCAAGTACCCGAAGTACTATATCAAAGAATAAAGCAAGTAACGCGGCTGGTACGGCCCCTAGAATGATAAGCGCATGATCATTCCGATCGATACCAAGCAATATGAGTTTACCGAGCCCTCCAGCACCTATAAGAGCTGCTAATGTAGCCGTTCCAACAATTAATACCATTGCCGTACGAATACCGGCCATAATAATTGGTAACGCAAGAGGAAGCTCTACCTTCCACAGTCTTCTCCAACTATTCATCCCCATAGCTTTCGCTGCTTCGATTAAAGATTCATCTAACTCCCGTATTCCTGTATATGTATTGCGTAAAATAGGTAATAGTGCATACACAACTAATGCAATAACGGCCGGGATTTTTCCGATTCCTACTAACGGAATTAATAGTCCGAGTAATGCAAGTGATGGCACCGTCTGCATTACTGCAGAAGTTCCTATTATAAATTCAGCCATTCGCTCTTTTCTCGTTAATAAAATGCCAAGCGGTACCGCAATAATTACTGCAAAAAATAATGAAATAAGCGATATTTGTAAATGCTCACTTAATGCAGTTAGTAATTCTATTTTTCGTTCTTGGAACGTCTGTATAAAATCAGTCACTGTTTAGCCTCTTTCCTTCATTTGTTCAACAATATAATTGACAATATGACGACTTGTTAAAGCTCCAACATATCGACCATTTTCTTCAACTGGAACGACTTCATCAGCTCGCAGGCGAACTAATGCTTCTTGTAAAGAAGAATGTAATGATAGTGCCTCCCCTTCTATCCGCATACTTTCATCAAGTGGCAATACATCTTCAATACTTTTCCCCTCATACCAAGGTCTTCCACGATTTCCAATGAATTCTTCTACAAATTCATTTTTCGGGTTATGTATAATTCCTTCTGGCGTATCTAATTGAACAACTTTTCCTTCTTTCATAACACAAATGCGATCTCCAAGTGATAATGCTTCTTGCATATCATGTGTTACGAATACAATTGTTTTTTGAATCTTCTTTTGCAATTGTACGATATCCTTCTGAAGTTGCTCTCTACTTAACGGATCTAGCGCACTAAATGGTTCATCCATAAGAACAATTTTCGGGTTTGCGGCTAATGCCCGCACGACACCTACACGTTGTTTTTGTCCTCCTGACAATTCATCAGGCATACGATCGCGATATACGTCTGGATCTAGCCCGACCATCTGTAGCAATTCATCGACACGGGCTTTTGTTTTTTCTTTGCTCCACTTTCTCATTTCAGGAACAACTGCAATATTTTCTGCAATTGTCATATGCGGGAACAAAGCGATTTGCTGCAACACGTATCCTATATCCCAGCGTAATTCATTAATATTATATTGTTGAATATCTTTTCCATCGATTAAAATTGAGCCTTCTGTCGTTTCAATTAAACGATTAATCATCTTCATTGTCGTTGTTTTCCCGCAACCACTCGGACCAATGAGAACAAAAAATTCTCCTTTTTTAATTTCTAAATGCAATGAATCCACTGCTTTTGTGCCATCTTCATATGATTTTGACACTTGATTAAACCGAATCACAAATACAACTCCTTTATCGTTGTTTCCTTTATTTTGATGGAATATGGAATTCATTTCAAATGATACGCATTATTCTACAAAAAAAGAGCTCACATTTGAGCTCTAACGGTCGAACAATATTGTTTTCATTATTGCTGCATATTCACGCACATACATTTTTCTCTTAGAACGTATTGGTGTTTCAGCAGCTAATGCCTCCATCTTCATTCCTAAACGTTTTGCAATTATTTTCGTTCGATATAAATGATACGTATTGCTTACAACTACCGCATGTTTCACATCATATAAATCTATACTAAACTTTACATTCTCATACGTATTTGTAGATTGATCTTCTATTAAAATACGACTCTCATCTATACCATGTACCATTAAATAGTTCCTCATACTATGAGCTTCCGGTATATCTTCATCTTCTCCTTGACCACCTGAAACAATTACTTTCACTTCAGGATGAGAATATAAATATTCCAACGCTACATCTAACCGATTTTGAAGAGATAAAGATGGTTTATCTCCAAATAACTTTGCACCTAATATAAGAACGTATGGAGAGTGATGACTCAACTTTTCACGAGCAGCTTTCTTCATTCGAAACGTCATATAAAGGATGTATAGTGGAGGTAATAATAAGATGATAGGTAATATCCATTTGTTCATAAATAAGTTTTCGCTCCCTTTCTTTTTATTATATAAAAAAAGAAAGGGAGGCAGAAGTGTTTTTTCAAACGATTGATTTATTAGAAACATTCGCCGCTACTTTACGTTGTGATAGTACATAATAAATAGCGATTCCTAATGAGAAGATCAATATGCAGCTTAATACGTAAAACGGAAGCATTACTCCGGCTTTAGATACACCCGCTGTAAACAGCATTAATAATACAATCCGTATTCCAGTACCAATTAGGCGAAATAAGCTGTCTACACGTCCCATTACTTCATTTGGAATTTCCTCCATCATCAATACATTTCTCGCCACTCTTGTCCCCGCATTTCCAATCGCATGAAAAATCGCTAGTCCATATAAAAATAATACGGATGGTTCGATAATCATTACGGTAATTGAAATTACATAAATGCACATCGTCATAACGATTGAAACTTCTGTTTTGACATATTTCATTATGAGTGGAATACAGATTCCTGCAACAACAGCTCCAACACCGTACATCATTCCCTCTATCGCGTATACAGAGGCATTAGCTTTAAGTATATCCGAAATATAAACTGGTATTAAATAATTTGCCATCATGACACCTATAAACGGCATATAAGTAGCAAGTAAGAACCAAAAGAGCTTAGGACGGTTTTTCATAAAGTGAATTCCTTCGAACAATTGCTTCTTAAATGTTATTTTCTTTTTAATCTCTTTTTTCTTGACATACGGTATACATAAAAATAGCAAAAATGCTCCTGCAAAAGTTAACATATCTACTAACAATATCCACTTCAAAGACACAACTTCAATTAGGAAGCTCGCGGCTGCTCCTGAAATAACTTGTGTTAACTGTCCTTGTATTTCCATCGTTCCACTTAAACTTTTATAATGTTCTGCTTGAAAAATTTCTTGGTTGAACGCAAAAATTGTAGGATAAAATAATAGATAGTAAAAAGAGCCTGCTATATAAATAAGAATATAATGAATAGAATGATAGGATTGCCCAGCAAATCCCCATATAACCATTATTCCGATTACGGCTATCCCAATACCTTCATTGCATAATAATAAAGATTTTCTTGAAAAACGATCAATACTTTGCCCGATAAACGGAGTTAACAAAAACATAATCAGTGTTGAGATGATGGAAACATAACCAAACGTTGTCTCTCCTCCACTCTCTTTAATTAACAACCATGGAATCGTTATCATTACAATACCAGAACCAATAGCTGATAGACTATTGGCCCCTAGAATGAAATACAAGCGTGAATCTTTATAAAGAGATGACATATCACTCAACCCCTAGTTGCTTTTTCACCTCTTTATATACGCTCATATATGCTTTCAATTCTTTAACTACATCATGAATTAATGGTTTTGCATCTTCCCCAAGTTCACCATCTTGCACATGTAATCCATCAAGAACAACTTGTTTTGGAATTGCATTTGCATAAACACCTCTAGCGACCGTTCGCATGCTGTTTAATGCATTTATTCCACCTTTACCGCCACCAGCAACCGCTAACAACGCAACTGGTTTATGAATAAATTCATTACTACTTAAGTAATCTAAAGAGTTTTTCAGCGCACCGCTCATCGCATTATGATATTCTGGTGTACATAATACAACCCCATCCGCAGCTTTCACTAACGTTTTTAATTTTTTCACTGCCTCTAAATCACGTTGTGACTCTTCTCCATTGTATAAAGGTAACTCCTCAATTGCTAAATCATATAATTCCCCTTCAAATTGATCCGCAATATATTTTGCCACCACGCGAGTCCTACCAAATTTTCTTGGTGTACCGTTAATAACAACTAGTTTCATGATTATTTCTCCCCTTTGTTTTCAATTTCTACTTATATATTATCAGAAATTTCTACACAAAACACAATATAAAGAGTTAACTTGTTTCATAAAATAGTATGATAAACAAAAAAGAACTCATACTTTCGTATGAGTTTCGTACAATTACTTTGTTTCATCTCTCATGCTCAATGTACCTAAACTTTCATTTGCTTTAAAATGGTTATATGCTTTTTCCGCTAATCTTTTCCGTTCTTCTGATAATTCTATATATTTCATTACGTTTTCAATTATTTTTTCATACGGAGTAAATACAATACCCGGCCAATCTATTTCGTCCTCTGGGTTGCTATTTTCCGAAATAATAAATTTCTTATTTGCCACTGCATAAGAAACTCGAGGAGTTTCGAGAATACCAGATAAGTAAAAGTGGATATTTAATATAATTTTAGACCTGGCAATTAACTCATTTCTAACAATTCCCCATGCATTATTTTTAAAAACAATATTTAAATTCGGGGCAACGACTTTTAATTGATCCAATATAGCTTGCCGCCTTGGGTTAAGAGCACCTATAAACAGTATATCAATGTCTTCAATTAATTCTTCATCAAATGCATCTTTTTTTATTTCTAAAGTTGGTGCATAGTTCATGCCTACATGTTTTATTTCTTTTCCTACTCCTCTTTGTTTTAACCATTCTATATTTTGTTTACTATAATCCCAAATTTCCTTATCTTTTAATAACATTAAATAAAGAGGATGCGCATAAGGGCTTCCTTCATATAGCTGTTCTAAATTATAAATAATTGCATTTTTCGGAAGGAGATGTGGGCTATGTGCATATGTATGCGCTCCAAAAACAATTGTATTCCCCACATTTTCGAGTATTGTTTCTGATATGATTGCTGTATTTCCCTCTTGCTCCAATCGCCATTTCAAAGCTCGCGCAACATCTATAAAACTACCATACGTCTTTGGGCATATAAACAAACAATAATCATATTCTTTATTCAAATAAGCTTCCATTAGCCTTAAATTATTCTTATATAAATCTACATCCGGATATTTCAGTAAAAGATCCTTTGCATGTTTTTTTGCTACTTTATATAGTCCAGCATAATAAGCAGCAATGCACCTTCTTAATTCAATTCTTTGCTGATGTTCATCTGATACGTCCATGTTTAACAGAAGATTTGCGATACAATACGCTTTTAAATGATCACGATCATAATAATAATCTAGTAGTGGCAACAATTCTTCATACGTATTTCCATGCACAGATTCTCCTAGTTCTAGCGCCCATCGTATTAATTCCATTATTACTCCACTACTCCTTTAACCGAAATTGTATTTAATAAAATTTCGCATTACTTTCTACCATATTTGCTATATGCAACGGTAACTCATCTTTTTTCGATTCCAAAAATTTTTGTGACACTGCACCTAAATGCTTTTTATGTGGTATATAAAAAGCATTTATAGAAATTTCATAGTCAAATAAGTAATCATACACATGATAATCTACAAATAGAAGATCATTTTTCGGAAAAGGAATTTCCTTCCCTTGCAGGGCATACATCAAAGCAATATTATTTTGAGATTTTAATCGATACATTCTTGCAAGTTGATATAATGGCTCAGCCCTAGTTGGTCTATATTCCCACGCTTTTTGAAAATAAAGAACAGCTAATGCTGTATATTGCTCTTCTTGTTTCTTAGCATTTTCTTTTTCATCCACTTCTGTTACTTCAAGTTGTTTATTTGCTGAACGAGTTGCTAATTGTTCATAACAAAATCCTATTCGCAATAACGAATAAAATACCTCTTCAACCCATCCCCCTGCTTCCACTCGTTTTTTATACCATTTAATCGAATCTTCAAATTGACTTAAATGAAAATACGTTTGGGCTAAATAAAATAAATATCTTATATGCAAATCTGGCGTAGTTTCTGGATCACTCAGCCCTTGTAACAACAGCCTCTCATCTCTTTCAAATTTATCCGCTTTACTCCCACCATCACCAGGGTCATTAACGACAAGCGTCTCCAGTCTAGCTACTCTCGTATTGTAATCCTCTCCAACTTTGGAACGATCTATATCCCAATACTCATGAGTAACACCGACTGATTTCCATGGTAAAGACGCTTTTAAAAGCCGTGTAAGCCAATACTTAATATGAATATCATATTGTAATGTAAGATAATGGTCTTCCGTTAAGCTCGTTTTATCGAAATTCGGATCAACCTCTAAAATCATATCCGCATCTAATATTAATAAATAATCTGCTTCTGGGTATGTTTTTTGCGCTAACGATACAGCTAAGCTTCTGTTATAACCAAAGTTTTTAAACGGCTCATGATGAACCGTCCCAGGTATCTCATTTTCCTTACACCAATTTTCAATAATTTCAGGCGTATGATCAGTTGATCCAGTATCACAAATAGAAACAAAATCTACAATTGATTTCGTAGCATTTAAACATCTTTCCATAATTCTAGATTCATTTTTGACGATCATACAAAGACATAACTTTTTTTCTTCCCCTGCATTCTTCACTTGCTCATTTCCCATTTAACCACCTCATATTTTATTAACACGCTCTTTTCATATGTAACATCATTTCTTAGCTACACTGATGACATAATCATTCTTTTACTATTTATGAAAACTTCATTTTATTTATTCTTATTTTTATGTTGGGATATATTTCATGCATCGTTCCTCATGCTAAAACTATTGCTAAAAATCCTAACGTATTACCAAGTCCTAGTTTAATAGAATCAATAATCCCTGGATCTTTTGGTGAAGTTCCAATCGTAATTGCAGCTGAGCCAGGCGATATTGCACCAACGCCTACATTCGCAAGAACTCCATCACTTGCACCAATAACAACTGGAGTATCTTTACGAATCCCCATCTTTGGTGCTAATTCTGATTTCATACCCGATAAAATATATGTAGTTGGTACTGGAGTTGATAATTGTTATGTAGAAATATTTAATATTCCCAGCACATCAACATCCCAATTTAACGTTTCTAAATTGAATAACCATGTAGCAGAAGCAATAGAATCATCAACTACGTAGCGTGAAAATAATTGATAAATCCCATACTCTTTAATAGAAATAAATTTATAAGTACTTTTATATAATTCTGGCTCCTCTTCTTTCATCCATAACAATTAGAAAATTTTTTTCATCACAAAAAATAAATCCCCTTATTCCATTTCATTTACATACTATATGTAGCTTTTCCGTCCGGTAAAGTTACATAATATCCGTTTCGAAACACACTCTTTTTCTAGTTTTTAATTAACTTGTTCTTTAGCTTAATGGATATGTGGTTTGTTGTACAAACTTAAAATTTTTAGCAAGATTGCGTAATATGTTAGGGGAGAAAAAGTTTTAGATTCCTTGAGCAAATTATAATAATAGATTAAATAAAAAAACGCCATCCTTTCCTATAATTCTATAGAAAGAATAGCGTATTTTTTCATTTTAGGTAGAATTTTATTTTGTTAACTTGATGATACTGTGCTTCTATCCCACATCGTCTCTAATTTGAAAACATTTATTCCATTTAATAATCCTTTAATGAAAATAACCTAACTGACATATTCAAACAACTCTATTGACACTTAACACTACACTTCATTAAGGTACATTATTCTAAATTTATTGATGTAGTTGAGATGGACTCACTTTTTGAATTTGAACAAGTATATCAAACGCTTTACCTAATGATATATCAACTGTTTTTGGTATATCAGGCCCTTCGGTAGTTACTCCAGCAAAAATTGGATGTTGTTCGTTCAACCAAGTTTTTGTCACGCCGTTTGCCTTACGTAAATCAATAAAAAATTGATCTTTTTTAACTTGTCCAAAGATGTAGTTATAACTGTTTGGATCATCCGATTTTAATATTCCATATGGGCCAAATTCACCATTGCTATTCTTGACATTGTATTGTCCTTCATAAACTGATGTTCCAATAGATACGTACCGTTTTCCGTAATACTCTGCTAAATACTGCCCAGCTACTTTAGGGTATACAAAAGGAAGCATATTTGTTTTCGAAACGTGGCCATTATGCCCCCATACAATAGTTTTTCCTAAATGTTCTTCAGTCCACTTTGCATTTTCATACATTGCGATATCATGTTTCAAATATAAATCAGATGGTTTATCAGGAAGTGACGTTAACATTGTAGTAAACTGTTCAATAATACGAGCATTTTGTTTTATCCATGCGAACTCTTTAGATTTCCCATTTAAATAACTTTTATTTTCCTCTAATAAAGCACTAATTTGTTTAGCATCTGAAATATACTTTTCTTTTTCTTCTTTCGTAAGGCTTTCAAAAGTATTCATATCCTTTGTTACAGGAATAAGACCTTTTATCTTCTCTTCTATCCTCGGCACAAGTTTTGAATTGGTTCTTTTAATATATTCTATTATATTATTATAAACATTCTCGTTTACTGATTGAATGTCCATCCCGATGATACGCACTTTAGATTTATGTTTTGGATTAGCATTATATTGCCGAATCCAATCAAGTAAATCTAACATTTCTTTCGTCTTAAATACAGGTGATAGATGCTGGCTTGGATTACCCTTACCAGTAAGAACATATCGATCAAGTTCTAAAGCTCTGTCCCACCCCTCTTCTAAAACTAGGTTGGTAAAACCCTTTTCAGATACTAAATAATTTACAATACGGTTTTTCATCGTAAAAACTTCATGAGCCCCATGCGTAGCTTCACCTAAACCTACAATTGAAGCTGAACCCACCATATTCTTAAATGGTTTTAAATCATTAAAAGGTGTATTTGGATTTGTTGTTTTTAAAGGCTTCGCGTGCATTTCTAACCATTCCGCTATTTGATTTTTATTGTAGGGAGCTGTAACAGAAACTCCTGTTTTAGAGTCTGCATAAGTACTTCCTACAAAATTAGTCAGTATTATAGCAGAAACACCAAGTGCAGTAATCATTTTCTTTTTCATAAAACCCTCCTGAAATATTTACTTAAAACGATAGCGTTCTTTTATACTTAATTACGAGTATTAAATTTTTTTAGAGCAAGTTGTTTTTTGCACCAAAATGATATATTTTAAACTATAAACCTATGACAAAACTTATCCATTTCGCCTTTTTGCCTACTTCCTAAATTCAGCAAGTAAAATACTTTTAAAAGGATCAGGATTACTAAAGTTAAAGCTGTTCAAATTGACGGCCAATGTATGCTTGCCTCCAAGTGTTCCACCAACAAAAGTGGAAAACCCTAGGACGCTACCTCTGTGTCCCCATACCGAGACACCGTTCGGAAGCTTAAATTCAACGATTCCAAGACCATATCCCGCTCCTTCTCTATCTGTAGGAACTGTAGTAAGCATTTGTTTTAGTTGCTGTTCCTTCAGCAATTTACCACTAAGTAAGTATGAGAAGAATTTATTTAAATCGTCAGCATTAGAAATCATATCTCCATCCGAGCTACCTGGGTTAATATACGTAACGTCTTTTAGCTCACTTGCTCCATCTAGTTGGATATAACCACGGGCATGCTTGGTGCCTGGAATCACGCTTGAATTACCAGGTAGGAATGTATTTGACAAATCAAGAGGTTCAATAATCCGATTTTCAACCTCTTCCGCATAGCTGTTGCCAGTTACTTTTTCAATAAGGATCCCCAGTAATACGTATCCTGTGTTTGAATAAGACCAACCCTTTCCCGGGGCAAAGTCTGGGGGAAGGGAAATCCCCATCTTTACAAATTCTTCAGCCGTATACGATTTTTTTGTATCCATAATATCGAAGTCTTTTGAATTCATATATTCAGCAATACCACTTGTATGATTCAATATTTGTTTTTATATAAATAGATAGTAACTACTCCCCCTCCCGTTCTTCTCTATATTTTGATCATACACATTGAAAATCTCTTTTTTCTTACTCCTTCCTTACAAATTCCTTACGTTCAAAACTACTTCTATATTTCGGTATTTTTTATTTTAAGAAAATTTAGTTCTATTAACTTGGTAACATTGGAATAACAGCAAATGCCAATCAATTGAAGTAAAGTAAATGCTTCAAAAATAGAAAAAATAGGAATTCCTCTTGATAGACATAGAAATCTGATCCTCAATATAGAAATTTCCTTATGTAAATATATAACGTATTATAATTATAAAACTTAATTAATTTCTTATTTTTCAGAAAAATACAAAAAAATCCCAGAATTTATTGTATAATGTTGTAAAAAGATGTCGGAGGGATTTAATGTTACATAAAATATCTCAATTCACAATTAAGCTTTCATCAATTCTTTTATCACTCTTATTATTATTAAATTTACCTTATTTATTTATCACTCAAAATGGATTTACCTTTCAACCCATTCTTTTTTTTAATCAGATTGTTACTATGTTAAAAGATGTTTTCTCCCCTGAATCATTAGTAGTGATAGGATCAGATCCAAAATTTGGTAGTTTCAAAAAAATACCCTTATTCCCAACTGTTTTAGAACCTTACCTATATTCATTTACTGTATTATTTTTAGCCTTTTTACTTGCGCTCTTTCT
This sequence comes from Bacillus cereus group sp. BfR-BA-01453, assembly GCF_022662915.1. Classification (NCBI taxonomy): domain Bacteria; kingdom Bacillati; phylum Bacillota; class Bacilli; order Caryophanales; family Bacillaceae; genus Bacillus; species Bacillus cereus group sp. BfR-BA-01453. The sequence goes on along the minus strand of NZ_JAKUEN010000005.1, from coordinate 239,232 downwards.
ATCATCCAGCATGGCATTTTTTTATTTTTTAGCAAAAGATTATATAAAAAAATGGATAAACCGAATTGTGTTCATATTAGAAGCTGTCCCTGATATGATGATGATGATTTGTTTGCAAATATTTTTCATATGGGTACTTAGGAAATTCGGGGAAGCTCCTTTCACCATTATTTCTTTTAATGAAAATCGAGCTTATTTACTCCCAATTGTATCTTTAGCAGTCTTACCTACATTACAAATGTTTCGGATGATGGTGTTATACATAAAAGAAGAACATGGAAAAGATTATGTAGAGGTTGCCTATGGAAAAGGCCTTTCATCAAGTTATATACTATGCATTCATTTATTCAAAAATATATCTATCCACTTCTTCCACCATTTAAAAACGATTTTTGTTTTCTTACTTTCTAATTTATTCATTTTAGAATTTGTTTTTAATATGGAAGGCATTATTCAATTCTTATTTAATAAGGCGTTTATTTCACCTCCAGCTGCATTTATCATACTGGTTATGATTATTTTACCGTTTTATACTATTTTTCAAATAATCTCATTCATGATGAATAGATGGCAAAAGCACTTGAAAGGAGTAGCATTATGAAATCTATTTGGAAATCAAAACGCTTTTTAATCGGCTTTACCTATTTATTTATACTTATTTCAGCTAGTTTTATTTATAGTTGGTTCTTTAAAGATAACATCCCAAAACCTCCTCAGTTACTTTACAATGACAATAACGAATTACTTGGAAAGGCTCCCTTTCCGCCGTCGTTAATTCCGCCTTTTGGATCTGATCGTTTTGGAGAGTCTGTTTTCTTTCAAATTATAGAAGGAGCAAAATTTACTATTCTATTAGCCGTGGCAATTAGCTTCTTTCGAATTTTATGCGGAACATGTATAGGAATCCTCTTAAGTTTATATGCTCCAAAACTCAAGAGATTTTTCCAGGCATGCTCAGAAGTTTTTTATTATATTCCAACTCTATTTATCGCATTCATACTCATCACACCCGTTAATATTGTAATCACATCAAATGCTGATGGGTTAAATCCAAATATTTCATTTACGTTTTATCAAGTACTCGTACTTATTTTCGTCGCTCTGCCTACACTTTCTTTATATATATCCTCAGAGGTTGATGAATTTATGAAACGAGATTACATTTTAAGTTCACAATTATTGGGTGCTAGCCGTTTTCATATTATGAAAAAACACTTACGAGTCTTATTACTTGACCGCTTATTTGTATTATTTATGGAACATATCGTCCAAACACTCATACTCGTTATCCATTTAGCGTTGCTTAACATTGTAATTGGCGGGATTCAAATGCGTGAACTCTATGACGGAGTACTCAAACCTGTTTCTCTATCTAATGATTGGGCAGGTCTTATTGGCTTAAATCGTAATGAAATGAATCTTTCATGGTGGATTATTTTTTATACTCTCGCTTCTTTCTTTATTACGATTCTATTTATTAAGCTTATGACAATCGGGATTCAAGATGCACTGAAAGCAAGAGATTCGCAAACTGTAGCGATTCAAACCGTTCCTGATCATAAAAAATTTGTTAAAGGTAAAGATTCTTTTTCTTTTGCAAATAAAGTGAACCTTTAATCCTGTCTCATTAATCAAGTATGGATTGGCATTGATATTAGTAGAATATAAAAAAGATGATCCCTATTGCATACAGGGATCATCTTTTTATGCAGTCTAACTTTTTTACATGTACTTTGTTAAACTCATATTTTTTATATTTAATGTGAATTATTTGCAATCACAATTATACTGTTTAAAATCGATTACCATACGTCCTTGAATTCGACCTTGTTCCATTTCTTCGAATACATTTTGTACTTTATCTAGAGAACAAGTTTGAACAACAGGCACTACTTTTCCTTCTGCACCGAACATAAATGCCTCTTCTAGATCCTTACGAGTACCGACTAGAGAGCCAACCACTTCAATTCCATCTAATACAAGTCGCGGAATGTTTAAATCCATCGTTTCTACTGGTAAACCTACTGCAACGACTTTACCACAAGCACGTACTGCATCAACTGCAGAGTTGAATGCTACTTTTGAAACAGCTGTTACTACAGCAGCATAAGCACCACCAAACTCATCTTGAACAATCTTATCAGCAGGACCTTGAGAAATTGGATTGATTGTCATATCAGCTCCAACCTCTTTTGCTAAGGCTAATTTATCGTCATTAATATCTACCGCAATTACCTTTGCACCAAATACGTTTTTAGCATATTGAATAGCTAGGTTACCTAATCCACCACAACCATAGATGACGATAGGTTGGCCAGGTTTAATATTGGATACTTTTATAGCTTTATATGTAGTTACCCCCGCACATGTGATTGATGATGCTTGAGCTGGATCTAATCCTTCTGGTACTTTCACCGCATAATCAGCTGTCACAATACATTGTTCAGCCATACCACCATCTACTGAATAACCAGCATTCTTAACTTCACGGCAAAATGTTTCCCTACCTGTTACGCAATATTCACAACGTCCACAAGATTGGAACATCCATGCAATACTTACACGGTCCCCCACCTTTAGTGAAGTAACATCATCAGCGATTTTCGTCACAATACCTATACCCTCATGACCAAGAATACGGCCATCTGTATTTCCAAAATCATGATTTGCAACGTGTAAATCAGTATGACAAACTCCACAATACTCTACATCTACTAGCGCTTCACCTGAGTGTAACGGACGTAATTCTTTTTCAATAATTTCAATGTTTGCTTTACTATTTTTATTAACTACTACTGCTTTCATATGTGATCTCCCCTTTAGTGTTTTAGAATTTTTCATGAGTTCATCTCACAACTTCTGTCTTCACTAGTTTGGCTAATCATTGTGCCAAGTTTAAGTGTTCAATCATCATTACATGTTCATCATAACATGACACTTCAAAAACAAATTGTGAAATTATGAACAATGTTTGAATTGTTGTATAAATCGTTTTATATTTTTTTAATGAGAGTCATCACTGGCTATAAGTAAGTCACATATTTCTACAAGAAAATAAATAAACAAACTATTCACTAATAAAAAAGGGGCTGTCTCATAAGTCTCTTTCGAAGTAAGATCACATGAAATTGAAAAGGCAGAAACGTTATAAAATCAACATTTCTGCCTTTCACTTTTTATTCGATTTTGGCTAAAAAGCACCTTTATTAGACTTAACTATAACATTTTAATTGCTCTTATGTATTCTGTCATACTATACGAAACATTTATTCATACTTATTATTATTTTCCCCATGTTTCACTGCATACAATGCAGCTTGCGTACGATCATCTACTTCTAATTTAGCTAAAATATTTGAAACATGTGTTTTTACAGTTTGTTCTGTAATATGAAGCACTGCTGCAATTTCTTTATTACTTCGCCCTTTCGCAATTTCACGAAGCACTTCTTGTTCTCTTTTCGTTAACATAGAAAAAGGGTTTTCTTTTTCTTTCTTGACTACTGATCGTCCTAATAGTGCTGGTGTTACTTTCGGATGAAAATTCGTATTTCCTTCATGTACTGCAATAATAGAAGCTACAAGTTGCTCAGGTTGTACTTCTTTTAATTGATAACCATCTGCTCCGGCTTCAAGTGCTGGTAAAACATAATCTTGCTCTGAAAAACTGCTTAATATTAGTATCTTTATTGTTTCATCATATTGTTTTATCTGTTTTGTTGCTTCAATACCATCCATCTTCGGCATTGATAGATCCATTAATACTACATCTGGCCTTTTTGTTTGGACGAATGTTAACGCATCTTCTCCATTTTCTGCTTCCCCAACAATTTCAAATTCTTCTCTCGTTTTCAAAAAGAATACAAGTCCTCTTCGAACGATATGATGATCCTCAACTAGTAGTAATTTAATTTTCAACCTTCTTCTCCCCTTCAAACTGGCAATTGAATTTCAATTTTCGTACCCTTTTTCAGCTCCGTTTTTATTTGAAATGATCCCCTCATTAACTGAATACGTTCCTTCATACTTTTTAAACCGAGTGCTGACTCTCTTACTTGCTCTTGTATAAATCCTATTCCGTTATCCTCTATGTAAAAATACAACTGGTTATCTTCTATTTTTAAAAGAACATGTACCTTTTCACATGAAGCATGTTTTTTACAATTATGTATCGCTTCTTGACTAATACGCCATAAAACCTCTTCTATTTCATCACCAATTGAAACCATTCCATCAATTCGAACTTCCACGTGAATTCCTAACAACTTTCCGTAATTTTTAATTGCTTCAGCTAACCCTTTCTCTAATCCTTCCGGTCTTAATTGCCAAATCAAGAGTGTCATCTCTTGTAATGCTTCCTGTGATAATTCTCCAATATAGCTCAACATCTCTTGCAAGTCTCTATCTTGCGTCATATTTAGAGTACCTTTTGCGGTTAACATGATAGAAAATAACAATTGTTTTACTGAATCATGTAAATCACGTGCAAGTCGATTTCGTTCTGCTACAACTACATATTTACGTTCTTTCTCTACTAACTGAATACGTTGTATAGTTGTTCCTATTTGAAATGCAATTGATTCTAATAATGCTAATTCTTCCTCTGAAAAATTTGTTTTTTGAGGCGAGGCCACATTTAATAGACCAAACTTCTCTGATCCAGACCTAAGGGGAATTGTCGCATGGTGCGTAACATTTTCGGTATCTCCCCAATTACATTCAATCGCATCCTCTATTCGCTTACATTCAATAATATTAGTCGCTTTTTCCAACCTGCCATTCACAAAACGCTCTACACACCAGCAATCTCCTTCACACATCGGCTTCTTCTCTTGCCACGTAAGAGCTGGCGGTAAGTTTTCATCCACAAGCATACGGTGCTTTCCACTTTCATCAATAAAAAAGATCCAGCCTGTTTGCAAATTCATAACTTGTAACAATGTATGTAACACTTTTTCCAACATGTCTTGTAAGTCTGTTGCTTCATTTAATAATTCAGCAATTGCTTTTAATGCCTCTAAACGATGCATCTCTTTTTCTTCAAAGTTCATTTTCATCACCATCTATCATTATAACATTAAGAAATTTCTAAATTCTACAAATTAAAAAGAACTGAATTTCTTCAGCTCTTTTTTATATCAATCATTTTATTATTATTTTTCTATCCAATGCTGAAAGCAGCATTTCCGTTACCAAACTATTCTACTTTAGCTGTCCGATAAATATTGTCCACCTTGGCTATGCTGTAAACTTTCAGTAGTAACAACCATATTTGCTGCTGGCATTTGCACTTGATTCTTATGGAACATAGACATTAATTCAAATCTTACTTGTCTAGAAGTTTCAAAATAATCTTCCGGTTTTATTAAACCTGTAATACAAAATTCATATCCAACGTATTTCAGATTCGGATTTAAATCTGTAACACCTACATATTTAAAAGGTTCAACAGCTTCATCCTCTACTTTATAAAGACTTGGAGTCAACTTTTCATTACAATTCACACAAACTTCCTCTAACAATTCCTTAACTCTTGTCGGATCTTCCTGATAACTTACCGTAATTCGTTCAATTACACGCATCCAACCTTTATTAAAATTTTGTATCGTTCTAATCTCTCCGTGTGGTATGGTAAGGAGTTTTCCTGACCATTCACGAATTTGCATAAAACGAATACTAATTTCCTCAATCGTTCCTGAGTTTGTTCCGTTAAAAGTAACAAAATCGCCAACACGAAACTCTTTGTCCGCTAATCTCGCAAAGCCTAATATAACATCTTTCAGCATCTGTTGTGCAGCAAAACCGATAACAACCCCCGCTATCCCTGCACCTGCAATGATACTTTTTATATCTACAAATTGGCTAATTAAATATATGATTAGACTAATGATAATGATATATCTAAAAATAGATCGAATCACACTTTGAATCGTTTGCTCTACCTCTTCATCAAAAAAGCTTGATTTCCTAAAAAACCAATCAATAATGCGGTTTATGACAAATGAAATAATGATTAGAACGAAAGCAAACAGTAAAAATCTTAAAAGTAAAAACTCTCTTACATAATTAAAAAATTCTTCAGTATACGTTAATAAACTCATCTAACCACTTCCTTACTAATTAAAAAATTCATAATCGTCTCAGTTTATTCTAGGAAAATCTATTATCTTCTCTAAAACGTCGCTACCCTTACTATGTATTTTGACTTTATTACTAATTCACTTTAAACAGTATGTCTAGATGTTCTTTTCCTTTCCCTTTAAATATACCCTTTTTAATAACCTAAGGGGAGCTAATCGTGAAATTTTTTAAACGTTAAAACTTTATTCTACTCATTACGATTTCAACTAATTTATTCATTAACTAGATAAAAAAAGAGCTGAATTTATCAGCTCTTTTATTCGATATTAATTGTTGTTTTACTGTTTTTTTCTTCTTTCAATTTTGGCAATTCAATTGTCAGTACGCCATCTTTATAATTTGCTTTAACATTTTCTTCCTCAACTCGTTGAAAATTAAAGCGTCGAGTTACAGAACCTATAGAACGTTCTTTACGAATATATATGCCATTCTCATTTTTTTCTTCTACTTCATTATGATTAGTTGCTTGAATCGTTAATACATCTTGTTCAAATTCAACTTGAATGTTTTCTTTTTGAAAACCCGGTAAATCTGCTTTTACTGTATATTTATCAGACTGTTCATGAACATCTACTTTAAAAGTATCCATGTTCATCGGTTTAAAGAAAGCATCTGTCATCCCTTCTAATAAAGAAGGCCCAAAATCAAAAATACCATTTTGACGTTTTGTTATCTCTGGAAATAAATTACGCATATTTTTTCCTCCTTATTATTTATGAATGAAAGATTATCTCTTTCTGCCTTTATTATAACACTTGGTCAAAAAAGGTCAAAGATTTTATTTGACCTTTTTTGATGTATATTTTACCAAATAAAACAAATAAGTTATATGACTTCTCTCCCTCTTATAAAGAGGAAAATATTCACATAACAACGAATAGTATATTTGCTCTTATTTTTTCTTACGGAGGTTACATACAATGGGGTATATTGAAGAACTTAGAAAATTTGTCGGATCAAGACCACTCAATCTAGCAGGAGTTGCTGTAGCTGTTTTCAATGAACAAGGACAAATATTACTTCAACAAAGGCGAAATGGTATTTGGGGTGTTCCTGGTGGATTCGTTGAACTTGGTGAATCAACAGAAGAAGCTGGGAGACGAGAAGTGCTCGAAGAAACAGGGATTGAAATAGGAAGCTTACAGTTAATAAGCGTATTTTCTGGAAAAGAATTTTTTGTAAAATTACCAAACGGGGATGAGTTTTATCCTATAACAATCGCATATCTTTGCAAAGACATTAAAGGCGGCTTGCTAAAAGCTGATGGGATCGAATCATTAAGTGTACAATTTTTTGATTTTGATAAGCTACCAGAGAATATTAGCCCATTTATAAAAAAGTTAATTGAGCAAAACCTCGTCTCAATTTAAACGCAAAAAGAGACCTTTTTTAAAGGCCTCTTTTTTTCACTTCACTTCTGCGTTTAAGCAAGATTTAAAATGTCCAAGTGCAAATTCATGCCCTTGCGCATTAAAAGATGCAACCGCCTTTTCATAAACTACAATTTTAAACCCTTTATTATAAGCATCTACTGCTGTATGAAGAACACAAATATCAGTGCAAACACCTACAAGATGAACTTCTTCTATTCCTCTTTCTCGTAACTTCATCTCTAGGTCTGTTCCTGCAAATGCACTATATCGTGTTTTATCCATATAATATACATTCTCTGCATTTTTATATGTTTCATACACATCTTGTAATTCACCAAATAAATCCCTTCCATTTGTACCGGCTATGTTATGAGGCGGGAATAACTTTGATTCTGGATGATATACATCGTTTTCTTCATGTTTATCGATTGCAAAGACTACGTAATCTCCATTTTCAATATATTGCTTCGTTAAATGGACAATTTCCTTCTCAATTTCTTGTCCTGGTTTTCCGCATGTTAAAGCACCTTTCTCAGCTACAAAATCATATGTATAATCAATATTTATAAGAGCTCGTTTCATTACTATCTCTCCTTCTCCTGTTTCACAGTAAACAATAGAAAATTTGTTATTACGACATCGTATGTACTATTCGACATTTCAAATGAAATACCTACATTTTTCTTCTGAAACTTACCTTATTCCGAGTTTATCATATAATAGCTAAACAATGGTAAAACAAATAGACCCTATCGATACGTCATAAATTTGATAATGGAACTTAACTTGCATCATAAACCAAATTACTGACATCATCATATTAATCAAGAAGATACAAATACACCAGTTCACCTCTTCAACCGCTTTTTCTGTCATAGTAGTAACAAGTGGTCTCTTCCTAATTTAATCATATTAGAAAACGAAACAAGTGATTCACTATTACAACCTCTAGTATAAACAAAAAAGTACACTACTTTTTGAGTAATGTACTTTTTATTCTTCTTATGACGCTGGTTTTGTTTCGAATGTTGCTTGATTAAAACTAATAACCTTTCCTTTCGGATCATTGTTTTCATACTGAACTGCCGTAATCGTATGACTACCTGTTTCAAGCGTCTTTTCTTTTAATTGTACTGTTGTCTGTGTTGTACTAGTTACTTGATATTTATCTGCAAACACTCGATCTACAAATACGAATGTTTCTTTATCATTCTGAAAATTAGAGAGCTCTAATTCAACGTGTTGAATTAAAGTATCCTTTTTAATGAATACAGCTGGTATATTACCATTCTCAGAAGTACCGTCTGGTGTAATAACTTTTACTTTTCCTTCTCCAATTGGCATTACGCCTTCCGGAAATACAACTATATTCTCATTACTTGCGTTTACGACTTGTTCTTCAGGCTTTGATTGTGTACCCTCTTTTTCCTTTGGAGCACCGCAACCAACTAATAACAATACAGACAATCCAGTGATTATGAATTTTTTCAAAATTCATCCCCCCTGTCATTTCATTATAATTTATTATACAAAAATAACTTTTAAATTTTAAGACTACTTTCAACACTTTCATGAACAACTAGAATCTTGCTCACGATTAATGTATCATACTTTCCTTAATAGAACATTAATTTTTTTTATGAAATAAATAGTAATTCCCTCTTATCTATCATTTTAGCCTAATGGATTAATTACATACCTATCCAAAATAAAAAGACATTGTTTCATTCAATGTCTTTTTATTTTCGGCTTTAAAAAACAAATGTTGTAATCTCATCTACTTCTTTTCTTGGAAGTTTCTTCGGCTTATCTTTCGGAAAACCGAGTGATATAACCATATTTATTTGCTTTTCAGGCTCAATTTGTAAATATTGTCGTAGTTCATCTTGAGCTAACAATACCGGTCCTGTCATTGGGCATGTACCAAGCCCCTTCGTATGTGCAGCTAACATTAAGTTTTGTGCCGCTAAACAGCTGCTCTTAATTCCTTCTTCTTCCCAAACTGAATTTGGAACAAAAGCAATCGGATCAAATATTTTTTCACGAAACTTTGATTCATATGGCGTTGCCAAACATACGATTAATACTGGTGCCTCCGAGAAAGCTGTTGCATATGGTCCAAAAGAACGTGTAAGTAATTTCCCTGCTTTCTCTTCTCCATTTTCTGCCGCTTTTGCCGCAAGTTTATGTAATGCATCCCATGTCATTTGTTCAATTTCTTTAATTTTCTCTCGGTTCATAATGACCAAGAACTCCCAAGTTTGTGAGTTCGTATCACTCGGTGCATAACGAGCACAATCAATAATTTCTTTTATATCACTAGTGGATACTTCTTGTTCTGTGAACTTTCTAACACTTCGTCTACCGTGAATTACTTCTTTAAAATCTTCATAATTCATACATTAAATCCCCTTTTTACAGCGTTTTCAAATCTTGTCCTATGTTTGAATTATATCATGAAAAAAAGCTGGAGTAATACCAGCTTTTTTCTTCAATATTAGTTCGTAACTTTAAACAAACGAATACTTTCTTCATATGCAACTTGGAGTTTCTTTGTGATCGGTCCTCTTTCCCCGTTCCCGAACTGCTCGTCACCAATTTGAACGACTGGGAATATTTCAAGTGGCGTCGCTGTGAAGAAGCATTCATCGGCCTCATACACTTCTTGAAGTGGAAATTCTCTTTCTTCTACTTCAATATGTAACTCTTTCGCTAATGTAATAACGTAGTGGCGTGTAATGCCGTGTAGAATGAAATTGTCAGCCGGATGTGTAATCAATTTATTATTTTTCACCATAAAGAAATTTGAATGACACCCTTCCGTTACAATTCCATCTCGTACTAATATCGCTTCTTGATAGCCTTGTTCGTTTATTTTATTTTTAATCATAATATTAGGTAGCAGGTTTAAGGATTTTATATGACAGAACTTCCAGCGTATATCCTCTTCTACAGTAACTTTTATTCCTCGTTCCATAGAAGCAATTGGTCGTGGAAAAGAAACAATGTTTGCAAAATATGTTGGTTGCATATTTGACTCATATACATGATTACGCGCTTGAGCCCCTCTTGATATTTGCAAATATACATTCCCATCTTCTTGAAATTTATTTTTTTCAATCATTTGATATAACTCTTCCACTAACTCTTCCTTAGTAAACGGTGGAATTAATTTTATTTCTTCCATAGAATGAAAGAATCGTTCTAAATGTAAATCTAATAAATGTGGCTTCCCATCATATAGTCTGAATACCTCGTATATACCATCACCAAATTGAAAGCCTCTCTCCTCTAATGGAATCATTGGCTGTTCTTCCTTCGTATTTACAATTCTTCCGTTAAATAAAATCCAATCTTTATGAGTAGCTTTCATTTATTCCCACTCCTTTATTACATGATTGTTTTAATTGTACAACTTATGCACGATCAAAAGAAGGAATTTTCTGTATTTTAACAAAATAAAAAGTGCATCACCTATTTAAAGTGATGCACTTTTTATTTACTTCAGAAAATATTTTTCAATATCATCTAACATAAGATTTGCAGCTACAATACCACCTGCTGTATTCCAAATCACTTCATCTACTTGGAATACTTTATTATCTTTAGAAGCCTGCAGTTGTTTAAATAGTGGATCTTCTGTCCATTCTTTTGCTAATGTATTTCCTTCATTATTCTTATCCGCGTCTTTATCAGATGTGAAATAGAATAAATAATCCCCGTCCATATTTGGAATTTGCTCTTTTGTAATTCCTTTAATTGCAAATTCATCTTTATCTTGTAATGGTGGTCTTTTAAATCCAATATCATTTAATACAACACCTGAGAATGAATTTTTTTGATAAATACGAACGTCACCAGGGACGAAACGAATAATAGAAACTTTAGAGTTAACTTTATCACCTAATTTTTCTTTTATTCCTGCAATACGCTTTTTATAATCATTAAGAGCATTTTGCCCTTCTTTTTCTTTATTTACAGCTTTCGTATAAAGTGTAAAGTTTTCTTTCCAATCACCGCGTAATGTTTCAGCATATACTGTTGGCGCGATTTCTTTTAATTGCTCGTATATTTTTTCGTGACGCATTTTATTTCCGATAATTAAATCCGGCTGAAGCTTCATTACTGCTTCTAAATTAATGTCACGCTCAGTTCCTACTACTTTCGTATTTTTTAACTCTTTCGCTAAATGAGGATACCATTCATCACCAGCTCGTGGTTTCGTCGTTCCAACCGGCGTTACTCCAACAGATAAAAGTGCCTCAGCGCCCTCATTTGTTAAAACCACAACTCTTTTTGGCGTACCATTTACTGTCGTTTCTCCCATTGCATGCTTTATACTATAAGAATCTTTTGCCTTTACTAATGTATCTTTATCTTTCTTCTCTTCTTCTTTACCGCACCCTGCGATTACGACCATTAGTAACATAACGCAAAGTATAAAAATATTTTTAGTGCGTGTCATAAGCCCTCCTAGATGAAATTGATTATCATTTACACTTAAAGGTTAATGTATATCTCATACATTGTCAATAGATATATCAGAAAAATTTTTCAATATATATAATTACACCCTCATTTTTATTCAAAATATTTTTGTGCCTATTTGCTACTCAAATTTTTTTTAATCGTAACATACGAAAAATAAATGGACATAAGAAAGTAATTGTAATTCCAGTCACTGCATAACGTAAATAATACATATCAGGTATTACTTTTTTTAGTATAAACTGCATTATTAGCATGATACTTAGGCCCAATACTGTTTTTACCACTTGCATTTTAAAATCATTACTTTCATTCATATTAATAAAATGATTCTCTAACATGATACCAATCGTAGAACCTGTCAAAACTCCTAGTAATTTAAGATTATCTACTTGGCTTGTCATAACATACATAATGAGTGAAACAGCCAATATAATTCGTTGTAACAATATAAATTTCCTATCACTTAATCCCATTGTTACCTTCGTATATAAATAAACAACTATGACACTAAATAAAACGGCACCTATTATATCACTGAGCCAATGTACACGTAAATATAGACGAGAAATAGCAACTAATATAATAAAAACAATACCAATGATCCAAATGATTCTCTTTTTACATAAAATCATGAATGAACCCCAAAACGTTGTTGCTAACTGCACGTGTGTACTTGGGAAAGAATAACTTGCAGCTGATTTTTCATATAAAGATTGAATTCCGTCGTATGTATACGGTCGCGGAATTTTCATAAATTCTTTTATCACTATCCCTATATATCCAGAGAAACAAAGCATAACAATCATATGAAATGCTTTTCTTTTAGAAACGCACCAATACGAAATTGAAATAACAATTAAATATAATGTTTCATTTGCAATAATAGATACAAGTTTAAAAAATGCTGTAAGTACACTTCCCTCCAGACTGATCATCCATTCAAGAAATAACATATCAATATTAAACATACAAACACGATACCTCGCTAAAATTTAATTCTGCTATTTTTCAGCACTTCATATAAAGTGAAACTTTAATCAGTGGGGGTTTTCTTCATCCCCCACTGATTATTAGCCCTAACCAATCGGACTTTAATGGGTAGCCCGATCCCCATTTAACTTCTTTGCTTTCGCTGAATTTTGAGGTGGGGTTCTTACTGCCCATTAAAGTGGGATAAACTAGTTGATTAACATTTCAAATTTATACACCTACTTACTTTACATGTTAAGAACATATAGTACCACATACTAATAATAGATAATATGTTAAAACATCCAATCATTTTTATAGATTTCCAATGATTTTTGGGCTTTATATACAAAATCACTCTAATTACAAATAAAAAAACCGCCCTTAAGTAAGGCGGTTACTATCATTTTGCTTTAACCAATTTAATATAAATATATACGATTGATAGTGAATATAACGTATGCAAAATAAAAGAAATAAAAGGGTTATTCCAGTGGTACTATACAGCAAACCGAACTTTAAAAAAATATTTAAAAGCGGTGGAAAGTTCGTTATATTTTGTAATGTAAGTAGCATACAAAACAAAAGGAAAAACACTGGAGCATATTGTAATTCATACGGCTTTCTCTTCTTATTCATTCTTTTTCGAATAAACATATGGCTTAGCTCCGCTACTAAAAAACACCCTCCAATTAATACAAGACCAGAAGTCATCGTCATACATCCACCTGCCTTATATTTATCCCGCATAACTACTCATCGCTATATTTTCTTCACATATATTCCGTCTTCCACATTAAATCCAAAGCTCTCTATGAAAGATTTCGCTTGTTCTGTTAATTCCGTTTGTAATACCTTTATCTCTTTCACATTTCTTTCTTTCATCATCATTTCAAATGTGAAATACGTATTTGTACCATAACCGTAACTTTGATAGTCAAAGTGAATAATTAACTGAGATAAAATCGCAGTCTCCTCTTGTACATTATAGTCTATTACACCGATATATGTATCATCAACCTTCACACAATACTGTACTTGATTCTCAGTTAAACTATGTGAGCGAAACATTTCTTTCACAACGTTTTCATTTTCTACAGTTACTTTTTCAAACGTAATCATATGTTGTCCATCCTTTTACTATTATTGTATCAATAATACGTCCTATTTATGAAAAAAACCTTAAGACCGTATGCGATCTTAAGGTTTTTCTAATTAAACTAAGCTATACGCACGTTTCGTTTCTTCGTGGAACTTATTCGTATCGTATTTATGCTCAACATAAATTTGATGCCATACCATAAACGCAAGTACAGTCCAAATTTTACGGCTATAATCGCCTTTATCTGCACAATGTGCTTCCAGTAAGTTTAATACATACTGTTTGTCGATTAAATGCTCTGTCTTACTCTCGTTTATAATATTGATAGCCCAATCATGCATTTCGTCTTTTAACCAGTGACGAATTGGTACTGGGAATCCAAGTTTTTTACGATCTAATACGTGATCTGGAACGATTCCGCGTGCTGCTTCACGTAAAATAGCTTTCGTAGTTCCGTTAGCAATCTTAAATTCAGTTGGAATTTTAGATGCAACATCGAATACTTCTTTATCTAAGAACGGTACACGAAGTTCTAATGAGTTTGCCATTGTCATTTTATCAGCTTTTAATAAAATGTCACCGCGTAACCATGTGAACATGTCAATGTACTGCATTTTGCTTACATCATCATAATCTTTAATTTCGTTATACAATGGTTTCGTGATATCCATATAGTTAACACTTTCATTGTAATACTTCATTAATTCAGCTTTCTCTTCTTCACGGAAGATTTTCGCGTTTCCATAGTAACGCTCTTCAATTGGCGTACATCCACGCTCTAGGAAACTCTTTCCTTTAAAGCCTTCTTTAAGAGCACCACTTAGTGCTTTTAGAACGCTCTTACCTGGGCTAGGAATGTAAGAGAACATTTTCAGTGAGTTTGGCTCACGATAAATGTTATAACCACCAAATAGCTCGTCTGCACCTTCGCCTGAAAGAACAACTGTTACATGCTTACGTGCTTCTTTAGCAACGAAGTACAACGGTACAGCTGCTGGATCTGCTAAAGGATCATCCATATGCCAAATGATTTTTGGGAACTCATCCATAAACTCTTTCGCTGAAATGAATACGTTATGGTTTTTAACGCCTAATTTCTCAGCAGTTTCTTTCGCAACATCAACTTCACTGAAACCACGTTGCTCAAAACCAACAGAGAATGTTAAAAGATTTGGATTCATTTCTCTTGCGATAGAAGCGATGATAGATGAATCGATACCACCAGATAAGAATGAACCTACTGGTACATCACTGCGCATATGCACTTTTACTGAATCATATAACACATCACGAATTGCTTGGATATGCTCCTCTTTCGTTGCACTTGAAGCATTGAAATAAGGTTTCCAGTAGCGATGGATTTCCATCTCTTTACCGATTTCTTTTACGAAATAATGACCAGGTTCGATTTTATTAACATCAATTGTTAATGTTTCTGGCTCTGGACCATATTGGTACGTAAAGTAATGTTGTAATGACGTTGGGTTAACGCCTTTATCTTCCATCACATGCATAATACTTTTCTTCTCAGATGCGAAGAATGTAGTATCACCTTGTTGTGCGATGTATAAAGGTTTAATACCGAAGTGGTCACGTGCACCGAAAAGTTTCTTTTCTTCACGATCCCAAATCATAAATGCAAACATACCACGAAGGTAGTCTACACATTTTTCTTTCATATGTGCATACAATGCAATGATAACTTCTGTATCAGATTGCGTTGCAAACGTTGCACCTTTTTCAAGTAACATTTCACGTAATTCTACATAGTTGTAAATTTCACCATTAAAAATAATTACATATCGATCATTTTCATAAGTTAGCGGCTGATGTCCTGCCTCTAAGTCAATGATACTTAAACGGCGGAAGCCAAATTGTACATGCTCATCACGAAAATATCCTTCGTCATCTGGACCACGGTGGAAAATCATCGTGTTCATATTTTCAAATTGATGTTTTTCTGTTTCTGAAAACTCTCTAGGGTTTTCACATAAACATCCTACAAAACCACACATACTTCTTACCCTCTTTCAGTTTTCATTCTGTTTCTATACTACTATATCAACCCTATTTATACTAGCATAATCAACTGAATATGGCGACCAAAAACTATAAAAAAATCACTCCATTTCACATTTTTAACAATTTTTTATGAAAACATGAAAATTAGGCAATCACCTTTCTCCGCTTTTGTCATATGATATTGCAAATTGATTTCTAGGAGGGAATACCATGAGTGAAGAAAAAAAAGACTCTTCTCGCCCACCGGTTCGCAATTATTTAAAGCAAATTGATGATTTCTTCGAGCAAACACCACTTCGCAATGTAATTGCTGATTTAAATCATTTTTTCCAAAAAGGAAATCGTTTATTAACATTCCCTGTAGATTTATATGAAGTTGGTGAAGAACTCGTTGTTACAGCTGAACTACCAGGTATACAAAAAGAACAAATTCAAATTGAAATACAAAATGAATACTTAAAAGTCTCTGTAAAAGAAGAGATACTGGAAGAAGAAGAGCAAACATCCCATAACTATTATCGCCGAGAACGTTCTATTTCAGAAGCATCCAGATTAATTAAATTACCGTACTCCATTAATAAAAAAGCAGCAAAAGCTTCGTATCAAAATGGCGTGTTAGAAATTCGGGCTCCAAAACTTCCACAGCAACATGACATTTTATCCATAGATTAATGTAAAAAAGAAGGGTGCTTTAATCTGCACCCTTCTTTTTATTCTGCTAATCGCTTCATATCACGTATAATGTCCTCATACGGCGTATTACTAATACCACTGTACTTTTTCATTACTTTTCCGTTTTGATCAATTAAATAAAATGACGTACCATGTATCACTTGACCATTTTCAGGTTTATCTACAAGTGATTGGAAATTATCTTTTGAAAACTTTGTAATATCTTCTAACGAATAACCTGTTAACAGGTTCCAGTTACTTGTATCTTCTGTAAACTTTTGAATGAAAGCTTTCAAGTTTTCTGGCTTATCAAGGTCAGGATCTACGCTAAATGATACAAACTGAACATCTAATTTCTCTTCCTTTGCCATTTTCTGTAATTTCGCCATATTAGCAGTCATTGGCGGACAAACTGTTTGACAGTTTGTGAACATAAAATCTGCAACCCAAACTTTCCCTTTTAAATCTTTTGTACCAAATGGCTTTCCATCTTGATTCGTAAATTGGAAAGTTTCTAAATCCCAATTCAATGGTTTACGAAGCTTTGAACCTGATCCACTACATCCAGCAAGTACAAAGAGACAAAATACAACCATAAGACCAATTACTTTTTGATAACGCTTCATTTATAAACCTCTTTTCTCTATCCTAAATTTAAATAGGTTATGTTTATCATAACAAAAGTTAACACTACGAGAAAATTGTTTACTACATTTGTTCACGAAATCGTACGAATTTACGTATGTTACTTCTTTATTTCAAGCGAATTACTAGACAAAATAATTTTTTTACTATTATTTCTCTAAATAATCGTCGCAAAACTAATTTTATTGTTATTTTTGTAAATGCATCTTCCTGTTTTTTTACAATTATTTAAACATTCATCCATGTTATACACTGTATTCCTTAACAACATTTCGGTACAATACAATTACAACGATTTTAAATGAGGTGATGTTCATGGCAAAGCGCTATGAAAATATGGATAATGTGAGTACAAAAAAATCAATTCGCTCTTTTATACGCTGGCGTAAAGAACGAAAGCAAAACAAAAAAGATTTTTCTTTCTTAGTAGAACAATCACCCGTTAAACAAAGTGCATTTTTGCAAAGTAATATTGAAAAAACGACTGTCACATGGATTGGGCATTCTACTTTTCTTATCCAAACGAATGGACTTAATATATTAACGGATCCAGTATGGGCCAATAAATTGAAGCTAGTCTCAAGACTTACTGAACCTGGTCTTTCTATACAAGAACTACCTAAAATTGATATTGTCCTCATTTCACATGGTCATTATGATCATTTAGATTTTTCAACACTTCGCCAACTTAATGATGACGTATTATACTTAGTACCCATTGGGCTAAAAAAATTATTTACTCGTAAAAAATTCAACAATGTAGAAGAGTATAAATGGTGGGAAAGTACGACTATTGATGATGTTTCCTTTCACTTCGTACCTGCTCAGCACTGGACGAGAAGATCATTATTTGATATGAACACATCTCACTGGGGTGGATGGATTATTAAAAATGACAATGTGGAGGAAACCATTTATTTTTGTGGAGACAGTGGCTATTTCCAAGGTTTCAAAGAAATTGGCAAACGCTTTTCGATTGATATTGCCCTTATGCCAATTGGAGCTTATGAACCAGAATGGTTTATGAAAATATCTCACGTTTCACCTGAAGAAGCAGTGCAAGCTTATTTAGATTTAAATGCTACACACTTTATACCAATGCATTACGGAGCTTTTGCACTCG
This sequence comes from Bacillus cereus group sp. BfR-BA-01453, assembly GCF_022662915.1. Lineage (NCBI taxonomy): Bacteria > Bacillati > Bacillota > Bacilli > Caryophanales > Bacillaceae > Bacillus > Bacillus cereus group sp. BfR-BA-01453. The sequence continues at coordinate 220,695 of NZ_JAKUEN010000005.1, read as the reverse complement.
CTGATGAAACACCTCGCGAGGCAATAACAAGGCTTCGAAATAATTGGAATTTACGTATGTTACCGTGGGAACAACTGCATGTACTCTTTTTAGGTCAAACTTTCATTTATAATAGCGAAACACATTATAAGAAAGTGAATGAAAAAATTGAAACGTTACATGTATAACGTAACTACTGATTTTCTATATTCAACATATAATATAGAAAATCATAAAGGGTGTTTTTTATGAATGAATATTTACAGACTCGCTATATCATTAGCGGGAGTGCCTGTATAGCCCTTCTTATTTCTTACTTTCTATTCACATAAAAAAGCTACTTGAAATAAATTTCAAGTAGCTTTTTTATTATTCTGCTAAATACATAAATCCGATTGCACCCGGACCTGTATGAGTACTAATAATAGGCGTTGTAAAGAAAATTTCTGATTTAGCAAATCCACTTACTTTTTCAACAGCCGCTTTTACATTTTCAGCTAAAGGAATTGCTTTCGCATGCGGAATTGCCACAGCTTTTACAACTTTTCCAGCTGTATCTTCCTCAAATAACTTAGCTAACGTTTTTACAATTTGACCTTGGCTACGCACTTTCGTTACAGGGTTATAAACACCCTCTTCAAGGCTAGCAATTGGCTTTATATTAAGTAGCGAACCGATAAACGCTTTTCCTTTACCGATACGCCCACCCTTCACTAAGTTTTCTAATGTATCTACTACTACATATAATCGAGTATTCTTCCTTACTTCATCTACACGTTTTAAAATTTCTTCTAGTGAGCGTCCTTCATTTGCCATTTTCGCAGCTTCAACTACTTGATATGCTAAAGCATGTGTAATAAATTGCGAATCAACAACTGTTACTTTTGTGTCGGTCATTGATGCAGCACTATTTGCAGTTGCCACAGTACCACTCATTCCACTTGTCATATGAATGGAAAGTACTTCACTTCCATCTTCCCCTAACTTGTCATACATTTCTACAAATGTACCCATTGCTGGTTGTGATGTTTTTGGTAGTTCCTCTGATTTAATCATTTCTTCAATAAATTCATCTGGTTGTAGATCAACGCGATCTAAATATGTTTGTCCATTTACAGAGATTGATAATGGTAGAACATGGATGTCATACTTCTCAATTACCTCTTGTGATAAATCTGCCGTTGAATCTGTTACAATTTTAATTTTTTGCATATTATATTCTTCCCTTTCCAATACGCTCTCCTTGTTATTATACTAGTATTCCCATTGCTTTCAACAATTTGAAACGAAATTTCATTAAATTAATTATATTTTTATATCTAAAATGAAAAAGACAGAGCTCTTAACCCTGTCCCCACTCTATATTATGCATTTTTTTCAAGAGTATTTGTTTTATATACATTTAAATAATCATTCCACTTCAAACAATTTTGTAAATATTCACGGAAAGAATACGAAAATCTTGGGTGCTTTTGTTTTTGAATTTTTGCAATAAATAATTGAAGACGAGACTGTATTAGAAACGATAATGGATGCTGCGCTTGTAGGACAGGGATTTCAAATATTTTAATACACTCCCCTGTTGAATGAGTGAAATAAAAACTTTTCGTAATCACAATATCAATCCTCTTTTTCATTGGATTTTTGAACTTCTTCTACTTTACGCTGTAACACGTTGTTTAAAGTGGCGACTCCTATGAATACAAAAGTATCCTTAGACAATCTCTGTAGTCCTTATGGTTAGAAGATTTATACTCTATTCATCTTCACCTAATCCATCCCCCACCCTAAATTCCTAATAAGATAAGGACTCGTTATCCGTATATTGCTTAATATATTCAGTATAAACTTATAAAAGCGCAAAGTTTGTCTAAATTTTGGAGATTCTATAATTTTTTTCTTCTCTATATTGTATACGTTTATAACTAGAGTATAACAAATAAATAAAAAAAGTGCCTTTATAACGAGGCACTTTTCGACTGAATTTCTTCTTCTCTTTTCTTTTTTCGCTTACTAACAATCTTTGATAAAGCGATACTAATTTCATAAATACAAATAAGCGGTACCGCAACTAAACTATGTGATAAAAAATCTGGCGGTGATATACACGATGCAATGATAATCAATGCTACGTAAGCATACCTTCTTATTTTTATTAGAAATTCCGCCGTCAATAGTCCAATACTCGTTAAAAACATTACTACTACTGGCAATTCAAAAATTACAGCAAATGGAACTGTTAAATTAAGAACAAAATGAAAATACTTTTCTGTCGTAAACATCGTATTAAACATTTCATTACCTATCGTAGTTAAAAAATGAAATAAAAACGGCATTACAACGAAATATCCAAAGCATAAACCTGCAATAAATAATATAGACAATACCGGTATATACATTAACGTCATCTTTTGTTCATTTGGATGTAAACCCGGTTTTACAAATAACCAAATTTGTATAGCAGCAAAAGGAATTGTGCAAACGATAGCAAATACTGTAGCAATCGAGAAAAAAATCCACAATACATCACTTGGACCGAGAACAGTTAATTTCATTGGTAAGTCTTTTACAAGCCAAAAATAAATATCCTTCGTAAAAGTAAACCCAACAATTAAAAATAGTACAAAGGATAACACGGTATATATTACTCGTTTGCGAAGCTCAACTATATGTTCTACTACACTCATTTCCCGATCTTCCATCTCGTTCACCACACTTTATTTATCCATTTCGAAGAAAATTCATTACATTTTTTCTTTCTTTTCCTTCTCTTGAAATGCATCATCAGTCAATTCTTTCGTTGATTTTTTAAATTCTTTTAACGTTTCCCCTAAAGCCTTTCCGATTTCCGGCAATTTTTTCGGCCCAAATAAAATAAGTACAGCTACTAAAATTAAAATTAATCCTGGAAAGCCAATATTTGAAAACATTTCTCCATCCCCTTTATTAGTAGATTCCTTGTCCTACTATTGCATAATTTTATTTTGTCAAAAAAGTTTGAAAACGTCAACAAAACCATTACCTTTTGTCAAAAAAATTCAAAAATATAATCAATTATACAAATTTCATTTTCTATTGCTCTTGTGTATGATATGGTAAGTGAAAAGACATATTATTTTATCCCGCTTTAACGGGTAGTAAGAACCATCACCTTAAAATTCAGTGCAAGCAAAGAAGTTACGTGGGGGGTGGGCTGCCCGTAAAAGCCCGATTGATTCAACTAATAATCAGTGGGGGGATGCCCCCCACTGATTAAAGTTTCACTTTATAATAGTAGAAAGGATTACCATTATGACTGAAAAAATGACACGAATGACACAATTTGTGAAAGAAGAAATTGCAAATGCAATTACACATGGTATCGGTGCCATTTTAAGCATCCCTGCCTTAATCATATTGATTATTCATGCCTCTAAACATGGTACCGCATCTGCTGTTGTTGCATTTACGGTTTACGGTGTAAGCATGTTCTTACTGTACTTGTTTTCGACATTGTTACATAGCATTCACCATCCAAAAGTAGAAAAATTATTTACTATACTAGATCACTCAGCCATTTATTTATTAATCGCTGGCACATATACTCCTTTTTTACTTATTACGCTTCGTGGACCATTAGGTTGGACGTTACTCGCAATTATATGGACACTAGCAATCGGGGGTATCATCTTCAAAATTTTCTTTGTACGTCGCTTTATTAAGGCATCGACGCTATGTTATATCATAATGGGATGGCTCATAATCGTTGCTATTAAACCACTTTATGAAAATCTAACTGGACATGGTTTTTCACTACTTTTAGCAGGCGGAATTTTATATTCTGTAGGAGCTATATTCTTCCTTTGGGAAAAGTTACCTTTCAACCATGCCATTTGGCATCTTTTCGTATTAGGTGGTAGTGCGATGATGTTCTTCTGCGTACTCTTTTACGTCTTACCTACAGCATAATAAAAAAGGTTTCAGCTTAATGTAAGCTGAAACCTTTTTTATTACTTATGTAATTGTGATGCGATAACATCCTGTGTATACTTCGTTAACTCTTTAATATCCATAGTCGCATACTCTTCAGGTGTAATCGGCTTAGAAATTGTTACTGTTGCACGAGCTCGCTTCATACGATTTCCATTTGCTTCAAACATTTTATATGTCCCATCTAATGTTACAGGTAAGATTGCTACACCAGATTTTACAGCAAGATGAAAACTCCCAGCCTTAAACTCTCCAATTTCGCCACCCTTACTTCTCGTTCCTTCAGGGAAAATTACGATAGAATGTCCATTCTTCAATAGTTCAATCCCATCTTTAATCGCTTGAAGTGACTGGCGACGATCGCTACGATCCATAAATACACAATTCATAAGTTCCATCCAAGTTGGTACAACTGGGAACTTTTTAATCTCTGCCTTTGAAACGAAGCCAATTGGTTTATTTAAATAACCTAGTAAAACAGGGATATCCATATTACTCTGGTGATTACTTACAACTAGTACCGGCTTATCTTTCGGAACATTTTCAAGTCCTTTAACTTCTACTGTTCCTCCAGCTACACGTACCATTTTCTTACCAAACCAATTTGTCGTTTTGTACACAGCATTATCTTTTTCTTGTGGCGACATCGTATTTACTTGTCTTTTAAGACGCCACATTCTCGGTGTAATCGCAATTACGATTAAAATTAAATAAAAGATTTTAAAAAACGTTTGAATCATACAGAACCCCCACCTATTATCATTCCGACCTTCATTATACTAGACAAACGAAGGAAAAAGAAGAAAAAATGTCCAAACAACAAGTGTTTGGACATTTTTAAGTATGATATATTAGAAACGTTTTGCTAATTCACGAGCATTAGCAATTGCTGCTTCTTTAATTTCTTGTGCTTTTTCAGGGTTTGCATTCATACCTTCAACTGCAATATATTCAGTATCATTTACACCGACAAATCCTAATACAGTTTTTAAGTGATTGCGTCCGAAGTCTACAGCTGCGTATGCTCCTTCAGAATATACGCCACCTGTTGCTTGAATGTGAAGTGCTTTTTTACCTTCTAACAAGCCAACTGGACCATTTTCAGTATATTTGAATGTTTTACCTGCGATTGCTACGTTGTCTAAGTATGCTTTTACTACTGGTGGGTAGCTAAAGTTCCACATTGGAGTTACAAATACATAACGATCTGCATTCATAAATGTTTCTAAGTTTGTGTTCATTGCTGCAACTTTTTGTTGTTGAGCTTCAGTTAAAGCTTCAAATCCTTCACCTGCTGCAAATTTACCCCAAGCAGCGAATACATCTGCATCGATTGCTGGTACTGTAGTATTGAATAAATCAATTGTTACAACTTCATCTTGTGGATGTTCGTTTTTATAAGCTTCGATGAATGCTTCCCCTACTGCCATTCCGAAAGAACCTTCTGCTGAATTTGGATTTGCTGTAATAAATAGTACTTTTGTCATTGTATTCTCTCCCTTTTCTACATTTTATCTTTAATTTGAGATTTATAATTTTAAAGTAAATAACTTACCTTATGTAAGTATAATACAAAAAGTTTCATTCGATGTCAATAAAAAATAGCTACTTTTTTTTCGTAAGTTAATGATTTATTTTGTTTCCTTAAAATTCAGTATATAGATATTAAGAATTCTTTCATAGAAAAAGGTTAGCTCTACAAATTATAGAGCTAACCTTTTATTACATATTATTTTTGAAATACATGTTTTACTTTTTCAGCTGGAATATTACTTCCGCCTCTACCTTTTACATCTTCAATCATCATAGTAATAACCATATCTGGTGAATTTAAATCAAATGCAGCGAACCAGCCTAGTTCTTTTCCTTCAGCCTCTTTTGATACTTTTAATTCCGCTGTACCTGTTTTTCCAGCAAGCGTCATACCATCAATTTTAGCAATTTTCCCAGTACCATCTGGATCGTTAATTACTTTTGTCATCGCAGTTTTTAGTATATCCTGATTGCCTTTTGAAATGACATTCTCTTTCCAAACTTTTGGCTGCTTATCTGTTTTAATAATGTATGGAGAAGGTATGTTTCCATCATTAACAATTGGTGCGTACGTTAATGCTAGATGGAGTGGTGTCATTAATACTTGGCCTTGTCCATAACCTGTGTCTGCCATTTGAATATCATTTTTAATACTATCATTTGCGATTTTAGAAGCTGGGAATCCATATTCAATTGGTAATTTCTCATCGAATCCAAATTTTTTCGCTTCACTCATAAATTTGTCTTTTCCGATTTTCAAAGCTTCTTGTGCGAAATAAATATTATCCGAGTATTTCATCGCCTTATCAAAATCAATCGGATTTGCATCTTTTACACGAGTTACATAATAATTACCCCAAGAAGAATCTTTTGTCCATTTTAATCCTTCAATTTTTAACTCTTCTTTTGGATCAATTGTTTTCGTTTCAAGACCGATTGCAGCTGTAATCGGCTTAAATACAGATCCTGGAACTGATAATTGTGTAAATCGATTTGTCATCGGTTTTTTCGGATCATTATTTACCGCATCACGTTGCGCTTTTGACGCCCCTCTTGTAAGGGTATTTGGGTTATAAGCTGGTGTGCTCACAAGTGCAAGTGTTTCTCCAGTCTTTGGATTAATTGCTGCACTTGATCCTACCTCATTTTTCATTTCATTATAAATTTCGCTTTGAACTGCACTGTCAATCGTTAAAGTTACATTTTCTCCATCAACAGCATCTGTTTTTGCTAAATTTTTAATTTCTTTTCCTTGTGCATCTTCTATGAAGACACGACCGCCTTTTTTACCGCGTAACTTTTCTTCCAGTACTTGCTCTAAACCAGCTTTACCTACTGGATCATCTGCTTGATAGCCTTTCTTTTGTAGCGTTTTTAAATCTTCAGCATTCACTTTTCCAATATAGCCAGTAAGATGTGCTGCTTCTTCTCCTAATGGATATGAACGAACATTGACTGGCTTTGTTGCAACACCTGGTAAATCTATGTACGTATTTTGAGTTGCTCCTTCAGGCAATATTCCCATTGGTACAAGGTAATTTGGTTTTACCCATTTCGCTGCTAGTTTTTGATCAATTTCTTCGACAGACATATTTAGCAACTTTGCTACCGTTTCTTTCGTTTGCGGAGCTGTATCCCCTAATTTTTCAGGAATCAATCCGATTTCAGAAGCTTTACCATTTACCGCAAGATATTTACCGTTACGGTCATATATTTCTCCGCGCTTCGGCTGCGTCGTTTGCATACGCACTTTACTATCTTTCGTCATACCTGGGAATATAAAATCAGGAGTCCAATCTACTTTCCAAGATTCTTTATCTCCATCTTTTTCTTTCACCATTTTTGCTTCATGACCAAAAGTGATTTTACCGCCAACTGTATCCATACTTACTTTAAAAGGAACAGGGCCTTCATCTTTTTTATCTTCTTTTACTTCCCCTGTTTCTACTTTTAAATCTTTCACTTCAATGCCAGAATAAATTTTTTCATATTTCTCAGTGAATTCTTTCTTTGAAATATCTTTTTTTGCCTTTTCTGATAATTGGTCATACATTTCTGCAAATTTTTGTTTATTCCATGCTTTTGCATATGTATCAAATGCTTCTTGTGGTTTTTCTTCTTTACCACATCCGACTAACATGAATGTTAAGCAAAGAAAAAGAATCCCCCATATTTTTCTCAATCGATTCTCCTCCTCTTTCTATCTTAATACTCTTGAAAATTTTAGCATTTTTACATGCTACCATTCATTATAGCACTATCGAATCTCATCTATAAACCTATATTAATGGATACAAATAAAAAGATTGATGCGAATATTCACATCAATCTTTTTATTATTGTTGCTTTTCATATACATGATAATAGTACGTATACGGATTTTTTTCATCCGTTAAACCTTTTTCAACAAAAATTTCTTTCCAATTTGTCATATCCATTTCTGGAAAGAATGTATCTCCTTCAAATGCATGATGGATTTTTGTTATATATAACTTATCTACATAAGGTAAAAAGAGATCATAAATTTGCGCTCCGCCAAAAATAAAAATCTCTTCTTCATTTTTGCATAGCTCAAACACTTCTTCTACAGAATGTGCTACTTCACAGCCTTCAACATGATACCCTTCATTACGAGTTACAATAATATTACGTCTTCCAGGCAGTGGTCTACCAATCGCTTCATAGTTTTTTCTTCCCATAATAAGCGAATGACCCATCGTTGTTTTCTTTACATATTGTAATTCACTCGGTAAACGCCAAGGCAAATTATTATCTTTACCAATTACTCGATTTTCGTCCATTGCGACCATAAATGAAACTATCATCTTTTCATCTCCTCTACAATTACACTGCAACCGGTGCTTTAATTGCTGGGTGTGGATCATATCCTTCAATCGTTAAGTCTTCCATTTCAAAATCAAACACAGATTTCACATCTGGATTTAATGTAAGTTTCGGGAATGGACGTGGTTCACGTGCCAATTGCTTTTCTACTTGCTCAAAATGATTCGTATAAATGTGTGCATCTCCAATTGTATGAACAAATTCTCCCACTTCAAGTCCGCATTCATGTGCAATTAAATGTGTCAGCAGTGAGTAACTTGCAATGTTAAATGGAATTCCAAGGAATATGTCACCACTTCTTTGATATAGCTGACAAGAAAGTTTGCCATCTGCTACATAAAATTGGAATAACGTATGACAAGGCGGTAATGCCATACTTGGTACATCTTCAGGATTCCAAGCAGAAACAATTAGGCGACGCGAATCTGGTGTTTTTTTAATCATTTCAATTACATCTTTTAATTGGTCAAGCGTCTCACCAGCTGTCGTTTTCCATGCACGCCACTGCTTACCGTATACGTCTCCTAAATAACCATATTTATTTGAGAAATCATCATCCTCTAAAACGTTCTTTTTAAACAATTCCATTTGCTCATCGTACTGAATCTTAAATTCCTCATCTTGTTGTGAGCGAAGACCGAAATCAGTCATGTCAGGACCCGTATACTCGTCACTTTCTACCCAACTCTTAAATGCCCATTCATTCCAAATGTTATTATTATGCTGCAATAAATAACGAATATTTGTATCACCTTTCATAAACCAAAGCAATTCACTTGCTACAAGGCGAAACGGCACTCTCTTTGTCGTTAATAAAGGAAAACCTTTACTTAAATCAAAACGCATTTGATATCCAAATACAGATACAGTGCCTGTCCCTGTACGGTCTTCTTTCTTCGTACCATGCTCCATTACATGGCGGCATAAATTTAAGTATTCATTTTCAGCATGTTTCATATGTAGAAAAACCTTCTTTCAATCTTATATGGAATTTATCATACCATGAAAAACAGTAAATTTAATCATCATAATCAATAAAAAATATTTCTATATTAACAGAATTCTACTGCTTTATATTTTTACAAAATGTAAATTTATAATCACCTGACCCTAAATCTCTTTCAATATTATGCTCTGCTTTCCAATTCATTTCGTCTATCCGTAATGTAGCACTCGTATTAGGTGGTACATATACATGTAAAGATGCTCGTTCCATTTCTAAACGCCACTCAATCTTAATTTCTCCATAAGCTGTTTCACGTTTCACTTTAATCCATTCTAAATTTGAATCAAAATGTGGTTGTACATAAAAATGTTTATATGCAGGTTTGGCTTCATCCACTTCTAATCCAACAATATAACGGTATATCCACTCAACGATAGAGCCATATGCATAATGATTGTAAGAATTCATACTATCATTCCAAAGTGTCCCATCCTCTTTCACGCCATCCCAATGTTCCCAAATCGTTGTGGCACCTTGTTTCACTTGGTATAACCATGATGGATAATCTTCATGAAATAGAAGCTTACAAGCAAGGTCATGACGGTTAAACTTGCTTAATATTAAATTTAAATACGGTGTTCCTATAAAACCTGTTGTTAAATGATTTTTATTTGCTTTTAAAAGCTCAATTAATCGATTAAATACTTTCTCCTTCACATTATCTTTCACTAGTTCAAAAAGAAGTACTAATATGTGGGCTGTTTGGGTATTTGAAATTAACCTACCATTCGGTGTAACAAATTCATTTTGAAACGCTTGAACAATATTTCTATGTAAATCTGCATAATACTTAGCATCTGTATTTTTACCTAAAATTTCAGCAATTCTTCGTAAAATCGATGTAGAATATGCATAAAAAGCCGTCGCAATAAAGTGCTTGTCTGTTCCGCCTTCAAATACATCTGGTTTCGTATCTAATGCGAGCCAATCCCCTAAATGATAGCCTGTATCCCATAAATACTCATTTTCACCTCGTGAACGTATGTAATCTATATACTTCTTCATACTGTCATATTGCTCTTTTAAAATGGATACATCTCCGTAATGTAAATACTGAACCCATGGACAAATAATTGCTGCATCGCCCCAACCGCCAGAAGTATGTAAATCAAAATCCGCTCTTTTCCCAAATGCATCTGGAATAACTAAGGGCACAGCTCCATTCACATTTTGATCTAATGATAAATCTTGGAGCCATTTTTTAAAGAACAATTGTACATTCATAATTTGTGTAGCCGCCCCAATGAACATTTGTGCATCTCCTGTCCATCCAAGTCGATCATCTCGCTGCGGACAATCTGTTGGCACATCAAAAAAGTTCCCTCTTTGAGACCATTCCACATTTTGATGCAGTTGATTGATTAATGGATTAGACGTTTTAAATTCAGTCGCTTTTTCCATATCTGTATGTAATACACCCCCTTCAAAATCTGCTATTTGAGGGGGCTGGGTTAATCCACTTATTTTCACATACCTAAAGCCTTGATAGGTAAAATGAGGTTCAAACGTTTCCTCTTCCTCTCCTTTTGCTATATACACTATTTTTTGTTTTGCCTTTCGAAGATTCCCAGTATAAAAGCTACCGTCTTTATTTAATATTTCAGCATGATGCAATTCTATCTTTTGTCCAGTATAAACATGACGGACTTTAAACCGAACCCAACCTACCATATTTTGCCCCATATCAATAAGCCATTCATGATTTGGTAGTTTTGAAATAGCGATTGGTTTTATAATTTTCATTTTACGAATTGCTTCATTTTCTTGTGCAACAATTATTTGTTTAGAATGCACAATTACTTCAACATCTTCTAGCACTTGTTCACTTTCTTCTAGCCTAGCGTCATAAACTTCTCCTTCATAAATTTCCGAATACAAAATAGGGCTTGGAGTTACTTTCCATGATTCATCTGTTACAATTTTTTCTTTCGTTCCATCTTCATATGTTATATGTATTTGAGCAATTATCGCACGTCTTTTCCCGTAATAATTACGTACATGCTGCATAGTAATCGGCCCTTTATACCAGCCGTTACCTACCAGAGTAGAAATATCATTATACCCAATCTTTAATACATGCGTTATATCATATGTTTGATACAATATCCTTTTATCATAACTTGTCCATCCAGGGGTAAAATAACAATCTCCAATACGCTCTCCATTTATAGAAGCCTCGTATAATCCTAAACTAGTAATATATAAACGTGCTTTTTTAACTAATTTTTTAATAGAAAAGCTTTTATTAAAAGACATTACCTGTGTGCGCTCTTTTTTCGCAGCAATCCAGTTCCCGCTCCAATTATCTTGCCCTTGTAATCCAGTCTCCCAAAATGCTACTTCTGACCAAGCTGACTCTTCTTCATGATTATCCCATGCCTTCACTCGGTAAAAATAGCGTGTTTCCGTACTATATGAAAACGAATTGATTGGTATATATAAACTTTGATCTGTCTCTACCTTCTGCGAATCAAATACTATAGTTTGAAACTCTCTATCCTTCGCAACCTGCAATTGATACGCAAGTTGTTTTGCATTTCGGTTACTCGACTCGAGTTGCCAACTAATTTTAACAACTTTCGAATCTATACCTATCGGATTATTTTTATTATCACAGAGCAATTTTTTTATTGTTAGCACACTTCTTCACCATCTTTTCTAAATCTTAATTTAAATTAATTATAATAAAAATAAAATTCTAAATAAATAATAACTTTATTCATCCTTACAAAATTATTAACTTTCCATAATTAAAAAGGTTTTCATTTTCTATTACCGAAAGTATAGTGCGGTAGAACAAAAATTATATTTGGAGGTTAAAAGTATGTCTAAAATTGAAACTCCTGTTATGACTTCTTTACAAACAACGGTTGAAAAAATGATGAAGGATTTAAATGTTCCGGGAGCTGCTGTAGCTATTATAAAAGACGGTGAAATGATTATTTCAGAAGGTTTCGGCTATCGTAATTTAGAGACAAAAGCCCCTGTTACACCGCGTACTTTGTTTGCAATCGGTTCCTCAACGAAAGCTTTTGGCACACTTTCATTAAGCTTATTAGCGCAGCAAAAAAAGTTTAATTGGGATGCTCCTGTCCAGTCTTATATACAAAACTTCTCTTTATCTGAACTACTTGCTAGCTCACAAGTTACCGGACGAGATTTAGCTTCTCATCGAACTGGCGTAAGCCGCCATGAGGCTCTTTGGTATAGCTCTTCCTTATCTCGAAAAGATCTCGTTGAAAAAATAAAGCATTTACCACTTGATGCACCGTTTCGGACTTCATTTCTATATAACAACTTAATGTATGCGACAATTAGCTATATTGTAGAAAACATCACAAATCAAACGTGGGAGCAATACGCTACAGAACATATTTTAGAACCTTTAAATATGAGACATACAAACTTCTCTGTTACCGATTCACAAACGACAGAAGACTATGCTTTACCTTACATTGAAAATGATGGTGAAATAAAAGAAGTTCCATTCCGCAACATCGATACAGTCGGTGCTGCTGGATGTATTAATTCTACAATTGAAGATATGGCAAATTGGGTACTTCTTCACTTAAACAATGGAAAATTTGGAGATCACGAATTAATCTCCTCTGAATTATTACAACAAATGTATACACCACACAATTCAATTCCAGATCAACCAGTTTTATCACTTCCTGAATCTCCATTAAATAGTTACGGCCTTGGTTGGTTTATAAGCGCTTATCGTGGTAATAAGGTGATTCATCATGGTGGTAATATTGATGGATTTTCAGCGCTTGTTTCTTTCATACCAACAGAAAACATCGGCCTTGTCATTTTAACGAATGCTGGAGGCACATTACTGCCTACTTATCTAGCTAATCAAATTTATGACGAACTACTTGAATTAGAATCCATTGATTGGCATAAACGTGCTGTAGAAGATACTGAAAAAATGAAGGAAATGATGAAAGAAGCAACTGAATCCATTCCAGAACAAATTAAAGGGACTACACCTTCTCACAAATTAGAGGATTATACTGGTACTTTCGAACATCCTGCATACGGAACATTACAAGTATACAAGCGTGATGATTCATTATTTGTGCAATTCATGGAAATGGACATTCAATTAACACATCATCATTACGACATCTTCTCTGCAAAAGTTGACTTATTCCAAATGAAAATGAGTTTATTATTCGCTTATGAAATGAGTGTGAGTGGTGAATTTCCATCCCTTCAGTTACATGTGCCAGCTACACTTAGTACTCAGCCACTTGTATTTAAGAAAACAAAATAAATATTTTAATAGAGGGACGATAACTCTTCCCTCTATTCCCCTTTTCTCTATGCAAAAAGGATAATACATAAAGGATACCGAATTCTATTATTTATCTAATTAAATTATCTGGAGGAAAAGCTATGTACACAGAAATTTTTAAAGAAGTTGTTTCGATTACTCATCACGATTATTCAGGCTGTATAGATAAGAAAGGATGGGACGATCCCACTACTTATTTACATTCAATCGAGAAACTAGAGAAACAAGGAGAACTAACACCAGTACGCTTTACTGAAATTGTAAATGACTACTTACTAGACTATAAAGACAATCATATGTTTTTCAAAATTAGCACTAGCGATCAACCTCTTAACAACGTGGGCTTCCAAGTGAAAAGATACGAAGATCGCTTATATATTACATCTACTTTAGAAGAAAAAAGAGTAAAAAAAGGACAAGCTATCCTTGCATTAGACAATATGAAGATTCCTGATTTATTAATAAAATATAAAAAGTATTTAAATGAGAATTCATATGAACGTGAAAAATGGGGATATGTTTTATCAAAGTTTTCAAATTGTACACTTATAGATGAAAATGGATTGCCCCAAACAATTACTTTACAAAAATATAAACAGAGCAAATATACACCTATATATTCAATAGAAAAATGTAATAAAAATACACTCTTAATTACTTTGACAGACTTCGCAAATGCTGAAGCTATCAATACATTATTAGACTCACACAAAGATGAGCTTAATGCTTTTCCGAATTTAATTATAGATGTGCGATTAAATCGTGGCGGAAGTGATGATGCATTTTTCAACCTACTTCCTTACTTATTTGAAGACAAAGAAATTTCTCTTTTCTATTCTTCAGAAACAATGCAATTAAATCATACAGAACGAAACTTTCATTTACGTATGAAAGACATGAAAATGGAAATGGAAGATTATGATTCTTTAGACGAACTTTCCAAATTATTCACTAATATGTTTATTCAAGATTTAAAAAAGAATTATAAAAAAGGATTCGTTACATTTAATACTTCTAGTTTACCAAAAGAACTTCAATCATTAAAAATACATGGACGAAAATCACCTAGTAAAGTAGTCATATTAACAGATGTTACATGTGGGAGTTCTGGCGATTCTTTTGTAGAAGTTGCAAAAAAACCATTGAAAGTAAAAGTAATAGGTCGTCCTACTGCTGGTGTAAATGATTATTCTAATTTAGCAGTAATGGAATGGGCTGATACATTCGCTCTTTATTATCCTACTTCACGACTTTCTATTATAGATAAAGGCGAAGGAATGTCCGGAATTGGTATACAACCACATATACATATTCCGTGGACTCCGGAACATATACAAGAAGATATAGATGTAAAGTTAGCATTACAACTACTTCAAAACGAAGAATGGTAAAAAATAATAGGTAGGTGTGAATCACACCTACCTTTTCTATTTCATATCAATCTTTTCTGGTTGAAACCAAATTGGCTTTAATAACTCAAAGTTTTTATGATCTTCTAAAACGATAGTAAGGCGTTCTAACGTATCATCTAACATATGCGGTGCTGCTCGTAATGACCAGACAACTGATGAGAAAACTGTCATACCTACGTACACCGCATATAATTTCCAAAACTCCTTTGGTATTATACCATTAAAGTATCCTTCTATTTGTCCGATTGAATACGGAATACTAATGTCTCTTGCAAATAGTGCAATTTTTACGAAATCATGAAGTGGATCGCCCCAATCATAACCATTAAAATCAACAACACCTACATATTTCCCATCCCTTACAATTATATTTTCTAAATGAAAATCATCGTGTTGAAATCGATTTGGGCGATTCTTTAAGTATATTTCATTTTCATCGATAAACTTAATGATTTTATCATCATTTTTTATTTTTATTCCGCACGTTTTATATGCCTCTACATATTTTTGATGTTTTTTCATTGCTCTTTCATACCATGGAAGAATATCCTCAGGAGCTTCATATGTATGCATTTTTGCTAAATCTTTCCCTGCCTCTATACCAATCTCATATTGTTCTTTTGGCGTATATGTAGGCAACAACTTTTTCGCATCTTCCCCCTCTATATATGAGAAAATACTATATACACCTTCTTCTTCCAATATACCTATTTCAATCGGCCTTTGCGCCTTTACGTTACGTTTTACCATTTCATTTAAAATTTGAAACTCTATTTTCCTTCTTTCATACTCTTGTACATCGCCAATCCGTACCATATATTTTTCATTATTAATTGTCGTAACTATATATTTCCTATCAGGTGAGAAACCTTTAGAAATTTCTTCAATATTCGCTGCATCTTTTACTATTTGTATATTGTTTTGCCATGTTGCAATTGTTTTCATGTATATTCCTCCTTACATTTCTACATTTGGTGTGTAAGCCACTTCTATAATAAACCCATTCGGATCATAAAAATCAATCGTATAGTACCCTTCCGAATAATGATTCATTTCCATCGGACCACGTATTATCTTTATTTTCGTGCTAGAAAGAAATTCTGCTACCTCATCAACTACTTTTCTATTAATAGCTTGGTAACAAATATGTCTTGGTCCTAAAGTTCTTACGATTTCTTCATCTACTTCTTTAAAATATATTTCACTTTCTCCTGTGCTATATGCTACTTCATTTAACTTTCTCCAGCCAATTATAGAAAATAACATATCATAAAAAGAAATGGACTCCTCTAAATTCGCTACCCAAAATTCAATATGATGAATACCTGCTCGAAGTGCATTCATATTAAGAATACGCCCCTTGTACTACTTGCACAATTTCCATCGGTGTATTCACCATATAATCTGGTGCATCTTTTTTCACTGTTTCAATAACATCATACCCCCAAGATACCCATATTACATTCACCCCAGCCTTTTTACACGCTGCTACGTCTCGTTGTTCGTCACCGACGTATAACATATCTTTCTCTGTTATTTTTTTCGATTTTAAAAACCTTTTTATCATTTTATCTTTACCAAATAAATTTTTAGAACAATACACTTCTTGTATATTTTCTATATCATTATTGTGTAAAAATGCCCGAATGTGCTCTTCTAAGTTCGATGAGATGACTGCAATTCCGTAGCCTTTTTTATGTAGTTCATCTAATACTTCTTTCATCCCATGGAACAAAACGAAATTTTTTATAGCAGGCTGATATAATTTATAAAATTCCAACGCTAATATCGGTAGTTTATACAGTGGTACATTAAGTTGTTTACATCTCTCTGGCATCGTTAATTTACGTAAATGTTCAATTTCGTCTTCCTTTACTGCTTTATACCCATGTTTTTCAGCAAGTTGATTATAAATCGGTACAAATATATTTTGTGAATCTACTAATGTGCCATCAAAGTCAAAAACAATATATTTTTGCATTCCCATACTCCCTTTGCCTCTTTTTCTAAACCTATCTTATTCAACAACATAGTCGTCTTACCCTTCTATAAACATAAAAAAGAACAAGATTTTCTCTTGTTCTTTTTAAGAAAGCCACTTTGGCGGTACATTCGTATTCCAATAAATATTCCCTAACTCATGGTGTCCAGAGTATCCATCATCAAAACGGTGGTAGTGGAAATTAAAATAATACCCATCTTGCGGTGGATGATCTCTTCTTACGTGGAAACGCAATAAGTCATTTCCTGTTTTCGTATCGTAAACGTGAAAAATCTTTTCATTATTTCCACCAGCTGGTTTTTGAGAAATCGCTAATGATTGTAGCGATTCTTCTGGCACATCATTTGCTAGTTCAGCAATTGCCTCTTCAATTTTTGGTAGTATTACATCCTTAAACTCATCTTCAATTACTGGACCAATTTTAGTGCCAAACTTTTGCATCGACTGCTTCTCTGCTTCTTGCATTGCGTAAGTAATAAAAGTATCGGTGGTTAACCTGTCATTCGTTTCTTCATATGTATAGGACGTACTCTCCAAATTTTGTTGCCCAGCTGTGCTTGTAGGCTTGTCCGCAGCTTTGGCATTATCAAGCAATATGGAAGGAGGCGTCACTAAACCAAATGTAAATACGGTAATTAATGCGACTAAGGTTTTTCTAAACCAATTTGGCATGTATGTTTCCTCCCCTTTCACTCATTATATTTTATATAACGGTTGTTTTCTCTATTATACAAAATGATTGTAATTTTTGCACTTTACAATTTTGTTAACGTTCACATATTTTTCACTTGAATATGAAATTGTAAGATTTCATACAATAAAAATACAACAATAATGAGGAGGAGATCCGATGACTTTAGATGTCATGTATTCCGCCGCAAGCATACTCGTTTTAGTATATTTTATTTATCAATGTGTTACGGATTAGAAAAAAGAGCCATTTTTCGGCTCTTTTTTCTATGGTAAGAATACTATCCAACCAATTAATACTATAAAAATAATCCCGGCAATTACAGCTGGCAATAAATAAAAATGAGAAAGTATAACTATTCCATACAAAAGTATTACTGGAAGTAATAAATAGCGATCTGCCTTCCATCTTAACAAGAGTAATTTGCCTTCATCACAATATAAATGAAGAAACATTTTTTTCGCAAATTCAACCCAATAATCGCGTGCATAGCGGGAAATTGCAAATAAAGCAAATGCAAGAATAATAGCTGCAATCCACCTAGGACTCATAACAATACTTATCGCGCTTATACATACAATTTGAATATAAAATATTCGTGCACTACTTGTACGGAAAAATTCTTTCAAAAAGGATTCAACAATACGATTATCAGTTTTCTTCCCTAAAAACTTTTTAGAACGTGGAAACATCCACGGCTTTTTATTCGAACTACTCGGTTTAGCTGTATGACCACCAACTTGCATAATCCCACTCGTCCAGCGCATACTTTCTTCTTTTTCTCTCTCAACTTCTTTAAAAAAGCAATTTTTATAATTTAATTTTTCTTTTATCAATATGATAATTAGAAACACTGCTAGACCGATACTTAGTATAGAATACAATGGATTTTTATAAATAAGAAACAAACTCAATCCAAAAAAGGATAGACTTATAGAAAATATTACATTTTTTATAATCCATAGTAGCCATCGTTTCCCCACACGTACATGAATAAATCTCGTTAATAACGCCAACAAAAATCGAAATACAGTAAAGAATAGCCAAAATAATACGACTTGTATCTTCGTCACTCCAATACTTTTCATCAACACTGGTAACATCGCAACAACAACTACTACATTCGTTATTGCTATTCGAATAAACGTATATGTCATGCCATACTGGATTAACTTTTTCATGTGAACAGGATACGAAATTAAAAATAAACTATCCGCTTGCTCAAAAAATGACCGAACTCCTCTTGCATATGTAATCACATAAAATGCGAGTAGGCCTAATCCGAAATAAACCGTCTCTCCTATCGCTAGTTCTTCCATCCATAGTGAACGATAATAAATTCCCATAAATATAAGTGCCGGAATAATAATATATAGCGCAACCGTCCAATCAGTTATAGAACGTATGGACTTCCATTTGCGCCCCAGTTCATGGCGTAATCTTTTATAAAATTGTTTTTTAATCATGCTGTTCACGCCTTACGATTACATCAAAACAATCTAATAATGAACTTCCTGGCATTTCTGCTAACGTTTGAATTGCCTCTAAATGGCCATCTGCGACTAATGTACCTTGAGAGATGAGTAAAAATCTTTCGCAAATTCTTTCAGCTGTATCTAATACGTGCGTACAAAGTAAAATTCCTGCCCCGCGTTCTTTTTCTTTATATAAATAACTTAAAAACTCTTTCGTAGCTACTGGATCTAGTCCGATAAAAGGTTCGTCAATGATATAAAAATCTGGTTCTGTTAAAAACGCTAATATAAGCATGGATTTTTGTTTCATACCTTTAGAAAACTTTGATAAATACTCATGTTTATGCTTATCCATTCGAAACATATGTAATAACTCTTCAGCTTTCCGTTCCCAGCTTCCGGCTTCGTTCTCGCGAGCTGCCATTAATAATTCAATATGTTCCCAAAGCGTCAAATAATCATAATATGTCGGGTGTTCTGGCACATATGCATACGGATTTTTCTTCTCGCCAAATGATATTTCACCATCCACATTTACAAGTAACCCGAGCATCGTTTTAATCGTCGTACTTTTCCCGGCACCATTTGCGCCAATAAGAGCAACTAATTCGCCTTGCTCAATCGAAAAGGCAATATCATGAATTGTTTTTTCACCTATTTCATATCCAGCAGAACGGATATTTACTTCTAACATACATTCCCCTTCTTTCCATTTCCAATACAAACTAGGAAAAGAATAACATATAACTATCTATATATCATTATAAAATATTTATTTTCCTAGCAGGAATAAATATTTTTTAACAGAATACTTAATGTTTGATTACATTTAATTGGAGTGGATAATATGTCTTTTCAAATTCGTGAAGCTACGATAGACGATATAGATGCGCTTTGCTCTTTGACGAAAGAATTAAAAGGTTCCTCTATTTCCTATGAAGATATGAACAACCGATTGCAATTCGTACAAATGAGTCCTTTTGATTTTTTATATGTTTATGAGGAAGAAGAAACTATATTTGGATTACTTGGGTTTCGTATACGTGAAAATTTAGAAGATGTAACTCGTTATGGGGAAATTTCAATTATTAGCGTTGATTCTACAATACGACGGAAAGGCATTGGGCAAGTATTAATGGATTATGCTGAGCAATTAGCAAAGAAGCATAATTGCATTGGCACATGGCTAGTTAGTGGAATAAAAAGAGTAGAAGCTCATCCTTTTTACAAAAAATTAGGATATGAAGTGAATGGATATCGATTTGTAAAACATTTTTAAACTACTTATTAATTGAAAGGACTATAACTATGACAAACATTCAAGCAATTTTCATTGATCGTGACGGTACAATTGGTGGCGATACTACCATACATTACCCAGGATCCTTTACATTATTCCCTTTTACAAAAGTAGCTCTACAAAAACTAAAAGCTAATCATATAAAAATTTTCTCTTTTACAAACCAGCCAGGTATCGCGGATGGGATAGCAACTGTAGCCGATTTTGTACAAGAATTAGAAGGCTTCGGTTTTGATGATATTTATGTATGTCCTCATAAACACGGTGATGGTTGCGAATGTCGTAAACCAAATACAGGCATGCTGCTACAAGCAGCCGAAAAACACGGGCTTGATTTAACACAATGTGCTGTAATTGGTGATCGCTGGACTGATATCGTTGCAGGAGCAAAAGTGAATGCGTCAACGATTTTAGTACGAACAGGCGCTGGATACGACGCTTTACATACGTACCGAGACAAGTGGGCACATATTGAACCAAACTACATTGCAGAAAACTTTGAAGATGCGACAAATTGGCTTTTAAGTCAACTATAATGCAAATGAAAAGAGACGCCTTCAAAATGAAAGCGCCTCTTTTCATCTAATATTATTTAAAACGTTAACTCATAATGGAAATAACGATTATCTCTCAAATATCCATTTTCAGCGTATAATCGCTGTGCTGATAAATTATCAATCTCTGTTTGTAATTTTACACCTTTCGCACCATTTTCTAAGGCGAATCCTTTCGCAGCTTCTAATAATTTTTTCCCTGTTCCTGCCCCGCGCTTAGCAGCTTGTACAAATAAATCATTTAAAATCCATAATTCTTTCATCGAAATAGAAGAAAATGATGGATATAATTGCGTGAATCCAATATATTCACCGTCTTCAACTGCTACGAAGATAACAGATTCTTTTCTCTCCATTCGATTTCGTAAAAATACTTTTGCTCCTTCTAGATCGGAATCTTGTCTATAAAACATACGATAGTTATTAAAAACTGATGCTAGTCCATCTAAATCTGCAATTGTTGCCTCATATATTCTCATTTTACTCCATTCCCCTTCCAATACTGTCTCATTATATCCGTTGCCCATTTAGGCTGTACAATTTCTTCTTTCGGCATAAACTCTTTCATTATTGGCTTTATATCCAATATAGGGGTGCCATCAATAGCATCTAACCCCTCAACAATAATTGATTTACCTTCTCTTTTCATTACCTTTACAATGGTTGCTCCTATGCGATTCGGACGATTTTTCCCGCGCTGTGCAAAAATGCCTACTTTAGGATAATCATTATTATTTCTAGGGTGTCTAACAACATATTGAATTTGTTCATCAGTTACTTTATGAAAATAAAAAACTACTTCAATATGAGAAAAATCTTCAATCCCTTGTATACTTTCCTCTGTATACATTTCAGTTAAAGTAATATAGGATCTTACTTCTCCCCACTGATCATCTTTTATTTGCTTTCTTTCATTATGTACAAATGCGATTGGTTGAACTAAAAACATACGCATTCCCCCTACAATGTAACCACTTACATTATAAAATATTTTCTGAATGTTTTCCACACATGCGAACTAGGTTACATAATATAATTATAATCTATTTTGTAAAGCGAAATGAACTGCTTCAACTGCATGTATATGGGTTGTGTCGAATATCGAAATGGATACATCTTCCTGCTTAATTAATAATCCTATTTCTGTACATCCTAAAATGATACCCTGTGCGCCTTTTTGCACTAAATCTTCTATAACTGTTTTATAATACTCTCTGGATTGAGATACGATTTTTCCTAAACATAATTCTGTATATATGACTTCGTTTATTTTTTCTCTATTTTTTTCTAATGGCACTATGACTTTTATATCATTCTCTTTAATACGTGATTTATAGAAATCTTGCTCCATTGTATATTTTGTTCCAAGTAAACCAACAGTTTGAATACCTTTTCTTTTCATTTCTTTCGCAGTTGCATCTGCGATATGTAAAACTGGAATATGAATATTCTCCTTTATTTTCTCAATTACTTTATGCATTGTATTTGTGCAAATAATAATAAAGTCTGCGCCTCCCATTTGTAATGAATATGCTGCATTCCCTAGAATTTCTCCTGCACTATCCCAATCACCGCTAGACTGGAATCCTTCAATCTCTTCAAAGTCTACACTATTAATTAAACATTTAGCTGAATGTAACCCACCTAATCTACTTTTTATTTCTTCATTTATGATTCGATAATATTCAGCAGTTGATTCCCAACTCATACCACCAATAAGACCTATCGTTTTCATTAAACCCACACCCACCTTATACTATTTATTCAAGATAATTACGACATTTTATTATGTATATTATACACAATAAAACAAGACTTTACGTTTGAAATATAAAGTCTTGCTTTAACTATTTCCAAGGAAATTTTATAAGAATATTCTGAAATTAACCACCTAATGTTTTTATAGAATCTTCATATCGATAATGAAAACATTCTCGATACAACTGTTTAATTTCATCATATGATGGCACACGTGGGTTATTTGCTGGACTTCCACTTTCAATTGCATCTGACGCCATTTTAGAAACAGCTTTTTCAAATTCAACCTCACCAATTCCGTATTCTTTTAAATTTGGAATACGAAGATCAAAACAAAGTTTTTTTATTTCCATCAGCGTGTAGTCGGCTACTTCTTCATCACAATAAGAATACATATCTTTATTTAAACAGCGGCCAATTTCCGCTAATCTTTTTACCGCACTACCTTTTGTATATTCTAAAACTGTAGGTAATAATATTGCATTTGATATACCATGTGGTACATGAAATAACGCTCCTACTGGTCTTGACATTCCATGAACTAATGTAACAGATGCGTTTGAAAATGCAATTCCAGCTTGTAAGGAAGCAATCATCATCGCTTCTCTTGCCTCCATATTGTCTCCATCTTCATATGCAATACGTAAATATTTCATAATACTTTCAATAGCGGAAAGAGCGAGTACATCTGTAAGTGATTGTGAAACTTTAGAAATATATGCTTCGACTGCATGACATAATGCATCTATCCCTGTTGCTGCTGTAATATGAGGTGGTACAGAACGTGTTAAAATCGGATCAATAATCGCTACTTGCGGGGTAAAACTCGGATGCTTCATCATCATTTTTACATCTGTTCGTTTATTCGTAATTACTGCTACACTTGTTACTTCTGACCCAGTACCCGAAGTTGTTGGAATTGCAATGAGCGGTAGCGGATCATTGTCTATTTCCATATCCTTTTGGACATAATCTTCTACTTCTCCGCCATTTGTATATAACACCGCAACTGCTTTTGCTGCATCGATACAACTTCCACCACCAAGACCGATAATAAAATCACACTTTTCCTCTTTACAAATAGTTAACGCCTCTAACACGTGTATATTTGTAGGCTCAGCATTTACTTTATTATATGTAATAACGGTAATACCTTTTGTATTTAATTGTTGTATACAACTCTCAACATATCCTAAATTCTCCATAATTGTATCGGTTACTATAAAAGCTCTTTTTCCAAACTTCTTGGATTGTTCCCCCAGTTTTTCAAGCGAATTTCTTCCATATAATACAGACTTCGGCATACGAAATTCAGCAACTTCTTGCAAGTACTCCACCTCTTCTTTCCCTAATTAATATTTTCGTCTATAAAATATCTATTTAATAAATTCCTGTTAAAGTATAGAACGCGATAACTAAAAAAACAGCAAGCGTTTTCAAAACTGTAATAGCAAATATATCTTTATAAGATTGTTTATGTGTTAACCCAGTGACTGTAAGAATAGTAATGATAGCTCCGTTATGTGGTAATGTATCCATTCCTCCTGATGCCATTGATACGATACGATGCATTACTTCTAACGGAATATCAAATTGATTAGCTGCTGCAATAAACTTATCACCCATTGCACTTAAAACGATTCCCATTCCTCCTGATGCAGAACCTGTAATGCCAGCTAAAATATTCGTCGTGACTGCTCCGTTCACTAGTGGATTTGTAAACGTGGCAGAAATGCCATCTCTCATAATCGCAAAACCTGGAAGTGCTGCGATAACACCACCGAATCCAAACTCAGCTCCTGTATTCATTGTTGCAAGTAGCGCTCCACCAATGCTTGTATTCAATCCAGCTTGGAATCCTGTTACGACTCGTTTCCAATATAATAATAACGTTGTTACTATACCTATGATAAGTGCTAATTCTACTGACCAGATTCCAACTACTGCACTTAATTCTACTTTTCCAAATGCTTTCATACCAATTGCAGAAAAATCAAAACCATTCGGATACCACTTCGGTATCATAATAGTAAAAACTTTATTCATTACACCTACTAAAATAAGTGGTATAAAAGCAATTACTTGCTGCGCTCTTGTAATTTCAATATTTTTAACCAGCTGCATATCTTTTTGTTCTGCTTGTAAAGAAGCTGCCATTTCCGTATTCCCATCGTTAAAACCAAAATATCCCTCTCCAGCTGCCTTTGCCTTCTTACGTCTACTCTCTAAATATAGTAAACCTAACGTAAGTACAAAAATTGCCCCTACAATACCAAGTATCGGCGCAGCATAAATGTCCGTTTTGAAAAAAGTTGTAGGTATTACGTTTTGAATTTGTGGTGATCCAGGTAGCGCATCCATCGTAAACGTGACCGCTCCAAGAACAATCGTTCCAGGAATTAAACGTTTTGGAATATTCGCTTGTCGAAACAACTTAGCTGCGAACGGATATACAGCAAACACTACTACATACACACTAACACCACTATACGTTAAAATAGCACCCATTAATACAATCGCTAATATTGTACGTTTTTCACCAACTAACTCTATAATTGTCTTTGCAATTGAGTCCGCAATCCCTGACATTTCTACTACTTTCCCAAATATTGCCCCGAGTAAAAATACAGGAAAATATAGTTTAATAAAACCTACCATTTTCTCCATAAAAATATTCGAAAAGAAAGGTAATACAAAACTAGGCTCTGTCAAAAATACCGCAAATAATGCAAATATCGGTGCAAATAAAATAACAGAAAATCCTTTATACGCTACAAACATTAATAAACTAAGTGCTAATAATATAATAACTAGCTCCAAGTATACCCCTCCATTAAACTGAAAATTCTAAATTTTATTGATAAATTTATTCTAATCTTTTATTTCTGACATCCCTCCTCTAATTCATACAAATTTTTCATGCTAAAAATGTCTAATTATAAGTATTCGATTACATATGAAAAATCCCTTTAAACATAAACGAATTCATCGTCATCTGTTATAGAGGGATTTTTAGTCTCTATATTTACTTCTTTACCAAACTATTTTCTACACAAAAATAATGTAATTCTTTTACATCATTTACTATATGAGTCGCACCAACTTCGGTCAATTCTGTTTCACTACCATAGCCATATAAAACGCCGATTGATGCAATTCCATTCTGATTCGCACCAATTATATCGTGCTTTCTATCTCCAATCATAACAATTTCTTCTTTATTAAGTTCTTCATTTGTTTGTAAAATATGAGCAATAATTTCTTCTTTCTTTATTCTTGTACCATCTAAATTACTTCCAATGATACCTTCAAAATAATCCGTTAGTTGAAAATGATCTAGTACTTGTTTTGCAAATACAGTAGGTTTTGAAGTAGCTATAAACAAACGATTGCCTGTATCTTTTAATTGTTTTAAAAGATTTGGAATACCCTCGTAAACATTATTCTCCAACAATCCTCGTTGCTTTACATACTCTCTGAAATAAAAAACAGCTCGTTCAACTTCTCCTTCATTCATATTATATCTCTCTACGAATGATTGCTGGATGGGCGGACCGATAAATGAATGTAAATCGTTTATATGTAATTCTTCAATTCCAAGCTTTTTTAATGCATATAAAACTGAATTTACAATGCCTTCTTTCGGATCCGTCAATGTTCCATCTAAATCAAATAAAAATGTTGTGTACACGTTTCAATCCCCCACTCATTTTACTTTATAAGTAACCTATAACAGATTTCCCCTCTTTCCCTTCTATTATAATACTATCACTATCTTTTTTCTGAAAAATTACTTTTCCTATGTCACATACTTTCAGTTACAAAATGTAATAGATATGATAAAGTAAAAAAGTTACAATTATTCTAATAGAAACTGGTGAAACAAATGTCAATTACGTTAATCTTTATAATGGCTTTCACGATTGTAATCCACGCAGTTGAAACAAGCTCTTATAGTATTCGATTAGCAGGAGTTCGTTTAAAGAAGATTGCTGTTGCATTATCTGTCGTAGGAATCGTATTACTCATTTCAAGAACGTCAAACTTACTACAAGCCTTTTTACTTGGCGGGATTGTCGATGAAGCAAAACTAGATTCTTCTATTGATTTAGAGAATATTATGCGACTCGTTCTATTATCGGCTTCTGTTGGTACGTTGCTTGCGATTATACTATATCCAACTTTGACAAAACTATTTGGATACGTCATTCAAAATTTTGAAACAGATGGTTCATTCATTCGAATGATGAAAACGAATAACATCCAAAAATTAAAGTACACCAAAAAATATATACGCTTTCCAAAATTCGAAATGATTCATAGGCTACGTATCGGTGGTATTCCAAAACGTATTATGCTTATTAACATGTTTGCTACTGCTATTTATACAGCGGGGGTTCTTTCCGCATTATATGCTTCTTTTTTAATTCCAGCTTTCGCAACAAAAGCCACTACAGCTTCTGGTCTTATTAATGGTTTTGCTACTATTTTATTAACAGTGCTATTAGATCCACGTATTGCTCTTTTAACAGAGCGTGCTCTTCAATCAGAAGAAGGTGCTGAAACAATGAGTAAAATGTATGCTTGGCTAATGATTTCTAGACTTTTTGGTACATTACTAGCTCAACTGTTATTCATACCAGGTGCTTACTGGATTACATGGATTATAAAGCTTATGAATTAATGCACTCTCTAAAAAAGAAGGTGAGATAACAAATGAAAATACAAACAGAGCAAGATATAGTCCGCTTAATAGAAAACGACGAATGGATGATAAACGTATTACAATTAGCAAAATCACTAGAGCTACCTGATTGGTGGATTTGCGCCGGCTTTGTTCGTTCTAAAATTTGGGATACTTTACATAACTACGAAATAAGAACAACTACACCAGACGTTGATGTCATTTATTTTGATCCTTTTCGTAAAGATGAGATATACGAACAATTATTAGAAAAGAAACTGATAAATTTGGATGCCTCTATCCCTTGGTCTGTAAAAAATCAAGCTCGTATGCATGTAGTGAATAATATGCCACCGTACTCTTCTTCTGTTAATGCTATTTCTAAATTCCCTGAAACAGCAACGGCTTTAGGTGTTACATTAGACGAAAAAAACAAAGTTATATTAACAGCTCCGTGCGGCATTGAAGATGTTCTTTCCTTACAAGTGAGACCAACAGCTCATTTTCTGGAATCGAAAGAGCGTATACATATGTACAAGAACAGAGTTATTAAAAAGAATTGGCAAAGTAAGTGGCCTAACGTCACAATTACATATCCAGAAATTTAGAAAGGGTGCTTCTCATTTATAGAAGCACCCTGTTCTTCATTTCAAAAAATGTATGACTGTGTCTGCGAATCTATCTGCTTCCTCATAATGAGGTGAATGACCGCTCTCTTCAAATGCGATATACTTACCGTTTCGAGCTTCTTTATTAAACGTTTCAATTTGTTTTTCACAGGTTACTACATCATGTTTTCCTACAATTAATAACATTGGGTTTGTTATATCTTTTATCTTAGGTAATAATGAAGTATGGAATGCTCCTTCTAATTTTAATTTATCAAAATGAATCTTGGAGCGATTTGAAAATACTTCCCACTCTTCATCACTATACAAACTCTCGTCTGTCACATCTTCCTTATTATTGTAAATCTCCATTCTATTTTCTTCTAGTTCGTCACTTAGTCTTATATAAGCTTCTAACAACTCTTCTGAACTAGCATTGCTAGATGAATAAACAAGAGACTCTTCTGCTACTTCTTCTTTTCCATACTTTTTTAATAAACGCCCTGTCTTTTGTAACAAGGCCTTACTTGTTAACGCGAAATCGAAAGTTGGTCCTTCGAATATGATTTTCTCTATTGAACTTGGATATATCGATGCATATAACAATGCTACATATCCACCGAAAGAATGTCCAATGACAGACCACTTCTCAATTTGCAATACTTTTTTTAGTTCCTCACAGTCTTCAATTAAATCTTTTAATCCAAAAGCTTCGTCCTCAGTAATTTCTTCTGAGCGACAAACACCTCTTTGATCTATCATAATTACATATAAAGAATCTTTTAAACGTTCCGCTTGATGAAATGAAAAATCATAACAACTTTCTCCCGGTCCACCATGTAAGTATAGAACTGGTTTATTTTTAGGGTTTCCATGCGTTTCAACGTATAGCTTTTTGCCTCTAATATGCATGTATTTCCCTGCTTCTATCAAATTCGCCTTTATGATCATCACCTTCTTTTTTACTGAATATTATAACATCCATTGTTAAATAATTCCTATTACATTTAAAAAGACGATGATAATTGCCAGTGGTGCTACAAATCGAAGTAAAAACGCCCAACAAGTAAATACTTTCTTTCCATAATTACCACCCACAAAAAACTCTGCTTCTAGCACCTTCTTCTCCATTTTGAATGAAACGAAAATACTAATAAATAGTGCACCAAGTGGCATTAATATATTACTAGATAAAAAGTCTACTGCATCAAAAATATTCTTTCCGAAAATCGTAATATCACTCCATACTCCAAATGATAACGCTGATGGTATGCCTACTAAGAAAATGCCGAAACCGATCATCCATGATAATTTCGTTCTTCTTTCTTGTTCACCATTTGTCACTGCTGAAACAACTGTCTCTAATAGTGAAAATGCTGATGTTAATGTCGCAAATGTAAATAGTGCAAGAAATACTGTTAAGAAAACCGCACCAAATGGAATTTGACTAAATACTGATGGTAATACGATAAATAGTAATCCAGGCCCTTCTGTTGGCTCCATTCCTAATGAAAATACGGCCGGAAAAATTGCAAGTCCTGCAAATAATGAAACAAATAAATTCAATCCAACAATTGTTATTGCTGATTTTGGTAAACTTTCTTTTTTATTTAAATAGGAACTATACGTAACCATAATTGAAATCCCGATACTAATCGCAAAGAATGATTGCCCCATTGCGAACAAAATACTTTCCGAAGTAACCTTTGAGAAGTCCGGTTGTAAGAAAAACTTCACACCTTTCATTGCATCATCAAGTGTTAACGAACGAATAATAAGAGCGACAAATAAAACGAACAATGCTGGCAACATATATTTACTTGCTTTTTCAATTCCGTTTTGTACCCCCTTTGATACAACCCATATCGTAATGAACATAAAAGCGAAATGTCCCATAATCGCCCAAGTCGGATTTCCAATTGTTTCAGTAAATAATGCTCCGTAATTTTGTCCCGGAGTAATAAGTTGTCCCGTTACTCCCCTGAATAAATAAATTAACACCCATCCACCTACAACACTATAAAACGAAAGTAATATAAAACACGTTCCGACGCCAAGGCGTCCAATCCAGTGCCACCCTGTATTTGGTGCAATACTTTTAAATGCTCCAACCGCTTGTTTCTGTGTACTGCGTCCAATCATAAATTCAGCTATAAGTAGTGGTAGTCCAATTAATACTGTAAATAATATAAAAATTAAAAAGAACGCTCCTCCCCCGCTCTTGCCAGCGATATAAGGAAACTTCCATATTGCACCTAGTCCAATTGCTGATCCTGCTGCTGCCATTATAAAACCTAATTTCGAAGTCCATTGCTCCGTTTGTTTCATTTCATTTTCCTCCTAATTAAATCTTTTTATATAAATAAACAAATTTTATAGACCAATTCAAATAAACCCTCCATTTCTATTTCTATAAAATAAAAAATGGCCCAACGTCTCTATATAAAGAGACGCTAAGCCATTTGCTTAACGCGGTACCACTCTTATTGATTCCATTATGAATCCACCTTAGTAGTAATCGTTTGATTACAAACCTAATATCGAAGGTTAACCGTTAAGATTTACTAAGAATGTGATTCCGTTCCACCTTACTGCTCCTAGGCGAGTTCAGGATGTCATTTGACTATGTCACACCAACCCATAGCTCTCTGTACAAATATACGACCTTACTACTCCTATTCAACACATTTTAATATTTAGAATATATTTTCTTTTGAAATTAATATGAAGTATATCGGTTATATTTGTAACTGTCAAGGTATCTATTAAAATTTAATGAGAAATCCTTTTTTATTTTTCATTATCCTTCGTCATCAGTACCTTCTTCTTGATCATCGTCATCTTGTTGTTGTGATGACTCCCTTTTTTGAATAGCGTTATTTACCGTTGTAGTAGACATAACTCCACCTCTTATTATATGTATTCTTACATCACCCGTTAAAACGTACTTTACGATGATTTCAAGAAATAATACAACCCTTTAGTTTTTCCTCTACTATCGTCATACACTGTACAAATCCATTACAGTCTATAAAATTTAACACTTAATACACTTATAAAATTATACGTGTACCAACTTATTTCTACGCTAAAACACAAAAAAGCACTTGTTCCCTTTAATTGACAATCAAGTGCTTTAAATTCATATGTTTTTAAGTAGCATAAATTTGTAAATCTTGCAGTAAAAATATGATACCTTTTGTATGTCATAAAAACTACTACGTTTTAACTTACGAGTTTGTACGAGTTCATTAGTTTCATATACAGTTCATGTGTTTATATTCATCGCCCAGTAAAATGTTATCTCGCCTAAGCTCGTACTTCTTTTCCTATTCTATCATTGCACATAATACTCTATGATGGTACAACCATCATGAAGTATGTATTTTCAAACACACTATTATTTTTTCCTATCCACTTCACATATATTTTGTTTTCCATAGATTATAGTTAAAGCTTATATCCGTAAAAATATTTTTGTCCCTTTTCCCAGTTTTCACTTGAAAGTTCGTTTATATAGTCAATAAAATCTTTATAATTACTTGCACTAATAATAGTGTTGTAATCCGCAGGTACTCTTTTACCAGTCCAAATTGATAATAAAGATGGTATTAATTCCATTTTTAATTGCTCCTCATTATTAGCAGCAATCATAACCCGCTGAATCAATTTTTTAGCTAAGTCTCCAGGAAAAGCTAAATTCTGTTGAAAATAATAACTATTTGTATCCTTCTCCTGACAATACTTAAAATAAAAATTTCCAATTTCATCTATAGTTGCATCTTCACCAATTTGATCTTCAAAATTAATAAAGGAATCAATAGAGTCTCTTATAATAGTAGCTGTATCACTGAATTCCTCCCACTCTTCAAGTAAAGCCAATAAATATGGAATTACCTCAAGAGAAAGTGAGGTTGTGGCTGCTGATGCAAAAGTGTCTACTGTTTCTTCAGTTACCTCACTAAGAAAACGGAGATTATTTGAATCCCTTAAGTCTTCATGTGTTGCGACAGATAAAAATACTCTAATACATAAATTCAGAACCGCTTCATCTTTAGTCTGATTCATTAATTGAACTAATAGTGGTTTTTGAGTAAAATCCCCCGTTTTAAATAATTCTATTAAGTTAAATAAAACTTCCGTTTCTGTTAAAGATTTTAAAATTTTTTCTTTTATTTCCGATTTAGCTAAAATTGTTTTTTCTCCAAACCATATACTATTCATAAGATTTCTCGTTTCTCCCATAAATACACCTACTTTCATTAAATTATCTCTTTCCATTTTCTCGTTGCCATTTCAGAACTTTATTTTGAAAAACAGTAACCTCAGTATGTTGTGGATTATTACCAAATACAATAATCCCATTTTCATTCTCATGTATTTTTAGTACCTTAGCATTTTCTTTACCATAACCCATTTCATGATAAAAATCCAAATTCAAATCATCAATTTTCTCTCGACGAATAGTCGATTCTCCTGTATTCTTTATATTTGAACTTACATTCTCTCTCCCAAAAGATAAACCTTGTACATGGTGACCTTTTTCAAGTTCCCCTCTTCTAACCAACGCTTGATAGTCTGCTCTTGCTTCCTTTAGTTATTTCCCCTTTACTATTGTAGATTCATCAGGATTAGGATACCAATCAGGGTTAGTTTCGTGTAATTTTTTTGCCTCATCATAATAAGGTCCATAAACATCCTTACTCGAAGAATTATTACCCGTACCCTATGTTGTAATCTTAAACCCTCACAATAAAAAAGCAAACCATGTACACCTTATTAAACTACTTCTTTTTCTTCTACTACCGGCAATTCATATGCCGTTTTATGTTTCATCATGCCATATACAATATTTACAAGCCTTCTCATAATACACACCAAAGCCTGTCCTTTTGTTTTTCCCTCTTTTAATTTCTTTTGGTAGTACGCATGAAACACTGGATTCCGTGGTATCTTACTTCCTTTCGCTACTTGCACTTGTTGTACAGCTAAATTATAAAATAAAGCGTGTAGCGCCCTGTTTCCTTGTTTGCTTTTGTGTGTCTTACCTTTCCCACCAGAACCAAAGTAAACAGGCGCAATCCCCGCAAATCGTGCTAATTTGTTGGCATTTGGAAATCGCCTTACATCTCCAATTTCTGCAATTAATGCTGATGCAGTCACAAGTTCTATTCCCGGCATTGTATCTAATTGATAATCTAGTAGTTTTACTAGCTGTTTTAATTCTCTCTCGATGTATTTCATTTCTGTCTTTTTAAACTCAATATCCCGTACAATACTTCTTACTAAAAAGTCTCGTGTTTCTTGATATTCCTTCATTGTATGTCCATCTTCTTTTACAAGGTTTAATATGTCGCTTGCTTTCTTTACTGAACATGTATTGTTGCTAACATCTAATAAAAAAGCTGTTAATTGCTTTATATTTGCCCCCTCTAAACAAGAGGGTGACGGATATTGCTGCCAAAACGCTAATGCTGTTTTTCCATCTAACTCTGAGAAAAACTTTTTATAACTTGGATAATGGTGGATTAATTGAATATGTAATTGATTCTTTAATGCACTTTGTGCTTTTACTAATGCATTCCTTCTTGAAACTAGTTGTTGTATCGATCAAAATAAATCGTTTGGTTTTGCATCTGGTAATTGATTAAATTTGTTTACCAATATGCGTGCCACACATTCCGCATCCCAACTATCATTTTTTTGTATCATCACTTGGCTCTTTCGTTCTAAAAATGATAAAGCTGGATTTACTTCTTTCACCACTCGTTCATGATCTACTAAATATTTCGCTAATGCTCTTCCGTAACCACCAACATCTTCTAAACCAAATACAACTGATAAACCATCACTCACATATGTCTCTACTTCTAATAAGAACTTCGAAAATGCAGATGGTTTATTATCAAATTGTATTTCTCTTAGTTTCTCTTGCCAACAATTAATAATAACAGCCGTATGATGCTCCTTATGTAAATCTACTCCTACATACAAATAGTTCTGTCTATTATGCATAACTCATCCCTCTATTCAATGATTTAGTCATATATAAAAATGTCGGCAACCTTAGTTCGAGCGTTCATCTTCCGATGCGCATAGGTACGCAAGCCTATCCATTTTCATAATTTCATAAGTACATATAGTAAAATGAGCTAATTTTTTAAGTGAATTTATAAAATAATTGCTGGATGTTTCCCATTTGTTTGTATTTGTCCGTATGTATACACCCCTCGATAAAAGTTCTCTCGGTCTAACATACGTTTCACTTGTACTTTCGTAAACAGCTTTCCTTTCTCTGTACGATAACCATCCCTATTCAGTCTTTCTGCCAATTGAGTTAGCGACCAATGTTTAAAAAAGTGTCTTAATTCAAATAGTCTCCGTACAACTACTGCTTTCTCCACATCTACTTCTAACACTTTTTGTCCTTTCTTTACTCTATAACCAAACATCACACCGCCACCTGCATATCCCCCTTTTTCCGCTTTCTTTTTTCTACCTCGACTTAGCTTTAATGCAATCTCAAGACGTTGATATTGATCTAGTAGTTCTAACATGCCATTTACTAAAAAGTCATTTGGGTCATGCGTGTATATACTATAATTTGGTTGTTCAATTGCTTTCACATCTACCTTGTATTTCTTTAGCTCTCGTTGTATTAACACTTTTGCCATATCAGAGCGCCATAACCGAGATGTATTGAGTACAATAACTTTGCTCACTTGATGATACGCCATATCTGACAATAATCCTTGTAAACCTTCACGTTCAACTGTTAATCCATCTTCATCTACTGTCGCTCCGCTAATTCCCTTATCTTCGTATATGTGAATAAGTTGTAATTTATTTCCAGCGCAGTACCGTTCGATTTCTTCTACTTGATACGTTAAGCTATAACCTTCACGCACTTGTCCTTCTGTTGAAACTCGTACATAACCAACTACTTTCTCTTCCATATTGATTCCTCTCCCGTTACAGCAATTAAAGTTCCTGTAACGTTTACCCGTTTTTTGCGGATAACGTGTGCATAACGTCCATCCGTTAAAACGTACTTTACGATGAATTCAAAAAATAACACACCCCTTTATTTTTCCCTCTACTATCGTCGTACACTGTACATAGCCATTACAATCTATAAAACAACAATAAAAATTTAACACTTAATGCACTTATAAAATTATAATGCTCTTTTAAATTTTTACGCTAAAACGCAAAAAAGCACTTGTTGCCTTTAATTGACAATCAAGTGCTTTAAGTTCATATGTTTTTAAGTCGCGTAAATTTGTAAGTTTTGTAGTAACAGTATGACACCTTTTATATGTCGTGACAACTACTACGTTAAAACTTACGAGTTTGTACGAGTTCGTTAGTTTAATATACATTCCATGTGTTTATATTTATCGCCCGGTAAAATGTCATCTCGCCTAAGCTCGTACTTTATTTTCTATTCTATCATTGCACATAACACTCTATGATGGTACAACCATCATGAGGTCTTTACTTTTTAACAGCCTATTCTTTTTCGTTCTCATGCCTTACCTGACTGTGTATACAATTTTAGTACCACATGCTTTATCACTCTAGTATATAACCTATAAGTCCTGTAATAAATACTTAGGCAGTTACTATAGCTAATTGTATTGGTTTCCTTCACTAAATCACAAACTATTCATCCCATTCCTCATATACAACTGACCCCATATAAATTAAATTTCCACTTTTAAATTTAACTTCATCTATATCTCCATCGTACTCAAAATCATATAATCTAATAACAGAATCATAGGTTTCTGGCAATTCTTCCCCATAATGTTCCACAAATTGTGATAAAATTTCCGCTTCGTAAGAGGAACCACTTAAAAGGGTAGTCAACGATGTAGTGGAGCCCTCTATCAAGATACTCTCTAATAAATCTTGGTTATAATCAATAAAATCAATATTAAAGTCTCTCATGAATTTAGATTGAATTCTGTCCCCAACTTCATCAAACTTAATTTCAACATATTCTTTTAGACTTTGCTTAGTTCTAAAATTACCTATCCATAAAGACATTACGCCCGGTTTTTCCATAATGAATCCCCCTATATATAAATTATAGTAACATCACTTATCTTAAGCCTTCAGGTAATGAATTTATTCCACCTTTCAATCTAAAATGTGCCCAATTTTTTAATCTTCTTTTAAATGTACTATAATCTAAAGAACTATCAATAATTTTTAACAACTCATTATGTGTTGTAGTAGAACCTATATCACCATGTTTACCTATTGGATTAACAAATTGTCCCACTCAAATATTAGCTTATTTAATTTAAACTAAAGTAAAAAAACCTTGAAAGGCAATCAGCCACTCAAGGTTTTTAATACGCTTAATTTAACTCATATACTTTCATAAAGTTAAAAAATTACCATCTATCATCTACAGTAATTGTATATTGTGCCACACCGATAAACTTCAAATCACTATTTTTAAATTTACCTTTTGTTTTTTGAGCATCATATTCCAAATTGTAAATTAGAATAGCAGTATTAAATTCTTCACTATATCTTATAGTATCAAACTGTTCTAAAAATTGATCGGAGTAAGAAAATCCATCTAATAAATCCTTCACACTGTTTGTCGATTTACTAATCCATTTCTTTTCAATTAAATCGCGATCATAATAATCTAAGTTAAAGTCTTTTTCGAAAGTTGAAGAAATACTGTCTCCATCTTCTGTATACTCAATATTTGTATAATTCATTAACTCTTCCTCATTCTCAAAATTCCCAATCCATATTGATACATGGTCATTCATAATTTTACTACCTCCTTAATTCAATTGGTAATCCCATCTTTCCGCTTTCCAATCTATCTTCTGCCCAATTATTTAATCTTTTTACAAAGGTTTCATAATCTTTTGATGTATCTATAATTCTTAGAATTTGATTATGAGCTACTGTAGAACCTTCGCCACCATGAACACCAGGTGGATTAACAAATTTTACATCTTTTGTTAAAGTTCTCATTTCTTTTATATCATTCATTGATATTCCCCACTCTTTAAACTTTGGAGTTCTTGCCACCAAATGCCACTCATGATATCCTCCCGGTCTTCGAATTCTATCTTCAATCCTTTTTCTTAACTTAGGGTTCTCCCACATTTTATTAAACTCTTTTGAAGATAACTCGTCAAACCATTTATTGAACTCTCCATTCCTAATAGAAGGAATATTTATTTTCCCTATAGCTTCACCCGTACCCTTAACAACCTTACTCGCCATATACTGATAAGCCTCTTTCAGAGAATACTGTCCTCCTCCTGAGACATTTCCTACTCCAGCCATGGCGAAGCCTTTTCCCTCACCTGGGATCCATTTGTACTCCATTAATGTTTTTACTGCGTGCTGGATCTTTTCATTCCCCTGCAAGAAAGTTGTTTTACGGTTGTGGCACCTTTGTTCCATAGATTTCCGATTTTGTCGGCAAATCCTTTTGCTGTGGAGGCTACAAAGTTTACACCCTCTTTTACTTTGTGGCTGGCTGTTTTTATGCCATCGACAGCTGCTTTTCCAGCTTTTCCGGCTACCATTGTTACGCCTTCGCCTAGTTTTTTTCCTGCTTTTACAATCGTCTTCCCAAAGCTAGAAGCGACATACTTTATTCCTTTTCCAGCAAGACTTGCCACTTTTCCAACAGGAACAAAGTTTAGGAGCGTCCATCCTGCGGCGATGAGTCTTTCTTTTGATGATAATTCTTTTCCTGTAATAGGGTCTTTACCGGTAACTGCACGAATTGCATCATTTACTCCGATGAATTCAGCTGCTCTTTAGAATCTATTTTCTTATACTATTTGCTGAAACAATACATGTACTTATCATTTATTATACTCTCCTCTTTTCTATCCTAAAATGAAAAAACACTTGTTGTCTCTCATAGACAATCAAGTGCTTTATGT
The DNA here is from genome assembly GCF_022662915.1 of Bacillus cereus group sp. BfR-BA-01453. Lineage (NCBI taxonomy): Bacteria > Bacillati > Bacillota > Bacilli > Caryophanales > Bacillaceae > Bacillus > Bacillus cereus group sp. BfR-BA-01453. Next base: position 182,639 of record NZ_JAKUEN010000005.1, on the reverse strand, counting down.
TCATATGTTTTTAAGTACTATAAATTTGTAAATCTTGCAGTAAAAAATGTGATACCTTTTGTATATCATAAAAACTACTATTTTAAAACTCACGAGTTTATACGAGTTCATTAGTTTCATATACAATCCATGTGTTTATATTCATCGCCTAGTAAAATGTCATCGCACCTAAGCTCGTACTTCTTTTTTATTCTATCATTGCACATAGTAATAGTACTCCATGATGGTATTACCTTCATGGAGTCTCTATTTTCAAATATATCATTTTTCTTTTTTCTAATTCAATATTTTAATTATCTTTAGTTCGCTTGCCTTATGTGTTAATGATATATAATACCTTTCTTATAGATAGCTTTGGCACTATAGAGTGCTCCTAAAAACATTATCTTTCCTCTCTACACAAATGAATATAATGACCAAATTCAGGAAATACATCCCAGTTTCTTTCAAGGGTATCGCTAATCTCACGCTCCTCGACTAAGCCGGTCTTTAAATCCCTTTTTTCCATTGCTATATAGCCATTTTCTCGGAATCCCCAAATTAAGCTACTTACTTCTGTATCAGTTTCATCATCATATTCCCAATACGTAGCTGTTCTTAAAAATATCTTACTCTCACTCATAACTTCAAAATCATAATTTAAATACTTACGAATAAAGTCATCATAAAATCCCACCGAAACCCATTCATTTGTAACATTTACAATATACTTAAGGTTTTCATCTTCAGTTAATACCGCCGTATATGGTTCATGTTTTTGATGGTATGTGTATGCATCACGATCATCTAGAATATTCCAAGACTTCTTTTTAATTTCCGACCATTCGTCACAATAATATATTTTCATAGTCAATTATACACCTTCCCTTTAATATCCCTAATAATAATCCTATTTTTTGTTGCTTCATCAAGAATCGTTTGCGAAATTGGTTTATTTTGAACTGGTACTTCTAATATTAACTCACCTTTAAGTCGCCCCCCTTTGAGAGCGTTAGGATTAAAAGGACCATTTGATATTTTAGAAACTGAAGGATATTTTTTTGTAATTTCATTTAAATAACTCTTAGCTGTTTTTTCTTGCACTTCACTAAGTTGAGTGAATTTTCTCGATACTATTCCCTTATTTTGTGCATATGAGTCAACTACGTATTTTTTACCCCTACTTCTTTTGTTTCCAACGTATGCTTAACATCATTCCCTTTAAACATTGGGAATCCTAAAATATCAAGCGAACAAACTATAATATCAATGGTATGACCGATGATATTAATATTATTGAGGATTTGCAAGCGAATGTCGGTTTTTATTGAGAAAATAGGGATGGAAAAGACGAGCTTTTTTATTTAGATTGATTGATTCGAGTACATGTTGGAAACGGGAATGAATGCTTTAGAGCATTTACAGAATTTCTTTACAAGCAACGAATCGAACGAGACATGGGAAAAGCTATCCTTGAAGTTCGTAAAAACAAATTAAATAATCTACGAATTGTTGGTAAAAATAATAAAATCATTAACTTAAACAAAGATGATAAATAACTCTTGTCATGAAATAACACTATAAAAAAAGTCAACAGACCACTACGTTCTCCTAACGTCGCTGTTGACTTTTCTTATTGGAAATGCATTTTTGTCAGTGCCCATGGAACTCACAAAATAGCATCAATTTCCTTTTACAATTTGACCAATATCTTTCTCATCTTCACTTATTAAATCATAAAATCCTACATGAACTCCTTCTTTATACAACCAACATAGGTCTGTTCCATAGGGAGCATCAAAAATTTCTAACATAACTGGTGCTATTTCTAATATAGAGCTTGCTCCTAAAACTTGAAAATTACTAGAATCATTTACATATTCATCATCATCTTCTAAAGAGTAAATAGTCCACCCATTTAATTGAGGAACTTCTGATTTTTCTCTAAATGTATAACGTATTGGTTTTCCGGCTACAACATTCTTAGAAACAATAAAACCTCCAAAGTCAGAATTATTAACTTTCATATTCACACTCCTCAATAATAGTTAATAAATCATTTCTCCAAGAATACTCTTTGGCATAATCCACACATGATTTTCCAAATTCATCTTTCAAATTATACTTTGAGCCACTACTAATAAGTAGTTTATACATCTCTTTATTATCTTTTGTAGACAATTTATTTATCGTAATAGCATATTTCAAGGGGATAGCATTATATTTATCTAAAGCATTGATATTAATCTCATTATCAATAAGTAACCTTGTTATCTCTAATTCATATTCTATTGTTGGACGTAAAACACAAAAATAAAACATATGCAATGCATTCCTTTTATTTTTAGCTGTAGTGTAATTAATATCAATATCCTCTTCTAGCAAAAATTTTATAATCTTAAGTTTTTCACTAGAATTTTTATCATTAATCATTGCCATACACAATAAATTGATATCTAAATCACTATCAATTTGATTAATATCACCATCATAAAATCGTTTAAAATCTTCATAAGTTCCTTCTCTAACCGCATCAAAAATATTTAATATTTTCATTACATCCTCTTCCTAACTACTCATATTTATGACTCCTATTTGCAGAAGGCGTTTCTAATCTGAAATTATCTGGGTTAAACTGAAATTCCTTTAATTCTTCAAGAGTAATCTCACCATGTTTATACTTCTCAAACATTTTCTTATACGAATTTCCTTCTGTATGCCCAAAATCTACTTTACCTTTTCGTGGTCGTCCAGGTTTCCAGTCAATTGTCTCACTAGTGTTAGGGTCTCGTAAAATTCCATCTGGGTCTATCTGTTTATTGAAAACATCTTTTTCAAATCCAAGTTTCTTTTCCCCAGATAATTGTGGTCTACCCCTAGGCTTTCCGTTTTTAATATATGGACCATTTTCTAAAGGGCCTGAAAAATCATCTAATTTCTTTATATTAGCTCCACTGGCTTTATCACCAACATCACCCGTACCCTTAACAACCTTACTCTCCATATACTGATAAGCCTCTTTCAGAGAATACTGTCCTCCTCCTGAGACCTTTCCTACTCCAGCCATGGCGAAGCCTTTTCCCTCGCCTGGGATCCATTTGTATTCCAGTAATGTTTTTACTGCGTGCTGGATCTTTTCATTCCCCTGCAAGAAAGTTGTTTTTACGGTTGTGGCACCTTTGTTCCATAGGCTTCCGATTTTGTCAGCAAATCCTTTTGCTGTGGAGGCTACAAAGTTTACACCCTCTTTTACTTTGTGGCTGGCTGTTTTTATGCCATCGACAGCTGCTTTTCCAGCTTTTCCGGCTACCATTGTTACGCCTTCGCCTAGTTTTTTTCCTGCTTTTACAATCGTCTTCCCAAAGCTAGAAGCGACATACTTTATTCCTTTTCCAGCAAGACTTGCCACTTTTCCAACAGGAACAAAGTTTAGGAGCGTCCATCCTGCGGCGATGAGTCTTTCTTTTGATGATAATTCTTTTCCTGTAATAGGGTCTTTACCAGTAACTGCACGAATTGCATCATTTACTCCGATGAATTCAGCTGCTCCTTCTATTCCCTTTTCCCACCATGATTTTTCATGTTTCTTTTCTTTTTTATGGGCTTCTTTCAATTTTTCATTTTGTTTCTTTTGATATTCTTCATCTGCTTGACGAAACTTTTGAGCGATACGCCGTAATTCTTTTTCTGTAACTTGTAAGTTACGTATGTAAGATTCCATGAGTCTCATTGATCTCATATATTCCCCATAAAAATGCTGACTCGTTGCTCCTTGCCATTGCAATTGAATACTAAACATAGATTGAGTGAGATTTTGTTGTATGTTCTGGCTGTGTGTTTGCATCTCTGATATGTTTTTGGCAATTTGTTCGAGTTGTTCAGGTTTGACCTTAATTTCCAAACCTTCTCCCACCTTCCTCTATTTTATACCAAAAAGAAATAGAACTGCATCAATTTTTACTTATCCCCTTTAGAAAAAACATCAAAAATACTATTATCACAAATCGCTTCAATTTCTTCCTTTACAAATAATTTTTGAAATTTTGTTCCTGGATTTAATATTACATTTGCCTCTAAATCTATCGTCTTTAATAATTCAACTGCATTCATAGAGACATATGGACATTCTTCTGGAATAACCATTTCTAAATGTTTCAAATCAGAATACAGTGGTAACATTAATCCTTCTTCCATTTCAAAATAATGAATTTGCAATTGTGTATTATCAGTTGAAATCAAATTCCCTTCTTCATCTACAGTTGTATCTCCCTCTACAGAAGCAACAACGTACAAATTTGATTTCTGTAATATCTCATAAAAACGAACTCTTTTTTCTTCATTCTGTAAAGCTTCCACTAACGCCTCATCTAATGGACAAATTTCTAGTAAACTCATTGAACTTCACTCCTTATGCGAAATAATTTCGCCATCTTACGCAATGTAAGATGGCGAATGTTAAAGCAAATTATTTTTTAACGTTCATAGATTTAATTGTATCTACATTCTCTTTTGCTTGTTTCGTTATTTCTCCATTAATAGCATTTACATATTTATCACGACTTAAAAATTCAAAACATTTATATGCATTATTCGTGTCAGTTGCGGACATATATCCTGCACCTTTATTCAACATTTTTAGAGCTACCGTATTCATCCATTCTTTTGCATCTGCTTCTGGATATCCTAATTCCATAGAACGATAAGTTAATTCAATTGCTGAAGCTAAATCTTCAATCGTATCTTTATTTCCACTTACCTTTGCAGCTTCAAATGTACTCAAATACTCAATTGCCGCTTTTACCCCATCTTTAATTCCTAATTCTTCGATACCTGGTGTTTTATATAAAATTTGATAGTTGTTTAACGCTGATTTATATTGCGTTTTTTCTAACTGTTTTGCTTCTTTAATTACAAGACTAGCAACATTAGAAAATCCTGTTTTGTCAACAACACCACGAGAAGCTGCTTGACCATAATAATGCAAGGCATTATAAAGGTTTGTTTGTCCTTTTTTATTCTCTTCATCACTCGCTAATTGAATAAGTTGGATTCCCTCCATTTTTTTGGATGCATTATCAATCATATACATACCACTAATTTGGCCAATCGTTTTATCAATATCCTTTAACTGTGCAAGTAATGTGTATGATGGTAATAAGTTTTTACTTACTTCACTTTTCCATCCTGTCGTTCCATTTATTTTATTCCATTCATTTTCTGTATCTGTCCATAATTTATTCGCATAATTCACCATTTCTTCTCTTGAACGTTCCAATGGGTGCTTTGTACGAATTGCATTTGCAATATTTAATACCGCTGTATAATATTCCCCATTATTTGCAGCATCGTTTGCTTTTCTTTCAAACATTAGCGGCATTAATAATTTACGAGATTCATCTTGAACAGATTTTTCTACTCTTGCCGTATTTGCTAATAAATTCGCTTTATTTATAGCATCTTCGACTTTGAAATTAGAATCTTTAATTTGTCCACGAAGTCCCTCTACAGCCGCACTAAATTGCTGCTCTAATTTTTCTTTTTGTTCTCCTGTTGCCCCATCAACATACTGATTTGCTAATAGTAAAGCATTTTCATATTGTGGATTCGCTGGATTTAAATATGTTTCTATTTGATTGATTTCTTGACTAAATGGTTCAGATTTTACTTGTGCTTTTTGAGTACTTGAATCGATATTACTTGTTTTCTCGTTATTTTTGGCACCTTCAGTCTTTGCATCTTTTTGGTTTTTCTCAGCTAGTGTACTTGTTGCCTCATTTTCTTCTGTAACTACTTTTTCTTCATTACTACTAGTATTTTCTTTTACCGTGCTTGCATTTTCTTTTGTTTTAGTTGTAGACTGCACTACTGATGTTTGGATATTAAGGTTCTGTAATTCTTCTTGTAATAACTTGTTGAAAATCTCTTCTACATCTTGATTCGCTTTTTCTACTAATGCAGGGTCTACACTTTCAAATACTGATGTAACTAAATAAAATTTACTTAATGCTTGTTCTAAAGATGCTACATCCCCTGTATTTGACCACTCTCTTTTTTCTTTTGTTGCTGTTTGATAAACTTTTTCTGCTACAGATTTAATATAATCCTTCTTATTTTCACTTAAATATCTTTGTAGCTCTTCTTGAGTGGTAACCGATTCATTCAGTACGTTCATTTGATTACGTAAATAGAATAGCGCTCTCTCATTTGAATATTCACCACTTGTAAGAATTTGTTCTACATTATCTAATGCTAACTTATGTTCAGCTATTGATTTTGATTTTGATGGTGTATTCAATTGGCTAACGAGCGTCCAGTCTTCTTTTTTACTATAGTAGTTCGTTAAATTATTTAATGCATTTTCATCTAGTTCTTTTTGACTCGTATAAAAATCATTAAAGAAAACAGATGAGTAATATTTTCCATTTCCAGCGTACCACTCAACTAAAATGTCACCCGTTTTTGGTGATACTGTAATTGTTGGGTGTGTTGGTGTTGGATCCGGTTTTTGTTCTGGTTCTGGTTTTGGTTCTGGTTTTGGTTTTTCTGTTTCAGTTCCTCCTGTTCCAGTTCCTCCTGTTCCAGTTCCTCCTGTTTCAGTCCCTTCTGTTTCAGTTCCTCCTGTTCCAGTCCCTCCTGTTCCAGTCCCTCCTGTTCCAGTCCCTCCTGTTCCAGTCCCTTCTGTTCCAGTTCCTTCTGTTCCAGTTCCTCCTGTTCCAGTTCCTTCTGTTCCAGTTCCTCCTGTTCCAGTTCCTTCTGTTCCAGTTCCTCCTGTTCCAGTTCCTCCTGTTTCGGTGTTAGTTTTTGGCGGTTCTACAGTAGATGTAGGTATTTGAGCATTATCATTATTTTTACTTGGTTCCGCCACAGGTCCAACCACATTAGTTGGTAAATCTAGTTTTTGTGGAGTTGGTGCATCCGATAATTTGATTTGTGGATCTTTCTTTTCCACCGATACTTCATCTGGTTTATACGTTACCGGTGTAATTGGTGATTTATTATTTCCAATTAAGTCTGCTAAATTAATAGTTGGTTTTTCGCCGGGTTTTTCATCTTTTTTTGCAGGATCAGCGACTAAATTTGGGAACATAGACTGTAAATCGCCCCCTGTAATACGATCATCTTTTTTCTCTTCTGTATTACTTGCTAGTTTTACTGGTTCTTTTCCTGCTGTTTTAAAGCCTTTGTCATACACAAGATATCCTGATGTTCCTAGTAATGCTACCGACATTACTGATATAGCGACTTTTTTCCCTAAGTTATTATTGTTTTCCTCCATGTCCTTTTCCCCTTTTCCTATCTTTATTGAATCCAACCGTTTGTTTTCATTTCTGTTAGCTTTTCTTGCGCGGCTTTTACTTCAGATTCATTTTCATTTGCTTGCACTGTTTTTCTTAAGAAACGACTTGCTTCCTCGTATTTTTTCTGTTTAATTTTAAACATCCCGAATGCAAAATTCACATGCGGATTTTCATCGTTTTGTGCGTATGCTTCTGTGAAAAGCTTCTCTGCTTCATTCCCTTGTCCCACTTTATCGTATAAAATCCCTATATTTACAAGCGTATTTATGTCGCGTGTTCCACTGCTGACAACTCTATTGTAAGCTTCTAACGCTTGCTGATATGCAGCAGTACTCTTTGCACCATCTCGCGTTTCATAAAATTGACCCGCTTCGTAATACACAATTCCAAGTTGATTTAACAACTCAATATTTTTCATATCTTTTTGAATTGCTACTTGTAAAATGTGAGATGCTTGTTGATAATTCATTTCTTTCTTCGCACTATCAATTAAGTTTGTTTTATTCCAAAGCACATATAAATTTGAAAGTTCAATTGTATATATGGCATTCTTTGAATCTTGCATGATAGCTTCTTTAAAGAAAGATTCTGCTTTGTCTAACTGTACTGTTGCGGTTGATAGTTGACCTTTTAAATATGAAACAATTGCCTTATCCTCATTTGTTTTCGTACTCATTTTGACAATAACATCTTCCGCTTTTTCAAATTCTTTCATTTTCATATGACTTACAGCTAAATCTCGCATTGCATCTTTTTTGTATGGTTCAATTCCCTTTGCATTATTCGCTAGCGCTTGTTCAAAATTTTGCACTGCTTCTTGATATTTCCCAATTCGGAAATTTGCTGAGGCTAATAGATAAGCAGCTTCATTATTTTCTTTATCTATTTCTCTATCTTTTATTAGTTTTGTAATATAATCGATTGCAATTTTATTTTTTCCTTCAGCAACGTAAATCGTTGCTAATTGGAGATAAGCCTCGTCTTTACTCTTCACAGCAATTGCCTGTCCAACAGCTTCTTCTGCTTTTGTATATTTTTTATCATCATAAGCTTGTCGTGCTTGTTCCATAAACTTTTGATATTTCGCGTTTGTTGTGTAGAAATAAAACAACGTCGAACCACCTATTACAACAACTACAGTTGAGCTAATAATCAAAATCCGTTTTTTATTCTTTTTCCACCATGTAGAAAAAGCCGATGGTTCACTTTGTTCATGCGCTATTGTAAGTGGTTGATTTGATGCTTTTGCATTTAAAATCTCATCATCTATATCATATTCCACTTGTTTTTTCGTTTGTTTCCGGCTCTGTAGAATGCTATTTGGAACTGTAATTGTAGCTGCTACTTCTTGCTGCGACTCTGTTCCTTCGCCTTCTTTTATCTCTTCAATAATGCTTTCAATTTCCTGTTTTAACGCCTGATCAATGTTTGGAAATTGTACGATTCGTGAATAGACGAAACAAGCAAATGCTGCATTGTTTTCTCGTTCCAATTCAGTAGCTAATTCCAAATAATGTTGTAGGACCATTTTATTATTTATTTCAGGCTCTTGACTCTCCATAGTTTGAATGATATATGCGAGTTCTTTTTGCAGAGCTGTTGATGGATTGAGTGAATTGAAAATTATTTTATATTCATATAATGCCGCTTGTTTAAATCCTCTCTCTTCTAATAATCTTGCAATTTCCAAACATTTTGATACAAAAAGAGAGTGTTCTTCTGCTGACTGCCTTTCCGCATCAATTTTTATTCTTTCTCTCACGCTATTAAATACATCGTACCACTGTGCAAAGCTTGGGCATTCTGCGAAAGAATTACTACTCCATGCCTGCTTAAATAATTTTGCAATTTCCCCGTTCCATTGATTATGTAATACTTGCTGAAGTAACGTATATCTTTCACATTCTGTCTGCATTTCTTCCGTTTTAAAGTAACTTGCATCCGTCCATTTTTTATTTCGAACCTCTTCACTACACCAACTTAATATTTCTCCTAATAAAATAGCCCCAGCAAATCGATCGGCTTCTTTTTGCCATACTCCACTTGTCAAATACTTTGGTGCGTAACCCGCTGAACCTGCTGGCAATAATGAAGGTCTTTTCGTTTCTGGGCCATACATTTGCTCAACATCAACAAGTTCTATATTGTGTTGGCCTTCAATTGCATTTTCACTTAAGAAAGGTACAAGTACGTTGCTAGACGATAAATCATTATGAGCAACTTCATTTTCTTCCATCATTTTAAGTGTTGTAAGAAATGCTTCTGCAATAAAGAAACATTGTTCTTTTGATAACATTCGTTGTTCTTGTAAAATATCAGCCCAAGTTGGACCTTCAATCCAAGGCATTACAATACTATTAGCAAGATCTTCTGATTTTTCGATAGCAGATGTATGTTCTTCTTTAGTAACAATATAGCGTGAACATACTTTCAGACCCACTAAGGAAGAAAGTGGTTTCAAAAATGCTAGTTGATGTTTTTCCTCACGATAGCGTTCCTTAAAAACTTTTAATGCAATTCGTTCTACACCATTTTCCTGTTGTAATTGATAAACTGTTCCTTGTCTTCCCTCTTGACCATAGGGCATCTCAATACCAATTACAGCTGGGTGTTTCTCAAAACGATAAACATCTTTATTAAGATTAATTTTTTCTCCTACTTCTGGTCGGAATCCCATTTTATCCCCTTACTCTCGTATAACAATTTTTCAAAAAAAGACCAGGAACAATAGCTCCTGGTCTTTTGCAATTGTTCTATTCTTAGTATGTGTTATCTGTACTACGGAATTTCTCAGCAATACGTTTTAGGTCTCTCGAAATTCCTTCTAAAATAGGAATATATTGTTGCATTTTTTGTTTAGAATTTTCAAATTCCCCTCTGAATTTCGCTTGTGTTGACCCAGCCCATTGACCATCTAAACTTTTAATATCGCCTTCAAGTCTATTAACTTGACTTTGCGCTTCCGCAGCTGCGTTATTAAAGTTATTAGCAATTCTTTCAAGGTCTTCTGGTCTAATTTTAATTTCTGTCATTGTATTAATTTCCCCTTTCAAATCATAAATGATACAACAATTAGATTATAAACTATATTCATACAATTTTAAAAGAGTTAAATTGCAAAAAAATTCTATTTTATAGTAATTTAACCCTATTTTAATATTATTTCACTTTTAATTCAGACCATTTCACACTAATTTTGTCTATCATCGTGCGAAGTAAATGTAACGGTGTATATGCACATTTTATTTTTATTGGCTTTCTACGTATGCAATATCCATCCCCACTTAATAATTCTTGATCCATTTCAGCATGTGGAAGTTTCATATTAAAGAAATACACATCGTTATTGTGAGTCGTTCCTAATAAATAACCAATACTTCTCTTTCTAATTTCCGCAAACCATTTTTCATGAGAAAAGTTATTTACACTAGATGTTGTAGCCGCCGTTAAAAAATGAATCCCTTTATTCTTACAATTTTGAACTATTAGTTCCATTTTATTTTTCGCCTCATAATCAATAGATAATACAGTTAACATTTGATCAATATCATCAATTGCAATGATTATTTTCTTATATGGAAACTCCACTGTTACGTTTGGATCTATAGAAGGTACTACTGCTTCTCTATTATTTATTAGCTCTAACAATTCATCTAACATTTCTTTTAATTGCATATCATTTGTAACTTTCTTCTTCACATGAGGTAAATCTCCAAGAGCTAATATGCCAGTAGGTCTTTCACCAAGGTCTACTAAGTATAGCTCAACCTTTTCTGGAGAGTATTGGTATGTAGTAGTGAAAAGAAGTGTTTGTAATAATGATGTTTTTCCACCTTCTATTCTTCCACCGATAAATATATGATTCATTTCGTCCAATGAAAAATTTTGCAAACAGATATCATCTGTTTCAACTCCTGCAGAAATTTGAGTTGGTTCTAATTGCTCAACTAAATCTTCTACAAATATTTCTTTAGGAACCATTGGAATCTCTTTTGCTTTTTCACCATTCCATTCACTGCCCATTTTTTGAATAATCGTTTTTAATTGCTGTGAGTATTCTAATTCACTTTCACCTATAAACGGTAGTGCTGCTTGGAACAATTCAGGTGGTTGACCTTTCATTAACCCACGGCCAGTAGGAACTTCAATTAACGGAAAATTTGGTCTACCAACTAAACTAGGATATTCAGCTCTATCTTGCAATTCAAATGTAATTGCCATCGGTATATTATTACGAACACGATCAAACATATCAATTGTTTGATTAAGTGAGAAATAGAAGTACACGCCATATGTGCTTGATTCGCGTAATAACATTTCTAATACTTCATTCTCTTTTTCAAATTCATTTTTAAATCTTATATAACCATCTACCATTACAACGATAGCAGGAATTTTCTTTCCAACCATTCGATTATACATAGAGAATGACTTTGCACCTATATTAGAAAAACTCTCTTTTCTATGCGTGATTTCCTTCTTTAAAAATCCGAATAGACGTTTCATTTTTTCATTTTCGTCCTCTTGTACAACCCCGCCTACATGAGGTAAATCTCTAAAATCTAAGAACATACGACCAAAATCAATAATATAAAAATTCACTTCTTCTGGTGTATGAGATACTGCTAAGGACATAATAATTGTTTGTAACATCGTTGTTTTTCCTGTTCCTGGCATACCATAAATATTTAAATGTCCTTCTTGTAAATCTAACTTCAACGGAAATTGCGCTTGATTTGCAACATCATCAATTAATCCTATTGTTACTTGTAAATATTCTTTCGGTTTATTCCACTCACCAATTGTCCAATTTTCCATAGCATAAAATTCTTTTAACAATAATTTTTCCGGTAATGGATCCAGCCATGGTCCTGGTAATGCTTTAATATTTTCTTTTTCTGATACGCTCTGTACATATTGAATAAAAGCTTGTAATTGCTTTGGACTATTTGTCATTGGTTTTGGACGCTTTTTCACTTTTATTCTTTCACCGGAAAGCTTCACTTCTGTAAAGTCAACAATATCAAGAACTTTCTCTTCATCTGGGTTATAAGGTGCTCCGCTCCATGCAGATTGGAATAATTCCAACACTTCATTGCTACCAACTTGGAGATATCCTCGTCCTGGTACATTGATTTTAGATGCATCTGGAATCTTTAACATTTCACGACTATCCGCATCATCTTGGACACGTAAACAAATTCGAAAACGCGAGTTACTCCAAATCTTATCATTTACAACCCCTGAAGGTTTTTGAGTTGCTAATAATAAGTGAACTCCTAATGTCCTTCCTATTGCAGCGACACTAATTAGCTCGTCCATAAATTCTGGTTGTTCCTTTTTCATTTGAGCAAACTCATCAATAACAATAAATAAATGTGGTAAAGGTTCTTTTTCACGCCAGCTTGTTTCATAATATTCATCTAGATGCTGAACATTTCCAGCTTGAATGAATAATTTTTGTCTCCGTTCTAGTTCTGCCTTTAATGAAATTCTGGCACGCTCAATTAAGTTCGGGTCCTCTAAGTTCGTAATAGATGCAATAATATGCGGTAATCCCGCAAATGTGTTTGACATCCCACCACCTTTATAATCGATAAGCATAAATGCCATCTCATGAGGGTGATAGGTTGCTGCTAACGCTGCTATTATAGACTGAATTACTTCACTTTTTCCTGATCCTGTTGTACCAGCCATTAGACCATGTGGACCATGCCCTTTTTTCTCTATTTTATCGTGAATATTTAGAAAAACAGGTTTACTTCCTTCTCTTACACCAATTGGAACCGGTAATGAAGTCGGATATCGATTTTCTTTCCATCTCTCTAGCACTTGTAACTCTTCCATATTTTTAGCTTGAAACAAGTCTAAAAATGTTAATACTTTCGGAATGTTGGCTGCTGTAGAACTTTTCATTCGAATTGGAGCAATGCTTCGCGCTCCTAGTTCACATCGCTCGAATGAAAGTCGATCCACTTTAAAACTAGCACGCGTTGTTCCACTATTTTCAGCTGAGCTTGAAAACGTTTCTACTAACTCACCATTTTCTCCATTTAAGCTTATTACAAGATCACATTCCATCGGTAAGCGTTCCTTTTGTTCCGCAAAAATAAATGTAGAAGCTCCTACACTTTCACCTTCTCTAAGTAACATTGGAGTTAAAGGATCATCTTCTAAAAATTCTCTCGCTGATAAGAAAAATACATACATCGGAATTAAAGGAACTTTTGCATCTGCTTGCGCAGAAGAATTATAGATTCTACGCATATTAAGTGGGGTAAATAGTACTTCAGCTAGTTTCTGTGCATCTTGTTGATTTTCAGATAAAAAGCGCATACTTCTCTGTTCATCCCATACGTGAGGAAGCCACCTCATCCAATCCCACTGCTTTTTCTCCTTCTCATGATAAAATGCTGCTATTTTCACTTCATTTGGTGCATGATGCGTCATAATTTGCGTCGTTACAATTCGAATAAAGTTTAGTCTATCTTCTTTATTTCCGACTACACCAATTACATCATTTTTTTTCAAAGAAATTGAAATATGGCCATTCGGTATCGTATTGAAATCCCTTTTCACATTTTGTGCTTCTGTAACTAATGGGTCTTCTTCATAACCTTTCTGCTCAGGCACCTTCAATTCTACAAGGAATGGTCTTTCTCCAGTTCCAATACGAATATCTAAAAAGTCCGGACTTTCAGGTGTTCTCTCCCATAAATTACTTTCCCGATTTTCAATTCTTTGTACACTTTTTAATGGGCTTGGATTTTGTGTAATTAAATATTTTGCTTGTTCAACCTTTAACGTATCTAATTCCACTCGATGCTTTTGAATTTGCTCTAAATATCTTGTTTGTAATTGTTCAACCATTTGACGATGTTCTTTCTTTTTACGGAAATGTCCCATCGTTGTAATTATATATGATCCCAACATCGGAATACTTGAAACCATCATTAATGGCATATAACTTGCATTCATCTTCATAAATTTCATCATTACAAAATATAATACTAATGTTAAAACCGTCATCATTGCAGGCATTAACATTGTTTCAATTGAAAACTTAGGCTCCTCCGGTATATTCGGTGGATCATGAATAATAACATCCCCTGTTGGTATATCTACTTTCACACGCGGAGAGCGTTGAAAATACGGTGACTTTTGCACAAAACATTTCTCCTTCCCCATCCAAAAACTATTACTCAATGATTTTCCATACATAATCTTCTTCACTAGAAGACATATCTTGTTTAACGGGTTCATTATAAACTTCTTCTGCTGGCATCATTTCAAAAGAAGGGATAATTGCTCCTTTTTTATGTAGCATTACATATTGTCCATCCCACACATCATTATCGCGCAACGTTTCATCATTTCGAATAGAATGCCATTCTTCTTTATCTTTTGTCACTCTAATTTCATACATACCGCTCAATGTTTCATCTATTTTTTCATGATGTAAAATTGCTTCAATAATTTGTACCGCTTTTACGTCATTTGGAATTGCAATATCAATTTCTTCATTTGACTGTTTTATGTATGTCACAATAATCTCTTCCACGTTTATTCACCTTTTTTCCATCGTGTTTATTACCAAGAAACATCTAAAAATGAAATATCATCGCTTGTCGGAGAGTTCTGTGCCCTCTCAATTTCTTTTAACACTTCCTCAACGTTATACTGCTTAAGCAGCGTAAGTCCGTCTGAGTGAATAACTATCCGATTCGCTTCTTGTCTAGATAATGTCTTTGAAAAAACCGCCAATTCCCCACCAATAATGCCTCGCCGTGTAGACCATCTTTTCTCTATATTTCTCTCAAACTTCATTACATTCGAACAATTCTCTTTATCTTGAAACAATTGTACAAATGAATCGCCATGTGTAACTATCGTTATTTGTACTTTATCTTGATTTGGAATAAGTTCTATTTTCCCACCAATAAACATAGCTTCACTACCTTGTTTTCGCTTTTCCTCCAAGACATCGCGAAGTAACCACGGTGTTTGTTCTGGCAATCGAAATGCATTCACTTCCTCTGAAGCTTCTTCTATCCAATTATTTAACTGTTCATTTAATAATGTAGCAATATCCAGTCCACTTCCTTGACATGTATCAAACAAGTTTACTAACTTCATACCAAGAAATTCTGCAGCAATTTCACCATGAAAAGACAGCCCTACACCATCACATAACGCAAATATGAAACGAGTTCCATTATCTTGAAATGCTAGGAAGTCTTGTCCACCCTCATTTAAATCCTGCGTTTCCTTTGCTCTTACATAGCTATATCGATATGTAAAATGTTTCATTTTCTTTTCTTGCAATATCGTTTCTTTCTTTTGCGAGAGGATATATTTCAACATACTCCCCTCCTATCGAACCGGCGTTGCGGCAGACATTTGAAATCCAAGTGATACTAAGTCCGCATTTGTCCCTGGAAACATCATCACAGCACCATCTGCAATATGAAACCCATGCTCCGTCATCATCTCACGATAGCTTTGAGGTATAGGCGATGAAAGTCTTTGCAACTTTGCACCATATTCATCTGTAATCTCTGTATTTGGCATAATCCCTTCCCACTTCTTTATATTAGAAATTTGCTCTTGCATAATTTCATCTGAAATAAAAATATTTTCAATTAGTACGTTTCCATCAGGTACAGACATATTCATAATTCTTCGTACAATTAATTCTGGATCTTCACCAGTTGAAGCCCCATCTGTCATATGACAAACAACAGGGGCTGGTCCATCTTGTAAATTTGGTAATTCCTTTTGCAATAACTTCTCCACTACAGAGAAAGCTTTTGCTGTATCAGTTAAACGATGCGTTTGAATTTTTTCTAATGGGCGCAGTCTTGCTACCTCATCTATTGTTTTCACACCACCCAATAAATCAAAAACATGATCGCTATAGGCTAAAATAGATAACTTATATCTCGGAAGCAGGCGACTACCTTTTGTTGAACGAAATACCATTTGGCGAATCGCTAAAGAAAGAGCATCCGTTACAATATCAATTCTTCTTTTTTCTTCTCCGCCTGCATCCATCATTTGGTTCATTGATGCGCTTACATCAAGAAGATAAATTATATAAGCTGGTGTTTGTTGTGTTGCTTGAGTTTGATATAACATGTTTCATACCCTTCCATACATTATTATATGAACTTTTTTTATATTCATATTTCATTATAACTTATGAATTTTCTTTTTCTCAATTCATTATAAAATGTTCTTAATATAATTTACATATTTTCACACAAAAAAACTATTATTCCCTTTAACATATGTTGAAATACATAAACCCCTTCTGTAATATAGAAGGGGTTTAATATTATGGTATAAGACGAGTACAATCTCTCGGAAAAGCACTCGCTTCTCGTACATTTGTTAATTCTAATAGTTTATATACAACTCTCTCTAACCCAATTCCAAAACCACCGTGCGGGGGACAACCGTATCGAAATGTATTTAAATACGATTGAAACTTATCGGGATGTAATCCTTTTTCGTTAAACGAAGCGAGTAACATTTCATAATTATGAATTCGCTGTGCTCCTGATGTTATTTCTAATCCTTTATATAGTAAGTCGAACGAATCAGTTATAGCTGGATTCTCTTTATTCGGCATCGTATACATCGGTCTCGCTTCTTTCGGATAATGTGTAATGAAAACAAACTCACTCTTATATGTTTCCTTCACATATTTCCCTAGTAACTTCTCACCTTCTGTATCTAAATCACCAATTGGCGATTCTTTCCAATACTTACTTTTTAAGATTTCTTGTGCTTGTAACAATGTAATTTTCGGTATTTCTGTAATAACAGGTACTTCTATTTGTAATAGTTGTAGTTCTTTCTCACAGTTTTTTGCTACTTGTTGAAACATATATCGTAATACATCCGTTTCTAATTGCATCACTTCATGAAAATCATTTATAAAGCCAATCTCTACGTCTAACGATATATATTCATTCAAATGACGGGAAGAATTGTGATGTTCCGCTCTATATACAGGTGCAATTTCAAACGCACGTTCTAATCCTCCCGCTACCATCATTTGCTTATAAAACTGTGGTGATTGAGCTAAATACGCTTCTTTTTGGAAGTATGGCAACTTAAAAACATTTGCTCCTCCTTCTGCCCCTTGCGAAACAATTTTTGGAGTAAATATACGTGTGAAATCGTTCTCTATAAGGAATTTACTAAAGCTCTGGACGAGCGTAGATTTCACTTTAAATATAGCCGCGGTTCGCTCATGTCTTAATGATAATACCCGTTCATTCAGTAGTTGATCTAAGCCAACTTGTAACTTCTTTTTATTTATTTCAAATGGAAGTGGTTCTGCGCCATTTAATATTTTCACTTCGTGAGCAAGCACTTCAATCCCTAATTCTGTTTTCGAAGTCTCTACTATTTGGCCTACGACTTGAACAACACTCTCCACATCTACTTTAAATCCAGCTAGCTCGTTTTCTAATACGCATTGCATAACCCCTGATCGATCCCTTATTAATAAAAAACTAACATTACCTAGATGACGAATCTTTTTTACCCATCCTTGAAGTAATACAACTTTTCCGCTTTGCTTTGTACATTCTTTTGTGAGTGAACGCTTCATTACATTTCCCTCCAGTAAATTTATATTTATTTACGTTATTGTTATCATCGTCATCATCCACGGTCACTCACCTCCCTTCAAAGAATACAAAAATCCGCCCCTATAAATAGGGACGGATTTTTCCGCGGTACCACCCAAATTGTCATAATGACCATCTTAGCCCTGATAACGGTAGGTACCGTTTGCTTTTACTAATTATCACGTTCAAAGCAACACTCACAGGTGTCTTTCCATCATGCGGTATCGCAATCTTCTCAGCAACCAATTGCTCTCTGTAGACCTTTGCATCATGTACTTTTCCTGATCATCACTTTTTATATTTACAGAGTATTCTATCTCTTCATTTTATAAATTGCAAGTAATTTTTAAATATATTTTGATTTTTCAAATCCACTTTTGTACAATCTCCTCTAAAGCCATTCCACGTGAGCCTTTTAATAATACAACATCATTTTGCGTTATAATTTTTAATACTTCCTCTGCTATCTCGGCTTTATTATCAAATGATTGTACTTTTCCTGCATCATAGTTCTTTCTTGCTTCTTCCGCTACAATTTTGGCTAACTCTCCATACGTAAATACATATTGAATGCTCTCCTCATTTAACATTTTACCAATTTCTCTATGATATGTTTCACCTTTCTTCCCTAACTCCAACATATCCCCAATCACTATCATTTTTTTCTTATAGGCATTTAACTTCTGTAACGTTTCAATTGCAGCCTTCATGGAGGAAGGACTGGCATTCCATGCATCGTTAATAATTGTAAAACCTGTTTTAGCGGTTAAAAACTGAAAGCGCATTTGTGTAATATTTATTTGTTGCAATGCTTCTTGTATTTTTTCTGTAGAGACTTTGTAAAATTGCCCTACAGCGATTCCGACAATCGCATTTAAAATATTATGTTTTCCATGTAAGGGAATATCGTACTGTATTTTTGTATGATTTAATTTAAAATGAACACCATATTCATCTAATTGTACGTTCGTTGGAAACAAATCATTTGTATACTTTCCACCAAATGACTTACTTTCTATACTTAGCATATTAATATTTTGAGAAAGTAATGGCTCGTCGCCATTATATAGGAACAGTCCATCGTCATTTAATCCGTCTATAATTTCAAATTTAGCCTTCGCAATCTCTTCTCTTGATCCAAGCGTCTCTAGATGTGACTGTCCAATCATTGTAATAACCGCTACATCTGGCTGTGCGATTCGTGATAAATTTCGAATTTGTCCTTTTTCACTCATTCCCATTTCAAGTATCAAAAACTCAGTATCTCGTTCCATTTCTAAAATTGTTAACGGTAAACCGATTTGACTATTAAAATTACCTTTTGTTTTATGCACTCTATAAGTTGAACTTAAAATGCTTCCTATTATACCTTTTACCGTAGTCTTGCCATTACTACCTGTAATTCCTATTACTTTTACATTTATCTCTCTTCGATAAAATTGTGCCAATTGTTGCAAAGCAAACAAAGTGTCATCTACAAATATAATTGGAATCCCTTTTGGCGGAGTACCGTAAGACTTTTTCCATAAGGAAGCGACAGCTCCATTATCCATTGCTTCTTTCACATACTCATGCCCATTTTTCATCCTAATGATTGGAACAAATAAATTTCCTTCTTTCATGTTTTTGGAATCTATGCAGACACCATGTATCTCTATAAGATGAAACGATTCTTGTAATCCTTCTCCATTTACTACTTCTTCAAGTTTTTTCAAATTCATTTGAATCAAAGTATCACCTTTTTCCATTAAATTACATATTTACTGTTTTATTTACACATATTAATAAAAATTTTATAGCGAGGTGTGTATATGCAAAAAGCGATTAGTTTCTTTCTCCTATTGTTTTGCCTAATTGTAGTAAACGAAACGTACGCCTATTCACCAAAATCTTTACCAATCTCTCAAAACTCTGATCAATGGCAAGTGAATATTGATAAACCGAAAAAAACAAACAAGAATATGCTTCAAGCTAAAAAAGATGAATTTCAAACATATCAATTTTCAGTGAAAAATGTTGGAAACAGTGAAGTATATAATGTACAAGTCGAAGTATTCCGCAACGAGCCAAAAACAAAAACGAAATATGAACTCTTCTCCCTAAAGGAAAACCGTTTAGCAAGCGGAAAAACTGGATTTGAACATGCTAATTTTCCAGTTGCTACAAAAGCAGATGAAGTTGATGTAATGATTACTTGGCAAGAACACCCTTTCCGCTCCATGCGAAATGGTCAAAAAGTGGAGTCTAGAAAATTTAAAGAGCATTTTGTTTTTAAGGATGAAAAAAAATAAATGGAAGACGAATAAATTCACATTATCATTTATATAGCTTACTTTACTAGTACCAGTTCTAAAGCAAATTAAAAAGTCGTGGCTTATACATGCCACGACTTTTTATATTAATTCGTACTAATTCCTCTCGCTGCCCAAATACGATCGATATCAGCGGCATGTTGTCCGCCATATAAAAGAGCATCCGCTTGCTTAATCGCTTTCGCTCCATCACTGAATTTAGAGTTTGGTGTTAACGACCAGTGCGATTGTAAAATAATTTTCGTTGCTACATCACGACCAAATGCTTGCGCCATCTCATATTGTCCTTGAGCCCAAATTTCTCCATCATCATGTACCTCATTTGTAATATCTTTCGGATACACTTTATTCGTATCTAATCGGCGTAAGCACGTCGGATCTGAACTAGAATAAGCAGTCGCATCCCATTCTCCAACACATGCTTTTCCGTACCCAGTTGTCGATACTGCATCTTCATACGTAGCACCTAAGAAGTCACCAAATCCTTCTCCCATCGCTCCGCCTTCTGCTGAACTACCAAAACCGGGTACTTGATTATCTTGAATCGAATGGCCATACTCATGCTCGATAATACCAGCATCTTCTGCATCATCTACTCCGCCAGTACCGAAAGTTAAAGCTTTCGTTGTCGGAGAATAAAATGAATTATCAGCCGTCGTTCCATTCACATTCACTTTAATAGAGCGATTATTAATATTTTTAAAACCTAGACTTTGAATGTAACGTTGTAAAGTATCGATATGATAATACGACATCACATCTTCAAAGCTATCATTTGCACGTGTATAGTTAAATTGTAAATTCGTAGATTTCGTTTTCGCTTTTGAAGAAATCGTTACATATTCTCCAATTAAAAATCCTGTTCCATCTAAACCTTTTAACGTAACAGTCTTCAATTGGTTCGTTAATGCTGTTGAATCTGCATCATTGTTATCTTTTAAACCTACTTTACTACCGCTAGATACGACTGGATTAGGTAAAAATACTTTTCCTGATCCTTCTGCTTTACGGTTTATATCAACTTTTTTAATTAACTTTCCATTTTCTGCATCAATAAATGTTTCCCATGCACCAAATGGATTATTAGAATGGACTACAACTTTATATACTGGACGAGCAATTCCTTCTTCAACAATATATCCAAATTCTTTCTCTGTAGGAGCCCATAAGTTTTGTTCACTTACTTCTCCAACATACGCCATTGATTTTTGTATTGCATCTTTTTCACTAATTTTTGTTGTAACTTCCTTCACACCTTTAACAGATTGATAATCAGAAACAGCAAGTACTCCTTTTCCTTCTCCATTAAGAGTAACTGTAATTTGTTTTGAAAATACAGGTGCACCATTCACAACTTGTTGGAACCTAACATATGAAGCTACTGACGTTTCTGTTGTAGAAATATATTGTAAGTCTGAAAGGTCTGCTTTTAATCCATACTGCGCAGCATTTTCTTTTAAATATTCTGTTGCTTTTTTCTGCGGCGAATAAGCTTCTAGCTTTACTTGCTGTTGTTTTTCCAATGCCGAAACTGTAGTAATCGTCCCCATTACTAACGGCACAGTCATTGCCATTGCCACCATTTTTTTATTAAACATAGAACCACTCCCCCTAATAAAGTAGCTCAACCTTATCCCATTACCACTAGGCAATCATTCCCCACAAAATGGGGGGATAAAAATTGAATCTACGAGTAATTCTCTATGAACATTTCTATTACCTTTCCATTTAGGGGGAGTGAAATTTTCTCAATATTTATTTGTAAAGCGAAAACAATACTGTAGAAATAAATTTAAACAGCATTTTAATTAGCGTGTTATGGAGAAAGAATTTTTCTAGAGGTCCTATCGAATGTATTATGCGGAAAATAGCCGGATAAATTTCCATCATACAAAAAGGAAGTTGGAATCATTCCAACTTCCTTTTCTTTAATTAGCTGAGCTTAATTTAATGCGGAATTTTGTCTCACCTAAAGAAATTTCATCGTCTTTATTCGTTAAGTGACCAAATGTAAATTGTTTAACGAGTAAGTTTTCTTCCAACAACTCTTTATGATTCGTTAACGTTTGCTGTAGTTCTTCCTCTGTATCAAGAATTACATCTACTCGTAAATTAACAGGTAAATTCAACTGCTTACGATATTCTTGAACGGCGCGGATGAATTCACGTGCTACCCCTTCTTGTAGCAATTCTTCCGTTACATTCGTATCTAACATTACTGTATATTGTCCGTTAGTTGTATTAGAGAATCCAGATTTCGCAACTTTCTCTACTAATACATCTTCATTCGTTACAACTATTTCTTCTCCTGATGCTACTTCGTAAACTGCTCTTTCTGTAGAGACAAAGTTTTGTACCTCGTCTTGTGATAATTGTTTTAGCCAGCCATTTACTGCATTCACATTTTTACCGAACTTCGGCCCAGCCGTTTTAAAATTCAGCTTTAATTGATAGGATGTGTATTTCGTTTCATCGAGTTCAACATGGAACGCCTTCACATTTAACTCATCCATAACGATATCACGATAAGATTCCCAATCCATATCATTTTCATTATGCTCAAGTAATACAAGTTCCGCTAACGGCTGTTTTACTTTTAAAGAATGTTGATTACGATTACTTCTTCCAAGTTCAACAACTTGTAAAACTGCATCCATTTCCGCTTCTAATTTCGGCTGAAGTAGTGATTCATTTACAACTGGATAATCGGCTAAATGAACGCTACTTCCAGTTAAATTCAAATGAATATCTTCAGCGACAAACGGTGTAAATGGTGCAATTAGTTTACTAATTGTTACAAGCACTTCATGAAGTGTCTCATACGCAGCTGCTTTTTCAGCATTCATACCAGATTCCCAGAAACGATTACGTGATCGCCTTACGTACCAATTACTTACTTCATCTACAAGCGCCGCGATTTCACGAGCTGCATTCGTAAATTGATAATCATCAAGTGCAGTTCTCACTTTTTTCGTTGTACTATGCAATCTTGATAATACCCATTCATCCAATTTCGTCCGCTTTACGTCATACGTTTCGTTCGGATTATACTCATCTAAATTTGCATATAAAACGTAGAAGCTATACACATTGACTAATGTATCTACAAATTTAGATTTTGCTTCTAATACTGTTCTTTCAGAAAAACGCTTCGCATTCCACGGAGCACTGTCAACGAGTAAAGCCCATCTTAAAGCATCAGCACCAAACTTCTCTACTAAATCAACTGGATCTAGTGCATTCCCTTTACTTTTAGACATTTTCTGTCCTTCCTCGTCTAGAACATGCCCTAGTGATAGCACTCGTTTATACGGTACTTTTCCAGTATATAGTGCTGATACAGCTAATAAACTATAAAACCAGCCGCGTGTTTGATCAATTCCTTCTGCAATTACATCTGCTGGAAACTGTTCTTCAAATAACTCTTTATTTTCAAACGGATAATGATATTGCGCAAATGGCATCGAACCACTATCAAACCAAACATCAATTACTTCTGGTGTACGATTCATTGTACTTCCGCATTTTTCGCAGTAAACTTGTACTTCATCTACATACGGCTTATGCAATTCTAAATCTTCCGGTGTTTCTTTCGTACTATGCTTTCTTAAATCCGCAATGCTTTTCGGTGCAAATTGATGATCGCAACGTTCACATTCCCATACGTTTAATGGTGTTCCCCAATATCTATTTCGGCTAATATTCCAGTCCACCATATTTTCTAAAAACTTACCAAATCTTCCATGTTTCATATGATCTGGATACCAAATAACAGTATCGTTATTTTGTAAAAACGTATCTTTAATTGCAGTCGTTCGGATTAACCAACTCTCTCCTGCATAATAAAGAAGTGGTGAATCACAGCGCCAGCAATGCGGATAACTGTGTTCATACTTTTCTTTATGGTATAGTAAACCTTCCTTCGCTAAATAACGAACGATATCTACGTCACAATCTTTTACAAATTTACCTTTCAAAAATGGTACGACTTCTGTATACTCACCCTTTTCATCTACAACATGTAAGAATGATAATCCTTCACTTTGAACGACTCTATAATCGTCCTCTCCGTATGCTGGAGCGATATGAACGAGTCCTGTACCACTATCTGCCGTTACAAAATCTGCTCCGATAACGCGGTACCCATTTGTAACTTCTTTCATCGGAAACGGTGCTGTATAAGAAGTATTTAATAATTCTTCTCCTTTATGAACAGATAATACTTCATAGTTTTCTTTTAATACATCTCGTACACGTTCTTTCGCAACAATGTATACATGACCTTCTTGTTTCGCTTTCACGTATTCCATATTTGGATGTACAGCGAGTGCAACATTTGCTGGAAGTGTCCAAGGTGTTGTCGTCCAACCTAGGAAGTATTCATTGTCACTATCTTTCACTTTAAACTTAACTGTTGCACTTAAATCTTTTACTGTTTTATACCCTTGGGCAACCTCATGTGAACTTAGTGAAGTTTGACAGCTTGGGCAATATGGTGAAACTCTATGTCCCTTATACAATAATCCTTTTTCATGAATCGTCCCTAAAATATGCCATACACTTTCGATATATGGATTCTCTAACGTAACGTATGGATCATCCATATCTACCCAATAACCGATACTTTCAGTGAATTCACGCCACTGTTTCTCATATGTGAATACACTCTCTTTACACTTCTGAATAAATGGTTCAATTCCATACTCTTCGATTTCATGTTTACCAGAAATACCAAGTTGCTTCTCAACACCTAATTCTACAGGTAAGCCGTGCGTATCCCATCCCGCTTTTCTTAATACTTTATAACCAGCCATCGTTTTATATCTTGCTACTACATCTTTAATTGTTCGTCCAAGTGCATGACCTACATGCGGTAGTCCGTTCGCCGTTGGTGGTCCTTCATAAAACACAAAAGATTGTGCGCCTTCTCGATTCTGAATTGATTGTTCGAAAATGCTCTGCTCGTTCCACTGTTTACGAATACGTGTTTCTCTCCCTACAGCTGACTCTTTTACATCTACTTTCTTCATCTACAATCACTCCTTTTGAATGTTTTAAAGCACACAAAAAACCCGTCCCTATAAAATAGGGACGGGTTTACCCGCGATACCACCCTAATTCTATTAGCTCTTCACTAATAGCACTTAGCAACGTACTATCATACGTGTTCTTTGTAACGGTAGACATCCGTCCGAGCTTACTCATTTTCAGCCTCGGCTCCTCGGAGATGATTTTCAAATAACGTCTGCACACCGGCTTTCAGCAACATACCGGCTCTCTGGGGAACAGTACACTATTTTACTCTTTCTCGTCTTCAGATTTGTATACTTTGTTAAAAGCTATTTTATGCCATCAGGCGATGAATTGTCAACTAATTCAAAATATATTTTATCCCGCTTTAATGGGCAGTAAGACCCCCACTGATTAAAGTTTCACTTTATTTATATCCTTTTTCGTTCTTCTTATACAATTACTTTTCAAATTCTCGCAGTGCTGCTAAATTTTCATCATCCTCGATAAGTTCAGCGAAAAATCCCGACTCATCCTCACGAAGTACAATTTCAAACTCTTCCTTCGCCTCTTCATTTCTGTTTAACTGCGCTAAATAACAAGCACGATCGTATCTCGCTAACAAATCACTCGCATCAATTTTTAATGCTTCATTTGCTATTTCTTCTGCCTTTCGTGTTTGGCCGGCACCATGATAAGAAGATGCTAAAGAAAGAAGAATTGCTGTTTCATTCGGATGATGTATAGAAGCATTTTCTAATACGTGAATTGCCTCTTCAAACCGTTCTTGACTTTGATATATTTCTCCTAAAGCAAGAAACGCTCTACTTACAAACGGTGTTTGCTCCGTTAATTGTAAAGTAATCTTTTCTGCTTTTCTTTCTTCTCCCATTTTAAAGAATACTTGTGCTTGTAAAAGAAGCGTATCATAATCATCTGGTAACTCTCGAACCATTTGCTTCGTTAATTCTGCAGCATCCCGTAATCTATCTTCTTCCTCACACTCTATGAAAAGATTTACAAGTTGCTTCGCTACATCGTAATCCCATTTACTTTCTAATGATGTTTGCAATACATCTATCGCCTCTTTATACATCGCCACATTCTCATAAAATAGTGCAAATCGCTGCGCTGCCATACTATTTTTTTGATTTAACTTTAATGAGATTTCATATAAATCAATGATTGTAGTAATAATCGAAATTTCTTTCGCACGGTTTTTCATGCGATAAAAAGCTCTTGTAATTATGGATTTCTTCGGCTGTTCATTTTGTTGACGTTCAATCCACCTTTCTGTAACTGCAGATGCTGCATACATAAACGCCATACTTCTTTCTGCCTTTTTCACTTTTAATATATGAAGAAAATCTCGTATGTTAGACCATTTCTTATGTTGTTCTATCGCTTTTACATATACATCAAATATACGTTCATTATTTACATCTTTTTGTATAACCTTCATTGCAATTTCAATTGCTTTTGCATTTCTATTTTTCACTAATACTTTTGCATAATGGTATAAAACTTCTGTATGCTCGCCATCTAATCGTAGTGCCTCTTCAATCTGTGCTTGTTCTTTATCTATTTCATCCATCGCTCCATACACATATGCAATCGCATCTAATCGCCATATTTCAGGCACTTCGTCTGCTAATTGTTCTAGTTCAGTCAGCAATTCCTCCTGTAGATTCATTTCTACTGAAAGCTGTGCCAAATATTCCATATTAATATGCAACGGCTCTTCTTTCATCGCCTGAACCATATGACTTTGTTCTTTAGAACGATTTTCTTCTTTTTCGTATATTTCTGCAAGCTGTAAATGTACACCTACGAAATTCCCATCAATCTCTAAACATCTTTCATACGCTTGTTTTGCTTCCGTCAATTGCCCTAATAGCATAAGTGTTTCACCAATTCGGTAATACGGTAATGCCGTTTCTTTTTGTTCTATCGCCCTTTTATATCTTTTCATCGCTTGGCCATACTGTCCGATAGATTCATATAAAATACCTGTATAACAACCGTATTCACTTACTTCATTTCTTTCTTTCTGCAACGTTCTTAAGAATGCTATTCCTCGTTGTACAAATACTGTTCCTTTCATTCGATTCACATATTCATCTAACGCACTTGCTACATTATATTCGCTCTGCTTTATACCACTCTCTAACTTAGACAATGCTACTTTAAATCCTTCTTCACTTCCACCAAGTTCAATCTCAGCATCCCATAAAACCATTCCTGCGTTCATAAGGAAATCTTGACTCTTTTCAATTTGTTTTTCAATACTGAGAATATATTCTTTCGCTTCCTTATATTGTTCTCTTGCCATATAAACTTGCGTAAGTCCGAAGTGAGAGTATACATCATCATGATTTTCTTCCAAAGCACGAGTATACAATGTTTCTGCTTCTTCCAGACTATCCTTTTGAAAATGGTAGTCACCGAGTTTTACGTATAGAGGTGCCTTATCATCACAATTCTCAATACCTTTTAATAAAACTTCTTTCGTACTTTCTTCATCCTTCAAATCAGATTCGTATATTTCTGCAAGTTTCGTATAAATGTATGGTGCATTACTATCCAAATGAATTGCTATTTTAAGCCCTTTTATCGCTAAATATACTTTCCCTAAATGATGCGCACATCTCGCTCGCTCATACCATACATGTGCCTCATTTTTATATTCTTTTAACAAATCATTAAAGATTTCATACGCTTCTTCATATCTTTCTAAATCTATTAATATTAACCCGTGATTCGTTAAAGTAAATCTTTCAGGACTACGCTCTAAAGCTACTTGAGAAAACTGCAACGCCTTTTCAGATTGGTCGATATACATATATGATAAAGCGAGAAAACTCCAAGCAATCGGCTGATCTGCGTCTAATTGTAACGAGGAACGAAAACTTGAAATCGCTTCTATATAACTTTCCTGCTCAAAAGCATACCTTCCGTTTATGAAATGATATAAGGCACGACTATTTTTCTTCTCAACACTCGCAAGCATTTGCCCAGCTTTTTCTAACTCTTCCAGGCGAATAAAGCACTGTGCACCATGTAATTTAACAAAATCTGAGTTAGGAAATTTCTCCATTAACTTTTTTATACAATATAAAATAAATTCTTTATCTACTTCAACATCTAAATGCTTAACCGTATATAACCATGTATTCGGATTATCACTCTTCCCTTTTAAAAACTGTACTAAGTCATGAATCCCCTCTTTATCTTGTTCATCCAAATGATCTGTTAAAGAAAAAATAGATTTAAAATAATGATGTTCTTCTTCATTTAAAAATGATAGTAGTTCCTTTTTTTCTTTCGGAACAAACGTAATCGCTAAGCAGCCTGTATAACGATATTTTTCTTGTAACTTCCTATATTCCACAATAACTGGTTCGATAAAGTTCGGATCTTGAACATAAAATGCTTGTAACGTATCATCATATCCAGCTAGCACTTGCACATGTGAAGCATGCTCAATATCTATACTTAATAAAACGGGAATCCCCTGATCTAACAGTCTCTTATAATTTTCTACATTCCCTTTAAAATAACGATATTCATAACCTAATTCTTCTAAATAAGAAACAGTATCTGAAAACTTGGATCCTGTCATATCAAAAATAAACTCTGCTATTTCATCTTGTGTACGTTTTTCTCCCCATAAGTGCAACATCATTTCTAAACTTGTCGGCACACAATAGTTATCCTTTTGTACAATGGGAACTATCGGTAAGTGAACCTTTTTGCCACCCGGATTTTTTTCTAAATTATGATATAAAGACTCTTTTAAACTTTTTTCTTCTTTTAATAATTGTTGTAAATCTACAAGTTTATTCATTTTGTAAAGCGCTTCTGCACGTAAATGCACAAAGTAAGCTTTATACGCATGATAAGGAAGCTGATTATTTATGTTATTTATTACGTCTAACACTTCTTCATACTTCCCTAAATCTAATAAATATTTCACCTTTTCAAAATGAAAATATGGTACTTGCGGGAACTTTACAATTGCATCATCAATTAGCTGTAATGCACGTTTTTGTTCCCCTTTATTTGCATATAACTGTGCTAATAAATAAGTAGATAACTCTTCACAATCTTTATGCTGCATGCCGGCTATAAATTGTTCTTCTGCTTTCTCCCATTCACCTGTATGCATATAGACGTAACCCCATTTATCAAATACGGCACGTTCACTGTACTCCTCTGCTTTTTGCATATAGATTAGCGCTTCTTCATTTCGTTTCATTTCTAAAAGACATCTTACTAACGTAAAATATGTTTTCGCTAAAAAATCGGCATCTATTTCTTCTTTATTGCTCTCTTCTAAAGCGTCTTTTAGCAACTGTTCTGCTTCAAGAATTTTCCGCTCATCAATTAACTCATCACAATATAAAGAGAGCGTTCTCATATTTGGGAATTTTTTATAAGCGTAGCGAATGAGGAATGAACTGTATTGGTGCATAAGCCCTTCATCAGTAAGACGAATTAATATATCAAACTCCTTATATGAAGGAATATTAGCAAGCCAATTCTTTACATAAGATAAAGTATTCTTTTCTTTTATATATGAAATTTCATTATTTATTTCCTGTAATCCCTCTATAAATCTCTTGTCTTTCAAACAAGCATCTAACTGCTTAAAATCTAGCATGTATTCACCTCGAATATTTATTTATACTGCTACTTGCTTAGATTTTACACATCATATTGTATGTATTCAACTAAAATCTCCTATAATGGATAGTATTATTTAATATTATTTGGATTTATAACAAAATATAGTAAAAATGATTGTTTTTCTCCATATTTTGTTTGATTAAATGGAATAACGTTACATGCGGACCTTATCTTTATATAGTTGAAATCAGTACATGAAATTATATCGGCGATAATTTAAATATATCAGCGATTCTTTCATTTTATCGGCGATTTTCAAAATATATCAGCGATTGTATGTCGAATATCGATTTATCGACATTAAGCGACATGTTTCATCGTATTACTACCTATTAACATACTATTTCACCAAATGTAATTTTCATATTCGGAGCATATACTAAAGAAGAATGTATATGAAATGCTTTAAAAAATCGTAGTTCAGCTTCATATTGAGCTAGCGCATCATCATATGTTAATCCTCTGTCTATTAAACGTCCTATAAATTGCTGTTTATCACCTGGATTCCCCGCAATCCCCTCTTCCTTTAATGAATGATACAACTTCGCTTTACCATTATGGTGCATATTAGAATCTAAAAAATTCACTTTATCGCTCACTCGACACTCAATATTTTTCACGCCTAATTCACTTAAATACGCCGGTATTTTCATACCAATATTTCCATCTCTTCCGCTTCTCTGCGTGTCATTTTCAAATAACTTCTGCAAAGTGCCTAACCTAATAATTTCAGATTGATTCTCTCCATCTAAAAAGTATGAAGACATATTTGATATCCAATGTGGCTCAAAACAAATTATTTTCCCTCCACTTTTAACTGAATGTATCATTTTTTGTAGCATTGTTTTTGGTAAACTCATATGTAATAAGAAGGCATGACAGATTGCTATATCGTATGTATCGTTCAATTCAATTTCTGTAGCATCTCCCTCAAGAAATTCTGTCTCATATGGAAGTAAACGAAACAATTCTCTCGCTTCAGCAAGTAATGTTCCCCCGCTATCAATGCCTGTATACTTTGATCCTTTTGGAAGTAATGGCATTAATATTAAGCCTAAATAACCATATCCACAACCGTAATCAACGATATGTACTGGCTTAGTGATTCTCCAAACTGTATTTACTAAAAAGCTTACATAATCGTCGTTGTAATATAGATCTCTCGTATTCTTTAAATACGCTAGTTTACTGTTCCAATCGTACGTTTCCAAGTTTAACGCCTCCTTTATATGACATTACAATTCTCCATCTTATGTGGACATTCCTACACCTGAAACAATTCCAAAAAATTTTAGACTTTATAAAATATAACTGTTACTTACATATTTTCTATAAAAATAAATAGGCATACATATCTATTATGATACGTATACCTATTTATTTTACATCTCCTCAAGAGCATCCACCCCAAGTAAACGTAATCCCTCTTTTAATACAACTGTCACAGCATACACTAATGCGAGTCTACTGTCTTTCTCTTCACTCTCTTCTAATATACGCACATTCCCGTAATATTTATTAAACGATTGCGCTACATCTAATACGTATTTCGAAATAACCGATGGCTCATTTTTGTTACATGCTGCTTCAATTACTTCCGGGAATTTGTTTAGTAATTTTACGATATTCCAACTATGATCATCTTTTAATGCAAACGTACACGTTTCAAATTCTACGCTTTCTTTTCTTAAAATAGAGCAAGCACGTGCATGTGTGTACTGTACGTAAGGTCCTGTTTCCCCTTCAAATTTCAGCATATTTTCTAATGAGAATTCAATATTATGCATACGCTCATTTTTTAAATCATGGAAAATAACTGCCCCGACACCGACTTGTTTTGCTACTTCTTCTTTTTGTTTTAAGTTTGGATTTTTCTCTTCAATATTTTGTTTTGCAAGGTCTATTGCTTCCTCAAGTACTTCTTCGAGTAAAATAACTCTTCCTTTACGTGTGGACATTTTCTTACCATCTTTTAAAATGAACCCAAACGGTACATGTTCCATGCCATCAACCCAAGTGTAGCCGAGCTTTTTTAATACAGTGAAAAATTGATTGAAGTGTAAACTTTGTTCTGGGCCAACTACGTATAACGCTTTATCAAACGCATATGTGTTTTGACGATATAACGCTGCCGTTAAGTCACGCGTTGCGTAAATCGTCGCACCATCTGATTTTCTAATTAAGCAAGGTGGCATGCCCTCTTCTTCTAAATTAACGACTAATGCACCTTCTGACTCTTCAAGTAAATCATGTTCCTCTAAAATCCCAATAAAGTCTTCCATTAAGTTATTATAAAAAGCTTCTCCTTGAAAATTAGTAAATTCCACACCGAGAAGTTCATAAATACGAGAAAATTCTTTTAAGGATTCGTGGCGGAACCAATTCCAAAGCTCAACAGCTTCTTCATCACCTTCTTCTAATTTCTTAAACCAAGCGCGTCCTTCTTCTTCTAATTCTTCGTCGTCTTTTACCTCTTCATGAAATTGAACATATAACTTAAATAATTCACGTATTGGATCCTCTTTCACTACTGCTTCATTTCCCCATTTTTTATAAGCCGTAATTAACTTTCCAAACTGTGTTCCCCAATCCCCAATATAATTAATCCCTACAACTTCATAACCACATTTTTCAGCGATATGTTTCAGTGAATTTCCAATCATTGTAGAACGTAAATGCCCCATTGAAAAAGGTTTCGCAATATTAGGAGACGAATAATCGATAACTACAGTCTTTTCACATCCAAAGTGATTTTGACCGTACTCTCCTTTCTCCGCTAAAATCGTTTTTAATACTGCATCACTTACCGTTTCACGATTAAAAAATACATTTACATAAGGACCAACAGCCTCTACTTTCGTAAAAAATGGATCGCTTAATTTCTCCGCAACTTCCTTTGCGATAAGAGCTGGTGATTTTTTATATTGCTTCGCAAGTGAAAAACATGGAAATGCAGCATCTCCAAATTCATCTTGTTTCGGTGTTTCAATTAAATCTAGAATTTGCTTTTGCGTTAATTCATTCGTAAAAATATTAGATAAACTTTCCGCAAACTGTGTTTTATAATCCATACTACAACCTCCTTATTTTTTTAAACACAAAAAACTCGTCTCTAAAAAAGAGACGAGTTTGAACCCGTGGTACCACCCTTGTTGTTCATTACGAACCACTTTCCCGTTTATAACGAGGACAGGGGGCCTCGGCTTACTCTACTATTCGTTCAAGAAGCATCTCCGAAGTGCGCTTCATCTTTTTCTTCCGCACTAGGCTCACACCATCCCTAGCTCGCTTTCCTTCTAAAAAAGACTACTCTCTTCATCACAGACAGTATATTTAATTAATTATTGCTTATTATACATCTTTTCAAACAATTAGCAAGGGTCAATTACACCAAAGTGAAACTTAGCACTTTTTCTTTTGTATACGTAAAAATTATGTTTTTCAAATCTAGAACTACGGAAATGGTCTTTCAGAACGACACGCTTTCTCGCCACACGCTTCGCTTCCGCAATTGTTTCATCAGTAATATCATGATACAAAGCGAAGTGTTTTAATCCTTTTATTCCATCTGATTCTATAACAGTTTCTTCAAACATCGGATCAAGGTACACAACATCATAACAATTGTCTTCACATTGTTTTAAAAACGCGTAATGCTCTGTTTGCTTCACATCGATTCGTTGCATTGATTCATCAATTTCAGAAACAGATGAAGACCATGTTTTCAAACCATTTTCCATAATATAAGCCATATACTCATTGCCTTCAAGTCCGGTTACTTTTCCGCTTTCCCCAACAATATAACTCGCTACAATACTATCTGATGCCATACCGAGCGTACAATCTAACACTGTCATTCCACTCTCTAATTGCGTGGCTTGTACAAACGGGTCGTGTTCTCCGCGCATTAATCTTTTCACACGAAACATCGCTGAGTTTGGATGAAAGAAAAATGACTCTTCCGTACCTTTCGGATAAATAGCTAATCGATTTTTTCCTACAACAAGTACATCTTGTTCATACTGCTCATGCAGTTTATGTACTGGTATGTCATTACGTTTAACGAAAGAAGTATTTAATTCTGCTGCTACCCGGTTTGCATAATCTGTCATTTCTTTGTTCGTTCTTCCTGCTGTTGTTACTATCATTGTTTCACCTCTATATAAAGAAAAGAGGGAGATTTACTCTCCCCCTTCTTTAGCAATTCTTTTCGAAAGCTTGTTCTAAGTTCGTAATAATTTCGTCCATAGTTGCACCTTCAATTTCATGACGGTGAATGAAGTGAACAACTTCTTTTCCTTTTAACAATGCCATAGATGGTGAAGATGGAGGAATTTCTCCGAAGTATTCACGCATTTTTGCAGTAGCATCTTTATCTTGACCTGCAAATACAGTTACAAGATGATCAGGTTGTTTTTCAGCACGAACAACCGCTTGACCTGCTGATGGACGTGCTAAACCAGCTGCACAACCACAAACAGAATTTACAACTACTAAAGTTGTACCTGTTACGTTTTCCATAAATTCTGTTACAGCTTCTTCTGTAGTTAACTCTTCAAACCCAGAGCGCACTAATTCTTGACGCATTGGGATTACCATTTGGCGCATGTATTCTTCATAAGCATTTGACATCTTGTAATCTCTCCTTCAACTTTCATTCCAAACTCATCATATCACGCTCTATTAATAGGTGCAAAAGAAAGATAACGATGATTTTATTTTTTTGTAGGGATTTCACAAATCCCTTCGCGGCAATGTCCAACTGGGACAAGTTTTCTATTGTTAGCGATATAATCGTATACTTTACTTCCAAAACCAAGTACGATAGATAGCTTTATAAAAGGAACTGCAAACCAATAAGATGGAACGGCCTTTGCTAATACATGTATGCTATGAATGCCGTCATACCACTTATTATTTTTTAAAATATACAGTCTTTGTTCCATCTTACTTTGTAATTCTTGAGAAAGTTCATACTTCTCAACTACATCTTCATCTCGAAATGAAACAAATTTCATCTTACCCTTTTTATCTAATTTTTTCGTACGTTCTGCAACCGCCGTACACATCGGACACCAACTATCATAGAAAACAATCATACATTATTCCCCTTTACGAGACTCCGTCATTTGTTTCCATACAGAACCTTTTGCTTCCTCTCCGCCTTCAATACGCTCTAACGCTAGACGTGCTTGCATTGCTACTTCAAACTCTGGATCATCTTGCGCTGCTTTTAATGCTGGAATTGCACTTTCATCTCCAAGTTCAAATAAGAACATCGCTGCACGCCAGCGTACTAATTTACTTGGATCTTTCAGAGATTTAATCATAACGAACATCGCCGCCGGATCACCTACATCTGATAAACAATCTCCTGCAGTACGACGAACACTTACAGAGCGATCTAATAAGGCTTTATATAATAACGGTAATACTTCATCACCTTTTACCATACCTAAATATGCTGTTGCTAAACGGCGAATCGAAACTTTTTCATCATCTAACGCCATCTTCAACACTGGAATATCTTCTTCAGTAGGATCCATTTGTTCTAAAGCTGCAAAACGTTTTTTCCAGTCAGCATCTTTCATCATCTCTTCTGTTACTTTATATGGCTCACGCTTTTGAATCGTTACTTCAACAGCACCTGCTTGATTTAATAATTCTTTAACCGTTTCATTTACACGTTCTTCCGGATAAGCAGCAACAATCTCTTCTACTACTTCTTTCCCGATTTCTTCAAAATTACCGTAACGTGTACTTTGTTCCACCCATTTACGTTCTTTTACAACGTTTGGTGCAGACATTTGCACTTTCATAATTGATTCTTTAAAACGGTCAGGTAAACCAACACGTTCTTCCGTCGTGCCATCTGTTAACTTTACTTGCATTGGAATAGTAAAGAACATTTGAACAAATACTTTCACTTCTCCAAAATGAGCAAGTTGTTGTTCTTCACTTTCTTCTACTACTTCTTCACCAAAAACAGCACGAACTTGCTGTAATAAAACTTTCCAGTCATACTTTGCATTTCGCTCCACTGCTAAAAAGTCAGCTACATGATATACACCTTTAATGCCTTCAATTTTCAAAATTTCTTGCACTTGCATTGGCGCTTGTTCTTTATTTTCATTTGTATAATTATTACGTGCTCCTGATGGTAATACTTCATTCAAAATAACTTTCATTGTATTTGGACTTGGCGTCGGTTCAATTGCTTTAATCTTCACGTAAATAACTCTCCTTTATTGCATGTTCTTAGCTGTATTGTAACATGTTATCACGCTATACTCCTACTCGGATGCTTAATTTTACTATTTACTTTTCTACATTGCTGGAAAGTTTCATTCATTCTATTTTCACCTAATCATTCCATAACTATAGTTAAAAGTATAATTGACAATTACATAAAAAGGGATTAACCTTAACTCATAAAATGACCGAGGTCATTTTATGAACAAAGTCATTCAAAGGTGGAGTGATAACAAATGAACAATGTCATAATTATTGGTGGCGGTATTGCTGGACTTTGCGCAGCAATTTCCTTACAAAAAATAGGAATAGAAGTAAAAGTATATGATAAAAACAATGAGCCTACTGTTGCTGGTGCGGGTATTATCATTGCTCCAAATGCAATGCAAGCACTTGAGCCATACAGAATTTCTGAGAGAATAAAAAAATTCGGCAACGAAAGTAACGGCTTTAAACTTGTATCCGAAAAAGGAACTATTTTCAATAAATTGATTATCCCAGCTTGTTATCCTAAAATGTACTCTATTCATAGAAAAGATTTACATCAATTGCTACTTTCTGAACTACAAGAAGATACTGTCGAATGGGGAAAAGAATGTGTAAAAATAGAACGAAATGAGGAAGACGCCTTAAAAATAGTATTTCAAGATGGTAGTGAAGCATTTGGCAATATACTGATTGCTGCCGATGGTATTCATTCTGTCGTTCGAAAACAAGTAACACAAAGGGATAATTATCGTTATGCAGGATATACGTGTTGGCGTGGCATAACTCCTACTAATAATCTTTCTTTAACAAATGACTTTATTGAAACTTGGGGAACGAACGGTAGATTTGGTATCGTCCCTCTTCCCAACAACGAAGTATACTGGTATGCGCTCATAAACGCGAAAGCTAGAGATCCAAAATACAAAGCTTACACAACAGCAGATTTATATAATCATTTCAAATCTTACCACAATCCCATACCATCTATTTTGCATAATGCATCGGACGTTCATATGATTCATCGTGATATTGTAGACATTATGCCAATGAATCAATTTTTTGAAAAACGCATCGTTTTTATTGGGGATGCTGCCCATGCACTTACTCCGAATTTAGGCCAAGGTGCTTGCCAAGCAATTGAAGATGCGATTATTTTGGCGGAATGCATCAAAAATAATGCCCATTATCGTCAAGCATTTTTAGAATATGAACAAAAACGACGAGATAGAATTGAAAAAATCTCAAACACTGCGTGGACAGTTGGAAAAATGGCGCAAATAGAAAGTAAACCTTTAACTATAGTAAGAAATGAAGTAATGAAACGTATTCCAAAATGGATTTCTGAAAGGCAAGCACATGAACTATACAACTTTCATTTATAATAAAAATAAGAAACAGCATTCTCTATCCTTCTTTCAATTACATTAAACTTAATCATGAAGTAAGATTTTATTTGAGATTATCTATTAAACATATATAATTGTTTGTGTTAGGAGTAGATTATATGCTGAGAGAAACGAGAAAAAAAGAATTAAAAGAACTTATATTCCTAAAAGCAGTACAACTCTTCCAAGAACGCGGGTACGAAAATGTAACGGTTCAAGATATTACTACTGCATGTGGGATAGCGAAGGGCACTTTCTTCAACTACTTTCCGAAAAAGGAGAACATATTATTATTTTTAGGTGATTCTCAAATTGAGCTATGGAAGGAAAGTTTAAAAACTTACGAAAATGTGGAACATCCAAAAGAAAGAATCAAACTTGTTTTAGGCGATTTACTGGATCGATTTACTGGACATGGTGATTTAATGAAGCATGCCGTCTTTGAGATTATAAAGTCAAACTACTTAGTAGAAAATGAATTAAAAAGTATACAACAGCTACAAGAGGGTTTGTCTTCAATTATTACAGAAGCGAAAGAGGCAGGAAAATTAAACAGTCAATGGGATATACATATTATCACTTCTACTATTATGAGTACTTATTTTTATACATTAATGTCCCATTCACTATTACATGCTAATGAAATAAACGTGAAAAATACACTCAACCAACAATTAGATGTTGTTTGGGAAGGGATCAATCAAAAGTGATAGAGGGCTATATTACTAAGCCCTCTTCTTACGATGCGCCCTCCCTCCTTCTCTCCAAAAATGTAATGCTCTCAATCACAACTTCCGTTATATATATTCTCTTTCCTTGATTATCCTCGTAATTCCTCGTATGAATACGTCCAGTAATTCCAACAAGTGAACCTTTCTTACAATATTCAGTTACATTCTCAGCTGACCTTCTCCATACGACGCAATTAATAAAATCTACTTGTGGCTCACCTAAGCTATTTCGAAAACCTCTATTCACCGCAACACATACTCGTGCATAAGCGACACCTTGCTTTGTGTAGTATAATTCTGGCTCCTTTGTCAATCTACCGATTAATACAACTCGATTCATCATAAGTTATACCACCTCACATATTTTTCTTCATTGTAAAGAAAAATGTTTGAAGGGTAAAAAGCGTAAAATAATATATTTTAAAGTAAAAAAGATTATTTTTTATGCTATAAAAGAAAAAAAGAAACCTTACATATTTTAAACATGTAAGGTTTCAAAATTTATACTTCACTGCATGAAATGTAATATCCTCCACGGGCCATCTTTATTTCCGCACGATACAATACTTCTTCTAAGTAAAAAGTTATCGGTTTTACTTTACTCTCAAATTTCAGTTGTTCATTACATTCAGCTGCATAACTTTCAATAGCTGAAGTAATAACTTCTCCCGATGGATACGTTAAAGCATCATCTAGTTCTATGAAAAAACTTTTAGAAAATAGTTTTTTCATAATCCCTTTCTTCTCTTTCACCATATTCCATCCCCTTCAATTTAAAGTTACTAACATCCATATTATACCACATCATCAATTTATCTTTGAAAAACAAAAAATCCTGCATGAAAAATGCAGGATTTTTTATTAGTCATTTTTCGTAAAGTAAGAAACGAAACGAAGAATTTCTAAGTATAACCAAACTAATGTAAGCATTAGTCCCATTGCAGTGTACCACTCCATATATTTCGGAGCTTGACTACGTACACCATTTTCGATTAAATCGAAATCTAGTAATAAGTTTAATGCAGCAACTACGATAACAACTGCACTAATAATAATACCGATTGTACCACCTTGATGAATGTACGGAACCGTTACACCAAACATGTTTAGTAGAAATACGACTAAGTACATAACCATAATTCCAAGTGTTGCTGCCATCACGCCTGTACGGAATTTATCCGTTACTTTTACTACACGTGTTGCATATAACACTAACATTGCAAATAGAATTGAGATTGTTAGTAATACAGCATTTAAAACGATAGAATCGCCAAACTTCATTGTATAAACAGCTGAAATACTACCTAATACAACCCCTTCTACCGCCGCATAGATTGGTGCACCAAACGGTGAAATACGCGGGAAGAACATAGACGCAAATGCGATGATTGCCGCAACGATTAAAGCGCCAATTAATACTGGCATCTTCATCGTACCCTCTAGCATCTGTATGTATGAATAGACAGACGTTGCAAGTAGCAAGATAAGCATAATAAACGTTTTGCCTACTGTTCCGCCAATAGTCATCGCAGAAGCACTTGCTCCTTCTTTACGGAATGCCTCTTTTTTCAACATTGGATTAGATGTTCTCATTTTTTCCCTCCTAAAATAGGTTCTACCAATAGTGTAAAGTTTTTCTCTTTACTTTTCAATATATGCAGCTTGTTTTTATTTTAATCCTTCAACAATGTCCGATAGTTCACTCCATCTTTCCATCGTTTTTTCTAGCTCTTCTTCTGTTTTTTGTTGTGCTTCAGACAATTCTTGCGCTTTCGTAAAATCAGAACCAACATTCGCAAGCTCTTCTCCAATTGATTCTAGCTTTTCTTCAAGTTCCGCAATTGTATCTTCAATAGTTTCCCATTCGCGCTGCTCGTTATATGAAAGTTTACGCTTACGTTGTTGTTTCGGTGCTTCTTCTACTACTTTTTTCTCTTTCTGCACTTCCGCTTTCTCAATAAGTTCTCTCGTTTTTTCCATTTCTAAGTAATCCGTATAACTACCTAAAAATTCACGTACTTCTCCTTCTCCCGTAAAGATGAACAATTCATCTACTACTTTATCTAAGAAGTAACGATCATGCGATACAGTTAAAACGACACCCGGGAAATCTTCTAAATAATCTTCTAATACAGTTAATGTTTGTGTATCTAGATCATTCGTAGGCTCATCGAGTAATAGTACGTTCGGTTCTCCCATTAATATACGTAATAAGTATAAACGTCTTCTCTCGCCACCAGATAATTTGCCAAGCGGTGTACCATGTGAATGTGGTGGGAATAAGAAACGTTCTAACATTTGAGACGCACCAATTACTTTTCCGTCTGTCGTATGAATGACTTCCGCGATTTCTTTAATGTATTCAATCATACGTTGATTTAAATTCATCTCTTCATTTTCTTGCGTATAGTAAGCGATTTTTACTGTTTGCCCAACTTCAATTTCACCACTATCAGGAGATATTTTACCTGCAAGCATATTTAATAGCGAAGATTTCCCGCTTCCATTCGCTCCAATAATTCCGATACGATCGCCTGGTTTCACGATATGATTGAAGTTGTTTAATACTGTTTTATCGCCAAATTTTTTCGTTACATCTTTTAACTCAAGTACTTTTTTTCCAAGGCGACTACCGCTAAGCGCAATATCAACTGACTGTTTTGCAGCTGGACCTTCTTGACCTTTTAACTCTTCAAATCGTTGAATACGTGCCTTTTGCTTTGTCGAACGAGCTTTTGCACCACGGCGAATCCACGCTAGTTCACGGCGATATAAGTTTTGACGTTTTGATTCTTGTGCAAGTTCTTGTTCTTCACGAAGTGCTTTCGCTTCTAAAAACGTACTGTAATTCCCTTCATAACTATACAATTTTCCATTATCTAATTCGAAAATACGATTCGTCACACGATCTAAGAAATAACGATCATGGGTTACAAGTAATACCGCACCTGTGTACCTTGCTAAATATTCCTCTAACCACTCAACTGTCTCATGGTCAAGATGGTTCGTAGGCTCATCTAAAATTAATAGATCCGGTGTTTCAATAAAACACTGCGCCATCGCAATACGTTTTTTCTGCCCACCAGATAAATTTCCAACAGTTGCTGTGAAATCCGTAATTCCTAGTTTCGTTAATAACGATTTTGCATTCGCATTTGCTTCCCACGCACTCATTGCGTCCATACGTTGTTGCACTGCAAATAATTGTTCCTGTACCTTTTCATTACTTGGATCTTTTTCGATATGTAATAGCGCCTTTTCATAATCACGAAGAAGACGAATTAAAGGTGTATCACCATGGAAGACTTGTTCTAATACTGTTAATTGTTCATCAAACTCTGGTTGCTGTGATAAATAACTAATTGTATACCCACGTGAATGAGTCATATCACCTGTGTCAGGAATTTCTGCCCCTGCAATAATTTTTAATAAAGTTGATTTACCAGTACCGTTTACACCGATAATTCCGGCACGTTGTCCTTCTGCAATACTAAATGATAATCCATCAAATAACGGTTTCTCTCCATATGATTTTGATAAGTTTTCCACAGTTAACATTTTCATATTTGTGCATTCCACTCTTTCATAAATTGTTCAATAAACTGTTCCATATAACGATGACGAACTTCAGCCTCTTGTTTTGCTGCATTCGTATTCATTAAGTCTTTTAGTTTTAAAAGTTTTTCATAAAAATGATTTAAAGATGGGTCATTATTTTTTCTATATTCATCTTTCGTCATCACTTCACGAGGAGGAATAGTTGGATCATACATTAGTCTCCCTTTCGCCCCGCCATACGCAAATGTGCGAGCTATTCCAATTGCACCAAGAGCGTCTAAGCGATCTGCATCTTGAACAATCTTCCCTTCAATTGACTCCACTTTACCGCCATGACCACCTTTATAAGACATATTGGCGATAATATGAAGAACATGCTTACTTTCCTCTTCTTCAACATGTAACTCTTCTAACCAATCAGAAACTTTTTTCATTCCTGCTTCTTCACTTTCATTTAACTTCTCATCTGCCACATCGTGAAGTAATGCTGCCATTTCAATTATAAAACGATTTCCTCCTTCTTGCTCGGATAAAGAAATCGCCAGTTTATGTACGCGCTCAATATGATACCAATCATGCCCACTCGCATCTTTTTCTAAAATATGTTTTACAAAAGTAATTGTTTTTTCTATCTTTTCTAGTTTTGTCATTTTATCTTCACCCAGTTACTTATTGTAACACGCCCGCATTTTTTCATCACATATTTTCTTGTCCGCCCATACACTAGGTGGTAGGCATCATCATGAAGGAGGAATAAATATGTTCTATAATAATCAACCGCCTTATCCACAACAACCTTTTTACCCTCAGCAACAGGACCAAAGATACACAGAACAATATGAAGAACAAGAGCAACAATATGAACAAAATCCATACGCAACACCGCAAAATCAGGAACTTCAATATCCACAAAATCCATATACAGCGCCGAAAACTCAAGAACAACAATTTCAACAAAACTCATACGACACACGTCCAAATTATGAATATCCTCAAAATCCATATGCAGCACCGCAAAATCAGGAACTTCAATATCCACAAAATCCATATGTAACACCACAAACTCAAGAACAACAATTTCAACAAAACCCATATCCAACTCAGTCACAACAAACTCAAGTACAACAACAAATGTATCAACCAAGCTACGACGCACGTGTCTCACCACCTAAACCGCCAACATTAGATATTACACAACCACAAATTTTACCGCCTGGACCAACACTGGATATTACACAGCCTCAAATCTTACCACCTGGACCAATTACAGAACCAACGCAACAACAGATTCAACAAGTTGTCGGTACACAGTTTTTACCTTTAAAGAAACCTGTACTAGATTTCGTAAAACCTTGGGTAGATTATGGTTTAAATGAAGCGAAACATACATCACACAAACACGCTTTAACAGAAGTTGCTGCCATTATGTTTTTAGTTGGGAAAGGATTCAACCCGACGATTGCACATTATATTGTAGAATCTTGGGAGAAGAATGAGCAGTTTTAGAGTTGTTTATTTTATGTTCTGAAAAACTATAAAAGCGTCACAAGTGCCTGTTATACAAGCATTTGTGACGCTTTTTATTTATTATATTGTATTCTACTTCAAAAGGGTATTTCATATTTTTTCACATGTTTTTATATTATTCGTGAGCAAATAATAACCTTTTAATTAAACTGTATTAGCTTGAATTCTAATTTAAAACGATTCTTTTAACATAAATTTCTACGATAAATCTTGAATTATAATCATTTTGATAAATAGCTATTACCGTTCCCATTGTTGAACTTGCGTACGGAAAATATACCTTCCTATCACTTTAAAAAGGGAGTGGGCGACGCTATAGGTGATGAATTATTAGGACTTGCAGATGCAGTTATCCATCCAATTGACACATTTAATAACAAGATTGAAGCCGTTTCTCACCCAGTCGAGACGTTCAATGCGATAAAACAAGCAATTTCTGATTCTTGGAATCGTGATGTTACCAATGGTGACTCGTATAGTAGTGCAGAATGGTATGGAAGCGCGGCTGGTCATACTATATTGGCTGTTGGACAACTATTCGTAGGAACAAAAGGCGTGGATAAAATTGCAATGTTGAACCCTGGCACAAAATCAGCTGAGATTTCACGAACTGCTAATCAAAGCTTGCAAGACGCTGCATTCGTAATTACAATGAGTTTGCTTTCGCTGGTGGAAATAATATACGCTCTGTATTTAATACACCTGATTTTAGAGCAGCTGAGGAAAAGCTATCGACCTATCAGTTTGCTACAGGAGAAAATACCACTACTGTGAAATCCGGTGATATCAGTTCGCTTACTCCAGGAGGTGGACTAGCCGCACATGAAGCTAGGGGTGGACATTTACTTGAACGACATGTAGGAAAAACGGATGAAGAACTATTGCAAAGAATGCAAAGTGATCCTAGAATAACAGGTGCATCTACTTTTACTGATAGGGCATCAGCTGAAAAAATAGCGACTACCGTCTTGAATAACCCTCGTAATCAAGTACGCATTCAAAGTTGGTTAAATAGTCCAAGAGATAATAAATTAATTTTACGTTATCATGGTACTGAAATAATTGGACGAGGTGTAATAAGAGGTTCTACAACAGTTGAAGATATGTCAAATGCAAAAATTGTACTGAAGAAGGATATAAATGGAAGTTTTATTTTAACTGGATATCCATCTTGATAATAGGAGGAAGATTATGTTATTAGAAGACAATTTCGATAATCTCGAAGATGATGAGGTATTTCAATTTCTAGCGGGTACTTTTCACCAAGATACTTCCTATGAAGAAGCGCTCCAAGAATTACTAGAAGAGGTATCAAAAGAGTATTTGCAAGATGCTGTTATTTTTCTAACTGAATTTATTCAAAGCGATTATAGTAATACAGA
The DNA here is from genome assembly GCF_022662915.1 of Bacillus cereus group sp. BfR-BA-01453. Classification (NCBI taxonomy): domain Bacteria; kingdom Bacillati; phylum Bacillota; class Bacilli; order Caryophanales; family Bacillaceae; genus Bacillus; species Bacillus cereus group sp. BfR-BA-01453. The sequence goes on along the minus strand of NZ_JAKUEN010000005.1, from coordinate 137,885 downwards.
AAAAAATGAATACATACGGTATTCTGCAGATGGAATATATTTTGATGGGTTAGAAGTAACACCATTAGAATGGCTTGAACAAACAGTTAAAACGATAAAACAAGCATTAAAAAATAATTAGTAAAAATTGACCACCCGTAATAGGCGGTCTTTTGTTCATATTACTTCACATACACATAGGCTTTATTTACAATTACATAAATTGTTAACGAAAAGATGAAGATAGAATGGCCTACCTATTCGTTTGTTTTTAGATGGTAACGGTAAAATTATTTCTGCATTTCCAAGACAAGGTCGATAATTTAATTTTTAAGGGAGAAAATAATATGGATTACAAATTTGAGTTACTTAGTACAGGAAGTTTAGTTATTAGACTACCAAAGGAATTCAATATTCTAGAAGCTTTTTTAAATGTAGAGGTATCTGAATTCGGTGATTGGATAGCAGAAACTGTAGATAAAGTTTTAAATGAAAAAAGTGATTATGAAAAAATAAGTGCGAATATTTTTAGGGCAGATGTTCGAAGAGATAAAACTGTTATATTTAATAAGTATGATGAAGATGAAATCGAAATCCCTCTTGAAATAGAAACTATTACATTAAGAAATCTAATAGATATTTGGTTAAATGAATACACAAAATTGAAAACCGAAAAAAATAACAATTAGTAGTAGTCAACCTTTCTCCCTCTTTCCTTAATCCCATTCATTTGGTAATATAAGTATAATTATAGTGGGAAGTGAATTGCAATCAAAAAATCACTAAAAATCACAATAATTGTCAGCGTAATTCTTGTCGGTATGGCTTCTTGCGCAGCTATAAAATTCATACATACAGCAAATCCTTTAATGTCAATGACTCCCCAAGAAAAGCAAGAAATTAAAAATAAAGCAAACAAAGCTACGATAGAATATTTTAAGAAAGAAAAAAATATTGATGTTACTATTACAGATACTGAATTTTCAAGTGAATTGGGCGGATTAAAACTTTTTGTTAACGGATATATTTCTAATGATAAAAATAAAACTTTTTCAGTTGTAGTATCTTCTACCAATGATTACGAAGTAAGAGAACTTTCCTCACCATAAAAAAGAGAGCTATGTGATTTCAGTTAACCACCTAAACAGGGATGTCCAGGCTTCAAAACCGAATGAAAAATAGAGGTGGTTAGAAATGAAAAAACTCCTTTTAATAACGTTATTGGTTACTTTAGGTTTAGGTTCGTACACTATATATCAAATTTATAAGGCTACCCACCCTTATAGTGAAAAAGAACAAAATGAAATGAAAGAAAAAGCATCACAATCCGCTATCGAGTATTTTAAAAAGGAGAAAAATTGGGATATTACAGTGACAAAAGTAGAATTTTCTACAGATATCTCTCGTAGTAGGCTTGAGGTATCTGGCTATATATCTGGTGACAAACAGAAGAAGGTTTCTGCAAGTATAGATTACAGTAATGATTATACAGTTGGTAGTATAAGTTATTAACATTACAAATTGACTTTTTTCTCTAATAGCATTTTCACCCTCTATAATATCAAATACATAGACAAAACCCAGATAAAGATTATAGTTAAACTTTGTCTGGGCCTTGTGTTTCATACTCTCCCAATTAATTCAATTGCTTTACAATCAAAATAAATGATTAAACCCTCTACCTCATATCAATTCGTATAGACCTTTTCACAGTCCTGTCATCCTCGCAAATTAAAACATACTTTTTTGAAAATAAAAAACTCATAAAATTAGCACTCCAAGACTCCTTTAAATCTCGATTTTTTCTCAAATCTTCTTTTCTAAAATAGTATTAAATTAATCTCGTCTTCCGCTTTTCCATCCGAATTACTTTTCCACTTTGATATACAAATGATTGTTCACCAAATCCACTTTTGGGTGGTTCTATTAGCTGAACCTGACCATTTTCAACAACATATATTCCATTTATACCCAAATCGATTTTAGCTGTCATTTCAACAAGATTTTCTTTTCTAATTCCCACCAAGATTACTCCCATATGCTATAATTACTTTGTCGAAGTAAGTGGTTTTATTCACCCACCACGCAAGTAAAGGTGTGAAAATTTTTGAGTAATATGAATAAAAGCCGAATTGAAATTCTAAAAATGAAAGCAAAAAGAACTGGTAGTAGAAAAGAACTGATAGACGAACTTTCTAATATTGTTACAGTTTCTATGGACTCATTTATGGAGCCAGAATCTAATGATTTATTTTGTAAAGACTTATTTAATACGCTAACACAAACTTCAAACATAAAAAACTTTGGTAGCACTAATTATGAAGAAAACAGAAGACTATCAATAGTACTGTTAAAAGAAACAGCTAAAACCATTAAATTTCCAGTTGATCAAGGGAGACTCTTTTTCTCTAAGGGTGGTAAATTTGAAGCAGTTAAACTGAACATTGGTGAAGTATTTGAGAATTTAGAAGAGTTATCAACCATATCAAGATTTCTAACTGGATATGCAGATTTTGTATTAGTTGGGGATGATTTAGAATTCGGGATTGTTATTGAACGCACTGAATATCACTACGAATTCAGTATGTGGGGTGTATCCACAATATGAAATACGAAAATACAAAAGACCACTTCAAAATGAGAGTGGTCTTTTTATTACTTTATCTATCAGTTTTTTCAAATCCCACTTATCAATACTCTTTTTAAGAACGTTTCTTCCTAGGACCTATAATCAATTTAATCGCCGTTCTTTCTTGATCATTAATAGTAACCTCTTGAAATGCTGGAACAAAGGCTAAGTCAATACCACCTGGAGCAACAAATCCTCTTGCGATTGCAATTGCTTTAATTGCTTGGTTTAATGAACCCGCTCCAATCGCTTGAATTTCTACATTTCCACTTGTTCTTAGTACACCTGCTATTGCACCTGCGACTGAATTGGGGCTTGATTTTGAAGATACCTTTAATATATTTTCCATGTAAGTTGCTCCCTCTATTATTTAATTACTCTTTTGTTACCGTATAAAATATTTCAACGTATCTTTAACTACTATTCACACCAAAAGCAAACAATACTACATATGTACATTCATTCGATACTTTTTGTCTTCTTCCTGCTGTGCTACGTAAATAAAGGTCAACGACTCCAAACCTTATATATACAAATATTTAAAAGACATAAATTCACTTAAACAATCACATTATTGCAACCGAAGATAATGGTTTTATTTTTGCAGGTGTTACTACAATATGAAAAGCATCCCTGCTGCATTTCAAGAATTCTCTACCAAATACTTAACCTTTGTGCCTTCAAAAATTCTCATTGTACCTTTTTGTTAATCTAATAAACATGAAAAAGTACCGAACTTTACTACTACAAAAGTTCGGTACTTTTTTCTCATTCTTTCTTACTCCTCCACATAAACTGACTTAACAATTGTACGACTATAAGGTTGTCCTTCTTTATTCATCCCTTTTATATCCATCGTAACGTTATATACTCCTGGTTGCTTTATATCCTTCAAAGCACCAGTAAACGTATTGTTATTAACATTTTGTAATTCATTATATTCAGAGACTAGTTTCCCTTCTTTATTCACGACTCTTACTGTTATGGAAAGATCCCCCTTCATTTCAGGTGCTACAGGTGATTTTTTCAGTTTATACTCAGGTTTATTTACTTTAACTTTTGTAGGCATTTGAAGAACAAATGGTGCGCCATTATTGTAATCGCTTACAATTAAATATGCATCTTTCGACTGCTTCGCCATCATTTTAACTTTCCATTCTCCTACATCCATTTTATCAAATTTAAATATTTTAATTGTCGCGCCACCAAAGAAAGATTCATCTTCACCAGTAGTTATAACACTATCCTTATTTGTATACACTTTTCCTTTTGGTGATATCATTTGTACTTCTACATCCGACGAAGCAGTTAATATTGAAACAATTCCTTCTGCCTTTTTATCAACCGCAACAGTTTGCTCTATCCACTGATTTTGTGGCAATTCTCCTCCTAAAATGTTTTGATTTGAAGTTGTATTTAATTGTTCTATATTTTCATTTGAACTAGTGCTGGATGCTGCTAAAGCTGGTACGGCTACATTTGATGTACGTAAATATGGTTCAATTCGCGAGAAAACAGCTGACCCTTTTCGTATATTATCATGATCAAATCTGGAATCTGTAAATAAATGAGTTCCATACGGCAGCTTAGCACTCCATTCATTTACTAGTCCATCATTTGAACCGTATGATGACAAATATAATCCGCCCATGGATAACGCCGAGAATACAGGGCCCCAACTAGTTCCCGTAACTGTATAATAACGGTTTAATTTAGCTGCTGGATTATTATCAATCGTTGAACGAAATTTTGCCATTTCGCCCATTTGTAATGAGTACGTACCATCATCTTTTTGACCTAATATAGAAGCAAGCCATCCTGCCCACCAACTATATGATAAATCCGCTAAGTTTGATCCATGATGTGGCGTCGCAAGTGTAATAACATTTCCGACAAATCGATTTGCCCCATATTCTACTAATGCAGCTTGTGTATCGATACCACCTTTACTATGTGCTACAATATTAACTTTTTTACCGAAATGATTATATATTTCTTCTAATTTTTGTGCTAACAATTTTCCGTTATCCCACTGACTAGCTGATCCTTTCCCAGCAGCATCATATAATTGTATAAATACTGTTTGATAGCCTGCTTTCAAAGCATAGTCATACATATCATTTATATCGTGATACACTGTCTTTCCATACCAACTATCAGCATTCCCATTCCTTCCTTGCACAAAGAGAATTGGAGGCTTGCTTTCATCATAATTAGCAGGTTTTTGACCTAAAAACCATTCTCCAGGTGTAAAGACTTCTTGATCTGGAAAGCCTGTTTTAAGCTCTTTTACAACTTCTGCTCGCACATTTGTGCTAATCATTGGAACCATGATAAAAAATACAATTAGTAAGGCAACACATCTTCTCATCAATCGCATGTTACTCCCCCCACTTTTTTTGAAAGAAGGTGCTCTTTGTAATTTTTTATCTTCTTTCTTAATACTAGATAATCTTTTTACTTAAACAAAATCTTGTTCCTATTCTCAAGAGATTACTAGTACCCCTTCTTCCTTAACACACGTTATTCTCTTTGTTTCTATCTCTTCCTTTTGAGAGAACACTATAAAAAAGTTTCTCAATAATTGTTAACCGTACTAAATCCAAATATCTCTTAATCATCATTGTCTATATAAAGTATACAAATCTTGAAAAAACTTTAGAAAAATAACACTTTATTACTACCTAGTTATAAAAAAAGAGGAATGAAGATATGTACTTTTATTTAATTTAATACAAAACAAACGAATAGAAGCTTATGCTGTAAGGCTTTCCTACGACGAAAGATTAAACTGAAATTTCTAAATAGATAATAAGGTTTTCAGAAACATATATTATGATAATTTTCGCAGACTTGAATTAAACTTTTAGAAGTACTAACCTATCGGTGAGCAGAAGAAAATTCTGTAAAAAGAAAGGAGAATGCTTTATGATGACCGATTTACAAAAGGAGTTTTTTAAACGATTAAAAATTCCTGCAAAAGAAATAACATTTGATGATTTAGATGAAATTCTCTTAAAAATGGGATTGATTCTCCCCTATGAAAATCTCGATATTATGGCTGGTACTATTAAAGACATCTCAAAAAATAACTTAATAGAAAAGTTACTTATTCAAAAACGAGGCGGTCTTTGTTATGAATTAAACTCCTTATTGTATTACTTTTTAATGGATTGTGGATTTCAAGTATATAAAGTAGCTGGTACTGTTTATGACCTTTATGAAAATAAATGGAAACCTGATGATGGTCATGTCATTATCATATTACATCATAATAATAAAGATTATGTTATAGACGCCGGTTTTGCCTCTCATCTACCTTTACATCCAGTCCCTTTTAACAGAGAAGTCATCTCTTCTCAAACGGGTGAATATCGAATTCGCAAACGAATTACCCGAAAAGGTACACACATTTTAGAAATGAGAAAAGGAGCTAAAGGGGAATCTACAAATTTCTTGCAATCTGAACCTTCAGATGAATGGAAAATAGGCTATGCCTTCACTTTAGATCCAATAGATGAGAAAAAGGTGAATAACATTCAGAAAGTCATTGTAGAACATAAAGAATCTCCTTTTAATAAAGGGGCTATCACTTGTAAATTAACTGATTATGGTCACGTATCATTAACAAATAAAAATTATACAGAAACCTTTAAAGGCACCAAAAACAAACGACCAATAGAATCAAAAGATTATGCTCGCATTCTTCGTGAATCTTTTGGAATAACGCAAGTAAAATATGTAGGAAAAACACTCGAAAGAGGATAGTTGATTAGAAGTATTTCATAATAAAGCAGATTCCATATTTAGAATCTGCTTTATTTTATATTTTGTTATAAAGAAATTTGTTTTGCTCTTATCCTTTAATTTTCAATGATATACTCATCATCATATTTATCGTATTGGAGCCCTGACCCTATTTTTGATTCCGTAACTTGATCTCTTAAAAACGGTGCAGCTTCCATTTTGCTAGTTGCAATTTCAATTCCATATTTTTTCGTTAAATGGGCCAATTCAATTAAAAACCACTCTCTTCGTAATGTAACTGGAATATCAAATGTCCTTCTTTTCATATATAATAGCACCTCTTTAATTTTCATAACTTAAAAAACATTATAGTATATGCATGTCCATTTTAAATGTGCTATTACTAAAATAACATTTTAGTTTACATAAAATGATTATGTAACAGTAGAAAGAGGCTTGTCCTCCTCTTTCTACTGTAGAGAGTTAAATTACGAACATCTTGGTACACCGAAAGCTAAGAATAAACCTGCTACTCCCGCTGTAATCGGTACTTTCAAAGTAATTACATCGTCTACCTTCGTTACTAGAAAGTAAGCATTACCTTCTTGTAACACACAATTCACTAACAATTGAAATTCCATTCAAATCTCCTCCTTTCAATCGATATACTATACTTTATGAATTCTCTTTAAAAACGTAATAGGAAGTATATCTATTTTTCCTTATATACAAAATAAATGTTTATAAGTCTATTAAAAATATTAATTTTCTAAATTTATATAAATCGTGTAATATCCAGTAAGTTCCTATATAATCAATAATGAAAATCTTACAAATGGAGGTATAAAAATGGCGATTTTGAGTAATATTGGTGCAGCTTTATTTTTAATTGCTTTTATTCTTTTAATCTTATGTATTATTTCATTTTTCAAGAAAAATGGAAAAGCAACACAGTATGGTCGTCCTACTGTTATTCTTTTTATGATTTCGATTATATTGATGGTAACTGGCTCAACAAATTCAGAACATCCAGTCATCGAATTTTTTACTATTTTAAGTTTCATTTTATTTATTTTCTTCCTTGTACTAGCAATCTTATCTGTAATTAAAAAGACAGGTGTAGCAAAAAAACAATTTATTATCACTGCTATTTTATTTGTTATTTTTGGTGCGTTATCAAGTATTTCAAATCCTACTTCTGAAAAAACGACAGCAACTAGTAAAAAAGTTGCTTCTAACACTACAGAACAAAAAGATAGCGACAAAAAAGAACTAGAAAAAAAAGAAGCAGACGAAAAAGCTCAAAAGCAAGAAGATGAGAAGCGTCAAGCCGAGGAACAAGCTCGTAAGCAAGAGGATGAAAAACGCCAGGCTGATGAACAAGCTCGTAAACAACAAGAAGAACAAAAACGTCTTGCTGATGAACAAACTCGTAAACAACAAGAGGAACAAAAACGCCAAGCTGATGAGCAAGCTCGTAAACAACAAGAGGAACAAAAACGCCAAGCTGATGAACAAGCTCGTAAACAACAAGAAGAGCAAAAACGCCAAGCTGATGAGCAAGCTCGTAAACAACAAGAAGAGCAAAAACGCCAGGCTGATGAACAAGCTCGGAAACAACAAGAAGAGCAAAAAACACAGCAAACTCAAACACAACCTGCTTCAGGAAATACTAGTAGTGCATATTACAAAAATTGTGCTGCAGTTAGAGCTGCTGGGAAAGCTCCCCTATATAAAGGACAACCAGGTTATGCCTCACATCTTGATCGTGATGGCGATGGAGTCGCATGTGAAAAATAGCAATAAAAAAGAAGCTTCTAGTAAGCTTCTTTTTTATTATTACGTATAAGATCTAATTACTCTTCCATTCTTTTAAGCCCTATATCAATTCAAAATGGCATCTTATTTTTTAAACACTTGTACTATTAACCATTAACTGGAGCAATACTCCAATTAATGATTTCAATATTTTTCACCTCCACTTTCCCTTTGACAAGAACATGTGGAATTAAATGAAACATCCCAAATCTTCTACCCTTTTCATATTCCTCTCTGTAATATTCTTTTGTGCAGATATTTAATTGCTTTAATTCTCTATATTCATTAAAGTTAATGAGTTCTATTTCACATTCTTTTAATTCTCTATTTGGTCCACCCCAATTATGCTTTGAGTACTTGTATATTGCCATACATTGGCCATTCAGTGCGCTAATAGGAATTTTGTCAACTACCCCCACTGAGATAAAACATTTCAGTGGGGGCTTGAGTTAGAACACTAGGTCTTTTCATCTATCGCTATACAGTTTGACGCTCTAGCATTCATGCCACCTTATGGTAACACCCCAAGTATGTTTTTGGTTGGTACTGGCAACGAACTATCGTTTTCCCACTTGCACCACCCTTTCGAAAAAGGGCAGTTCTTCCTTATGAAAGAAGCCACCACTCAGATGAATCTGGCGTGTGCTACAAGCCCCGACAAGTCGGGTACACATGGATGGTTGACACACCCACTAAGCTATGCGCGAAGCAGAAGCCTTACGTTTTTGCACTTCTAATAGAATCGGCGTTTTCACTTTGAGATTGTCATCCAATTCTACAACTCCTGATTTTTTCAATGTATTCAGCGCACCATTAATATCAGCATGGATACATGTTCCTGCTTTACTTTGATACAGACCACGAGTCATTCGTTTGCCGCTAAAGCGATACTGCGTCTTATCATCCTTAAACCAAACTGGAACCGGATCCTTATCAAGAAAACTAGCTTTTGAAGTATAGCTTTCTTCTTGTTTGAAAAATCGGATGCCTTCTTTTATACATTTATTCTCAATTGCTGCAATCAGTTTATGGAACGGGATTTGAACAAACTTTTGATTACTCTTTTTCCCCATATGAGAGTTTTGTTTCCAACCAGCGTTATACCCTACAATAATCGTATCTATATCGAATTCTTTCACGTTTTTGAACAATAGGCCTACCGTTTGTGCAATGTAACCGTTTATTTGTCTTTCTCGTTTATGCCAAAGTGCGGCCATTTTATTCGTTACAATACGTTTTGAAATTCCATTGTCCATATTTTTCCGCCCTAGATTACCTATCATTTTGTTGAAGTATTGATTTATGGATTTTAGTTTTTTTCCATCAATTAAGAAGGCATCACCTGTATTGGTTACGCAACTTACTAATCTATCTACACCTAAATCGCAACTCAAAGCGTTACTCGTAGTCATGGATTGTTTCTTCATTTGAGAAACGTGCATTTCATATGTATAATGCACCTCAAAGAACCGACCTTTTTGCTTCGGTACAATCTCAATGTAGGAGATTTTTTTATTTCTTAAGTTTTTCGGCATACGTATTTTAATGGAACCGAATTTTTTTCTGAACGCAACACTCATCGGAATCATCCAAAACCCGTTCTCATCCACTTTTGGAACTTGATAGATTTCAATAATTCGTTTGTCGGTGGAATGAGAATAATTTGGAAACTTCGGACGACCTGTGAACTTCTCAGGATTTTTCTTCCACTGTTCCAATGCTTTAAAAAAGCTCTTCACTTCTGTAAACAAGGCTCTACGAATCGCTTGAACAGAGTTTGATTGAACGCCCGAGTAATTCATATCGGTTTGCATGGAAGTGTCCACTTCTTTTACAGTAGCTATCTTGTTATTATTCAGGTAACTTTGTTTCATCGTATACAATCCAACATTTCGCAACGCTTTTGAACTATGTGACATGCGTTGCAGTAAACGAAATTCTTGTGCAGTCAGGCAAGCTCGTCCGATATTTTGCTTCTGTGTGAAACGTCGCAGCGTTTCTCTTTTCTTTTGTTTCCGTAATACTTTCACTGCTTTCTTTTTAGCCATTGTTTTCACCACCTTTCTTAAAGAATTAACTTATTAATTCCTTTTGGTGCAAGTAACAAAAGGATTATGATTATCCAATTTCGTTATCTTAAGATATATTCCCTCCTTATTTTCGACATATCTTAAGACAAAAAGAAACAAACATTCCCCCCGTGAAAATTGTTATAAGCGAAACAAAAGAGTTCAGCCTTATTGACTGACGGCAATTCATCTCCACCTGAATTGTTGGGTTTCACCCGTAACACAAATCAGATGGAGTCTTCTTGCCGAAAAGGATACATTTGTATACCATCTAAATCATAATAATTCCCTATGGATAATTTCCTACTTAAAAAATTCTTCGCCATCTTTTCTAAAATGTCCTCTGTTGAAGAATAATCCTACTATTCTCAAATCAGACACATAATAAGTGATTTCAATCACCACATTGTTTTTCATTTATCGCTATTCTTAATTTAGATATTACATTTAAACTTTATGGAGGCATTCATATGGAACATACATTTACTGAAACTTCTATTGTCGGTGAGATTGTTACACAATTTCCGAAAGCTAGTGATCTTTTTAAATCATATAGAATAGATTTTTGTTGTGGTGGTAATAAGCCACTTATTGATGCAATTCATGAAAGAAATTTATCAGCTACTGAAGTAATTACAGAGTTAAATACGCTTTATCATAATACGAAACGATTAAATGAATCTGAAATTGATTGGAAAAATGCTTCTTATCGTGAATTGATTGATTATGTAATTCATAAGCATCATCGTTATTTAAATGAAGAGTTACCACAGTTAAGTCCTTATGTGACGAAAGTATTACGTGTTCATGGAGCAAATCAGCCGCATTTAGCTAAAATTCATAAGCTATTTCATGAACTTAAAATGGAATTAGAACAGCATTTAATTAAAGAAGAAACCGAAGATTTCCCATTAATTTTAGAATTTGAAAAAAATCCAACTGATGAAAACTATGCAAAGTTACGTAAAGTAGTAGATGAACTAGAAAATGAACATAACCACGCTGGCAATATTATTAAAGAACTTCGTAAAGTTACACATGACTTTACTCCTCCAGAAGGAGCTTGCGGCACTTATCGACTTGTTTACAATCGCCTTGAAGCGTTAGAGTCTGATTTATTTGAGCACATTCATTTAGAAAATAATATTTTATTTCCACGTGCCATTACGAGAGCGTAAATAAAGTGCAGGACATGAGTATACATACTGATGTCCTGCTTTTTCATTTTGCGAAGCCTATCCACATCACCCTCACATAAATCCGAATTTTAACAATTTGTGAATCATTATAAAAATGTGATAAATATCACATCTCCCCCTTTCTTGATTTTCTATAATAAAAATATAATCCTTTGTTCAATATTTCACATAAAAAGGGGAAACGAAAATGAAAAAACGTTTAGTTATGATCGGAAATGGTATGGCTGGCATACGTTGTATGGAAGAAATATTAAAACATGATTGTGATTCATATGAGATTACTATTTTGGGAGATGAACCGCATCCGAACTACAACCGTATTATGCTCTCTCATGTATTACAAGGCAAAACAAATATGCAAGATATCATTATGAATGAATACAGTTGGTATGAAGAAAACGAAATAACTTTGTATACAAATGAAAGAGTTCAAAGTATTAACCGAGAAGAAAAAATTATTATTACAGAAAAGAATCGTACTGTTACATATGACAAACTCATTATCGCAACAGGTTCTAGTGCTTTTATTTTACCCGTTGAAGGCTCTACTCTTCCTGGTGTAACAGGATTTCGAACTATTGAAGATACACAATTTATGATTGATACTGCGAAAGAAAAGAAAAAAGCCGTAGTCATTGGTGGTGGATTACTTGGTTTAGAAGCCGCAAGAGGTCTAATTGATTTAGGAATGGACGTACATGTTGTTCATTTAATGCCTAGCTTAATGGAACAACAACTAGATACGAAAGCAGCTTCTCTTCTGCGTGAAGATTTAGAAGCGCAAGGCATGCAGTTTCTCATGGAAAAGAAAACTGTAAAAATTCTTGGTACAGATCATGTTGAGGGCATTCAATTTGAAGATGGTGAAGTTGTAGATTGTGATTTAATCGTAATGGCTGTCGGAATACGACCAAATACGAAAATAGCAAAAGATGCTGGTTTAATTGTCAATCGCGGCATTGTAGTCAATGACTATATGCTAACAAATGATGAGTCCATTTATGCAGTTGGCGAATGTGCAGAACATGACGGTATCGCATATGGACTTGTTGCCCCTCTTTATGAACAAGGCACAATATTAGCCAAACATATAACGAATTTACAAACTGATGGATATTCGGGCAGTATCGTCGGTACGCAATTAAAAGTTGCTGGTTGTGATTTATTCTCTGCAGGCCAAATTTATGAAGATGATCAAACGAAAGCAATATCCATCTTTAATGAATGCAAACGTTCCTATAAAAAAGTATTAATTCGTGACAATAAAGTCGTTGGTATCGTTTTATATGGTGACACAGCTGATGGTACACGCCTCTTTAGCATGTTAAAGAAAGAAGAAGATATACAAGAATATACAGCCGCGTCCCTTCTTCACAAAGCTGGTGAAGAAAGTGAACTTGATGTTGCTACAATGAGTGCGGATGACACAATTTGTGGATGTAATGGTGTTACGAAAGGTACAATCGTTCATGCCATTTTAGAACAAGAGTTAACGACTTTTGAAGAAGTTAAAGGCTGTACGAAAGCCGCAGGGTCTTGTGGGAAATGTCGTCCGCTTGTAGAACAAGTTTTATCTCATACACTCGGAGATGCTTTTGATGCCTCAGCCCAGTCTGCTGGTATGTGCGGATGTACACCTTTATCACGTGATGAAGTCGTAGCGGCAATTCATGAAAAAGGCTTAAAATCACCAAAAGAAGTACGAAATGTTCTTGGTTTTGTACATGAAGATGGCTGTTCGAAATGTCGTCCTGCTTTGAACTACTATTTACGTATGGCGATTCCAGAAGAATATGAAGATGATAAAGCCTCCCGTTTTGTGAATGAAAGAATGAATGGTAACATCCAGCACGATGGTACATTCTCTGTTATTCCACGTATGTACGGAGGCGTTACAACAGCAGATGATTTAATGAAAATTGCTGAAGTTGCGAAGAAATATGATGTTCCACTTGTGAAAATTACAGGTGCGAGCCGAATCGGCTTATATGGCGTTAAGAAACAAGATTTACCTAACGTATGGGCTGACTTACATATGACTTCAGGATATGCGTATTCAAAATCGCTTCGTAATGTAAAATCATGTGTTGGTTCTCGCTTCTGCCGTTTTGGTACGAAAGATTCATTAGGACTTGGTATGTTACTAGAACAATCATTAGAAATGGTAGATACACCTCATAAAATGAAGATGGGTGTAACGGGCTGTCCACGTAACTGTGCGGAAGTATTAACGAAAGATTTTGGCGTTGTTTGTGTCGAAAATGGATACCAACTTTATATTGGCGGAAATGGTGGTACGGAAGTACGCGAAGCTGATTTTGTCATGATTGTCCCTACTGAAGATGATGTCCTTCGCATCGCTACAGCTTACATGCAATATTATCGTGAAACTGGTATTTACGGAGAGCGTACTGCCTACTGGACAGAACGTTTAGGCTTCGATCATATAAAGGAAATACTACAAGATACAAATATGGTTAGTACGTTAAATGAACGTTTCCAAACAGCTCGTAGTACATATACGGAAGCATGGGGACAAGCGCTAGAAACGAAGTCATTAAAAGCGATGTATGAAGTAGAAACTGTGAAATAAGGAGCTGTGATCTATATGATACAAACGAAAGAAAAAATAAAAGTTATGCGTGCGGAAGACCTTCCTATTCAAATCGGTAAAGAAGTGCAAATGAAAGGTATGTCTATCGCCCTATTCCGCCTTTCAAATGGTGATATTCGAGCTGTAGAAAATCGTTGTCCTCATAAAAATGGACCGTTAGCAGAAGGAATTGTGTCTGGCGAATTCGTCTTTTGTCCGCTGCATGATTGGAAAATCTCATTACTAACAGGTGAAGTTCAAAAACCTGATGACGGCTGTATTCAAACATACGAAGTAGAAGTTATTGATGGTGACATTTATTTATACATGTAATTTACGAAAGGAAGCCTCCTCTGGCTTCCTTTTAAATAAAAATAGATGAGGTGCAATTATGAACGGATATGTATATTTAGTTGGTGCAGGACCAGGTGATGAAGGGCTTATTACAAAGAAAGCGATAGATTGTTTAAAGCGTGCAGATATCGTTTTATATGACCGTTTATTAAACCCTACCTTTCTTCGCTATACAAAAGAAACATGTGAACTTATGTATTGCGGAAAAATGCCAAAGAATCATATTATGCGACAAGAAATGATTAACGCATACCTTCTTCAATTTGCAAAAGAGGGAAAAATTGTTATTCGATTAAAAGGCGGAGATCCATCTATTTTTGGCCGTGTTGGTGAAGAAGCAGAAACTTTAGCAGCAGCAAATATTCCATATGAAATTGTACCAGGCATTACATCTAGCATCGCCGCTAGTAGCTATGCAGGTATCCCCCTTACCCACCGTAACTACAGTAATAGCATTACTTTACTAACCGGACATGCAAAAGGTCCTTTAACCGATCATGGAAAATATAATTCATCTCACAATAGCGATACGATTGCCTACTACATGGGTATAAAAAACTTACCTACAATTTGTGAAAACTTACGACAAGCAGGAAAAAAAGAAGATACGCCAGTAGCAGTCATTGAATGGGGTACAACTGGTAAACAGCGCGTTGTTACAGGGACACTATCTACCATTGTCTCTATCGTCAAAAACGAAAATATTTCTAATCCTTCTATGACAATTGTTGGTGATGTCGTTTCCTTACGAGATCAAATCGCTTGGAAAGAACGTAAACCATTACATGGTAAAAAAGTTTTATTTACATCCTCAACAAATAAAACAAGTGTAATGAAGCAAAGGTTACAAGAAGCTGGTGCAGAAATATATCAAATTCCAACTTTCAAAAAGGAAGTATATACATTAACCCTTGAACAAATCAATGGAATTTTTAACGTTGATCGCCTTGTTTTTTGTTCAGCTGAAAGTGTAGAAATTTTGATGCAATCATGTAGTAAATACCAAAAAGATATTCGTTCCTTACAGGCAGAGCTGCAACACATGAACGTTGCCACTCAAAAAAAACTTATGCAGTATGGGCTACTAAGTAAACAAGCAGAGTTCTCTTCCAATACAACAGTTTATTTAGGACGAAATATTAACCGAATTGCTTTTATACAAGAAAAAATTGGTGCCGGTTCTTATATGATGACTCATGCGTATACTATTGATCATCGCTTCGATGAAGTCCATACTCGTATGCTTTCTGAATTCTCATGGGATAGCATTGTGTTTGAAGGGCGTGCCTCTATTGATTCATTTTTATCAGAAATAAAACGACTTGACTTTATCGATATTCTTACTCTCCCCTTCTCATATACCGACGTTCCAACTTTACACTATGCGAATAAAGTCGGTTTTCATCATGTAGATGAGCAATTACAAAACATGATTATGAAGAAAGACTTGGTGCTGCGATGAAAGGAATTGTATATGTGGGACACGGGAGTCGCCTGCAAGAAGGTAATGAACAATTCATTCACTTTATCCAATCTGTTATGAAAGAACGTAACGAAAGGATTCAAAAAATAGCTTTTCTAGAACTAACAACACCTACTATTTCGGATGCCGTTACAGAAACGATACTAGAGGGCGCAACTGAAATAATGATTGTACCTGTCTTATTATTTGCAGCAGCTCACTATAAACGTGATATTCCTTTTGAAATAGAGCAACTACAAAAGAAATATCCACAAATCAAATTTTCAGTTGTACCTCCTTTTAGTACGCATCCACATATGGTGGAACTTGTAGTAAAAAGAATACATGAAACGATGCCAATGCAAGGTAGTAGTATTTTACTCGTAGGACGAGGCAGTAGTGACCCACAACCGATACGTGAGTTACAACAAGTCGGAGCAGCTGCCGAACGAAAACTTGGTATGCCAGTATCGTGCTCCTTTTTAACGAAAGGAACGCCCTCTTTTACTGCTGAGCTCAAGAAGATAACATCGTCTGCGCCTCACGTATACGTCATGCCATATCTTCTCTTTACCGGGTTGTTGCTTCAAAAAATTAAGTTGCATACGAAAAAATATGATCACATTACGACTTGTAACTGTCTTCAGTTTGATACATATATGAAATTAACATTGTTAGAACGAATGGAGGAATGTGTGTATGTATAACATGTACCCTCTTATGCTTAATTTAAATAAAAAAGTGGTCGTTATTATTGGTGGAGGTAAAATCGCATATCGAAAAGCGTCTGGATTAAAAGATACAGGAGCTTTTGTCACCGTTATTAGCCCAGAAATTTGCGCGGAAATGAAGGAACTCCCTTATATTACTTGGAAGCAAAAAACTTTTAGTAATGATGATATTAAAGATGCTCACCTTATTTATGCAGCTACAAATCAACATGCTGTAAATCTGATGGTTAAACAGGCCGCCCACAATTTCCAGTGGGTTAACGTTGTAAGTGATGGTACAGAATCATCGTTTCACACACCTGGTGTCATACGAAATAATGAATATGTTGTAACGATTTCAACTTCAGGTAAAGATCCATCGTTTACGAAGCGTTTGAAGCAAGAACTAACATCTATATTTCCTAAACTTATAAAAAAGCTTTCTCTTACTCACAAATTATAATCTATTTCTTAGCTAAAATAGTAATTACCTTTGGACAAACGTTTTTTAGAAGCGTTTGTTCTTTTTATTTTGGTTTCTTTTTTGAATTAAGCCACTTGATTATCAGACATAGTACAATTGTAAACGACACCTAATATATCAAAGACTGTTTTCCTCTCATATCAATGGGATTTCCATCCATCATTTACCGCCTCAAATCCATTCGGTTTTAAACGTATATTCAAAACAAAATATATGACAAATAAATAACGACAGTTACTGTAATAATGCTGAAAAGTGTTGAAAATAAAACGATTTGTGCATGTAGTTCAGGCTCTATTTGATACTCCATAGCAATAGTTGATGTATTTCTTGAAGTAGGAAAAGAACTTGCAATAAATAATGATTGTGCAACAATTCCATCAATGTTTAAGAGGTAGATCATGGAAAGTGCTAATAATGGCCCCATCAGTAACCTTCCAATTAAAGACCATGTTATGACTCTATGGAAAAAATTAAGCTTAATGTTGGCTAATTGTGCTCCTAGCAATATGAGTGCTATGGCAACAAAACTATTCGCAAGCTGATTAAGAGGTAGAAAGATAGAATTAGGTATTTGAATTGTAAACGATTGAAAGAGAATCCCTAGTACGAGCGCATGAAATACAGGCAGTCTTATAAATGATTGAATAATACCTCCAATTGTTTTTGTTGCTGATAGTAAGTTATAAATCCCATATGAATAAGTTAAAAGGTTTTGGAAAATCACAATGAAAATCTGAATGGAAACCCCCACTGGATTGTGACTGAAAATCAATTGACTTACTGGTAATCCATAATTACCGGAATTCATTAACGAAATGCTATTTTTCAGAGCTGCACTTTCTCCTTTTTCTAACTTTAATATTTTTGAAATGAGATGACTTACTATGATCAGACTCAGACTATAAAGCATTAAATAGTATATTATCTGGAGCAACAAATCTATTTCTATACGAATATCATATATATTCACAAATACAGCCGCTGGCATCAAGCAATAAGTAATAAGTGTAGATAGCTGCTTTAAGTTAAATTGGGACTTCCTTTGTAAGATTGCACCAATTAGCATCAATATTAATATCGGTAATATTACGTCTAATATAATAAAAATAAACATGTAAAACCTCATTCTAAATATATTTTAGTTGGATTAAACGCTTTACTACATATGGACACATTTAATTCAAATGTAGACCCTGATGCTACCCAAAATACCATTTAAAAGCATTCGTATACAAGATGTTATCGGTAGCTTGTTCATCAAATAGCTGGTGAATCAATTTGATATCTCCATACTCAAAAGGTCTTTTCGCTCTTGTAGATGGTAAATCTGTTCCAAACATAAGTGCATCTGGGTTAACTTCATAAATCGACTTTAAGGCATTCTCAACATCTAATTCGACACGACCAAAACCAGTAGCTTTCACATGTACCCCTTTATCAACTAGTTTTAATAAATGTGGTAAACCTTCTTCTGATAACCCTAAATGGTCAATTGATATAGCTGGTAATTTTTCTATAGTGGATGCAATTTCGGGTAACTCTTTTGCATCCATATAAAGCTCACTATGCCATCCTACTAAATCATGAACTCTTCTAGCAAAGTAATCCAGCTTCGATAAATCTTCTGAACCACCTCTTTTAATATTAAATCGTAATGCTTTTATCCCATTTTCATTTAAATTTAGTATTTCTTCATCCGTCACTGTAAAAGGTAATTGTGTTACGCCACAAAATGTTGAACCCAACTGTTTTAGTGCCTTTAATAAATAGTCTTGATCAAACCCTTGGAAAGAACCAGATACGATCGCTCCACCAATTACATTCAAATTAGGAGTTTCATTCTGATAATCTTCTACAACAAAGTTGGGTGGAAAATATCCTTGGTTCTCAATGATCGGAAAATTAAAATCAATAATATGAAAATGTGCATCAAAAATTCTCATTTCATTTCCCTCCCCTCTCTTTTCTTTAACATATCAAACATGACTCATAAAGAAAATTATGGATTATTTATACAAATTCATAATTTTATCTTATCGACCTAAACTGTATTCTTTATTTTAAGTGTACTTTTTTACAATATCTATTAGCCTTACCAAAAAATCTGGCCCTAAAAAAGATAGCAATAAAACATGTCGAAGTCTATTACTAAAAGAACCATCCTAGATTACTTTAGGATGGTTCTTTTTCTTTATTAATGATTCTTTAACATCACTAACAGCTTTTCTTGACTATACATCCATACTGTAATAATTAAACAAGCAAGTGCGACTTCTGATAACGCCATAAATCCTATTGCATAATGACCTGTTAGTTGGAATAATAATGTTAAAATTAATGGCGGGAAGAACCCTCCTAGTCCGCCTAAAGCTGAAACGAGTCCGTTTACAATACCAGCTTGTTCAGAGAAGTACATTGGAACGAGTTTGAAGATTGTACCATTACCAATCCCCGCACAAAATGCAACTAACAAGCAACCAAATGTATACACATTCATACTAGGCATAAATGATAAAATAATACCTGAAAGTGTTAAACCGATAAATACAAAGATTAATATTTTAAATGGATTAAATTTGTCACCGAGCCATCCGCCAACCGGACGCATAATTGTTGCGAGTACAATAAACCCAGCTGTCCGCATACCTGCATCCACTTTTTCTAATCCGAAGTGAGATACTAAAAAGTTTGGTAAGTACACTGTAAATGCGACGAATGATCCGAAAGTTAAAAAGTAAAAGATACATAAAAACCAAAGTTTCTCATTTTTATATACACCTTTTATTTGTTCCATTAATGGTGTATTCACCTTTTTCTCCTTACGATCGCCTAATAAAAAGTTCATAAGTGCAAACGTTGCAAGTAAAACTAAATAACATTGTACTGTCGTTCTCCAGCCAACTGAAGTTGCGATAACAGGCGCTAAAAATGAAGTAATTGCTGTTCCAGCGTTACCGACACCGTAAATACCATTTACAAAACCGTGACTCTCTTTTGGAAAGTATTTTGGTAAAGAAGTTACTCCTACAGAGAATACAGCACCACCGATTCCTACAAATAATCCACCAATAATTAAATCCATCATAGAATTGGCAACACTAATATAAAAAACAGGAAATAATAATAGAATAAAACTAATAAAGAATAATTTTCTTGCTCCGAAACGATTTGTCCAATAGCCAATTGGAATGCGAAGAACAGAACCTAAAATAACGGGTACTGCTGTTACCATAGAAATTTGTCCCGCAGTTAATGGGATATCCACTTTAATATAGGGCATTAATGATGATAAAATAACCCATACCATAAAACCGATAATTAGATTAGAAGTTTGTAAACTTAATTGAAAATTAGGACTTTTCATCCTGTTCCCTCCTATGTATACGTAGTTATATTCATTCCCTCCATCCTAATCACGTTCTTACATGATTAGGATGAAAAGAATCAACCACCACTTACTGGCGGAATCATTGCTACGACATCGCCAGTTTGAATGATGTCATTCTCATTTGCATACTCTTCATTTATAGCGACCATGATCTCACTTGAAATCAATACGTTGTATTTCTTAATGAGTACTTCCTTCAGCTTCGCAACTGTAATATTTTCACAATCTATGTGCAATGACGACTTACTTACTTCTTCCTGTAAATGTGCAAATAATAGCACTTCAATCATATTCTCATCTCCTTTCTAGGCTCACCATTTGCATATGTTACCCGCTCTAACTGATCACCTATCCATGACTCACCATCTTCCCAAAACTCTTTCTTCCAAATTGGAACAATTTGTTTTATACGCTCCATAATATATTCATTCGCCTCATAGGCCGCTTTCCGGTGTGGTGTAGAAACAGCAACGACAACAGCAAGATCTGAAATTTGTAATGTACCAATGCGATGTGTAATAGCGACATATGTCCCCGGCCACTTCTCTCCTACTTCAGTGCCAATTCTCTCAAGCTGTTTTTCCGCCATTGTTATATAAGCTACATACTCTAAATAAAGCGTACGTCGACCTTTCGTAAATTCTCTAACAGTACCAATAAAAGTAGTAACCGCACCACACTCACGACGAATTACTTTGTTTGTCACTTCTTCAATTGAAATAGGTGTATCAATTACTTCATAATACGTATGTGGCATTTCGCACCTCTTATCTTTGTATAAATTAGCAACCTATTTTTCTATTATTTGTATGAACGAAGCGATTCTTTCCATGGCCATTCACTTCCGGCTCTTGATTCTAATAACAGTACCGAAACAGTAATTCCAGCTTTAAATCCTCTCGTTCCCCCTGGCAAAACGATAAATGCATTCGCTTCTGCAAGTGAAGAAATTGCACTAGATTTATCTAAACCAACTGGTGTCGCTTGCAATTTTCCATTTACAATTTCCACTTTTCCTCTCACAAAACGAGTGAATGGGTTTGCTTTTGGAAAGTCTTTTTGTAAAATTGCCTCTGCACGAAATACGTGCGAATCTTTTCTATGCAAGTATGTTCGAATGACTGGCCTAACATATAATTCACAACCGACATAACAAGCAGAAGGATTACCAGATAAACCAAATAATAGTTTTCCCTCTAACTCAGCTACAGTTGTCACACTTCCTGGTCGCATCGCAATTTTATTGAAAAGTACATTAGCTTGTAATCTCTCATAAATAGCAGGTAAATAGTCATAGTCTCCTACCGAAACGCCACCAGTTGTAATTAAAATATCGACTTCTTTTATCGCTTTTTTTACAGTGTTATAGCACGTCTCAAAATTGTCAGCGAATTGTCCATAATACTGTACAACTCCGCCTGCTCGTTCAATTTGAGCAGCTATCATATAGGAGTTACTATTTCGAATCTTCCCTGGCTTTAATTTTTCATGTACTTCAAGCAGTTCGCTACCCGTCGTTACAATTCCAATAACCGGCTGTTTTACAACGTGTACGGAACTATAACCAAACGTAGCAAGAAGTGCTGCTACTCCAGGATTCATAACAGTCCCTTTTTTCACCAGAATGCTATTTTGTTTTACATCTTCTCCTTTAAAAGAAATGTTATCCCCAGCAACAAAGGAGCGTTTCAATTTCATATAAGTCTTTTCGTTTTCTTCAAATTCTTCCGTTAGCTCCAACATGACTACTGCATTACACCCCGCAGGAATTGCCGCACCTGTCATAATACGGACAGCTTGAAATGGTTCCACTCCTTCTGTAAAAACAAAACCTGCTCCAATTTCGCCAATCACTTCAAACTGAATGGGATTACTGTTACTAGCTTCTTTTGTGTCTTCCGCTCGAATCGCAAATCCGTCGTACGGAGAGCGATCAAAATGCGGAACATCATGATCTGCAATAACATCTTCTCCAAGCGTTCTACCGTAGCTTTCTATAAGAGAAACCTTTTCTATTTCACCTTGGTAGGCATATTTCATTACACGCTCAACCGCTTCTGCTACTGGAATTGGTATACGTTTATCTAACATTCTTTTTCACCTCGTTTTAATAAGGAGAAACGCTCTCTGTTCATCCTATATATTTTGCGTATAATCGTTTTGCTATTTTCACATCATTTGTCCCATGAATAAATGCCCTACCGTCTGTAAATAAAACGAAACGATATTCATCAATTAGAAATGATAGTAAGTACGGCGTTTTTTGGACATGTACAATTTTTTGTAATCTTTTTTGGATTTCGTTTAAATTTAGAACTCTCTTTATTCCTGGACGGATTTGAACTGTATTCCGTCCGCATAGCACCTCCGTTTTCACCTGTGATTCAAATGTTAAACTTGGATACGTACGAGTATTTCCACACGATGGACATGTATTTTTCTTCTGTCTATTTACTTTTAACGAGAGATATTGATTGTTCCAAATATCAAATGATAACATCGTTCCTCTTAGCGACTCATAATCATCCACCAATATTTTCATCGCCTCTGTAACTTGATGCGTAACAACCATCTGTACAGTTGGCTGAATGATTCCGGCTGTATCGCATGTGGCACCGCCCATAGGATGATCCATCAAACAGCGAAAACATGGTGTTTTTCCTGGCAGAACTGTATACGTTACACCGTAACTTCCAACGCATCCACCGTATATCCAAGGTATATTTTCTTTTTGTGAAATATCATTTATAAGTAGGCGCGTATCGAAGTTGTCAGTGGCATCTATAATGAGATCCACTTCTTTTGTTAACTCTTCTATTTCTTGCATTGTGACATCCATTACAACTGGTACAATTTCCACTTCAGAATTAATCTTTCTTACATGTCCTGCTGCTGCAATTGCTTTTGGTTTGCATTGCTTTGCATCTTCTTCTGTATATAACTGTTGCCGCTGTAAATTACTCCATTCGACATAGTCACGATCGGCAATTGTCAATTTCCCAATTCCCATCCTAGCGAGTGCTTCTGCATTCGCAGCCCCTAGTGCACCTGCACCAATTAAGAGCACATGTTTCTTTCTTATTTTCCTTTGTCCCATTTCACCAATTCTAGAAAACAACACTTGCCTTGAATATCGCTCTTGCATAAGGAATCCTCCTTTCGCTATCCACCAATGTAAGACATTTCAACTTTTTGACGTTTATTTGTACTTTCCGCCGTTCTTTCATCTGAATATCGATCTGTTCTATATCGCCATGTATGTTGGAGAATTTTTAGTAGTGAGGCATCCGAAATATTTTCTCTAAGAAGCGTTCGCAAATCCGTTCCTTTCGTTCCAAATAGACACGTAAAAAACTTGCCGTCTGCCGAAATACGAGCTCTCGTACAAGAAGAACAAAATGACTCAGATACTGAAGTAATAAATCCAACTTCTGCATCGCTCCCTACATATCGATACAATTTCGCAACTTCTCCAAAATAACGAGACGTAACAGGTTCAATCGGATATACGCGATTAATCTTCTCTATTAATTGTTCCTTCGTAATCACTTGTTCAAAATTCCATCCGTTCGTACTGCCCACATCCATAAACTCAATGAAACGAAGCTGAATTTCTTGTTCTTTAAAATAACGAGCCATATGAAGAATTTGACTATCATTCATTCCTTTTTTTACAACCATATTTACCTTTACTTCTAATCCAATAGCCTTTGCTGCTTCTATTCCTTTCAGTACAGGTTTTGTACTTACATTTCTTCCGTTAATTGTTTGGAAGACGTGATCCTCTATCGCATCTAAACTAATATTTACACGTTTTAATCCTGCTTCTTTTAGCGTCTTAGCTTGTTTTGCTAAATGAATTCCGTTTGTTGTGAGCCCAATGTCTTTTAAGCCTTCTAGTTTTGTAAGCCTTGCGATTAACTGAGATAAGTCTTTACGCAATAACGGTTCACCGCCAGTAAGCCTAATTTTTTCAACTCCCATACTTATAAATAACCTAGCTAGTCTCTCTATTTCATCAAAAGATAATAAAAACTCTTCCTGTAAAAAAGCGTAATCTGCTCCGAACACTTCAGCAGGCATACAGTATGTGCACCTAAAATTACAACGATCAATAACTGAAATACGTAAATCTTGAAGTGGCCGTTCTAAAGAATCTTTCATTTTCTCGTGCATCTATATCCCTTCTTTTCTGCTGCAACGCTTAGTAAGCTTTCGTTTTTTTATTTGCCTTCATTATAAAAAAGAAGCGACATATTCAATGTGACTTTTCTCACATTCCTTTCCCCATTCAAAAATTCTTCACAAATCCGTTCGCATTTTGTTCACATCTTCAGTCCCTACTCCTTACGGTCATTGAAATTTTACATCAATTTTGAAATAGCTCTTGCATTTTCAGCATACTTACACTCAAAATAGGAAATGTATTGCTTATAAGAAGAAAGGTGATTGCTGTGACAAACAGTATGAAATTATCTCAAGATTTAAAGGAATTACTTGCATCTGTTGAATATAAAATGCAGATAAAAAAAGGTAGTTTTATTTTTCAAGAAGGTATGGAGGCAACCGAACTCTATATTATCCATTCAGGAAAAGTACAAATTAGTAAACTTAGTGCTGACGGACAAGAATTAACACTTCGAATTTGTTCGGAATATGACATTATTGGAGAATTAACATTGTTCACGGATAATGCAAAATATTTATTAAACTCAAAATGTCTTGAAGATGTTGAAGTAGGTGTAATAAAGCGTGAAGCGTTAGAAAAAGCATTACTCCAAAAACCCGCTCTTGTATTTGAATTTATGAAATGGATTAGTGAACATTTAAGAAGAATGCAAACGAAGTTCCGAGATTTAGTATTACACGGCAAAAAAGGTGCCCTGTATTCTACTCTCATTCGAATGACAAATAGTTACGGTGTATTAAAAGAAAATGGCATTCTCATCGATTTACCGTTAACGAATCAAGAACTAGCTAATTTCTGTGCAACTTCACGTGAAAGCGTAAATCGAATGTTAAATGAATTAAAAAAGCAAGGTACAATTTCTATTCATAAAGGAAAGATTACCATTCACGATTTACAATTTTTAAAATGTGAAATTGCTTGTGAAGATTGCTCTGCGTCTGTTTGTAGCATTGATTAACTTATACTTATAAAGAAAGCCGAGGTCTCCAATTAGATCTCGGCTTTCCTTATAAGTTACTAAACATATAAAACAAAATTATTTTTTCAATTCATTTGGAATACGTCTTCTGTAAATTACATAGCTACGGCTTATATATTTAATTGGGGCACTAAATACATGTACAAGTCTAGTAAATGGCCATACTGCGAAAAGCCCCATTCCCGCAAGAATATGAATTTTAAACCATACAGGTACTTCCGTCATATAATCAACTTTCGGTTGAAAAACGAAGAGGCTTCGGAACCATGGACCGATCGTTGTACGATAATCAAATCCTTTTGAGTCGATATTTAAAAACGTTGAAGAAAGTCCTGCTAGCATTACGATCAGTAATAATATAAGCGCGATATAATCTCCCTTCGTACTCGTTGCAATGATACGTTTTACTGTTACGCGGCGGTACGTTAATATAATTAAACCGATGATTGCAGCAACACCTGCCGGAAGACCAAAACTAATTGCTACTACATGATACATATGCTCAGAAATACCTATGGAACGGTATACAGCTTCTGGAATTAAAATCCCCATAACATGACCGCCAATTACGAACATAATCCCAAAGTGGAATAATAGACTTCCGATTCGGAGCATTTTCTTTTCTAATAGTTCACTAGATTTTGATGTCCAACCAAATTGATCATAGTTGTATCTGAAAATATGTCCACCGATAAAGATTGCAAAAATGATATAGGGAAACAATACCCATAGAAATTGATCCATCATTTTGACAACTCTCCTTTCTAATTTGTCTGTATACCCCATGTATCGATAGCAAGTAAAACAGCCGAAAGAATTGGTTCATACATACTATCTGCTTCTTTTAACTGAACGTGTAATGCTTGTATATTCTCCTTGTATTTACTCATAATTGGTTCACTGTCTTGTTCATTTGCATTTGCAAAAAACTCTAGTAATAGCGGTAAATAATCAGGTAGTTCTTTATCTGTTACTTCAAAACCAGATTTTTTATAATGCTGTTTTAACTCTAGTAATTCAATACCTCTTTCCCTTTGTTCACCGGTGTTCATATACGTTAAATACATATTTGTCTTCTTACCGAAATCAAATGTATATACGTAACTATCAATAAGTTGATCGTTCGTTTTATCCAGTGCTTGTTTTATAAATGCTGTAAGTGAAGTTTTAACTTCTTCCTGTTCAATCGCTTCAATCTCTTCTTGCAATTCAGCTAAAGCTTCTCTCCACCCGAGTTCCGGGTAGGAGAGAAGGAATGAAGAACAAGAAAAAGCAGTTTGTAGACTTTGTTTCATATTTTTCCGCCCCCATTATTTAAGAAATTGTCATGCAAGAGCCTGGACCACCTGCAAATGATAAACCACAGCTTCCTTGTTCATTATATAAATCTGCAACTTGTTCGCGGTGAGACGTCGGGATAACAAAACGATCTTTATATTTTGCGATAGCAAGAAGACGATACATATCTTCTACATCCTGTTTCGTTAAACCGAGTTCTTTTAATACCGCTTCATTTGGTTCTTTATTAATTTGCAGTGCTCTCATATGAGTTCGCATAACAGCCATTTTTTTCAATGTAAGACGAATATGTGATTCATCTCCTGCAGTGAGTAGATTCGCTAAATATTGAATTGGAATACGCATATTATCGATAGCAGGGAAAATCTCTTCTGCTTGCCAGTTACTACCTTTCCCTTCCACCATATTCATAATTGGGCTAAGCGGTGGGATATACCAAACCATTGGCATCGTACGATACTCTGGATGAAGAGGTAGAGCAATTTTCCAATCAATAATCATTTTATAGATTGGTGACTGTTGTGCCGCTTTAATCCATTCTTCAGGAATGCCTTGTTTTTTCGCTTCAGCTGCTACTTCTGGATCATTTGGATCTAAGAAAACAGTAAGCTGAGATTCATATAAATCTTTTTCATTCTCAACAGAAGCCGCTTCTTTTACTTTGTCAGCGTCATATAGCATTAACCCAATATATCTGATACGTCCTACACATGTTTCCGAACAAATTGTTGGCATACCAGCTTCAATACGTGGGAAACACATTGTACATTTTTCCGCTTTATTCGTTTGCCAGTTAAAGTACACTTTTTTATATGGGCAAGACGATACGCAAAATCTCCATGCACGACATGCATTTTGATCTACAAGAACAATCCCATCTTCTTCCCGTTTATACATCGCACCAGATGGACAAGACGATACGCAAGATGGATTCATACAATGTTCGCATATGCGTGGTAAATACATCATAAAGACATTTTCAAAATCCGTTTTAATTTCTTCTTCCATTTTCTTTACGTTCGGATCTTGTAAACCCGTTATATGTCCACCAGCTAAATCATCTTCCCAGTTTGGACCCCATTCAATTTTGTCGATAAATTCACCTGTAATTGCTGATTTCGGACGAGCAACTGGCTGATGCTTACGCTGCGGACTATTTGTTAATGTTTCATAATCATAGTTCCACGGTTCAAAGTAATCATCAATTGTTGGTTGATCTGGATTGTGGAAAATATTCATAAGGCGCTTCATTTTCGAACCGGATTTCAGTTGAATTTCACCATTTTTCAATTCCCAACCGCCTTTATATTTCTCCTGATCTTCCCATTGCTTCGGATAACCAATACCTGGTTTCGTTTCTACGTTATTGAAGTACATATATTCAGCACCTGGACGATTTGTCCAGGTGTTTTTGCACGTTACGCTACAAGTATGGCAGCCGATGCATTTATCTAGGTTCATTACCATTCCGACTTGTGCTTTAATCTTCAAGCCAATCTACCTCCTTCAGTTTGCGAATTACAACGTTTAAATCGCGCTGGTTCCCAGTTGGACCATAATAGTTAAATCCATAACTTAATTGACCGTATCCACCAATCATATGTGTTGGTTTCACGTGAATACGAGTTGGACTATTATGTGTTCCCCCGCGGTTACTTGTTAATTTCGTACCAGGTACGTTAATGTGACGATCTTGCGCATGGTGCATAAACGCCATTCCTCTCGGTATACGGTGCGTTACAACAGCACGTGCTACAACAACACCGTTACGGTTAAAGCACTCGATCCAATCATTATCCGCAACACCAGCTTCTTCAGCATCTTCTTTATTCATCCAAACGGTTGGACCACCTCTAAATAGCGTTAACATCGGTAATGAATCAAAGTACATACTATGAATGGACCACTTATTATGCGGCGTTAAATAGTTTAATGTAATTTCTTTTCCTTCTACTTCAGGTCGTGATTTACGGAACGGTTTATGTTGCAGAATTGGTTTAAATGTTGCCATCGTTTCACCAAATTCTTTCATCATGTCATGATCTAAATAGAAAGATTGTCGTCCAGTGATTGTTCTCCAAGGGATGAGACGTTCCACATTTGTTGTAAACGGTGAGTAACGACGTCCACCTTTTTCTGAACCTGTAAAGGCCGGAGAAGTAATTACTGTTTTTGGTTGTGCTGTAATTTGTTCAAATGTGAAGCATTCTTCTTCACGTTCTTCTGCTAAATCACGTAGTTTTAAATCCGTTTGTTTTTCAAGTGCTTCCCATGCTTTTACAGCCATATGACCGTTTGTTGTAGAAGAAAGCGTTAATACCGCTTCAGCAGCATTGATTGCTTCTTTTATGTCTGGACAACCTTTCGCAATAGAATCTGTTTGAACAACTCCTAATCGGCTCTTTAATTGCTCATACTCTTTTTCTGCCGACCAAGAAATTCCTTTCGTACCAATCGGTTGTTTCCCGGTATTTGGTCCAAGTGCCGTCATTTTGTCATAAATCGTTTTATAATCCCTTTCGACAACATGAATTTGTGGCATCGTTTTACCTGGTATTGGTTCACACTCACCTTTGCTCCAATCTTTAATCTTACCAAGTGGTTGTGCTAATTCTTGCGGTGTATCGTGAAGAAGTGGTGTTGCAACAACTTCTTTCATTGGTTCAAGATCAATTTTCTCTGCTAAATCTGACACAGCTTTAGAAAGTGAAGTGAAAATATCCCAGTCAGAACGTGCTTCCCATGGTGAACCGATTGCTGGATTAAACGGATGAACAAATGGATGCATATCTGTACTGCTTAAATCATGCTTTTCATACCAAGTTGAAGCAGGTAAGACGATATCAGAATACAGCGCTGTTCCAGCCATACGGAAATCTAAATTAATGAGCAAATCAAGCTTCCCTTCTGGCGCTTCTTCATGCCATTTAATTTCTTCTGGTCGCAACGAATCGCTATCGTCATTCATTAATCCGTTCGTTGTACCTAACAAATGCTTTAAGAAATATTCGTGGCCTTTACCAGAACTTGAAATTAAATTTGCACGCCATACAAATAAGTTGCGCGGGAAGTTATTTTTATTATCTGGATCTTCAATCGCAAATTTTAGTTCTTTTTCTTTTAATTTTTGTGCAACATATTTCCCGATTTCTTCTTGTGTTGTTGCACCAGCAGTAACAGCTTCTTTATATAGTTCAATTCCATTTTTCTCAAATGTCGGATACGAAGGTAACCAGCCAAGTCGTGCCGCTAATACGTTATAATCACCGTGATGTTGATAACGAGAGTTGCCTTCGACTGGTGATGCTAAATGTCCAACTGGTGTATCTTCATAGCGCCATTGATCTGTTACGAAATAGAAGAAAGATGTACCGTTTTGTAATTTTGGTGGCCCTTGCCAATCTTTTGCCATCGCGATCGTTTGCCATCCTTCTGCTGGTCGTAATTTTTCTTGACCAACGTAATGCGCCCAACCACCGCCGTTTACACCTTGTGCCCCAACGAGAAGAACAAGATTTAAAACGGCGCGATAAATCGTATCAGAGTTAAACCAATGGTTAATACCAGCTCCGACAATAATCATTGAGCGACCGTTTGTATCAACGGCATTTTGTGCGAACTCACGAGCGATTTGAATAATAAGCTCACGTTTTACTCCTGTCATTTTCTCTTGCCATGCAGGTGTAAACGGTACATCATCATTGAAGTCTTTCGGCTCTTGTCCACCAAGCCCTCGGTTCACACCGTAATTTGCTAACGTTAAGTCATATACAGTAGTAACGAACACTTCGCCCTCTTTTGTCATAACCTTTTTCACTGGAATTGTACGTTCTAATACTTTGTTTCCATCATCAGAGAAGTACGGGATTTGTACAGTTCCAACATGATCTTCCATTCCAAGTAAAGAAAGACGTGGATCAATCTTTTCGCCTGTTTCTTCATCTTCTAAACGTAAATTCCATTTCTTTTCGTTATCCCAACGTGACCCCATTGTGCCATGAGGTGTTGCAAAATCATTCGTATTTTCATTCCAAAGTACAGGTTTCCATTCTCCTAACTTTGTTTCGCGTCCAATATCAGAAGCATTTAAGAATCGATCCGCAACGAATTGGTCTCCTTTTTGTTTCAATGTAACGAAGAAAGGAAAATCAGTATATTGCTTCGCATACTTTGTGAAGTATTCCACTTGATTATCTACGTAAAATTCTTGTAAGATCACGTGCCCCATTGCCATCGCAAGTGCACCGTCTGTACCTTGTTTCACACTAATCCAATCATCTGCAAACTTTGTTGACTCAGCGAAATCAGGACTGACAGAAACGACTTTCGTTCCTTTATATCGAACCTCCGCTAAAAAGTGTGCATCTGGTGTTCTTGTCATCGGTACATTTGAACCCCATGTCATAATGTAACCAGAGTTATACCAGTCACTACTTTCTGGTACATCTGTTTGATCGCCCCAAATTTGCGGAGAAGCTGGTGGTAAATCTGCGTACCAATCATAGAAACTAAGCATCGGTCCACCCATAAGTTGCATAAAGCGGCTGCCTGCAGCATGACTTAACATCGACATAGCTGGAATTGGTGAAAAACCAACATTTCGGTCTGGACCGTATTTCATTACTGTGTATAATAATGAAGCAGAAACGAGTTGTAACACTTCATCCCAATTTGCACGAACGAATCCCCCTTTACCACGTGCCTGCTTATACTTGCGTGCTTTTTCAGGGTTTTCCACAATACTTTTCCAAGCATCTAATGGTGACTCATTATTTTGTAATTCCTCTTGCCACATACTCCAAAGAACACCACGTACATACGGATACTTCACACGAAGTGGACTATAAATGTACCAAGAAAAACTCGCTCCACGTGGACATCCTCGTGGTTCAAAGTCAGGCATATCTGGACCTGTTGTTGGATAGTTAAGCTCCTGTCCTTCCCAAGTTACAATTCCATCTTTCACATAAATGTTCCAACTACATGAACCAGTACAGTTCACGCCATGTGTAGAACGAATTACTTTATCATGCTGCCAACGCTTTCTGTACACATTCTCCCATTCACGATCTTCATATGTTTCTTGTGTATGATTATCGTTATAACGATCTATTGGTGAAAAATATTTTAAACGTCTCATTAGTGCTGAAGGTTTCTTCTTCATACTGTTCACTCCTTTAATACGTCTCTCTTACATACCCTTACTATAAGAGAGGTTGTAAAATACAGATGTGACATTTCGCACAGTTCAAGAGATTGTCACAAATTCCGGAAAAAATATAAAAAAGTGAAAATCTAATCATTGTGGAGGGCTCACATCCTTCACTGACTGTTAAATTACTTCCTTGCTTCTAGCAAAGGTTAAGATGAAGTACAGATATGCAAAAAATTTCTTATATAATAGAGGAAGTAATTTGGGAGTAGTTAAATTTGATATGCCTAAATCGTTAGATGAATTAACAAATGAAAATATAATACTTTAAATCCACCATACCAAGGGTAACTATCCTGAAAATAGTTGAACAAAAAACGCCAGGAAATCTATATGAATTGTCAGCAACTTGGATTGAATAAAGAGAAGAATACACCAGAATGGCAGGATTTTAAGATAATAATAAAAGGAGGATATTATGATATTAGAACCGCTTTATGCAGAAAACATTATAGTAGCCGTCATATATAAAAATGAGTTTAGATGGTATGTAACAGATAAAGAACTATGGTTTTTAGATTATAATAAATTAGATAATGCATATAAAAATTTAGGTGTAAGCATTGAAGATAATGATGAAACGGAAGAAAGAAATGGAATAAAAGTATTAGATCATGAAAATGTAGAAGTATTTTTAGTAAGGATTAATCAATATAAAACAACTAAAGAAGAATTAAATTATTTACTACTTAAAAATATTAAAAGGAAGAATGCAGGAGAAGATCTATTAGATTATAGTCCAGTCTTATTAATTAACTTTGATAATAAAATACTATATTCAATGTTTCCAGAACCGGCCTCATATGAAAACTATGTACCAAAAGATTGGAGTGGTACATATGAAGATTTCACTGAATTCATACCTACATCAGAGAAATATTGGATAGATAAGTTTAATAATAATCTACTTTTACTATAATTTAAGTAAGACAAGAGTAATGATAGTATAAGAATTTATTACCTTAATAGAGCTTATGAGATTAATAGAGAAGTAAATAGTGTCACTAAGGCCAGAAATAAAGGAGTAAAATAGTCATGAAATATCCATATAGTTTTGAAGTACTTAACAGTAGTGATTTAGTTATGAGACTTCCTCAAGAAATTAAACTTGTTGAAACTTTTTTAGGAATTGAAGTTGCAGCTTTTGGAGATTGGATTTTAGAAGAAATACATAGTGTTTTAAACGGAGAAAAAAATTATGTAGTAGTGAATGGCAACATTTGCGGTTTAGAAATCCGGAACGACACAACTACTGTGTTAGACAATTTAGCCGAAGATGGGAAAGGAGAATATTGTGAGATTGAAACAATGGAATTGGTAGAATTGATTCATATTTGGTTAAATAAACGAAAAGAATATAAAAAAGATAAAAAATAAAGGAGTGTATTAATTTAAATAGATGGCCTCTTCATGTGAAGCCGACTTTATTTTATTCATATACATTTTAATCACAAGGCGTATTAATATATGTTCCAAACTTTACGCGTAGGGTTTCCTACGCTATTTATTTTGCTCATTGAGGTCAATCTTTCCTGTCCTTCCCCTCTTCTACTTTTACCGATGATACTATTCTATATCAAAACGTATTTCACATAAAACGAGAAATCATTATTTACCATATTGCCCTTAGTTACGGAAACAATTATACTAGATGTAATCAGAATAAATAATCTGAATATTCTTAGAATTAAAGATGAAATCTTTACTTCCCGCAATTAGATGGATCATACTATTTCCCACTAAATAGATTAGCAAACGATAATAAAATTAGGAGGATTACGATGCACCAGCTTGATTCATTACATCCCATTATAGAAAAAATAATTAACAATATTGAAAAGTTAATGGTCGGAAAACGAAAAGAAACGATCTTAGCTTTGACAGCGCTCTTAGCTGAAGGTCATGTACTATTAGAAGATGTGCCTGGCGTTGGGAAGACAATGTTAGTACGTGCACTTTCTAAATCAATTGATGCTGATTACAAGCGCATTCAATTTACACCTGATTTACTGCCGTCAGATGTTACAGGTGTTTCTATTTACAATCCGAAAGAGCTCCAATTCGAGTTCAAGCCTGGACCAATCATGGGGAATTTTATACTTGCTGATGAAATTAATCGTACATCTCCCAAAACACAATCTGCCTTACTTGAAAGTATGGAAGAAGGCAATATTACAATAGATGGCATGACAAGACCGTTACCAAAACCGTTCTTTGTAATGGCTACACAAAATCCGGTCGAATATGAGGGAACATATCCTTTACCAGAAGCACAGCTCGATCGTTTCTTGTTGAAACTAGGAATGGGATATCCTACACCAGAAGAAGAATTTGAAATTTTAAATCGGATGGAAAAAACGAATCCTCTCTCCCATTTACAAGCTATTACAACAATAGAAGAATTACTTTATTTACAACAATGCGTACGGGAAATAAGCATGGACAAAGCAATCAAGCATTACATTGTAAAGCTTGTTAGTCAGACTCGTTCTTATAGTTCTATACAACTAGGTGCAAGTCCGCGTGGCTCGATTGCTTTAATGAAAGCTTCACAAGCTTATGCATTCATCCATGGCAGAAATTATGTTATTCCAGACGATGTTAAATTTTTAGCTCCTTACGTGTTAGCGCACAGACTCATTCTAAAAATGGAAGCAAAATTTGAAGGAATTACAGGAGAACAAATTATCGCAAAAATCGTTGCGCGAACTACCGTGCCGACTCAAAGGAAGATGAACCTTTGATGAAACGAATACTACGATCAATCTATCATTTTACTAAGTTATTACTCATTCCTTTATGTCTAGTCCTAACATTTGTATACGCTATGCTTCAAGGAGGATTTGTAAGTTGGTTTTTATTTTACAGTATGATTCCTATTGGCCTTTATTCACTATTACTCCCCTTCTATGCTTTGCGGAACGCTGAAGTAAAACGAATAACAAATCAAGACGAATATGCAGCAGGAGAACCTTTTTTAAGCACCATTACAATAAAAAGAAGTTTTCCTTTCCCCTTGCTTTACTTAATTATAGAAGATGAACTACCATCACAATTTACAAATTGTAAACAAACGAAGATGAATAAAGTAATACTCTTTCCAGGATTGAAACGAAATATTTCGTTTCAATATGCAATCGACACAATCCCTAGAGGAGAGCATACTTTTTCAAGCGTACGTGTCAAAACTGGCGATCTATTCGGTATGATGGAGAAAGAAGTA
Organism: Bacillus cereus group sp. BfR-BA-01453; assembly: GCF_022662915.1. Classification (NCBI taxonomy): domain Bacteria; kingdom Bacillati; phylum Bacillota; class Bacilli; order Caryophanales; family Bacillaceae; genus Bacillus; species Bacillus cereus group sp. BfR-BA-01453. Next base: position 102,548 of record NZ_JAKUEN010000005.1, on the reverse strand, counting down.
ATTTTTTCAGTTCCAGATACATTTTTAGTCTACCCTCAGTATGTAGATATAACGTATCGACAAATGGAAAATCATTTCGAACAAGGAGCACTTTCAGCAAATATAAATTTAGTAAAAGACTCTACCATTTCTGTCGGTGTGAGAGACTATAAACCTGGTGACCGCTTTTCATGGATTGATTGGAAAGCAACTGCACGAACAAACAACATTATGACGAAAGAGTTTGAACAACAGCGCAGCCATAATATTATGATATTTATGGACAGAACCCCATCCCCTCTATTCGAATCAGTCGTCACATTTACTGCCTCTATTGTCAGATCTGTTTTGAAGCAAAATTCACCGGCGTCATTCGTATCTACCGGAAAAGAACGAACTTTTTTCCCTTTAGACAATGGAGATAGTCAGTTACATCAAATCTTTTGTCATTTAGCAAAAGTACAAGCGGACAGTGTATTCCCGCTCTCCCGAAGTGTAGAAATGGAATTAAGAAAAGTTTATGAACCCGTAACAATTATACTCGTGACAAGTGATCTTTCTCCCGATATTCAAAAGGCAGCTGACTATGCTGCTATAAAAAATAGAAAATTAATGGTGTTTGTCGTAAAAGAAAAAGCAAATCAACTATCACATCGCGAACTTAGTATTCTAGAAACTCTACAAAAACGAAAAATATTTGTAAATGTAGTTTATGGAAACCAGTATACAAACGTGTTTTTTGAGGTGAGCAAATGATAACATTACAGACAAAAAAACAATGGGATATGACTAGATTTTTCATGCATGTATGCGCATTTCTACTTTTACTAGAATGGCTAAGCCCCCTTATAGGTATTACAAATGTAGGTAGATTAGATATTTTTGTAATATTTATAGGGATTTGCTTCACTCTCTCTTTTTTTCAAACAAAGTGGCAGATTCCAATAAAGATCATCACGATTTTATTCATCATTCATTTCCTATATTATAAAAATGCTTTTATTAATCCATCTTGGCTAACGAAACTTTTTTATGATATTTCTCGAAATTCTTCCCTGTTATTCCAGGGAAATTTGCTAGATATCTCTCCTGTTTTTCCAACACTTTTATTTTTTTTATCATTTTGGTTTTTGAGTTCTTTCATCTCTTTTTGGATGATTCATAAAAAGCGTGGATTGTTATTTCTTATATTGACTATTATTTATATCACCGCTTTTCATAACTTACATGTATACAATGCAAACCACGCTATTATTCGTACCGTTGTCATCGGCTTTTTTATGCTTAGTCTTATCCGCATAGAACGTATAAAAGAGAGTGAACACTTACAAAATTATGCTAGAGAAATCTCAAAATTACTTAAACCTCTTTCAGTATTTATTGTATTGTCAGCAACCATCGCATACTTCGCTCCAAAATTTGGTCCTCAATGGCCAAACCCAATGGATTTTTTACAATTCAACACATCCGAAGCAAGTAAACAGCAAGAAGTTTCTAAAATTGGGTATGGTTTAGATGACTCACGATTAGGTGGCCCTTTTAAAGCAGATCCTACAATTGTTTTTACAGCAGCAACGCAAAACAAACAATATTGGAGAGTAGAAACGAAAGATTTTTATACCGGAAAAGGTTGGGAAGTTTCTGAAAATCAAAAGAAGGTTACTTTTAAAAATAAAAACGACGTCGTGAGTTGGTACGAACAAAATACAAAAACAGAGACAACTAAGGCAACAATCACCATGCGAAAAAGTTATCCGCACCTTACCTATCCAGCAGGATTAATATCAGTTGAGGCTTCTTCTGATATATCATACAGCGTTGACACATTTTCAGAAAAAATCTATACGATGGACGGAGACTCTTCCACTACTTTACATTCCTATAAAGTAACATATGAGGTCCCGGAGTTTTCCATAGAAAACTTGAAAGCTGTAAAAACGAATGAAGGTCAAGAATCAAATCCTTATTTCATGACAAAGTACACGCAACTTCCTGAATCATTACCACAGCGAGTAAGAGACTTAGCTAGTAGTCTAACAAAGGATAAAGACACCCGATACGATAAAGTATTAGCTATTGAAAACTATTTCACCGACCATTCTTTTATATATGAAACAACGAATGTCTCATTCCCTGCCCAAAACCAAGATTATGTAGATCAATTCCTTTTCGATACAAAAAGTGGCTACTGTAATAATTTCTCGACATCTATGATCGTGTTACTTCGTTCTGCTGGAATTCCCGCTCGCTGGGTAAAAGGTTATACAGAAGGAACTCTTGATAATACGCTTGTGGGTGCTGAAGGTGAGGATGTTTATAAAATCGCGAACGATAACGCACACTCTTGGGTCGAAGTATACTTCCCTGGATACGGATGGATTCCATTTGAACCGACAAAAGGATTTACGAATCCCTATAATTTTATAAATAATACTCCTGCTCCTACTTTACAAAATAAAGAAGTATATAATTCTAATAACGAACCAATACAACAACGAAACAATGAAGCAAAGCTCAAAAGTTTAATAGAAGATACAGAAGAAGCTTCTACTAAAAAGATTCCAAATTCTAAAAATGGATTTTCTTGGTGGTACGTATTCCTCTCTACAATACCGATTAGTATTATAGGATACATTCTATTCATCACTAGAATGAAATGGATTACGTTTTTTATCATTCATTTCTATAAATATCGAAAAGATGATGCCGTTTATACAAAAGCTTACGATTCTCTCCTAAAACAATTTGCGCGAATTGGTATACGACGAGACGAGAGTCAAACATTCCGAGAATATGCTCTCCATGTTGATACACTTTACAACTCGGCCGATATGCAACAACTTACTTTCAGTTATGAGAATGCTATGTATCAAAAAGGACAAGCCGCAGCAGAATGGAAAAAATCCGTACACTTATGGGAAGTGCTTATGAAAAAAGCTGCTTCTCCACCTAAATCAAATGACTTCCATTCAGCGATTTAATATTGACAATGTGAATGTAAATAAAATGCCTCAAAGAACAAAATAGTTCTTTGAGGCATTTTTTAATAAAGTGAAACTCCTAGTTATTCGCCAAGTACCTTCTCAATCTCAACCTCTAAATCCACCGGCTTCGTTTGCGGTGCAAAACGCCCTACTACTTTTCCGTCTTTTCCAATTAGAAATTTTGTAAAGTTCCATTTTACTGCTTTCATACCGAGTAAACCTGGTGCTTGTTCTGTCATGTATGTATACAGAGGATGAGCCTTATCGCCTTTCACATCAATCTTTGCAAACATCGGGAAGTTTACACCGTAGTTTAACTCACAAAAACTAGTAATATCTGCTTCTGTACCTGGTTCTTGTCCTCCGAATTGGTTACATGGGAAACCGAGTATTTCTAGCCCTTGTTCTTTATATTTATCATATACTTCTTGTAATCCTTTATATTGCGGTGTAAACCCGCATTTACTAGCTACATTTACAATAAGAAGTACTTTTCCCTCGTAATCTTTTAACGATTTTTCTTCACCTGTTATTGTTTTAGCTGAAAAATCATAAACTGTCATTGTCTTTGCCCCTCTCTTCACTATCATTCTATGTTTATACTATACTACATTCGTGAATTTACAGCTCTTATTACGTATTTTCTCCCCACGATTGTAAACGCTTTATTTCTGTTCGAAAATTCGACACAAATTACTAGACTTTTATGATGGAAAGTTTTACAATTAAATTGTGAACAAAATGTGACAGTTTATATTCTATTATTATAGAAAAGGATGGTGTTCAATATGAAAACTGCACAACATGAAACGATTTCAAATCGCGAGTTTTATTTCGTACTATATATGATGTTATTGTATGTGATTGGCTGGGTAATTGATGTAAATGGTTTATTTTTAAGCTCCTACTTTAATTTAGCGGGAGAGATTATGCTTCCATTAGTTGGCGGCATTGTTGGACTATTCATTATGTCTATTAATAAACAACAAAGAAAATAAGAACATTACCAAAAGGCAGAAGACGAAACTTTCGTTTTCTGCCTTTTTGTATTTTTAGCGTATAATAGTTACATACCGTATATAAGGAGTGGTAAAGATGAAAAAAGTAGAACAATTATCTTCTCACCTATATCTGATTGATGATTTTGATTTACAACATAATGAACGAACTGGTACGTACGTTTTATTAGGTGATGATATTACTTTAATTGAAACTTGTGCAGCCCCTTCTCTTCCGTATATTTTAGACGGCTTACAACAATTACATATTGATTTAAACGAAGTTAAAAACATTATCGTTACACATGTTCATTTAGATCACGCCGGTGCTGCTGGTTTAATGATGGAAAAATGCCCAAATGCTACTTTATATGTGCATTCTCGCGGTGCTCGTCATATGATTGACCCAACAAAACTCATTTTAGGTGCAAAAGCTGTGTACAAAGAAGATTTCGATAAACTTTTTGATCCAATTCTTCCAATTGAAGAAGAACGTGTTCATATTGTACAACATGGTGATACGTTACAAATTGCAGAAGACCGCATCCTTACATTTTATGATACACCGGGACATGCAAAGCACCATATTAGCATTCACGATTCATTAACAAACGGTATTTTTACTGGCGATACAATCGGCATTTATTATAGAGAACTCGCAGACGTCGGTGTAGAACTATATTTACCATCAACATCCCCTTCACAATTCCAACCCGATGCGATGATTGCTTCTAAAAATCACATTCAAAGTATGAATGTAGATACTATTTATTTCGGTCATTACGGTGCATCATCCAATGTTACAGAAGTATATAAGCAACTAGAACATTGGTTACCTATTTTCGTTCATACTGGAAAAGAGGTCTTTGAAAAATATTATGATTTCGATGAGGCTACTAAAGCTTTGCAAACTGTATTAATGGATAAGGTCTCTTCTCACCTTACAAAGTTAAACGTTCCATCAGATCATTCCGTTTATAACATTTTACATCTAGATATAGAAATTAGTGCGATGGGCATTATAGATTATTTCACGAAGCAAGAAAAAGCAAACACCACTATTAAATAGCCGTAAAAGAAGAGATATACAACAGTAGTTATTGTATATCTCTTCTTTTTTTGAATATATTTTGAGTAAAGGATGGTGGAATATAATGCAAAAAGTGATGCTATACCTCTGCTTTACATTATTTATCGTCTTATTATTATTTGTCGGAGTGAAAATTCAATTTTATTTAGATACAGACGCACAAGTACACTTTAAAGTTTATCCAAGATTATTCTACTTTACACTCTTCCCTCTTATAGTCGGCATTTTATTACGATTCCTTCAATCTATTAATCGTGAAACAAGTAAACAAAACTGGCGCTTTCAACCGGATAAATTTATCGCCATTACTGTGCCTACACTATTCATTTCCTTTTCTCCAGCTCTACTCTTTTCACCGCTTGGTGCGTACTTACCTTATTTAGCTAATATTATTCTTATCAATACAACTTTTGTTACGATAATTAGCTTAATAGCTGGTTATTCCCTTTTAGATTGTTTTATACAAAAAGATACTGCAAATAGCAAAAATGAAGGATAATTCTACTCTACCTTATTTTTTTGTATCTATCCTAAAATATATAATAGGAAATTTAGACAAATGCCCACCATATAATAAATACAAGGCGTTCTAATTACTATATAAGGAGGGAATTACAATGACTTATGGTTACAATGATTATTATCGACAACAATCAGGAGTCCACCCTGTTTTAGACCAAATTTTAAATGGGTGGAGTGGAGATCAAAAAAAAACAGTTTATACCTTAATTAATAAATACGGTTTACCGAGTGAAGCAAGCACTAGACAGATTATTTGGCACAATAATGGTCCATGGAAGCGCACAGTTGTTCATCTTGATACCGTTCCTCATAATTTTCCAACACCTCATTTGGACTATTTAGCACAAACAATTGACTTTAAAGTACCTGTACAATTTTTAGATGAATTAGCGAAATTTGATGGTAGTTTATATTTAGATCGCACTGCTGGTGAAGCCACTGCTAAATGCGACCTAGAAGCTGCTAACTTTATGGCTTTAAACTTAATGTATGATATTGTTACAGGGAAACGTAGTGCAGAGGATGCTCGCCGTTTTGCCGTTGAAATTGAAAAACAACTACGATTACACGGACAATCATCTCCATATTTTGAAAGACTATTATTTCCACAACAAAGTCATACCGCCGATCCAGATATATCTTATTTTTAAAAAACATATAAAAGTGTTATCTCACTTACTTCTCCCAAAACACATGCAATCATTTTATTTTTCAACTAAACGAGGAGAACCTGATTTTTTCACAAGTTCTCCCTTTTTACTTATCTCACCTTTTCGTCTACATACTCCATAATCTGCTCTGCTTTCATAAATCTTTCTTTATATGCCTCAGGTACTTCTTCTAGTTTTATTGCACCGGTTGATTTTGTCTTCACTCGTACGATTTCATGTGTCATTAAAGCTTCCATATAGCGATCAAACTCTTCTTGCGTTAATACTTCTCTACTTGATTTATGACCATTTAATTTATCAAAGTATGGTTGAAGGCCCATACTTACCTTTTTCATTTCTTCTCTTTTTGCTGGCGATAATGCATCATAATCAATATTGCCGTTCGAATCTCCGTACGCAAGCTTTGCATTTGTTAATTTCTTTAGTTCTTTTGTAAACATTTCATATTCTTTTGTACCCATTTCATCTTTCGCTTGTGATAACTTTGCACTAAAACGCATGTACGCCTCTAATGTCATCGTTCCAGCGTGTTTTTTTAGGTTTTCAAAAGACCCGTATATACCATCTGCCATAATAGATTGATACGCAAAACCAGTCGTCGGAATTAAAAAAGCCGCCGCAAGTACTCCTGCGATAAGGCGTTTCCTCCTCTTACGCCCCCCTTGATTCATTTTTATTTGAACGATTACTTTTCCTTTTAACTCCGGTGGGGCAACAATCCCCTTCGCTTCTTCTCGTATAGATTCTCGAACTCTACAATCTAAACTCATTTCACATTCCCTACCTCTCCTAAAAAGATTTCTTCTACTTGCTCTTTTTGACGTAGTTTCTTTAATGCTGCGTGAATTCTAGATTTCACAGTACCAATTGGAATATGTAATATTTGTGCTACTTCTTCTTGAGAGTAATCATGTAAGTATCTTAAAATAATAACTTGTTTCAATTTATACGGTAATCTATGAATAAGTTCGATTAATTTTTGGTTTGATATTTTACTTATAAGATCGTTAGAAAAATCAATTTGTACCGGTTTTCTTTGCTCTTCTGCTTTTTTTATAATTCGTAGTCGCATCCACCTCTTTCTTCTATAAGAATGAATTTGTTTAATTGCAAGTCCAATTAGCCAAGGACGAAATGGCTTCTCGCTATCATACTTACGAAGCGATTCATATAGCTGTATGTATATTTCTTGAACGACATCATCTACATCCGTTTTATCATCTATTAAAAAATGTGCTGTCTTATATACTTCGTGAATCGTTACATCATATAATTCGCTATACGCTTCTTTATTTCCTGATAAAGTTAATTGGATCAAATCTGTATACACTGTTTCATCCTTCATATACCACCCCTCCTTTGTCTTACACTTTATATTGGCAAGTAATCTATATTTCGTTCGATTTTTTCAAAAGTTTTTTATATAAATTAATATAATGATTCAATGCGTTCATAAGCTTCACTTATAACCTTGCATAACAATTATATAATTTTCCAATTTCTAATGAAGACTTAAAATGATTTATATAGTCAAATTTAGGGGGATATATGATGAAAGCTATCGTTGTAACGTCGTTCGGTAGTCCTGAAGTGATGAAATATACAGATGTGGATATTCCAGCTATTTCAAAAGATCAAGTTTTAATTCGTGTTGTTGCTACGAGTGTTAATTTTGCTGACATTAAATCACGTTATGGCAAAAAAGGAAATAAAGCACTACCTTTTATTCCAGGGATAGATGCCGCTGGTATTGTAGAACGTGTCGGCTCTCATGTGAAAAATATTCACCCTGGCCAACGTGTCATTGCTTTTCCTCAAAATGGATCTTACGCAGAATACGTTGTTGCAAATGAAAACCTTACTTTTGTTTTACCTGATGAAGTCGATTTTCAAACTGCAGCTGCTTGTCCGATTGTATCTTTTACAAGCTATAATTTACTCGCAAATGTTGCAAGGCTTCAACAAGGCGAATCAGTACTCATTCATGCGGCTGCTGGCGGAATTGGCACTACTGCTATTCAACTTGCAAAACTATTAGGGGCGGGAAAAGTTATCGGTACTGTCGGAAGTGAAGCAAAAAAAGAAATTGCTTTAGATGCTGGGGCTGATTATGTATTTTGTCATCAGGATGAAGATTTTGTAGAGAAAGTCAATGAGCTAACATATGGAGAAGGAGTGAATATCATTTTGGACTCTATTTCTGGAACGGTTTCGGAAAGAAGTTTAAAATGTCTTGCTTATTACGGCCGCCTCATTCATTTCGGTAATGCAAGTGGTGAAATTGGCAATTTCCAAACGAAAGATTTACATGCAAGTTGCCGCTCTATACTCGGTTTTAGCTTTGGAACTACACGAAAAAAACGTCCTGAACTACTCCAAGAAACTGCAAATGAAGTTTTCCGTTATTTGCGTAACGGACGTTTGCAAATCAAGGCTACGAAATCTTTTCCACTTCAAGATGCAGGGAAAGCACATGAATGGGTCGAAAGTAGAAAAAGTACAGGGAAAGTCATACTAACTGTCCAGTCCTCTTCCTGAAATGAATACTTGAAATCGAGGTGTCATTTATGGGATCACGAATTATGCATGCTATTATCGCTAACAGGATTGCCGAAAAATTATCTATTCAAGATAAAACTTCTTTCATACTGGGAGGTGTAGCCCCTGATGCGGTTCATTCAGCAGAAGAAAAAGGAACTTCACACTTTTACGCTGGCACAACGAAAAACTATACGAGAAGGATAGCTTTTAATTCTTTTTTTCAAAAATATAAAGCTCAAATGGATTCCCCTTTTCTCTTAGGCTATTACACTCACCTCATTGCTGATGATAATTGGCTAAGCGGCTTTTTTCTTCCTTGGTTAAAAAATAGAATAGAAAATGATGAAACGATCGCACCTATGTACTATAACGATTTTAAATTGTTAAATGCAAAGTTGCTTCATCATTACGATAAAGAACAACAGCTTTTCTCTCTTCTCAATCAAGAGGCTCACATTGTCGATATTGAAGAGGTTTCTAAAGAAAATGTTTTAGAATTTCGAAAGTATCTTTTTGAAGATATGTTGTATCCCGAGCAACATTTGCATGAAGACTTACAGGTGTTTACGTTTAATCAAATTGTCGGTTATATGGAAACCGCTATTGAAAAAGGAACATTTTTTATTAAACAACTCTCTCATGATAAATTCATTTCAAAGATTTAATCCCCCTCAATATGTTTGAGGGGGATTTTCACATAACAATATTATTATTGGTTCTTTTCCATAACCGCAAAATAATTCCCTTCACTATCAGCAAAGTTAAATACTTTACCAGAAGGCATAGTTACCATTTCGCCAACAGTAACATTTTTATTTGTTAAATCTGTATATAATTGATCAAGATTTTCTGAGAAGAACATTAAAGATGGTGTACCAAGATTCAATTCTGGGCTCATTTTAGAAATCACTTCTTTATTATGTAGTATAATGCTCGTTTCAGCACCGTTAGTCGGAGCGATTTCAATCCATCTCATTCCTTGTTTGTTATCTTCCTCTGCTACTACATGAAACCCTACCTTTTCCGTCCAAAAATTGACTGCCTCATCTTGATTGTTTACATACAGCATAATTTGTCCGACCTTATGAATCATTTCATTTCCCCCTAATGTTTTTTATATTCTAAGTAGGTTTCTACATGTACTATCATTATTCCTTTTGAGTTGGTATGTACTTCTTTGCAAAATTTATCGACTGACTCATCCCATCCAGTTCATCAAAATAATCATTTCTTTCAATCATGTTATATCCTTCGAATCCAATTTCATCTAATACTTTGAAGAATATATCGAAATCTACTTCACCATTCCCTGCTGCGACTTCAATATACTTACTTGAACTATCGCTTTTCACTTTTGTACAATCTTTAATATGAGTTTGTACTATATAATCTTTTAATAGCAATAAACCTTCTACCGGATTTTCATTTACATCACTAATTAAATTTGCTGGGTCAAAGTTAACAGCTAGTCCTTTCGAGTTTGCAGTTGCTAAAAATCGTTTTAATACTATTGCTTTTTCAGATCCCGTCTCAATGGCGAAGAATCCTCCAAATCTGAACGCTAAGTCCCCTATTTCATTACAAACACGTAGCATTTTATCATAGTGCTCACTATTTTCATCATCAGGGATTTTCCCAATATGGGCTGTTACTATGTTAGCTCCTAACCTTAACCCTTTATCAGTAATATATTTAAAACTCTCTATTGCACATTCAGCTTCAGTTCCTATTATTCCATTTTCTCCGAAGCTAATTGCTAATGACGGGACTTGAATCTCATTAAAAGATAAGTTTTCTTTTAATGTATTCCATTGTACCTTTGAAATGTTAGCTAAGTTGAAAGGCGGATTCATAGCATATAATTGAATATATTCTAACCCCCATTCTCTCGCCTTCTTTATTCCTTCGTTTACTTCAATATGTTTCGTATTTAAAAACATTCCTAATTTCCTATCCATATGTGTACCTTCTTTTTATTATTTCGCATCAGTTTAATATTCGACTTTTTTTATATTATTTCCTCGTATAAACGAAATAAATAAACTATCCTTTTTTCGATACTCCCAGTAGAAGCATATATATGATAGGCACATAAAAAAACACTAATACAATTCCCTTTATCACTTGATTACAAACAAAAAGACGTAACTACAAATAGTTACGCCTTCCACATTATTTATCTAGGCTTTTTCTTCCCAGTAAATGCTGGTTTCTTTTTCTTTGGTGCTTTCGGTTTTGTTTCTACAAATGATCCTTTGAACATTTCTTGCTTCGTAAATACGATACCTAGTTTTTTCGCAAATTGTAGTAATTTACGCTCTTCTTGCGGTGTTACAAGAGATACAACAGTTCCTTCTTTACCCATACGTCCAGTACGTCCTGAGCGGTGAATATATTGGTCTACTGTGTCTGGTAATTCTAAGTGAATTACATGTGTTAAATCGTCAATATCGATACCGCGTGCTGCAATATCAGTAGCAAGTAAAATTTCTAATTTCCCGCCGCGGAATGCACGCATTGTTGCTTCACGCTCTTGTTTACTTGCTTCTGCATGAAGAGCTGCTGCTTTCATTTTACGGAATTTCAATTTCTCAGTAATTTCATCTAAACGGAATGGGTCGTTTAAGAAAGCAACTGCTTTTACATCGCCCATATGCATAATTCTTCTTACATAATCATTTTTCTCACGTCGCTCACAAATGATATACGTATGCTCAACTAAGCTTTTTGACTCTGCACGTGTTACACGTACTAATTGTGGCTCAACTGCTAAATCACGCGCCGCATCTTCTGCTGCTTTTGTCATTGTCGCTGAGAAGAATACTAATTGACGATCACGCATCGTAGATTTAATTACATCTTGCACAGCGCCCATCATCTTTTGTTTTACAATTTGATCAAACTCATCAAATACAATTGTTTTCACTTCATGCATTTTTAGCTTTTTCATACGAATTAATTCTAAAATACGACCTGGTGAACCGACAATTACTCTTGGGTGTTTCTTTAATTTTTCTACTTGGCGCTTAATATCTGCACCACCAATTAAAGATGCACCTGAAATTTCAGTTCCTGCTGTAAACTTTTGAACCTCCTCATGAATTTGCATGACAAGTTCACGTGTTGGCGCTAAAACAACAACCTGTGGCTGTTTTACTTCAGGATTGATTTTATGTAAAAGGGGTAATAAGTACGCTAATGTTTTTCCTGTTCCAGTTGGAGATTCAGCTATAACGTCTTGTCCTTCTAAAATAGTTGGAATCGCTTGTTTTTGAATTTCAGTTAACTCCTTAAAACCAGCCTTCTCCCAAGCTTGTTGTAAAAATGGTTGCATATCTTTTATCATTTGTTTTTCTCCTTTATCTCTATTTTTGAAGAAAATGTTGTATTGTTCGCACCGTTTCTATCATGTGTGAAATAACAGCTATTAAATCATCAACATGGTCTTCTGTAATCGCTTTTTGAAATAGAACCTCTACCTTATTATGATATGAAATCGCTTGCTTATTATATTCGTATGAAAGTTTTTGCGTAATCATTCTTTCTTTTCCCCATATAGAATGCATGAAAGTTTCAATTTCACCGCACACTACTTCTGGTTTTTCAATCGGGAATGAAAATGCTAACTTCATTTCGCATCCTGGTGTAAATTGTGGTACTTCTAATATTTCACCAGACAAGTTCCTTGCATCTACAGATAGTGAAAATGTTGCCTCTACTAACGGTTCGAATGGTTCTGTTAACTGAAATGAAATATGATATATACGACTTAATGAAGCAAGGTCCATCATATCTTTTCGATCTGTTACAAGAATATCTCCATGTAAATCAAAATCATATACAGCGCCTTCTACGATTACTTTTAAATTATCAAAAGCAGTTGGATCAAACATAATTCCCTCCAAAAAACAGGCGCCTTTCGATGGAAAGGCGCCACTTGATGTATATATAGTTTACAGATAAACGAGATGAATTACAACCTTTTAGAATAAACCTACTGCTTTTCCATCTTCATTTACATCCATTTGTAGTGCTGCTGGTTGTTTTGGAAGGCCTGGCATTGTTAACATTGTTCCTGTTAACGCAACGATAAAGCCTGCACCAATAGATGGTTTTAGCTCACGAATTGTAACGATAAAGTCAGATGGACGACCTAATTTCGTTGCATCGTCAGAAAGAGAGTATTGTGTTTTCGCCATACAAATTGGTAGGTTACTCCAACCTTCGCCTTCATATTGAGCTAATTGCTTACGTGCTTTCGGAGCAAATTCAATGTCTTTTGCGCCGTACACTTTTTGAGCAATTGTACGAATTTTCTCTTCTAATGGTAATTCTAATTCATAAAGTGGTGCGTAGTTGTTTTCACCTTTTTCAATCTCTTTTAACACTTTTTCAGCAAGGTCAACTCCGCCTTGGCCACCTTTCTCCCAAACTTCTGTTAAGGATACCGCATAGCCACGCTCATTACACCATTCTTGTAAGTATGCAACTTCTGCATCTGTATCTGTAATGAATTTATTAATTGCAATTACGAAAGGCACACCGAAGCTTTGAATTGTTTCAACGTGCTTCTGTAAGTTCTCCATACCTTTTGCTAATGCATCTACATTTTCTTCTTTTAATTGATCTTTTGCTACGCCGCCATGCATTTTAAGCGCACGAATCGTCGCAACAATAACAACTGCTTCTGGTTTAATGCCAGCTGCACGAGCTTTAATATCTAAAAACTTCTCAGCACCTAAATCTGCACCAAATCCAGCTTCTGTAATAACATAATCACCTAATTTTGCTGCCATTGTTGTAGCGATAACACTGTTACAACCATGAGCGATATTCGCAAATGGTCCGCCGTGAATGATAGCTGGTGTATTTTCTAACGTTTGCACTAAGTTTGGCTTTAATGCATCTTTTAATAATAATGTTAACGCACCTTCTACACCTAAATCTTTAACCGTCACAGGTTGATTTGCAAAATTATAAGCAACTACGATGCGTGATAGACGCGCTTTTAAATCTTGAATATCTGTCGCAAGGCAGAATACGGCCATAATTTCAGATGCTACTGTAATATCAAAACCGTCTTCACGTGGTACACCTTGAACCGGTCCACCAAGACCAATTACTACGTTACGAAGGGCACGATCATTTAAGTCAACACAGCGTTTCCAAACGATTTTACGCGTATCAATTCCAAGTGTGTTTCCTTGTTGGATATGATTATCAATAAACGCTGCTAACGCGTTATTGGCAGTTGTGATCGCATGAATATCTCCAGTAAAGTGAAGGTTAATGTCTTCCATAGGTACAACTTGTGAAAAACCACCACCTGCTGCCCCGCCTTTTAGTCCCATCGTTGGTCCAAGAGATGGTTCGCGAAGTGCAATTACTGTTTTCTTACCAATTTTATTAAAAGCTTGACCTAAACCAACTGTTACTGTTGATTTACCTTCTCCAGCTGGAGTTGGGTTAATCGCTGTTACTAAAACAACTTTACCGTCTTTCTCATTCTGTAAGCGCTTAAAAATATCAAGAGATAACTTACCTTTATAATGCCCGTATGGCTCTAATTCATCTTCTAAAATATTTAAATCAGCTGCAATTTCTTGAATCTTTTTCATACTCGCTTCTTGTGCGATTTCAATATCGGATTTAACTGTTGTAGTAGTTGTCATATACCCTAGTCCCCCTTTAATTGGTTCTGATGATATTGTATCAGTTTTTTGTATTTTCTGCACTTATTTACCTCCTAAAAATTCTTTCATTTCTTTATGCTTTTTTAACATAAATACCCATAAGAACGTTAACGATTGTTGTAACTCTGTAGATAGTTGACCTAACATCTTCTCATTTACTCCGCGCTTATATACACCGATACCATCTACAACTTTAAAACCTTGTTCTTTTACTAACTGTTCAAATTCCCAAGGCATCATCGTATTACATACAACGTCTTTGCCGTATAAACGAGGATAACTGTTCTCTCTTGGCTTTGCTGTCGGTCCTAAAATTGCAATACATGCATACCCATCGCTTTTTAAAACACGCTTTATCTCATTTAATGCTTGTAATGGCTCCTCGGTCCATTCTAAAGAATTAATTGCCATAATTGCTTCAAATTGTTCATTTTCGAACGGTAAGGAAGAAAGATCTCCTTTTATAAAGGATAAATCTGGTCCCTCTCCGCGCTCCTTCCCTTTTTGAATCATCACTTCTGATAAATCTACTCCAACTGCTTTATAGCCCGCGCGACTTAATTTATATGTACCGTATCCATCTCCACAACCAACGTCAAGCACCTTGGCTTCTTTCTTCACGTACTGTTCAAAAAATGGAATAATCGTACTCCTACTCCCACTATCCCACATCTCCTGACTATTTTGATTCCAAAACTCTGCACTACTATCCCATTTCTTCTCTGCTGATTCATGCCAATTAAATTTCGTCATGTATTCCCCTACCTTCATGGTTTATCACTCATTTCATTCTACACCATTTTCCAAAATTCCTGTTTATCTTCATTAGGGGATGTACATGCGAACGATGGGATCTTTATTCTCCAATTTTTGCTTTACTTGGGTTTAACTCATACTCATGTTCTTCTCTTTATGAAAGATAATATAAGTACACCCAATTGAAAGAGAGGGATGTACATGCGAAGAAAGAGAAATCACCATTTTAAAAGTGGTGAAAAAAACGAAGAGTATGCAGCTGAAATATCACCAGCTGGCATTCCAATTAGACATAAGCGTAAAGAAATTGCAAATGAAATAGAAGGTACAAATACCGGTGCAATGATAGGCTATGTCGCTTTATTTCTTTCGCTTTTCTCCATTGCATTTTATCCAGTTACACTCGGTTCTCTTGCGATTTTAGTCGGCTTATTAGCTGTCAATTTTGGAGCAAGAACACTTGGATATACCGCAATTGGTTTTGGTAGTTTTTCTGTTTTATTTACTTTACTTTATCCGCTTGCTTTGTCAGCGTTTTAAAAAAAACACACCAAGTTATACTTGGTGTGTTCATTCGTGATACAACATAATATGACCGCATCCACAACAATGTTTCGCTGTAATTTCTTGAAACACTGGATAATTTTCTTCATCCCGATGCTCAATAAACACCTTTTCAAATCGATACATATTTGGTGCATATGCCCAATCTTGTTTCGTACGTGCGTATAATGTAGAAGAGAAAAACTCCTCACCGCCACAAACAATACATTCCTTTTTCATCAATACCCCTCCTATGCTTGTCTTACTTCATCTATATGAACATAAGCATAAGAAAAAGACCTTCTATTACTAGAAAGTCTTCTCTGAAACAAAAAGAAATGTACCAAACATTCCTACCCCGCTATATTCTCTCGTAACATCAGCTTCTGTTTTAAATGTTTGCTTTACAGTCATAAAGAATACACCATTTCGTGCATCTGTACTTTCAAATTTTAGTTTTTCTTTTTTACCATCTACATTTTGTGTGCATTCAAAACTACCCTCGTCACATTTCAATGCATACTTATCTTCTAGATACAATTTAAAATCTGATTCTTTCGGACAAGTGATAAGTGAAATTGCCACAAGAATAATACTTACAATACCCACAATTGTATAATATTTCTTCATTTTTACTCCTTTCAAAAGACAAGAAAACTTGACTGCATGCGCCAAGTTTTCTTAATCCACAACCCATTGCCACTCTTGTTCTTTCTTATCAAAAATAAGCCAACCCGTCTCTGTTGCTTCTTCTTTTAATTCATCGATATTATCTAGTACCTCATCCGTACTTTCATACGAACCAACTACATATACCGGAATTTCAAGACCCCTTCTTGACTCAATTTTCCCTGCCAGATCAATATAAAGACCATCTTCCATTAATGGAAGAAGCCCCATAATCACTTCTTTTGAAATTGCTGGGAAAATTTTTGATTTTTGGAAGAAAGAAAAACGTTTCTTACCGAAAGCACCAAGTTTATAAGGAATAACTTTACTTAACATCCCTACAAAGTCTGCAATCCTACGATAATACACTTTGTTGTACCATCCGTCATCATGTGAAAAATAAACAAATCTATTTTTCAATAACGGAAAGAACGTTCTTGCAAGTGGTTCTTTTTTGTGAGCCAAATATAAAAGCTCTGCAATTTCTTTTGGCTCTAGTTCATCTAAATCGCTTGCATCATCAAAATCTACCCAACAAAATTCATCAAATTCATCAATCTCTGCTTGAATTAACTTATGTATATTTTCTTCCTCAACATATTCAAATAAAGTATGATAATGAAAATCTGTCCATTCAAAGTTATGCTTTAAAAGCAACACTTGATGAAGCGGTGAAGGGATGTTACTTGCAAACTCTTTAAACGTAATTCCTGATGTAATAAAACAATGACCTCGACGATTACCATTAATATATATCATATTCTTTACTTGGTCAGATCCTCCAGACAAAGCACCTAGCCACCTTCGTTTTATATGTTTCAATTCTATAGCATATTTTAACATGAAAAATTTTAGAAACATAGAAAAAACTTCAAAAACTATTTACAATTTCATGTGTTTTATTACATAGTGATTACAAGAAAAAACACCTGCTCGTAAGCAGGCGTTTTTAAAGGATTTCATCTGGGTTTTGAGGATGATGATTTCCCTCTTTCTTTTCATCTTTTTGGAACATCGATTGAATTTTATCAATTGTTTGTGGAGCTAATTCAATCATTTTTTCCGCTAAATGTGTCGCATTTTGTAGATGCAGAATATTTACTCCATCTTTATTCACCACAAGAAATGCTACTGGTGTAATAGAAACACCACCCGCGCTACCGCCACCAAATGCAGGGTTACCGTTCGCTCTTTGTCCATCATTCGTTTGGAAATCAGAACCTCCTGCTCCAAAACCGAACGCTACTTTAGAAACCGTTAACACTACACCACCGTCAGCCGTCTGAACAGGCTCTCCAACAATCGTATTTACATCGACCATTTCTTTTAAATTTTCCATTGCTGCTTTCATTAACCCTTGAATTGGATGATCCACCGTTCATAACCTCCTTTGTCATATCTTTCCTAGTTTTTCCGAAAGTTTGTGAACTAAACATAAAATTTTATATTGCTTTCAAAAAACTCAAGTTGTAAAATTCAGAAAAATAAAAAATATTCCATTTTATGATGATACGAAAATTAAGAAAGATCATGAACAAGTATCCGCTTACCCAAAAGAAGAAGCAACCCATAACTGATTTATTATTGGAGATATAGAGTCTTTCGGTTATGAAACAGACTTTCAAGATCTGTGGGGAGTATTTCAAGAGAATGGAACATTAAAATCAATTTTACTCGGCTTCCATGATTCATTTATACCATGTAGTAAAGAAGAATTTGTTACCTCTCATTATGAAGCACTTCTTTCCGCATATAAGCTGATAAAACTCTCTGGAAAGTCAACTATTGTTGAACGATTTAAAACTGTTTCAAATATACAGCTCGGTGCTAAAAATGAAATATATTTTATAAATGTCTAGATGCCGACAACTTACCTAGTACGCCTGACCAAGAAACAATTAAACTTGCCACACTAGATGTTGTAGAGCGAATTATACAATTGCGAAGTAACATCATTGAATTTCCTACAAGATCAAACTGCTGAGGAATACACACTATTAGGGGAGCGCCAGTATATTGGAAAAATCCACGTTAAGAGCATGCAAGATTTCATACAGGTTTTTGGCTAATTCAGTAACATACGAGAACCCTAAAACCTACGCTAGGATAGGGATACATATAAAGTTGCATAAAATTATATAAAAAGAAAAAGGCAGATTCCTTTTGAGGGTAGGTAGGATTTCTCCATGTGCTTGCTACCAATCAGGAGACGTTATGTTAATTGAGGATGAACACAATATATAATAAAAATCCCTCGTTTTTTCTTCTTATCACATGATAAGATGATTATAAGTGATAAATTTCAAAATCATTAGAAAATACAAAAGGATTGATTACATGAAAAAAGGATTAGGATTACTTGTAACTATAATGATTGAAGCTGGAATTGTATATAAATCATCTAAGATCTTAAAATGGAGTTTTGTTGATTTAACTTTCTTCGCTGGAATATGTTTTGTCATTATTACATATTACTTTAGCAGTAAAGGCGGATTTTCTAGCAACAGTGTTCGCCTTCAAGCTCAAGCTAGATTGGGTATTAAAGTAGAGGAAGAAAAATTTGAATTAAGTGTAAATCCTATTTTAATAGGATCTATTGTATATACAGTATTATCTTTAATACTTGTAGTAATAAGTTATTGGGGTTACTTTATCAAATAATTTCACTTCCAATAACGAGAATTATGTAAATGAGCTGTCCAAACGGATGGCTTATTTTATAACAATCCAACTGCTGGACGAATTTATAAACGATTAGGTTTTAAAGACATTGGAATGTGGACGATGTATCGATAAAATTAATTTTTTGAAGGAGAAAATAATATGGATTACAAGGGTTCTCATTATCTTTCCCATTTTGTTTCCCCTTTCGTATTTTTAAAATCTATATGTATTTTCCAACTACTTTACAATTCTACTAATTCACTCTCAGTCATATATCCTCTATGCATTTCCTCTACAATCTTATCATGATTAAAACGTAATACTTTTTCATCACCTAAATAGCCCACTGGATAAGGAACACCTACATAATCAAAATCATGTTTATCTGCTGAAATGATCATTCTTCCAATAACCATAACAGGTTGGTTTAATTCTTTTAGCTTTACAACTGAACCAATCGGGAAAAGCTTCATCGTCATTCTTCATTCTTTTTAGATATATTCTTCGACTTGTTACTCAAAATTTCTAATAGATAGGAAATTCCAATACCTATTCCACCAATAATTAATGCTGCAATAGCTGTTAAAAACCTTTTTCCCATTGGCTGTGGAAAAAAGAATGAAGAAAAAATAGCACCACGGTAAAAATACACATCAAAATACGTCCTTGTTTAAACATGTGTGCTTACTCCTTTTTTCAGCTTTCAAGAAAAAACCTCCTCCGAAACCTTTATGGGTTATCTCCCTCGAAATTGCTCTTAATAGATATTATTATCATGATGATTTCCCCCTATTGCATTTGCCTTATTTATGTTTAAATTTACTATGCGTTCGTTCATAAAATTTATTAGTCCCAAGTGCACATGCTCCTAAAATAAGAACACCTATAATAAAACCAACCTTTTTAGGTAATTCATAAGGAGACATTATAGCGACTACAAGAAATATAGCAATTGCAACATATGTAATATATTTTCCAACCTTAAATGGTTGCATATTAATATGCTCCTCTCTTAATCTCCAATATTAATGGTACCACCTATCCCATAACCATCTCTAACGTATAATCCCGTTTCTTTTCCTAATTAATATCGGATTATCCCTATCCTTTTTCAAACTTTATTATTCTTTAAATTTGTTATATATCCGTCCTACTACTTTATTCGCCCCCAAGGAAATGGCTCCTAAAATTAAAACAAAAATAATAAGAGCAATCTTTTTAGGTAGGCTATATGGCAGTAACATAGAAAATATAAGAAGTATTAAAACTGCAACATATGTAATATATTTCCCAGCCTTTAATGGTCGCATATTAATACACTCCTCTCTTAATCCTCAAACTTAATGGTATCGCCTACGACATAACCCATGGTCTCCTATAACTAGAGTAAAATCTAATATAAGAAAAGATTTCATTCAACTTCTTACTTATTAACCGTAACTTCTATTGCTAGTTTGGCTGTCTACATAATCAAAATTACATTTATGTGCCGATTCGATCAGTATAACAATAATCATCAAAATTGTTTTAATCCCTCTAGTTTCACTACTACTCCAATCGACAAAAGTTTTATTTATTTCACTTTTTATGTATCTTTTGATAAATTCGTTCAAATAAAACTGAAGACCACACAGCTATTACACCGAATAAAAATATTACGAGTACATTTATTAATCTTGTTTTATTGTCTGCTGGCACCATAAAACTCGCGATGAGCGTTACTAATGTGCCAATAACAATTATAATTCTTCCTTGCTTTAACATTTAGTTACTCCTTTTTCTTTGTCCAAGCTACCTTTATAGCCATATTAACTGAATTTGTATTCATCTACATTTAGAATAATATAATAAATACAAATTTCTCTTCATTTCAATTTATAGAAAAGAAATACTCGTCTAATTTTCCTTCTATCAGAAATACTCATTAATCCAAGTTTCATTTTTTTATCCTTCTGCTAATATAATCCATTAAAGTAATAGCTCCGATCCCCATAGCTCCCCAGAAAACCATACTACATGTATATATTACCTTTTCCTTAATTGAATATGGTCCCATTAGTCCAACAATGATTGAAATTACAACTACTATAATCATTACAATTTTCGCGATTTTCATCATCCTGCTGTTCCTTATCTATCTTTTTATTAAATTTTTGAATGATATTAATAACAACAGAGTTCCACACTAGAGAAATTACAGTAAATAAAATTGCAACTAAAGCAACTATAATTCTATCTTTCCATGTGTTCTGTACTACCATTGATAGTATCATCATTATTAATCCAAAAGTGCATATAAATATTTTTGTACCTTTACGCACATTCAAATTATCTTCACACTTCTTTCTAAAACTGAAAAGAAAATTTTTCATTCACCAGCATTAACAATTAACAGAATTATATCTACAATAAATCAGATCCTTACTTTCTTAAACAAACTAATTATTTCTATTCTCTCTAAATTTATTAGTTATGTATTCTACTAAGTTTGTACTCCCAAGAGGCATTGCATCGAATACAAGTATAAAAGGGAAAATTCTATTAGCAATAGCCATTACTATAAACCCAATAATTTTAATGATTTTTGACGATTTTAACATTCTCTTATTCCCCTTGTTTTTTAACTTTACAAATAGACCACCAACTACTTTTCCGATTGGTAAAATTTTTATTTATTTCTCTTTTCTTTGCTTTTTTATAATGTAATCTAATAATGTAAGTCCACCTAACCCGATTGCACCATAAACGACCATACCTAGTGTATGTACTCCCTTTTCTTTTAACGAAAAGGGAGTTATTAGTCCTGCAATGATTACTATTAAAATTGCTATAATCATTACTACTCTTGCAATTTTTATCATCCTATGTCTCCTTTTCCGTCTTCTCAAACTATACAAATCTACACCTTTGAGTTTTACTACCTTCCCCACTGGAAACTTTTTTATTTATCCTCTTTTATCTTTTGCTTCGTTAATAAAATTCATCAAATATGTAAATCCAATTGCTAATCCGCCAAAAACAAGTACAAAAAAGAAAGTAAGTATTCGATCTCCTAATGACTGTGGAAAAAATAATGAGAGTAATGCAATAATAGGTACTGTTATTAAATATATAGTTCTCATTCGCTTGAAAGGTCGCATTTATTTACCCCTTTTTCTATTGAATTTCTCCATAAGATTTATAACAAATGTGTTCCATACTAGAGAAAATCCAGTAAATATAAGAACAGCTAGCGAAATAACAATTTTATCTTTCCACGTCTCTCCGGTTATCATAGCTAGTGTGATTAATAGTACTGCTGCTGCACAGATTACTATTTGTGTAACTTTGCGCATAGTAATCCCCTCCTTACACACCTTTATCATCAAATTTACCCACTTCTTTCATTAAAACTCCTTTCTCAAGTTCCTCCGACTCAATTACAATTGCCATCAATCCCTTTTCCGTACTCGTTTCATGAAATTCCCCCTTCTCCCAAAACACAGCTTGTCCCGCTTCCACCTTTACTTTTTCTTTATCTTCTCCGCATACATATCCTTCTCCGTCCACAATAAGAAGCAGTTGCGATACAACTGCTTCATGATATCCAATTATTCCATTCTCTCGTAAATGCATAGCACCAATATGTACATTTCCTTTTTGGTTTAATATTTTCGACATTATGAAATTAGATTGAAAGGCTGCTATGTGTTTTCCTACTTTTTCACTAAAATCAAATATCTTCATTTCTAGTCCTCCTTATATGTATAAAACCATCCTTACTGTCTGCATCATATGTCCTTCAAAATCTTCTTCAAATTCTTCTAATTGTGCAAAACCTTTCGCATCATAAAAACGTTTTCCTTTTTCATTCGCTGCTTCTACATGAATGTATAGTTTCCGAATTCCTTTTAATACTGTTAACCCTTTTTGTAATAAAGCACTTCCTATCCCTTTCCCTTGTTGCTCTGGTAACAAATAAATTGCTCCTAATTCTGCTTCGTTTTGCAGTCTAACAGGTGAAAAATTTGCAAAGCCAATGACTTCTCCCTCTTCTTCTGCAACGAATAAATGTGTATTCTCAAGACGATATTTCATTTTTTCATCAGAATAAGCCTCGTCTAAAAAACTGTCTTGAATCTCTCTCGGAATAATGCCTTCGTATGTATCATGCCAAGCTATTTTCGCTACTGATTGTACAGCATGAATATCTTCCTGCTTCATTTCTCTAATTACATATGTCATCTCGATGTCTCCATTCTCTTTAAATTATATTCTGCTAATATACGAGAAGAAATGGCAGAACCATTTTCATAATTCACCTTTATTAATTTTAATTTCTCAATTGAAGCTGTTGCAAAATCAAATTTTTCATAAATATATTCCATTACGCTTAAAAACTGATTTGTATGTAATCTATTTGCAATCGTACAATGCGGAACCCACTTTCCCGGTACGTAATATGAATTTTGGTTGTCATGAAAATTGTTAAAATAATCATGATAAGAATGATGAAATTTTAACAATGCATCAGTAACAGTCGGTGCTAAAAAGACTGTTCCGTTAGTAGGAAAAACTCCAACAGAAGGAAAAGTTACTGGGTCCGTATTTTCTTGCATAACTACAAACTCCCCTAATTTCTCCTTATACAAATGAACATTTAACTCATTATAATCAGCTAACGTAATATGAGGTTCTGCTCCGGCTAATTGATTTGTGCCAATGATATTTGTTAATTCATTTTGCAATTCTGTAATTTTATTAGTAAATACACGATCAAATGTAGCAATAATAGCGTACATATCCCTTCACCCCTTTACACATAGCGCTTCCCATTCTTCACGAATCATTCCCATTCGAATAGAGTCATAGTACGTTCCGTTATAATAACGGCATTTTCGCATTCTACCTTCTAAGCTCATTCCTATTTTCTCCGCCACTTTCATCATTCGTTCATTGCCAGACCAAGTCGTGAGCCCTACTCTACCAATCTCCATCTTTTCAAATAGTAAATCCCGATATAACGTTAACGCTTCTGTACCGTAGCCGCCATTCCAGTAAGCCGGATTATAAATGACAATTCCCATCTCCAACCAACGCGTCGGTTTATACTCCCAATAAAATCCGACCGTCCCTATAACTTGACCGTTATTTTCTATAATTAAATTGGATAGCGGTTCTTCTTTTAAACGAGTTTGCATCTTTTCCTTATAGGATGAGTATTCTTGCATTGAAAACGGAAAATACGGTGCATCCCATTTTTTCCATTCTGGATTTTCTTCTTTAAACACGAGATTCCATAATGTTTTTATATCTGATTCTTCAATTGTACGAATTGTTACTCTATCCCCTTTTATGATTACGCTTTTCATAATTTCCTCCTACACTCCTCTTTATTTCATATATAATTATAATATTTTTTCTGAAAAATCAAAACAGATATCGTTTATTATATTGTATAATTTTGTTATAAGATACCAATTATTCATGTAGAAAGCTGGTGATTCAATGAATAATCGATTTAGTATTACTTTATTTCTCACTATTGTTACGACAAATATTATTCTCTATTTCTTCTTACCATCAAATATTGTTACGAAATGGGACTTCAATGGAACACCTACATCAACAATGGATAAAGCTACTTTTGTTATCGTAAATATAATTATATGTTCCTTCGTATTCTTTTTATTTTTAGCTTTATCTAAAGCAGCGAGTAACCAGAAATTTCTCCATTTGATCAGCAACGCAATTTTACTATTCTTATTTTTTGTTGATATTGTCATTGCCCTTATCGCTCTTGGCTTTTCACTTCCTCTTGATCATTTCATATTTTTAGCATTAGGGCTTTTATTTATATTACTAGGTTATTTCAGCTCCAAAATTGATACGAGTAAATCAACAGTTTCATTGGAATGGAATGATAAGCACCTTGAAAAAAGAGCTTCAAATATTTGTAGTATTTCAATGATAATAGCAGGTATTTTCCTGTCCGCGCTTCCATTTATTGTTCCTGCTCCGTATAGGGGTTATGCTATACTTGTAATTATTTTAGGAATGACGCTTGTCATTTTACCGAGTACGATTTACTTACTTATGAAAGACAGCAAGCAATCTACTCATTTAAAAAGGTAATAAAAAATAGGAGGTTCTATACCTCCTACTTCAGCTAAACATTTTCTTTTTCATTTTTCTATCTCAACTAAAATACCTTTCTTTATCCAGCCCTCTATTCCATCTCTTTTAACTAAATCATATCCTGAACAGCTTCCATCAATGAGCGAAACAATGTCCCCTTTGCTTACACTTATTTGTGCACAAGAAATATCGGTTTTCACTGTGTACTCACCTGACTCAAGTTGCCTAATGTATTCATTTTTCACAGAAAGTAATGTATTCGTTTCCTTTTGCTTACATATTGTGTATTCTTGCCCCTTCTCTATCAGCTTTATGTAATAATACGGATAGGTAACCCCGCCCTGCATTTCTGTGTTCGCATTAAAATCTGCAATCACTTCATATTCTGGAAAATAGTCTACATATGTATAAGAAAACATATCTCCTGTTGGTTCCCTCTGAATGATGAATGCGTTTAATTGCCCTGCCTCTTTAATCGCATTTCCCCCATCAATCGCAATCATCTTTTTCTCCTTATCAATAACTGGATTGTTAGACGGTGCTTTATCTGAATAGTTTACAACAGGCCAATGACCGACAACTACATATTTATGTGCTCTATGTGATTTATTGAAAAACTCCGGCATTGCTATCGCGTTTTTTCGTTCTGTTTCTTTCCAATCCTCTCTATCTTCAAGGCCAGCATGTACAAAGATATAATCTTCCGTTTCAATCGCTGTTGGTAATTCTGTTAGCCACTTTATTTCTTTTGAGAAATGACACATCAATATGTTTTTCACTTCACAAATATCACTTTCTTCATGAACGGTAACATTCAATTGTGCTAGCCATTCATTTAAAATTGTATTCTTTCTCGTACATAAATAATTTATTAGCGCAGGATTTTCGTTTACAAGTGCTTCAACTACAACCTCACAATTCCCTTCTATTACATACACATTTGGCTTACTAACTACTAGATCCATCACATAGTTTACGACACCAATACTATTTCTTCCTTTCTCACAAAGATCGCCATTAATAATTAAATAATCTTCATCTTGAAAATTAACTTTATGTAGTAGTTCCTTAAAAAGATCTAATTCTCCATGAATATCAGAAATAATAATGACTCTTACATCATTTGGTATAGATAATTCCTTTATTTTTTCCAAGTATAAACGCCCCTAACCTTCCCCAAATTCAACATTCCCATGTTAATTTCTAATATTCGACAAATTATATGACTAGACCTGTCCCTAACCCAAATCTGAAAAAGAAAATAGGTTCCATATATTTTTACACACGGAACCTACTTAGTATTATAACGCTTTATAAAAAGAATAGCTTACCTTATTAAAGCCCTCTCTCTCATAAAAACGATGTGCATCCATTCTTGGAAACGCAGATGTAAGAACGATAGAACTGCACCCTTTTTCTTTCCCCCATTTTTCTACATACGACAGCAGAACATTACCATACCCTTTTGATCTGTGAGCTTCCGCAGTTACAAGGTCATATACATAAACATGTTTCTCATTATAAAAATTCGTACAAATTGCTACACCAGCTAGACTAACCACTGCTCCCTCTTCATTACGTAGCGAAAATAGTTTATAGTTTTCTTCTTTCATTTTTTGAAATAAACAACTTGCTTCTTCTCTTGGAAGTTTTGTTCGTAATTGCTGTAATACAGGAAATACATCGTGTAAATCCGCTTCTGTTACTACTTCTTTAATATTCATTATGATTCTCTCCTTACTATTTATAAAATTTTCTAAATGTTATATCATCATTATAGAAAGCGACTGCCCTTAGTTTAAGTGACAGTTCTATTCTTTTTTATAAGGCCAGTATAAAAAGGAGCGTCTACAAATGGATCTGACTATCCCATTAATGTTACAAAATAAAACACCTATTTACTTACAAATTTACGAATATATGAAACGAGAAATCTCTCAAGGATCACTACGTGCTGGTACACGCCTTCCTTCTCATAGAAATTTAGCTATGCAACTTAATGTGAGCCGTATTACAGTTGAATCCGCTTATCAACAATTACAAGCTGAAGGGTATGTAGAAAGCAAACCGAAACGCGGGATTTTTGTTGCGGAAGTTGATATTGATGTCATTCAAAAGAAACAGCAAATTGCGTCAAACATTGTTAACATTAAAGAAAGCGAACAATATGATTATGATTGTAGTCAAGGACTTATTGATCAAAAAGCTTTTCCCATAACAAACTGGAAAAGAGCGTTACACGAAACTTTATTTCAGTATGAAAATGAATTATTTGCTAAAGAGGATCCACAAGGTGAGCTCGTTCTACGAGAACATATTTCAAAATATTTATACCATGCTCGCGGGGTACATTCTTCACCTAATCAAATTATTATTGGAGCAGGTACGCAGCCTCTTCTTTGGCTACTCCTTCAACTACTTGGTTCAAAAAAAGAATACGGAATCGAAAATCCTGGATTTCACCGTATACCTGCTATGATTCAAAGTTGTGGCCTTCCTGTTCACCCGATCCCTTTAGACGATAAAGGGATTCATATTTCCGCTTTACGTGAATCCGGTTCCAATGTGGCATATGTCACTCCATCTCACCAGTTTCCACTCGGAATCATTATGCCATTATCTAGAAGACTCGAGTTATTAAAATGGGCGAATGATTGTAAGGGGTATATTATTGAAGATGATTATGATGGAGAATTTCGCTATATTGGAAAACCTATTCCTTCTTTACAGGGGCTAGATTCAAATGAACGTGTTATTTATATGGGAACTTTTTCGAAATCTTTTTTGCCTTCTTTACGAATGGGATATATCGTTTTACCACCTCATCTGCTAAAAACCTATAAAGAACTCGGTGGTATGTATAAACAAACGGTTTCTACCATGCAACAGCTTACCTTTGCTACCTTTATTCAAAGCGGTGATTGGGAACGTCATATTAACCGAAGTCGTATGTTATATAAAAGAAAACATATTTCTTTAATTAAATCTATTACAAACGAAATGGGAAATAACGTGCATATACTCGGTGAACAATCCGGACTTCATATTGTACTTCACGTTCATAACGGGATGAATGAACAAGAACTTATTCATTCAGCTGCAAAAGAACGTATTAAGTTATACCCTCTCTCCACATACGATTCTGTTCATAATGTGAGGGAGGAGTCATATGTATTGCTCGGTTTTGGCAGTATTCCAGAAGATTGTATCAAAACTGTTGTCAAATTACTGAAAAAAGCGTGGTTCCCTACATAAGAATAGCTCCACGTAAGTTATACTTACGTGGAGCTATTTTCATTTACTATTTTTCTGACCTCGCTGCCCTTCCCGGACGTTTGACACCAGTTGTTTCTGTTGAATAAGACGCTTCAATTATAGCAGTTGGATCTACAGAGAGAACGAGATCTTTCATTTTCGGATAAATGAAACGGTTTGTAATACAATAAATGATTCTCTTATGTTCTCCTAAAAAACCACCTTCTCCATGTAGATACGTAACGGATAATTGCAATTCTTCCATAAGTAGATCGCCTATTTCTTTATTTTTACCAGAAATAATCATAACGCTCTTTCCTTGATTAATGCCATCTAATATGAAATCAATCATCTTCGTAACAATATAGAAAATTGCTAATGAGAACATCGCTTGTTCAATTGAAAACAAAATGGCAACAAAGATGAAAATAACCGCATTTACAGCAAGTAAAAATGTACTAATCGGCACTTTAAAATGTTTATTCATCCAAACAGCTAACATTTCTGATCCATCAATTGCTCCGCCCATTTTTACTACAATCCCTACACCAACACCAAATAGAACTCCTCCATAAAGAACAATTAACAATTCAGAAGTTGTAATTGCT
This sequence comes from Bacillus cereus group sp. BfR-BA-01453, assembly GCF_022662915.1. Classification (NCBI taxonomy): domain Bacteria; kingdom Bacillati; phylum Bacillota; class Bacilli; order Caryophanales; family Bacillaceae; genus Bacillus; species Bacillus cereus group sp. BfR-BA-01453. The sequence goes on along the minus strand of NZ_JAKUEN010000005.1, from coordinate 73,458 downwards.
GGAAATGGTTTCAAATAAATCAATCCGAGTGTTGTCACAACATTTGCATAGGACGTACGGATAAAGAACTTCTTTCCCATTACTTTTGCAGTAAATAATAAAATCGGGATATTAATCCCCAAGAACACTCCATAAAGCGGCAATCCTGCAACTTTATTCGCCATAATAGCAATGGCTGTTACCCCGCCATCTACTAATCCATTAGGCGCTAAAATAAGCTCTAATGAACCTGCTACAATAATTGAGCCAATTGTTAATAATACGTATTCAAATACTTTCTTCATTCATTACCCCCAAAACTTATATATTTTCTTAGTATTATTTTAACGTAATTTCTCTACTAATACAAAGATATCAGTTTATATACACAAAAGTTTCACCTTTATAGTGATTTTCATGTAATTTTTTATTGAAGCACACTTACCCATTGTAGTAAGTGTGCCTCAAGCATTTATTTAAGTTTCAAGTACGAATTCATTTTCATTTTAAATATTTCATCAACTGCCCTTTTATATCCACCAGCATTTCGAAGTGACTCTCCAACTTTACGACTATTTTCCTTAAACGTTACATCATTCATCACTTTCTTTACAGACTCTCGTAACAATTCAGAAGTGAGTTCTTTACGATTTAGCCTTATTCCAGCCCCTACTTCATTTACTCGTTTCGCAACTAAAGGCTGATCTCCTGTTACCGGAATTACAACTAACGGGACACCGTAATATAGTGCTTCACTCGAACTATTCATACCGCCGTGTGTCACGAATACATCAGCATACTGTAATAGTTCTAATTGTGGCACATAATTATACACCTTAAAGTTATCAGGAATGTTTTCAAATTGACTTATATTTATCTTCTTACCAACAACTAATACGACTGTCGCTTCTACATCTTTAAAAGCTTCAAAACATTTTTCATATAGCTCAGGTTGTTCATTAAAAACTGTTCCCATAGAAATGAAAATCAATTTTTTATCTTTTAAATCTTCCATAGGAAATCGCCCTACTTCTTTACGCGTAGCAATTGATGGACCAACAAACTTATACGATTCATCAAATACATCTGAACGCGGCTGATATTCTTTTGAAGTATACACAATCGTAATATCACCTGGATGGTTCATAATATCATACATACTATTACATTTCATTCCATACTGTTTGTTCCATTTTTCCATTCCCGCTAAACAAGATTGATACAATGGATTCATTTCATCTACTTCTCTTGATTCATGTTCATCGTTAAAAGTAATGTACTGATTAAAAGCAAACGTTGTACAAGAAGAGACACTAGGTAATTTTAAAACATTGGCTATAATACGTCCTACTGGAAAATGATTATCATATATCAAATAATCGTACTTTTCCCCTTTTGTTTCTTCTACAATTTGAGTAACAATACGTTCTGATGCTTCCATCATATGAGACAGCATCGTCAAAGGACTCCCACCTTCATTTACTCGCTCCATAATATTAATTTGAGAGAGGAAATTCTCAAACTCTCGGAATTGTGCACCTGTTGCTTCAATCTTCTTTCTATAATCTTCAATGCAATACGAAACAACTGTCTCCCCTCGCCGAATTAACTCACTTACAATAGCTAAAGTCGGATTTATATGACCTTCTCCAGGGAAATTTATTACGAGTACGTTTGCCATCATATCCTCTCCTATCTAATATTATTAATAATTAATTATATTAATTAATTTAAAACTATTATAAAGGAATCTATTCTATTTCTTCACATTTTTCTCTTCATTTTATTATTGAGAAATATTTTTCATAACCTACATTATAACTCTCATAAAAGAACACTTAACTCTTCATTTACTGAAAAATAAGAGATTTACATTTGGGTATTTTTATAGATTTATTAACAGAAATTATTTTGATAATTCGCACAAAAATAGAAAAATATAATTTACACACTGATTTCTCCCCATGAATGTATGTAAGTTCAATGTTATTCCTATCATTATCCACTTGGAACATATTCTGTTATATAATGAATTTATAGATTTTATAGAATTTACAGAAAAAGGAGCAACTTCATGCTACAACAACTATTCGCTTCACCTATTTTATCTATTCAAACTTTACACCCAGGTTATGAAAAACATGCAAGCGATGTGTTTCTTGTTAAAACAGCATTTGAAGAAGTTATTGTTCGTTCCTCAAAAATGACTGAAGAACCAAATAATGATTTTTGGTGGGGATGTAAAAACCTATTCGGAATTGATCCAAGGAACGTCCATCATTTAGAACTTATACACGAATTATTGAAAAAGCATACTAACTTGCCCATCCCCACTATTTTGCAAAAACATGTTTTAAATGGCCGAAAGTATGTTAGTGTCGAAAAACTAACAGGAAGTACGCTGCAATCCTTTGTCGGACAATCTGATTCAATTTTATTCAGCTTTGGAAAAGGACTAGCAGAAATTCATTCGTTTCAAGCAAATTTTATAGGAAATCCATCAGGTACTTTCCAAGTTCTACTAGAAGACTTTAAGTCTCACATATTAAAAGTCAGTAAAGAACTTGTAAATAGGTTTTATTCCGATAACACGAGCATCCGTAACGCATTTCCTACTTTTGAACAACAACTTTCTTCCTTATCGGTACCAAAGGAAGCAACGCTCGTTTTAATTGATATGGACCCTACTCAGTTTTTATCAGATGGTACAACTATTACAGGTTTAGTAGATACAGAAGCTTACGCAGTTGCTCCTCGAGAATTTGATTTTATCGGCTTAGAATATGTATTTACAGAAAAGGAAGCTCATGCTTTTAAACAAGGTTATGAAACCATCATGCCTATTCCTAATCTTGTAGAATGTAGACGTCCCTATCGATATTTGTACCGTTTATTATCTGTTCAGGGCAGTGTGGAATTAGAAAAGTGGCTAAGTCATCCATCCTATTTTTAAATGCGAAGGTGAGGGATTGTGAAATGAATATTGAACGAAAGAAATCTTTAACAGTAAACGAAATTCAGCAAATGAAAGATTTAGCTCATATTTGCGGGCAACACGATCAAATTGATTACTCGTCAGATTTACATGTAAACTTTTTAACTGCTCGTAATAAAGAAGAGATACATGACTTTTTACTCTATGACGATACTCAATTAGCCGGTGCATTAAGTATGTATGACTTTGAAAGACCTACCAAACTTGAGTTATTAGGCTTTGTTCATCCGAACTATAGGAAACAACATATAGGTACTACTCTTTTACAAACCGCAATGCAAGAAATACGATTAAGAGGGGCAGACGAAGCTCTTCTTATTATGAATGGAGAGTCTGCTTCTGGGAAAGAATTTGCAAAGCATATGAAGTTACCTTATTTATATAGTGAATATAGTATGGAGTTCCAAGCAACAGAAGTGCAAAAACCACCAAAGAATACTATACAGCTCACTCTTGCATCTTCAGAATCACTTCTTGATCTTATTGATCTTTCCAGTCAAGCCTTTGAAGATTCAGTAGAAAATACCTCTATATGGTTACAAAAAATGATGAATTCACCTTTTCATCAAGTGTATTGTGCTCTTATCGATGAAAAAGTGATAGGAACAATTACAATTTCTAAACAAGAGCAATCTACTATACTATCAGGATTCGCCGTTCATCCTTCCTATCAAGGTAAAGGATATGGTAAAGATATTCTTACGTCCATGGTACATATCCTTATTACAAAAGGAGTTTCAACAATTGAATTAGACGTCGAAACGAAAAATAACCACGCATTAAAATTATATAAGCAATGTGGTTTTGAAATGAAAATGAAGCATGACTATTATAATGTAATGAATTTTGAGGTGAATACATATGTCTAAAAAGCTAATTTATTCTGATTATGATATTTTCGCATCCATTTATAATAAACATTGGGGGCATTATGCTGAACAGGCTTATCTACTTTTTGAAAAACTCGTTTTACAATATGCACCACCACATTCTCATATTTTAGATCTTTGCTGCGGGACTGGTCACTTTACTAAGAAATTAATTGATAATTCTTTTGTAGTAACTGGTATAGATGGTTCTGCTCAAATGATCGAATATGCACGTCAAAACGCGCCAGACGCAACCTTTATTGTCGATGATGCTCGTTATTTCAATATAAATAAACAATTTCACTATGTTATCTCTACTGGTGATAGCTTAAACCATATTTTAAAATTAGATGAATTAAAAAGTGTTTTTCGTAATGTTTATTCTATATTACATAGTGAGGGTACATTCGTATTTGATATGAATATGGAAAAAGGTTTTCTAGAAAACTGGAGCGCGTCCTTTCACATTTCAGAAACGGAATATGTTTGTACAATCGATTCTACATATGATAATGACAATAAAAAAGCAGTCATGAACTTTATACTATTTCAACATGACATAGATAATAATTGGACAAGAAGTGACTTTTCTTTTGAAGAAGCTTGTTATTCCAATGAAGAAATAATTTCTTCGCTAGAATCCGTAGGTTTTAAGGACATTCAATCACACGGTACAAACAGAGCATTTTTCATTTGTCAAAAATAAAAAAAACTGAATCATAACGATTCAGTTTTTTCTTAGTATATTTACAATAGCAGCCGTTTCATTATTTTCTTTATACACTCGCGGGATTCTTCTGTCTAACATACATGTAACTTCATAGTTAATTGTACCTAACATATCCGCTATTTCTTCTACTGCGATGTTCTCTTCACCTTGTTTACCGTAGAATACTACTTCGTCTCCTACTTGCACTGGCATTGCTTTGGAAACGTCTAACATGAGCTGATCCATACAAACACGGCCAATAACAGGTACTCGAACTCCATTTATTAATGCATGCCCTTTATTAGATAACTGACGATTATAGCCATCAGCATAACCAATCGGTACAGTGGCAATCCATTCTTCACCAGTCGTTACATACGTATTCCCATAACTTACACCGCGATTTTTCTTCGCATGCTTAATATGGGCTACTTTTGATTTTAACGACAACGCAGGCTGCAGAGAAACAACTGAATGATCTACCTCTTTTGAAGGATACATTCCATAAATTCCGATACCGACACGAACCATATTTTGAAATGTATTGCTAAGTTCCATTGAACCTGCACTATTTGAACTATGAATATATGGAATATGAATTCCTAATTCTTTTGCTGTATTGACAGCTTTCTCAAATAAACTTGTTTGCATATTCGTATATGATTTATCGATTTCATCTGCCGTAGAGTAATGTGTAAACATTCCTACTACCTCTACATACTCCATACGTTTTAATTCTTCTAAAAATGGTTTAACCTCTTCTTCTTGTAAACCAATGCGACTCATTCCTGTATCAATTTTCACCTGAATTTGCGCTTTCTTTTGAAGACGGTTTGCAATTTCATTTATACCTTGTAAATCTTCACTTCTATAAACAGTCATCATAACGTCATACTGAATTGCATCTTCCGCAGCTGCTACTGACGTATAGCCTAAAATTAAAATCGGCACGTTAATTCCTGCTTCTCTTAACTCTATCGCTTCATCTACAAATGCAACTGCAAGCTGGTTTATTCCAGCTTCAATAGCAGCTTTCGCAACTTCAACTGCTCCGTGGCCATACCCATTTGCTTTTACAGCAGCCATCATTGCAATATTTTCATCATTCACACGTTTTTTAAATTCTTTTACATTATGTTTTACTGCATTTAAGTCAACTTCAACAATTGTATCTCTTCCATATTTCAAACTCATTGGTCTAACTCCTAACTCAATAATTGCATTCCATTCTACTTCACGTTTCATATGACCTTTTACAATATAATACTTTTCAATATGCTAGTCAAACTACTAGAATTTTCGGAATTTTGAGTACGATATAATACCCTCAAGAAACTATTATATACGGAGAAGAGGAGAATTACAATGTTTGTACAATCTGCATTGCATCAACTTAAAGTTGCTGTCGATACTTCTATTCAAATGCTTAACCAATATAAAGAAGACGAATTAAAAATACAACCAATTCACTCGAAGCGATCATTATTTGAAATGTGTGCACATCTTTCTCTTATTTGCCATGCTGATTTACTCATTTTAAATGGTATTACAGAAAAAGAGCTACATACTTTCTATAAAGAACAAACACCCGAAACAATTATGCAAATACAACAAACGATGATACAGGGCTACGATTTACTTTCTAAAACTTTTTTATCTTATTCCAATGAACAATTAGCAGAAATTAAGACTGCTTATTGGGGTATTTCTTATTCACGCTTTGAATGGTTGCTGGAAATTGTTACACACTTTTATCATCATCGTGGACAAGTTCATATTTTACTATGTGAGCATATAAAAGATCCTAACATACCTTTATTTCAATAAAGGTATGTTAGACGATATGAAACTTCTCTAAGGCAAATAAAATACCACCTTCACTCGCCTTCTTTGTAACGAAATCAGCTCTTGTTTTTAACTCTTCTCCAGCATTCCCCATCGCAATACCTAATTCTACATACTGCAACATCTCAATATCATTTCTACCGTCACCAAAAGCAACCGCTTCTGATTTACAAATATTTAAATGCTCCAATACTTTTTGAATTGCAGTTAGCTTCGATACTTTACTATTTTCCAATACATTTATAACGTAATTATGAAAACGATCAAATGTAAGCATCGGATATCTTTTAAGAAATTTTTGAGCTTCTATTTCATCTGCATACAGACATAAACAATAGATTTCTTCTGACAAATCCCTGCTTTTTTCTGGATACTTCTCTAAATTCAACGTCTCGCTAAGCGCTTGCATTACACGCTCATTATCCGAGGCTATTCCGTTCATTGCAAAATCCTCTGTAAAATAAGAAACACCGTGACCATGTAATTCTGCAAACTCTGAGATATCATGAACGATTTCACTTGAAAGTACTGATTTATGTAGAACCGTTTCCTCACACTTAATATGTGCACCATTTGCAGAAATAATTGTATGTATGCCCAGCTCTTTAAATTGCGAACATAAGCTATATGGTCTCCCTGTAGTAACAACTACATGAATCCCTTTATCCATTAATCTTCGTATCGCTTCCTTTGTGCTGTCGTGCATACTTCTATCAATCTCACTTAAAAGTGTACCGTCAACATCGAAAAATACAACTTTGTACATAATTCTCTACATCCCGTGCAAATGATTCGTATCATTAATAAAATGTACCGTTTTTTGTTCACCGTCAATTTCAATTAAGCTTATTCCCGTATCTCCTATTTTAAAATAATAGTCCATTGAAATTGGCATTTTGAAAAACGCACGTAATAGACTATTTATTACACCACCGTGTGCAACAATTGCAATTCGGTTATATGTATTCTCTGTTACGATTTTAGAAAAGATGCCTTCTATTCTCATTCTAAATTCAATAAATGATTCCCCGTTTTCAAATCGGTCATGAAGAAACTTTGGCTCTGGATATTTCTTAGCTTCTTCAAATGAAAGACCTGCTTGCACTCCATTATTAAACTCCATTAATTCCTGTTCTAATTGAATTGGGCACCCAATTCCTTCTGCTAACGTTTCACCAGTTTCGCGAGCACGTTTTAATGTACTTGCCCAAATGAAATCTGGCGGAAAATCTGCTTTCACTTTCTGTACAAGTCTTTGCACTTGTTTTCTTCCTTTTTTTGTTAATTCAAAATCAGCTCGTCCTTCATGTACGTTTAAAATATCAGCTTCTGATTCTCCGTGGCGTATTAGTAGTATTTGCATGTTTCTTCACTCCCTTTTTTAATATCCGAAAAATTCCATTATATCATACTCTGAATTTTCTATAATAAAAAAGAGAAATGGCATCCCATTTCTCTTTTTCACTCTTATTGTTCTTTTTCTGTATTATTTAAAGGCAGTTTCTTCGCTTGTTTTTCTTTAAAGATTTCTCCAATTGCCCCGAGAGTACCAAGTGTTTCAATTGCATTAGATGGAATAAAGACTTTATTTGCTGGCCCTTTCGCAACTTCAGCTAATGATTCAAATGATTTGTAAGCAAGTATACGCTCATCTAAATTTGCTTCACGAAGTAATTCAATTCGATTTTGTTCTGCTTTCGCAATTTCCTCAATCGCTCTTGCTTCCCCTTGCGCTTCTAATTCTTTTGCTTCTTTAATACCTTCTGCTTCTCGAATACGTGCTTCTTTATCCCCTTCAGCCATTAAGATTTTACTTTGCTTTTCCCCTTCAGCACGAAGGACTTTATCTTGTTTTGCAGCTTCAGCTTCTAATATGATCGCACGTTTATTACGTTCTGCTTTCATTTGTTTTTCCATTGACGCTTGCACATCTTTTGGCGGGTTAATATCGACAACTTCAACACGTTCAATGCGAACGCCCCATTTTTCTGTTGCTTCATCAAGCGCTAAGCGAATTTCAGTTGAAATTTTTTCACGACCAGATAACGTTTCATCCAGTTCCATTTTACCAATGATTTGACGCATCGTTGCTGAAGTAATGTTACGAACACCATATTCATAGTTCGAAATACCATATGTCGCAAGTTCAGGTTCAACGACTTGATAGAAAATAATTGTATCAATTTCCACTTGTACATTATCTTTCGTAATTACCTTCTGCGGTGGTACATTCGTTTGTTGAATACGCAAGTCGTGATATACGCGAACGCGATCCACAATCGGAATTAATAAATTTAATCCCGGCTGCATAACGCGCTGAAACTTACCAAATCTTTCAACGACTCCAACTTTTTGCTGTGGAATAATTTTAATTGTTAATGCGATAAATGTAACAACAATTAGTGCAAAAATAATCGTTAACGTTAATGCTACCATATTTATTCACTCTCCTTTTTTACTTGTAATATAGTACTATGCCTCTTTATAACAATAACTTTTTCTCCGGCATCAATTGGATCATCTGCAATAGCTGTCCAAGTATCTCCATCCACTTTCACAATGCCGTTCGCCTCATTTGTAATCGCTTGCATAACAATCCCTTTTTTACCTGCAAGCATATCTACTGTATCAGTAAAACCTTTTGCTTCTCGAAAGTTTTTTGAAATTCTTTTCGTAAAGAAAGTCAATGTTAAACTTACAATCGCACCAACAATAACTTGTAACAGTAGTGCTTCAGGAACAAACAAAGCAATAAGACCTCCGACAACAGCTCCAATTCCAAGCCAAAGCATGTAAAATGTAATCGACAACATTTCCGCAATAAATAAAATACCAGCTATTATAAACCAAATTACCCAAGCAGCCATATGCAACCCTCACTTTCTTTCTCATTTTCTATATGTATATGAAGAAAAGAATGGTTTATCCGCCCTTTCTCATACGTGGGCGCTTACTACAAGCTATTGTACATTTTCACTGTTACAATGAGTATTATTAAAATACTATATTAATATATTCTTCATTATACATGAAAATCCCTTTCAAAAAGTGACAAAAAATTTAATTCTTTCAAAATTTATTTTTCAAATTATAATTATTATAACTACTGTCATATTTTCCCCAGAAAGGGTGTGTACTTATTGCAAAAACGTTCATTGACTTACTATTTAGGATCGAAAATATGCATTACTCTCGCAGACATCGTATACATAATGATTATTACAACTCATATGTATATCACAACGAAATCAGCTACATTAACTGCTTTTTTTCCATTATTACAAGTCATAACTAATCTTATAGCAAATACATCTGCACCACTTATAATGAATCGTTTTCCATCTTATTCATTACTGTTTACACTACAATGGATAAAAACTGCTCTATTATTTTTATTAATGATATTATTCCCGGTCCTTTCCACAAACATTGTAGTACTATTCATTTTCATTTTTTTCATTTCATTATGTAGTGGCTGGAGCGCTCCATTACTATACGGTATTCTTCCGCGCCTTACACCGAAAGAAAAATTAGTAAAAGTAAATAGTATTTTTTCCTTTTCCACACAAATTGCCCAAGCCGCTGCTTATTCATTTACAAGTGTTATTGTGCTTCTTATCGGTGCTTCTTCTACACTCATGATGAATAATATTTTGATGATTTTCGGATGTGTTGCACTACACTTTTCATTACAATCCATACATACTGAACGAGTAATAGAGCCTTCTTCTTCAAAAGGTGATACTTTATTGGAAGGTTGGAAGCTCTTATTTCAAAACCCTTCTCTCCGTACTGTTACATGTATGGACTTAATTGAAACTTTTGCAGGGACGATATGGATCGGTGCTATTACGATGGCTTATGTAACAACTGTCCTTCATAAAGGAGAAGAATGGTGGGGATTTATTAATACAAGTTATTATGTTGGGACGTTAATTGGCGGTCTATTAGCGTGGAAAATGAGTACATACATTCAAAACAATTTAATACGCTCTATGGCGATAGGCTCTCTTCTGTTTAGTATTCTTACATTTTTATATGGTATAACAAGTAGCGGGTTTATTGCGCTATTCCTATGCATTCTAATGGGCCCATGTTACCAAATTAGAGATATTTCTCAAACAACTGTTTTACAATCCAGCGTTGCTCCATCTTTATTATCAAAGATGTATACAGCTCACGGCGCTCTTCTCTCAACAGCTTCTGGCCTTTCTATGCTGAGTGTTGGCATTATTACCGATTTGTTCGGTGTTCGTACAATCTATATTCTCGCTTCAATCCTTATATTGTGCTCTGCTTGTTTATCATTTAACTTATTAAAATATGATAAGACAAAGCAAAAAAACATGTTACTTTAATGAACAAAATAAATAAGACAGGATTTCCTGTCCTATTTATTTATGATAAGTTAGGAGATTTCCGATGCTTTGTCGCTTGTTCAAAAGCGTATGCGAGTTTAATTAAAGTCCCCTCACGAAAAGCAGTGCTTGCAAGCGTAATTCCAAATGGTCTCCCGTTATCCATATATCCCGCAGGTATTGCTATAGACGGATAACCTGCTTTCGCACATATAGTGGAGCCTATATAAGAAGGGAACAGAATCGCATCAAGATTATATTTTTCCAGTGCAAAATCAATGCCTTGTTCTTGTGAAAAATATATATCTTCTAATCTCGCATTCAAATACTCTGGATTTCTTAACGTATTAGGAAAATCTTTTCTTCTTTCTAACTTAGTTTGTCCATATTTCAAAGCCCTTTCTGCTATATTTTCATTAAACTCCATTAACTCTGAAATAGAATGTACTGGAATAGTAGAAGGTAATTTCGAAAGATAGTTATCTAAACTATGCTTTAGTTCATAGAGCGATACTCCCCAGCTCCATTCTCTATGAAAAGATGGAATATTAATATCCTCTACGACTGTCGCACCCTTACTATGCAATACTTCAATTGTTTCCTTAAACAATTTTTCATCATACTCACCAGTTTCATAATATTCTTTTGGTGCGTTGTTATATACACCAATCTTTGTTCCATTTAACCCATTAACATCAAGGTATTTCGTATAATCACGCTCTGCTATCCCTTCACTTTTATGAGTAGCTACATCTTTCTCATCTACCCCAGTTAAACTCCCTAGTAAGATTGCTGCATCTGTTACGGTTCTAGCAAATGGACCGGCTGTATCTTGCGAATATGTGAACGGAATAATACCTCTACGACTAATTAAACCAACAGTCGGTTTAATACCTACTACAGAGTTTTGAACAGCTGGACTCAAAATAGAACCATCTGTTTCTGTTCCAACCGATACTACTGTAAAGTTAGCAGCAACTGCTATGGCAGATCCTGTACTTGAGCCACCAACAATCATATCATCGTCACCTGTACCGTAAGGATTGATTGTTTGACCACCTCTTGCACTATATCCAGCCCACATTTCAAAAGACATTGCATTTGCTAATTCTGTCATATTTGTTTTCCCGATTATCACTGCCCCTGCTTCTCGCAGCTTCGTAACGAGAAATGCATCTTCACTACTTATATGTTGTTCTAGCGCAATTGTACCTGCACTTGTATGCATAGAGTCATTCGTTTCAATATTATCCTTAAGTAAAACCGGTATACCATGTAATGGACCTCTTTTACCTTTAATCTTTCTTTCATAATCTAACGCTTCAGCAATAAAGATGGCTTCTGGATTGATTTCTAAAATAGAATTAATTTCCGGTCCATCTTGATCATACTTTGCGATTCTATGAAGGTAATACATAACTAGTTCTTTTGAAGTTAACTTTCCATCTTCCATCGCTCTTTGTATATCATGAATTGTTAATTCTTTTTGTAATAGTGTATTGAACTGCATCTCCATTTTCATTCTCCTTCTATAACCCTTTATTGATAGCATTTCTCTATTACTTTTTCATTTTCTCCGCTCCTCACATATACAACTACAATCCCTCTATAAGAATTCAACTTACCAATATAAAAACCTTTTATTTCCTGAAAAATAAAAAGAGTCTGAAACGTATAAACGTCCGCTTCAGACTCTTTTCTTACTTTACATATACTTCATCTAACAAATGTAAAAACTCACCTTGTTTCCCTGCTAATTCAGGGTATTTCGCAATATCAATCCATTCGTAGCAAAATACTAAGCCTTCATCTTCCTCACCGGCACTTACAATATGTTCCCAACTATCTTTTACATCTGTTAGTAATGTTACGTGGAAGAAATGGCGTTTTTGATATTCCTTTTTTTCTTTCACATGTATGATGTAATCAGCTAGGAATCGTTCTATGCATAAATGACGTAATCCAGTCTCTTCTTGTACTTCACGTAAAATCGCTGCTTCTAATGTTTCCCCTTCTTCCACTGTTCCTCCTGGTATTTGTATACCAGCTTCAGGTATATCACGATGTTTAAAAACAAGCAGTTGCATAACTCCTTCTTTTTCTCTTGTCACATATGCGTGTACTTTTTTATTATATAACACCGTCATAACCCTTCTCTCCCCTCAATTGTTCACTGCGCTACTTCTTCAAGCGTGAGTTGATTTTCATATAAATATGTAGCTTGTGGATTCCCCACATACCTTACATGCCATGGTTCATATCGATAACCAGTAAGCGACTCCTTCTCTTTCGTATATCGAATGACAAAACCAAATTTATGGGCATTTTCAGAAAGCCACTGCCCTTCTTTCGTTTCACCAAAAATTGTCTCTAACTGAAACTTAGCAGATTGCGATGTAATATCCATAGCAAGCCCCGTTTGATGTTCACTCGTTCCAGGAACTGCACTCGACATCGCTGTTTTTGCTTCTCCATCTTGCTTTTTATACATCGTATTTAACGCTTTTTGTCGATCAAAAGATCTAAATCCAGAAACTGCAAATAAGAAAACACGCTCCTTATCCGCTTGCTGAAACATTTCCTCAAGCGCACCGGCTGCCTCTTTCCTCATTTTTTTCTTTTCTTGATCACCTTCACTTGAGTAGCGCACTTTCGGAATAACTAAATCTGGCGGTTTATACCCATCTGGTAAACGCCTATTTTTATTCACAAGCACAAGCATCGAATTCGGATTACTAATTACCGCAATATCCCCATCCATATTCGCAATCGTTTCTTTCGCTTTCGGAAATATGTTATTTACATTTACCTCGCGTGCCTGCTTATCCTTATACATTTTATAATTGACTCCTGCTACTCCAACAATGAGTATCATCGCTACGATACCAAGTAGTATCCATCTTTTTTTCATATAACGACCTCTTATTTTAATAATTTGGCCATTTCATACTCATCGATGTTCTCTCCATCGATAATAAGAGAAGCTCTTTTGACACCTTCTTTCTCAAATCCAACTTTTGTATATAGTGCCTGAGCTCTTGTATTGTGGGCCATTACCGTTAATTCTAAACGCCATATATCTTGTAATCTTGCCCACTTCTCGACCTCTTTAAACAATCTAGTCCCAATACCTCGCCCGCTATACTCTTGCAAAATACCAATTACAATACTTGCTACATGTCGCTTTCTTTGAATATGATTTCCATTCACTAAAATAAATCCTACTATTCTCTCTTCTTCAACTGCTACGAATATTGTTGTATATTTATTTTCTATAAAGCGATGAATCATTTGTTCTTGTTGCTTGGCTGTAAATTTTCTTTCTCCTGGTTCGTATAACATAAATTTCGTTTCTTTATCTAATTGCTTACTTAATTGCAAAAATGATGCTGCATCTTCTATTTGGATTTCCCTAATCACTTCAATCACCCTACCAGTTTCATAATAAAAAGCTTTCCTTGTAAAAAGATTTTCTCTACTTTCCCGAAAATCCCTTTATAAATCTCCCAGTATAATTTGACAAATTTCGATATTACTATAACAACGACAAATTATGTCTATTCTGTGACGTCTCATCATTACAAAAAAACGCAAGCATTACACTCACGTTTTTCAGACTCTCCCACTAATTTAAGATCACTTTATCCATTCACCTTTTCTGCCTGCCAAAAATATTCACCAAACGCTTTAGCAAGTACATCAATCGATCGGTTTAGTTCTTCCTCTGTATTATCTACGCCACCAACTTCAATTAATATCGCTTGTCCTGACAAATCTTGATTGTAGACACCATTTCCTGTTTGGAATCCTTTTTGAATGACACCACGACTAACGCCTGGATATTTCTTACTAATGGTCTCATGTAATGCCGTTGCTAATTGCAAGTTTTTTTCATAGTTTTTGTTACCTTTCCCTACTACAAACGCAAGCTTCGCATATGATTTATCACCGATTATTTTTGTCGTGACATTTTTCCGAGCACTATCACGATGTAGATCAAAGAAGTATTGTAATTCTTTATTGCCGGCCATTGCTTCTTGTACAATTTCCCGTGACATTTTATAAGAACTATTACTATTTAACCCTTTACTAATCAACTTTTGCCCAACGTCAGTCTTGTCGTTAGTTGCTCCGATTCCTTCATTTGCTAATTGTTCACGAAATCGGTCGCCGACTATTGAAATATTCGTTACGGAACTTGTTGCTTTATTCGGATTTGGATCATTTGTTAAATTCAATAATGGCAAATAAGATTCCCAGCTATGCGAATGATAAATAAATGCAACTTGTCGTTTTCCTGTCGTTTGAGCTGGTTGCTTTTTCTCTTTATTCGTATCCGGCTTTTGAGCCTGTCCACCTTCTCCAGTCCGTTCTTTTACTACTTCTTCAAGTGGAACGCTCGACTCTATAGGCAAGTTAGAATAATTTGTTCCTTCACCCGCAATAACAATTTCTGTATCGTACTTACCGAAACCAGGTAGCTCTTTACCGACAAAACTGCGTACATCGTTAAAACGAATATTCGTAGCCATAGAAAAGAGAAACGAAGATATTGAAAAATCTTGATTTAAATTTCGATATTCCTGTGTAAAATAATGATTCTCTTTCCCAAGAACGTACATGTAACCATTCATTGATAACTCATTTAACCAATTATATAAATACGTTGACTTTGTCTCTTTCATAGAGGTTACCATCATACTAATAAGAAAAAAAGTCGCTAGTACTGTAGCAATAATAAATAATACTAACTTACGTACACTCGTGAATTTCACATAAAAAAAGCCTCGATTCATACTATCACCTCTCTATTTCAAGTTATGTACAAGCTCTAGAGAATAGACCGTCTAAATTCAGGCTATATTGTTAATGAGGTGAAATGAATTGAAGCTACTAATAGGAACATTACCCATTGTATTATCATTTATTTTTTATTGGCTCGCTAAGCATTCTACAATCCGCGTTGTGTTACATATTTCAGCGTACTTCGCACTTTATGTACTCGGTACAATTATTTCTATTCATATATATGATGTTTTAATGCAAGATTTAGTTTTTATGACAAGCATTCATGGAATTTTATTAAATCCATTTTTTCTTATTTCAGGAGCATATATAGGGATATACACTTTATACCTACTATTGTCTTACACTATTACAAATATAAAAAATGGAGTGTAATGAGATGCGACCACCGTTCATCTGTCATAACTGCAAAAAAAGAATTACGCGAAAGAAAGATCTTATTACTACCACATGGTACTTCCGCTTTTATGTATTTCATAGTGATTGTTTTAAACGACAGCAAGTGTTTCTCTCACGATTTATCCCTGTGAATACACTTATTAATTTCTTTCTTATTATATATGGGCTGATTGTTGGTAGCATTCTTATGACTGCAGAGCCAGCTATCATTTGGCTTATTTTCTTACTTCCAATTTTATATCGGTTTCTTTCATATTATTATGTTGAACGTTTTTTCTCTAAATGAAAGTTAGACTTTCCTCTAGGAATACTTAAACATTCCCAATCATTTTCTTTTAACATTTTACCGATATAAATCATTTGGCCTATGTGCAAAGCATAATGAGAAATTTGTCTTTCAATTGCTTGCATAACAGTTTGCGCTTCACCGCGAATATATACCGTCTGTAATAAATGTTCCGGCGTTAGCATATTCATCGTTTTAAAAACATATTCCCATCCTTCATTCCATGCTGCGAGTACCTCTTCCTTAGAAGAATAACCACCTTCAAATTCAGCATCTCGGTTACGATCTATTTTTTCACCGTCAGATGTTAAAAAATCCGTCCATCTAGAACGCATATTACCGCGCAAGTGCTTAATTATAATTGCTATGCTATTTGTTTCTTCATGAGAAGACCATTCAATCTGTTCATATGATAATTGTGAAAGCACCCGTTCCCCTTGTTTCTTTGTTGCTTTAAAATTTGAAATGGCACATTGTAAATATTCTTGTCCAATATCCATGTTCTCCCGCCTTTACATTAACTAATTTTTGTTCCATTTGGTAATTCCATATTAGGCTGCAGTAATACAACATCACCAGCTTCAGGTACTCCTCCTAAAACAAGCACTTCTGATTTAAATCCAGCTACACGTTTTGGCGGGAAATTTACAACAGCAACGATTTGCTGACCAATTAAATCGTCCGGGTTATATCTCTTCGTAATTTGAGCACTTGACTGCTTCATTCCAAGCTCTCCAAAATCAATTTCTAGTTTAATCGCTGGAACTCTCGCTTCTTTAAATTCCTCTGCATGTGTTACAGTCCCAATCCGTAAATCCAAAGTTAAAAAATCTTCAAAATTAGCCATTTTATCACTCCCTTCATTTATTACTTAGACAAAACAAAAAAATCCCCTTTAAAAAAAGAAAGGCGCCTAAGCACCTTTCTTTTGTAGTTCACTTGATTCATTTGATTTATAGAAGAAGAAACCGAGAATGCCGCCGATACATGACGGGATTAACCATCCTATTCCTTCTTTATATAATGGTAACATTTGTAACACGTTAGAAATCGCTTCAATTTTAATATTCGCACTTTCTAAACCGTTAAAGAAACTAACTAACAATGCACCTAAAATAGCTCCAATATAAATAGTATTACGCTTCCCAATCCATTTATGGAAGTAAGAAAGTACAATTAATACGATTGCAACTGGATAAATGATCATTAACACTGGTAAAGTAACTGCAATTAATTGTGTTAAACCTAGGTTAGATACAATTAAACTAAATACACATACCATTGTTACAATCGTTTTATGCGAAAGTTTTGGGAATAAGTTTGTAAAGAAGCCAGCACAAGCTGATGTTAATCCAACAGAAGTTGTTAAACAAGCAAGTACAATAACAAGTCCTAATAAAATTTTACCACTTGTTCCATATAACTCATTTACAACATTCGTTAAAATAAGTCCACCATTCTCTGATACCCCAAGTGATGTACTTGTTGAACCAAGATAAGCAAGTGATAAATAAATTAACGTTAAACCAAGTACAGCGATAATACCTGATACTACTGTTATTTTTGCAATTTGATTACTCTCTTTTATTCCTTTAGAGCGGATAACTTGTACAACTACAATTCCAAATACAAGCGCACTAATTGCATCCATCGTTAAATATCCTTGAATAAATCCACCAAAGAAAGCATTTTCCTTGTATGCCTCTAGCGGTGCAGCTGGTTCTCCAATCGGATCAACAATTGCCTTTCCGACAATTACAGCAACAATTAATACTAACAATGGTGTAAGAAATTTCCCGAACCAATCCACTAATTTTGATGGATTTAAAGATAAATACCACGTTATTCCGAAGAAAATTATCGTGAAAAGAAATAGCATGTACCATTCGGAAACTAATGCTTCTGATAAAAATGGCTTCATACCCATTTCAAATGAAACAGCTCCCGTACGCGGAATCGCGAAAAAAGGTCCAATCGCTAAATAACTAATTAATGGGAAAACAAACGCAAATATAGGGTGAACTCTAGAAGATAGCGCTTTCAAGTCCCCCTCTACAAACGCGACAGCTGTTACAGCTAATAGGGGTAATCCGACTCCCGTTACAAGGAAGCCAATTGTGGCAACCCAAACATTCTCTCCAGCTTGTTGCCCTAAAACTGGTGGAAAAATTAAATTTCCTGCTCCTAAAAATAGTGCAAATAACATTAAACCAATTGCTACCGTATCACCTGGCCTTAAACGTCCCTTCATGCTTTTCATTTGCATAGCACTTTTTCATTGTTTATCTCTATTTTCACAATATGCTATGCATCCTCCTCTCTGCTCAAGCTGATAAAATATGCCCCTTACAAAGCAGTGTCTTTCTCCATAATTTCTCCATTCCCCTTATTCTTACTCTAATTATTAATTTTTGATTTTTTTGAATATTTAACTCATTAGAGTGGTATTACGTGGAGTATAGTTGTCAGACCTCTTTGTTTTTATCACACATATAGTAACATATTTAGTTGAAAAATAAAAACATATTTTCAAATTGATTTTTTTGAAAATCAAAATTATCTACATTTTTTATTCTTTTACATAAATATTGTTTCAGCCTCACTTATTATCCTATCGTTATTTTTAAATAACTTTATACATGTAACATAACAAAAGCCGTCCACTTCAAAATTAGACGGCTTTTGCATGTTACTCTATCGTTTCAACTTCACGTGGATTTTTCATCTCTTCCACATACACAACTCTAAATCCGTGATCTTCTAAATCTTTCAATAACACCTCTAATTCACCATCGTTAAACTCTTCTCCTAATGTAAACATGATTCTACGAACTAATAAGGCATCATTATCAAAAGTCATTAAACTTTGAATACCTGTATATTTTTTTAATACAGTCGATAATTTTTGAATGGCCCCGTTATAATCCTGTGTCCCTATCATGACAGAATATTTACTAGAATGAACGCCCCAAGCATCTTCTAATAGCTCAAAAACTTTTTTATGCGTTAAAATCCCAAGAAAGACTCCTTTTTCATCAACTACTGATAAATAAGGTAATTTTTTTATTGTAAAAAATACTTTAAAGAACGAAGAATCTTCTCTGACATATCCTTCTTTATCGTTTAATAGTTGTAATACACTCTCTTCCAGTGAACCTTTATATTCTAAAATATCTACTTTATATATATTCCCTAAATATTTCTCTTTTTTTTCATCTAAAACTGGTACACAACGATAACCAGTTTTATTTAAATGCTCTAGCGCTTCCCCTACTGTAATTGAACTTGAGCAAAATAAAACTTCCCTTTTCGGCACATAATTCCCTTTAATCCTCATAAACAGCCTCCTTATGTTAAAATACTTTCTGTGCCATAACTATATTATATTTTCAGAAAAAAATAAATAATTTATTTTATTTTTCTGAAAATTATTCGTTTTCTTGTCATAATTTATTCACGTTTCATTCAATTCTATCCACTACAATACTAAACTTCTTTAAGAAAAATATATTGTAACTTACTCCGAAAAAAGCTAAAATAAGAATAAGAATTTTCTGAATATTCAAAGAGTAGGTGATTACATGTCTTTATTGCGCTCACATATATATAAATTTATCGTTGGTGTTCTCATTATATTTATCATTAGTCCTATTCCAACTTTATTCATTACACATAAATACTCATACATCACCGGCTTTATAAGCATTTTCCATAACTTCGCACAACTTTCTTCGATGACAGTTCCAAAGATTGATTGGATGCACGAATCTATCTTTTTCTCAGCAAATCAGATGGTACATACTGCTAATCATTCAACACCGTTATTCCCTTACATATGGGAAGTATATTTTTTATCGATTGTTCGTTTTACCTTTACTCTAGCGATTGGATTCTTCATCAGCTTAGGCATCGGCCATTTATTTTTTAAAGCACCTCATTCGGTAAAGAGGTTCACTTCTTTATTAAGATGGATACCGTACTCTTTTTGTACTGTATTATTACAATGCTCAGTCTTATTACTACTCCTATACATCGCAAACTTTATAAAGCTTCCTTACTACTCATCTTTTATCATCGTTTGTAGTACTTCCATGATTATCGTTATGCAAGCAATAAAAAAATGGATTCCTTTCTTAAGTAATACAAATGAATATGAAATAAAACAATCTTCTTTCCTTGTAGATACATTGTTTTTGGCACTTACTTCGAATCATAAATCTATTTTAGGTTCCATTATACTTTCATTCGTTTTTATGGAATGCATTTTTCACGCAAGTGGACTATTGCAATTTATCGTTCAATTCGGCGGGAATGCACCTATTATTGTTACAATTAGCTTATTGCTTTTGTATATCCCGTATTGCATACTCTCGTTCCTTCAAACACTGTGGACGACAAACTACTTTAAACAACAATCATACGCTTTAACGAGAAGTATTCCAAAACCTTAATTTGAAATAACCCTCTATAATCTGAAAGTAGGGGGTTATTCCTTTTGTATAGCGGACAAAATAACAGCAAATTCAAAAACCATTGCAGAAACATACCAATATTTACCCTTTTTCTTTGACTATTCTTTTCATTTGGATTTATTATAAAAGTATAACATAATTGCAGGAGGTGACATCTTTATTCCAAGCGACGGAATAGAGAATACACTTGGACATATTAAATATTTTTCTCATCATTGTACTTATCCTTATTTCCGGCTTTTTCGTTGCATCAGAATTCGCTGTTGTAAAAGTACGAAAAAGTCGAATTGACCAGCTTGCAAATGAAGGCAATAAACAAGCTTTAGCTGCAAGAAGTGTCATATCTAAT
Source organism: Bacillus cereus group sp. BfR-BA-01453 (assembly GCF_022662915.1). Lineage (NCBI taxonomy): Bacteria > Bacillati > Bacillota > Bacilli > Caryophanales > Bacillaceae > Bacillus > Bacillus cereus group sp. BfR-BA-01453. Next base: position 52,391 of record NZ_JAKUEN010000005.1, on the reverse strand, counting down.
TTAGATGTTTATTTATCAGCTTGTCAGCTCGGGATTACAATCACTTCTTTAGGGCTTGGTTGGCTTGGTGAACCGACTGTGGAACATTTACTACGACCGCTCTTTGAAAAGATTAATATTACTGGAACAATGGCAAATACTTTATCCTTTATTATCGCTTTTAGCGTAATTACATTTTTCCATGTTGTATTAGGTGAATTAGTTCCAAAGTCTTTTGCAATTCAAAAAGCAGAGGCAATCACACTTAAGTTTGCACGACCACTTATTTTATTTGATAAAATTATGTATCCGTTCATTTGGTTACTTAATAGTACGGCTATCTTTTTCACAAAACTACTCGGTTTAGAACCTGCGAAAGAAAATGAACTGGCCCATTCTGAAGAGGAACTACGACTCATTTTAGGTGAAAGTTTCAAAAGCGGCGAAATAAATCAAGCCGAATATAAATATGTAAATAATATTTTTGAATTTGATGATCGAGTTGCGAAAGAAATTATGGTCCCTCGTACAGAAATGATTTGCTTATCTACTGAAAATACGTTAGAAGAAAATATGGATATCGTCGCAACTGAAAAGTATACACGCTATCCTATCATCGAAAAAGATAAAGATGATATTATCGGTATGATCAATACGAAAGAAGTATTTCATGATCAAACGAAAGGCATTCATAAGCCACTTGAATCTTACATACATCCAGTACTAACTGTCTTTGAAACTGTTCCCATTCGCAAAACGTTAGTTCATCTACAAAAGAATCGCGTTCAGATGGCAATCGTCATGGATGAATATGGTGGTACTGCTGGCCTTTTAACAATGGAAGATATTCTCGAAGAAATCATTGGAGAAATTCAAGATGAGTTTGATGCAGATGAATCACCTATGATTGAAAAACGTACGCCTAAACTTACTGTTCTAGATGGAAAAGTACTTATTTCTGAAGTAAATGATATGTTTGGCTTACATATTGATGAAAGCGACTTAGATACAATTGGAGGCTGGCTATTATCGCAAGCAGTTGACGTAAATATTGAAGCTGGCTACTCCATCGAATATGCCGGTTTTCAATTTAAGGCATTAGAACTTGATGGACATCAAGTGAAAAAAATTGCTGTACATAAATTAGATATAAAAAAGGAGTTATAAAGTGACTGTTTTCTTAACAATCTGTATCATTGCCTGTTTCATTATTTCATTCCTAGCTTTTATTTATCCTATTATCCCGGGCATCCTAGCCGTCTGGGCTGGATATTTCATTTACCATTTTGGTATAAATGGCGGAGAACTAACGATTTCTTTTTGGATTATTCAAGCTATTTTCACACTATTCATTTTCGTTGCTGATTTTATTGCAAATGGATATTTCTTAAAGAAATACGGTAGTTCTAAATGGGGCGAACGTGTCGGAATGATTTCGATCATTGCCGGATCTTTCTTCTTCCCACCATTCGGACTTATTATCATACCATTTTTAGCGGTATTTATAACCGAATTAATGCATAACAAAGCGCCAAAAGACGCTTTTCTTGTAGGAGTTGCTACTGTAGTTGGTTTTTTAAGCAGTACAGTAGCAAAAGCCATTCTCCAAATCATTATGATTATCATATTTGTATGTTATATCGTCTTTTAACCATCCCATTTTCGGGATGGTTTTTTAATAGGAAATACCTACCCGGCTATTCTCATATTGGTTTTCACTACACAGGTTCCACGTAAATTGCGCTGTATCACCAACTGTTATTTTTTCTCCTCCTTCTGGTAATACATCTTTTTCAGTTCGATATATACCTGTCACATCACCGTCAATTAAATGCGTCGGACAAACGACCGTCCAGCATAAATTACTACTACTAAGTATCTTATATGCAGCTAAATGATCTTCTGCTGCTGTTGTCGACTTTCTCTTTGATTCCGTTGATTGAAAACGATATAAATTTAGATTTGTTCTTGCTTGTAAAATACCGGCTGTTCCTATTGTAATGATTTTACGAACTCCTTCTTCTTCCATTTTCTTTATAATTTGTGGCATACTCTTCGCTAACGTCCCATTTTGATCCGTTCCAAGTGTACTAATTACTATATCGCTTCCTTCTATCGCTTTCTTTATATCATTTTCATTTAATACATTACCTTCTATAACTCGTAATCTTTCATGATTTATTTCTACTCTACTTGAATCACGCGCTAATGCAGTCACTTCTGCTGAATCTTTTAATGCTAATTTAATTATGTTTGAACCTACTCGCCCTGTTGCTCCCAATATACATACTTTCATTTGTTTTCCCCCTCTTTCATTCTTTCTCTATTTTTCAATAATCTCAATCAATTTACAACAAAAAAGCTTCCTCACATAAAAGAGGAAGCTCTATTATTACATTATTTCTTTTCTTTAGAATCCGTAGACTTCTCAGTTCCACTTGTTTCTTTATCCTTTTTATCCTCTTGTTGTGTTGTTGTATCGTCTTCTTTCTTCTTGTCCTCACCTTTACTACAACCTACCATTAATAAAGAACTTGCAAGTGCCATAGCAGTTAATGATTTAACCCATTTGTTCATTTGCGTTTCCTCCTTTTGATAGAATATGTACAATCCCATATTACTCTCTATTTTTAAAGGAAAGATTGAAAAATAGTAAATAAACGGTAAATATTTGTAAATTTTCTGATAATAACTATGTACATATAGTCATTTTTCTCCACGAAAAGTAAAAAACTAAGGCGCCTATCTTTCCGCCTTAGTCTCTTATGCAAACTTCTCATTTTCATATACATGTTTAATCTTATACTCTTTCTTCACGACATATTGCCATACACTATAGGCATAACGATTCATTTTCAGGAAGCAGTTTTCTAAAAACGAGCGAAATTCTGGATTTGCAACTTCAACTGCCACTTGAGCAAACTTTAACGCTAACCGTTTCAAATGCGAAATATAACAAGTTGCAATATAAATATCACCTGTATATTTACTATCAGTTTCCTTTTCCATTTCATGAAAATGAAATAAAATTGGTTCACAAGTTATATGCTGTACATTCTCTCCTTCTTGAAAATTCACTTGTTCATTATATGCTTGCAACATATATGGTAAATGATGCTGTAATAGCTCCTTTAATTCTTCGTCTCTTACCTGTCCTGTATACTCCCCAACCTTATATATAAGCATATAACTATACCTCATCAATTCTTTCATACAATCCATGAAAGTGCCTCCCTACTTTTTGTCTATATGCTATAAATATGATGCTATAACATTTGCTATTCTTGCTAAAAACCAATCCCATTTACTAATTTTCTCAAAATCTTCTTCCGAAAATCTTTTTGATTTATGGAAGTCTTCTTTTAGTCGATCCCATACGTCAGCAACAACTGTTTTATCATATACGACACAATTAGATTCACAATTTAAATAAAAACTTCTATTATCAAAATTCGCTGTACCTATATCAACAATTTCTCCATCAATGATTGTTACTTTCCCGTGAAAAAAACCATTCCGATATTGATAGATCTCCGCCCCAGCATGGTTCATCTCTCTCAAATACGGATAGGCAGCTTGTTTTAACAATACTGCATCACTTTTAAATGGTACGAGAATTTTCACATTGACACCGCGGTTTAATGCACCTTTTAACTCTTTCATCATTTCTTTACTTGGTACAAAATATGGTGTAGCAATAATTAAAGACTTTTTAGCCTGCTTTAAAAACGCTCCATATTTTTCCCATAACCCTTTTCCATCTGAAAATAAATATTGATATTTTACATTCCCAATTGCAGGTAGACTTTCATGTACAGGCATTTTTTCTCCCGTATCTTCTTTCCAGTCAGCAGCAAATTTTCTTTCCATATCCGTGGCACCATTCCCCTTAACTCGCACATGATAATCACGCCACTGGCCAAATTTCGGATCTTGTCCAAGGTATTCCTTTCCGATGTTAAAGCCGCCGATATATGATACTTTTCCGTCTATCGTAACAATTCGTCTATGATTTCGCTGATGCAACGAATAGAATAAATGTTTCAATTTAGGTTTTTTACTAAACGTAAACTGGACACCATTGCTTTGTAGTTGACGAATTACCTTTTTCTTCAGCTTATATCCACCTATTCGATCGACTGACAATTTCACTTCTACTCCGCTAGATGCCTTTTTCTCGAGCAACTGCAAAAACTCTTTGCTTATTTCATCTTTACCTACAATATAAAAATGGATATATATGTACTTCTCCGCATTACGTATATCCTCAAATAAATTCGTATATAACTCTTCACCGTTCGTATACAGTTGAAATTCACCTAATCGAACTTGTCCTACTTCATATTCACTAGCCATTTTTTTCCCCATTTCCACATCGATGTTCATCCAAATGAATACACCTATTACACAAAGGATTACAACGAAAAAGTGTTTCATGGATATTTTCCTTTCTCCACTTACTGTTATTTCTATATCTTCCCTTTTTTAATACAATATCATTCAAGAAAATATGTCATTGCATGATATATGTCCATATCAAACGATAGCTCATTTGCATATTGTATGTTGTATCTTAAAATAAAAGGAGGAAATAACAATGGGCTTCGCACATGGTAATGGATTCGCGCTATTAGTCGTATTATTTATCCTCTTAATCATCGTCGGTGCTGCTTGCTTCTGCTAAGTAGTTATTGTCACATGATATGCGGATAGAAAAACTATAAAAGCGGACACCTATTTTTAGGTGTCCGCTTTTCATATGAAGAACATTTCGCTCTGTTATAATACCTTTAACAACTAAATATTCAATTCAAAAAGTTAGTAATGTAGCTACTTTCTTACTCTCTGCCTTACGTATATGACGTTGTTCTGCACGTAACACTGCAATGCGATGCAATTCTTTCTCTTCTTCTGTTTCAGGGATTACTCGCGGCACAGGAACTGGATTATTCTCCTTACTCAGTGCAACAAAAGTAACAAAAGACGTTGCTGCGATACGCTTCTCACCTGAAATTAAATCTTCCGCTACTACCTTCACAAATACTTCCATAGAAGTTCTACCCGTCCAAATTACAAAGGATTCATAACTAACACAATCTGAAGAGCGAACAGGATGTAAGAAATCTACCCAATCCATAGAGGCTGTGACACATTCTTTTCTTGCATGCCTCGTTGCTGAAATAGAAGCAACCATATCCATCTCGGCTAATATCTTTCCACCAAATAGCGTATTGTGATCATTTAAATCTGTTGGAAATACTCGGCTCGTTTTAAACACTCTGGACTCATTAGCTGTTTTTCCCTTTACTTCAGTCATTGTTATCACCTCTTTAATTATTTAACCCGCTATTTGTAGACAATAAGAATCCCACCACAAAATTCGGCTAGAGCAAAGAAGTTTGGCAAGAGTTCCCTTCCCCATTCACACTTGAACAGTATGAGCCTATTACAACTACTCATTTAATATTAACAACATTCAGAACTCTTAGTCCATAAAAAAGAACCGATGTGATCAATCGGCTCCTCTAAATACATATTGCTCTTTCGGCTGTTCAACTTTATTCCATTTCGTTACTTCTAAAACAGGAATATTCGCATGGAACGGCTGATAAAATTCAGTAGAAATTTCTCCCTCTATTTGAATCCAATCATCGTTTTTCCATTCTACCCCTTCTGGTTTTTTCACTAACATACCATATACACCCGAATCTGCTACACAATGTATAATACCGAAACGGAATAAGAAATATTGTTCTTTTTTAGAAGAATCATCTTTGAAAACAAAACCTTTAAATGATAATTTTTTCCCAGTAAATTCGCCAGGATAATTATAAATTGTTTCCATTCCCTTTAGAAAGTTTTCATCATTTAAAGTAACACTATCTTTCGTTACAAACTCTTTCTTCCCTTTCTCCATTACACCACGGTATCCTTCTTTTCCGTAGTATATACTCGTGTCAGGTCTTAAAAATTGCCTTCTCATAAATGGATCTGTACTTTCCGCTTGTGCAACAGGAAAGTGAAACCCTTTCGCTTTAACAATATCAGAATCTAACGTTGCAATCGGGAAAAATAATCCTGAAACAATCGGAAAACAAAACAATGTGTACGAAAATACTTTTTTCCACCATGTATTCTCATCTTTTGAGTGGTCATGCCCGCAATGGCTATGATCACAACTACAATCCTGTTTTCCTTGTTCTTTCTCATGTTCTTTTTGGAAAACGATAATAATTTGAACGATCGTTAAGAAACCTAAAATAATAGCTGCTGTTGTTGATAAATAGGCATACTTCATATTGATATACTTCGTAATATTACCTGAAATATGAAGCTGCGCGATTAAGATTGTAAAACCTAATAATATATATGCTCGAAACATAACCTACCACCCCATCGCATAAATGAGTAGTGAGCTTGCATAAACAACAAGTGTAACTGTAACTGTAACGACAATTACAAATTTCGTTTTAAATGTCGCAAGCATCATAAACATATTTTTAATATCCACCATCGGTCCATATACGAGGAACGCGACAAGTGATGCTGTTGAAAAAGTACTTTGGAATGATGAAGCAATAAACGCATCTGCTTCTGAACAAAGTGATAAAATGTAAGCAAGTCCCATCATAACAGCAGGTGAAGAGAACGGCCCTTGCCCTATAGCAAGTAGTGTTGAAGTTTGTACGAACGTTTGAACTGCCGCTGCAATTAACGCACCTAATACTAAATATTTTCCCATCGAGAAAAATTCCTCAACAGCATGCGTACATACATCCCACATTTTTTTACGTAATGGACGCTTATGATTCACTTCTGGGAAGTGATCATCTCGTAATTGATGTTCTTTAAACATAAATGATAATATAATTCCAACGATAATTGCTACGATAATCGCTACAATAGAACGATACCATACCATGTGCATACTACTTCCAAAGGCAACATATGTTGCAAATAATACGACCGGATTAATAATTGGCCCAGTTAACATAAATGCAATCCCAGCATATGGCGGAACCCCTTTTCCGATTAATCGCCTAACAATCGGAACGATTCCACATTCACACCCCGGAAACATCATCCCTAAAAAAGTAGCCATTAAAACAGACAGAAATCGATTTTTCGGCATCCATTTTGCTACCATATCTTCTGTCACAAACATTTGAATGAATCCTGAAATAAATACACCAATGAGCACAAAAGGAAGTGCTTCGATCAATATGGAGATAAAGATTGTATTCATTTGCAGGAATGCTTTCGGTAATTGAAACAATTCCATGATGTATTTCCTCCAACTTTTCATTAACAATATGTAATTTTAACCCCATTTTATGAATTGAACAAGACTTATACGGAATTCAGCCCTCTCATATACATTACATTTTATAGGTTTTATTCTATTCGAAACTTTCGATTTCATAGCAAAAAAGCTGCTCTAGCGCAGTTATGCAACTATGCTAGAGCAGCTTTCTTACCGTTAAAAGTAACGTTTCTTCCAAAATACAAATGCTAAAGCGCAAGATAATGTTGCACATATTATAAGTACAATTACAAAACCTTGAGCCTCACCTTCAAACGGAACCTTTACGTTCATTCCAAAGAAACTAGAGACCATCGTTGGTAATGATAATATGATTGTAATAGACGTTAACAGCTTCATAACACTGTTTAAATTATTTGATATAACGGAGCTAAAAGTATTCATCATTCCACTTAAAATGTGACTATATATTTCCGCCATTTCAATCGCCTGTTTATTTTCGATTAATACATCTTCTAATAAATCTTGATCGTCTTCATACATTTTTAAAAATGTACTGTTACGCATTAATTTTTGAATTACAATTTTATTCGCCTTTAATGATGTTGTAAAGTAAACTAAACTTTTTTCAAGGCCTAGCAATGTGAAAATCTCTTTATTTTTCATCGATTTATTTAATTGGTGCTCTAAATCAATTGTTTTTCTGTTAATTTGCTTTAAGTATCTTAAATAATAAGTAGAAATCGTATATAAGAGCTGAAGTGCAAAGCGTGTCTTTTTAAACGTATAAAATTCTTTAATACGTTGATTAATAAAACGTTCAAAAATTGGATTTTCTTCTAAACAAATTGTCACAAAGCAATCTGGCATTACAATCATACCTATTGGAATCGTGTCATAAATCGAATTTCCTTCTTCATCATGTCTAACCGTTGGAATATCCACGATTATTAAAGTATTATTGTCTTCCTTTTCAATACGAGAGCGTTCTTCATCATCTAAAGGGTCTTTAATGAAATCTAAGTCCACATTTAAAGTTTGTACTAGATATTGAATTTCTTCTTCCGTTGGATGAAGTACATTAATCCAGCAACCCTTTTGCATTTCCTCAACCTCTTGTAGTTTTCCGTTTCGGTCTGTTAAATAAATATTTAACATACTATCACCCCGATTCTTTTTACATGTAGGAATCTACCTCTCTTACATAACAGTTTTTGAACCGCCATTCTCAGCATATGAAACATACGTTTAAATTTCAATAGAAAAATTATTTTGAAAACGTTTTTATAAGAAAAATATTATAAAGTGAAACTTTAATCAGTGGGGGGGCTTCATCCCCCCACTGATTTTCAGCCCCACCAATCGGGCTTTTACGGGCAGCCCGCCCCCAACCAAACTTCTTTTCTTTCGCTGAATTTTGAGGTGAGGATCTTACTGCCCGTTAAAGCGGGATAAACAAAGAAAAAGACAGAGTGCTCTCTGCCTTAAAAAGCTTATGTTGCCTTTATAACATATTTAGAAAGCATCCACAAGTTAAAGCCAACTGAAATCGTATAACCTGCGTATGTTGAAATAATAAAACTTACATAATCGAAATACGGTAGCAATACAATATTTAAAATTATCTTCACAATAATACCAATCACTAATCCTAGCACTGTTTTCTGTTGCTGATTAATTCCTTGTAACATCGCAGCAGTTACTGTAAAAAGAGAAAATAGTATACAGGCAGGAGCATAATACTGTAATATAATTCGCCCCATCTCCGGATCATTTCCGGCACCGAATAAAAGAGTATATACTGGTTTTGCTAACACCATCATTCCAATTGTCGCTGGTACTGTAATCCCTACTACCAATAGATTCGTCCTCGTAAAATGTTTGTACAGTAACTTCACATTTCCTGCTGTATAAGCTTTTGTCATCTCAGGTACGAGTGACATACTAAAAGCAGTCGCAACGGAAACTGGGATAAGTACAACCATCTGAACAAGTCCAATTATTGCATTAATCTTCTCTGCTTCTCCTTGCATATATCCCATTTGTATAAGCAATTTATTAATTGTAAATGTGTCGATCGTCTGATACAACGGAATTGCTAAACCAACCACAACAAATGGTATTGAATATGTAAAGAGCTCCTTATAGAGTGAGAAAAAAGATTTCGTTGTTTGTGGTATACTTGCCATTTCTTTTTTCTTTAAGTGCTTTCTTCTCCTTATGTAATACGCACTTAAAACAGTTAGTCCACCTACCGCTCCCATAAAAGCACCGAATGTTGAAATACCAACAGCTAGTGAGATAGAGGCTTTTAAAATATATAAAACGACAAAACTTCCTATCAAAATGGTTAATACCCGAAAAAATTGCTCTACAACTACACTTAGAGCAGAAGGCCCCATCGATTGGAACCCTTGAAAAAAGCCCCTTAATAAACTCATTACTGGTACAAGTATTAACGCAAAACTGACAATTTGAATATTAGTAGTGACCGCCGCTACACTATTCCCCGTTTGATCATTTCCATCGATTACAAGTTTAGCCAAATGCGGAGCTAGCATATATAACGTAAAACACGAAATAACTCCCATTATAAACATAAACACCATTCCACTTTTCAGCACTCTCTTAACCGTATGATAATCATTTAGTTGATCATATTTTGATACCATCTTTGAAACCGCAAGTGGTAATCCCATCGTCGCAATGCTGAGCATAATCGTATATGGACGATATGCATACGTGTATAACACGTACCCACTCGTACCGACCATAGCTGTAAATGGTATAACATATATAAACCCTAACATTTTAGATATCATCGTTGCCATTGTTAAAAATATCGTTCCACGTATAAACGGTGACCCTTTCATCACATTCCTCCGCTACGCTTTATTATTACACATTATGGACAACTCCTTTTTTTTAGAACCGAAACAAACAAAAAAGCCAATGAAAAATCATTGACTTTAACGTGCCGCTTTTTTCTTTTTGAAATACTTTAAACCGAAGTATAGAGCAATAAAGAGAATCGCTCCTATAATTATGTAATGTGTGTAATCAGATGCATACTCTTTAATATGTCGCCAATTTCCACCAAGCTTTTCACCTAAATATATAAATAGTATTGACCATGGAATAATCGCAACTACTGTATACAGTGTGAATAGTTTTAATGGCATCTTAGCTAATCCTGCTGGAATAGAAATTGCATGACGTACGACTGGGATAAAACGTGCCGAAAAGATTACTCCTGCTCCGTAACGCTTAAACCAATTTTCTGCTATGTCTAAATGGTGTTTATTAATAAGCAGATATTTCCCATATTTCTCTACAACTGGACGCCCACCATAGTATCCAAGCCAATATAAAAAGATTTGAGCTAACGTACCACCAATTGTTCCTGCAATAACTGCACCGACAAAACTAATTTTATCATTTGCAACTAAAAAGCCCGCATATGAAAGTACAATTTCACTCGGAATAATTTCAATCATTAAAGCTAACGCTACTCCAAAGTAACCTAAGCTTGCAAAAAATTGCAATAACTGATCTATTATGCTTGCTAACATTTTATTTTCTATCTCCTTTTTTCTTCACATACCATCTCATTATTACATAAAGGTTGCATTCTGCCAATATCTTCATTCCAACAATTTGATCGGCGTAGGCACTATTAATCTATTAATATTTCTTTCATAGGTTCTTTCATATAAGCAAACATTTTTTTAATTTGGTCTTCTGTATTTCTAGCAATCGATAAAGTAGGCAATTCATCCTCACCAAAAAATTCCACATCTTCTGTTTCAATACTCGTCTTCTTTTCACCACCGACAATCTTACAACCTATAAAAATTTTATATACATGTGTTACTGAAGGCGATGGTTGATGTTTTTCTTTATCAAATATAGCAAGTAGTTTAAAATCATCTACTTCAAACCCCGTCTCCTCTAAAACTTCTTTTGCTGCTACTTCTGTCGGCGTATAGCCGATATCAGCCCATCCACCTGGCAGTGCCCATTTTCCATCACTTTTTTCTTTCACAAATAATAACTTTTCATTTTGAAAAACGACTGCTCTTATATCGACTTTAGGTGTTTGATAGCCTGTCTCGCTTGCAAATAACTTCTCTACAACTTCCCAATCTGTCTTAGTGTAATGTGACATCATCGAAATGGAAATATCCCGTAATTGTTGGAAACGTTCTATATCATACACATCCTTAGAATACGTTAAACCCGCTTGAGCTATAGATTGTATTTGTTTTGCCCACTCAATCCATTTTACTGTCATGTTTCCACACCCCATTCTTTATTAAGTACATATTACGTCAATTCTACCAATACATCTTTATTATACAAAAAAAGAGATTGATAATGTTCCAATCTCTTTCAAAATTAATCCAATTCATGTAAATGATCTTGTATATACTTTCTTCTTTTATTTATATATTCCTCAATCATATCAGCTTCTTGATCAAATGTTTCTAATTTTTCTTTCATATATGGATCTTGTAGTAAATAAGGACGAATCGATTCACACAAACTTTCTACTTTCGGCATCATAAATGAAACGGTAAATTGTTCTGCTAATATTTCTTCTAAAATACTTCGGTATTGTTTTCTAAATATAGGTATATCTAACAATCTTGCACTTAATGTGTTATAACCTTGAATACGAATATACTCATGATTAAGTGGTCTCCCTTGTACATCTCGCCCCCAAGTCGCATCATAATCCCACGGTATCACTTCAAATAAGTTCGTTTCATCGTTATGATATAGTGCATAGTTATGAACAAAACCATCAAAGTTTTGCGTAAAAATGACGCCAGCTAACCACCTTAAATATTTGTCTACATGCAAAAACTTTCCAATTTCTTTTTCATAAGCTTCCCTTGACAAAGCGTTCGCTTGAAATACAAATTCACTCAGCTGTTCTTCACTATTTTCATTCGAATATTTAAATTCATAACCTGCAAAAAGCTCGGTCTTAACATCTTTATCTCTCTCACTCATTAAAGAAAAATTCGCATCATCATCTATCGCATAATAAATAGAACCACTCGGTAATCCTCTATTTTTCAAAAAATTTTCATCCACTGATTCTAACTGTAAATATACACCTTGAATTTGACCATTAATTTTTATAAACACATGTTGTGATTTCGGTGAAAGTACACCAATATCATGAAAAAAGTCTAAAGATAATTTATTTCGTATGAGAGACGGATCCATAAACTCAGAATTTAAATGAAACTCTTTCGCACCTTGAAATTTTTTCGGTTTATAAAACATAACATGATAAGATTTCTTCTCAAATTCACGAATATGAGCACCCCGATATACGATATCAATGTCATACTTCTTTTTTCCATAAGTTAATTTTGCTGGCACTGGACTGTCTGACCAAATGTCTTTTTTCAATTCCACTAGGTTCATTGGATGAATAAAAAAATCATATGAAGGTAGCATATTTTCACATCCCTTCTCAGTTCTCTTCATTCAATGTATGCACTTTGCCTTGTCCATACATCCGCTATCAACCATTTATATAAAATTACACTCTTGTCCTGTTCAGAAAGATACCTATATACATATCCTGTTAATGAAAAAGAATACCTTTTCACCTGAATACATGATAAGGAGGATTTCTATGAAACGTGATATTAGAAAAGCTGTTGAGGAAATCAAAAGTGCGGGGATGGAAGATTTCTTACATCAAGATCCAAGTACGTTTGATTGTGATGATGATTGCACTACAAAAATAGAGTGTAGCGAAGATTGTAACTGCCCTACAACAAAATGTACTCGCGTGAAACATTGTACGTTCGTTACAAAATGTACGCATGTTAAAAAGTGGACATTTGTTACGAAATGTACGCGTGTGCGCGTTCAAAAATGGACGTTCGTTACGAAAGTAACACGTAGAAAAGAATGTGTGTTAGTTACAAAACGCACTCGCAGAAAGCATTGTACGTTCGTTACAAAATGTGTACGCTTTGAAAAGAAATTTTACTGGACAAAACGATGTTACTGTAAAAAATGCGAATTCTTCCCTAATGGACACGGTGGCTCTTGCGACGATTCGTGTGATGATGGAAATAAACGGAACGACTGCACAGGTGGCAGACATAAATTCCCATCTTGCAAAAACAAGAAATTCGATCACTTCTGGTACAAAAAACGCAATTGCTAGTTTTTCATACAAAAAAGGCCGTTTTCACGGCCTTTTTTGTATGCTTACTGAAAATGACTTATATCTGCAAATTGCTTCACTTCACCTTTATCTTCTTCAAATTCTATAATACTCAAACTAGCACTATGCATAAATGGATCATCCCACACATTTTCTATTTCAATACCTGCAAAATGTCCTACAAGTAGCTTTGCCGCTGCCGCATGTGAAACAATTAATATACTTTCTCCTTTATGCTTTTCTAAAAGAATCTGCATCCCCTCAATTACCCTTTTATGAACAGCCTCAAAATTTTCTCCTGATGTTGACTGAAAAAGATGTGGTTCATACCAAAATAACTGTATGTCGTCTGGGTATTGCCTTTCTATATCATCAATTGTCTGTCCTTCCCATATACCCATGCTAATTTCATAGAAATGCTCATCCGCGATTATCGGTATATCACGTTCTCCCTTTATTAACTCTGCAGTATGAAGGGTTCTTTCACTCGGACTACTATAAATCGCATGAATAGATAAATCTTTCATCCGCTCTCCTAATTGCTTAGCTTGCAGTATACCATTTTCAGTTAAAGCAGAATTTTTCCGTCCTTGCATTCGCTTCGCTACATTCCATTCCGTTTCACCATGCCTTGTTACATATACCGTTGTCTTCACTTCAATTCCCCCTTACCATGTTGGCCGTAATTCCCACGGTTCTACTCGTCCTACAATCCATTCATCACATTTACTTTCAATTCCTTTTATTACCCCATCCGATATTTCTTCATGAGTAAGCCATCTTGCGTATGTATCTTCTAATATAAAACCTAAAATTATTCTATGATAGCTACATCGCTTACCCCCTATTTTGTGCGAGGCTATTCTCGACGCTTTACTGCCTAAAATATGAAAAACATCGTATGTTTCAGACGACAAGTCTAATTCTCTACAAATAAGTGATAACGCATCTTTTGCACTTGCGTGTATCCATGCGACAACCAATGTTATTGGGCCATTCCTCTCAATTGTGTTTTTAATAGCTAACTTTACACCGTCATCATTATGATAATCTAACGGAAGGCATGTGATACTTTCAGGTGTAGTACTCTCCCGTTTAACATTTTCTAATTTCACTTCATCTCTTCCAATAATAGAAACATGAAACCCTTGCTCACAAAGCCATATAGAAACCCTCTTTAGCATTCCTGTTCCACCAATTACTAGCGCATGCAACTTTCTTTGCCCCCTTAATAAAACGTCATATGAGGTTTATCTTCCCTATAATAATTAAGCCTGTCTTGCAATGTCCCTGAATGAAACTCAAATTTGTGGCCGTCAGGATCAACAAAATATATAGATTCACAGTCCCTTACATCCCGTTCTCTTCCTTGTAAAATATGAACATCGTTTTCTTCTAATCGCTGCAGTAGACGTTCAAAGTCTTTTTGTTCAACAGAAAATGCAATATGCGTATAAGATTGATGAATCTCATTTCTTGGAATATGTATTTCTTCATTAAGCGCTATCCATACTCCACATATATTAAAATATGCAAGTTTTCTCCCTTTAACTAATAATTCTCCTTCCAATACTTTTTCGTAAAATGTAATAGAATCTTCTAAATTAGATACTGAAAAACAAAGATGATTGATTCCTTTTAACAACTCTAATTCCTCCTATACAAATAAAAGATGAGCGAAAATTCACTCATCTTTTATTATACTATTTTTTTGTAATATATGCCCATTTATAACTGAAGTCCCCACCAAACGTATGATTTGCAATTCCTTTTACGTATGGTTTCTCTAAGTATGCGGTACTTTGTTGGTACGTAGGAGAAATGGCAGCATCTTGACCAATTAAGATTTTTTCCGCTTCTGCAAGTGCATTCCAGCGTGCTTTATCATCTTTTAATAGTTCTCCTTTTGATTTCGCTACTAACTCATCATACTTCGGATTAGAATAATCCATTTCATTAAATGAGCTTCCAGTAACAAACATATCAATATAAGTCATTGGATCTGGATAATCTGGACTCCATGCAGATAAAGAGAATTCATATTCAAATTTCTTTTCTAAATCTAACTTCTGTTTATATGGCTGTTGTTTTAAATTCACTTTAATACCAGGTAAATTTTTCTCTAACTCTTCTTTAATAAAGTCTCCTACTTTTTTACGACTACCGTTATCATCATTTAGTAATTCGACTGTAATTGTATCTTGGCCAAGTTCTTTCTTTGCTTCTTCCCATAACTTTTTCGCTTTTGCTGCATTATCTTTACTGTCACGGAAATTTTTATTTACAGAACGGAAATCTTTCCCATCTGGTCCTGTCGTAAATTTTTCAGGTACTAAGAAATATGCTGGCAATGACCCGTCATTTAAAATAACATTTGCAATTCCTTTTTTATCATATGCTAGATCAATCGCTTCACGAACTTTTTGATTTTTAAACGTTGCATTTTTTTGGTTAAATCGTAAGAAATACATACGTGGATCTAACTTCGTTTTAAATTCATCTGGCTTATTCTTTTTATATTTATCAACAAATTCAGAAGTTAAAATAACACGGTCCGCTTGATCACTATCATATAAATTTACTCCTGTACTTGTTTCCTTCACAATATTCACATTAATTTCTTCTAACTTCACAGTATCTTTATCCCAATAATTAGGGTTTTTCTTTAACTGATAACTTCTTTCATGTTTCCATTCACTCATCGTAAACGGTCCATTATATAATAATTTATCTGCTTCTAATCCGTATTTATCTCCTTGTTCTTTCACATATTTTTCATTTAAAGGGAAGAATGTTGGGAATGAAGTAAGCTCAAGGAAATATGGTGCTGGTTGTTCTAATTCTACTACTAACGTTTTATCATCCTTCGCTTTCACTCCTAATTGATCTAACGGTAACTCTCCTTTATTTACTTTCTGTGCATTTTTTACATCAAATAAAATAAATGCATACTCAGCTGCCGTTGCTTTATCTAATGTACGTTGCCAT
This sequence comes from Bacillus cereus group sp. BfR-BA-01453, assembly GCF_022662915.1. NCBI lineage: Bacteria > Bacillati > Bacillota > Bacilli > Caryophanales > Bacillaceae > Bacillus > Bacillus cereus group sp. BfR-BA-01453. Next base: position 35,961 of record NZ_JAKUEN010000005.1, on the reverse strand, counting down.
GCATATACAAAATCTTGTGCTCGAACTGGATCACCATTTGACCATTTCGCATCACGTAATTCAAATGTATATGTCTTTTTATCTTCACTAATTTTCACGTCTTTTGCCATACCTGGAGTTGGTTTATTATCTTTATCCAAACGATATAATCCTTCCATTGCATTTACAAAGGCACGGAATGATACAGAGTCTGTTGATTTTGACGTATCCATTGAAGGAATTTCTGCTGTTTCTAGTAAGTTTAATACTTGCTTATCTGCTACCCCCTTACCTGCTTCTTTCTTCGTTGTAGATGCCTTCTCCCCATTTCCGCAACCTGCAACTAATATGCTAGTCGATAATGCAACTGCAGCAATCGTTGTTGCCTTTCTCTTCATTGTTCCTTCCCCCAATCTATATGTATAAAGTGAAACTTTAATCAGTGGGGGGTTCTTCATCCCCCACTGATTATTAGTTGAACCAATCGGGCTTTTATGGGCAGTTGCCCCCCCACCTAACTTCTTTGCTTCCACTGAATTTTGAGGTGGGAGTCTTACTGCCCATTAAAGCGGGATAAATGAAAGCCAGTATAATACATATTATTATACAAAAGATTCAGATTATTTCAAATATTATTTTCGTATATACAAAAAAAGAAGCGGATAGAGAGCTCTACTATCCACTTCTTTTTCTTTTTCTTTTACTTGTAATCCATCCTCTATGTCAAATGGATTTTGAACTTTAAATATTTCGTCCATTATCTTTAAAAATTCTTCCTCATTTTTAGATTCGCCATTAATCATAAGTGAGTATGGCTCAATCTCACCCAATTTATAATCAACAACAAATTGGATCGTAACCTTTTTCCTTGGCATATCCGGACTATCCCCTTGGAACTCTACCAATTCTAATCCTTCAGTGCCACGATAATATGCCCAACCCGGATTTCTAAAATAATTTTCAAACGATTCACCAATTGAAAAGAATGGATATTCATATAGAGAGCTTGTACGAACTTTTTGAATAATATCTCGATCAGTCGGGAAGAAGAAATGGCTGATAAAAATACTAGCAACCGCTAAAATCGTAACAATTGTTGCTCCCATTTTACTCGTTCCACCACTATCACGAATGAGGTACTTTTCAACCGATCCATCTTGAATTTCTCTTGCTTTTATTCGATATATACGCCTTTCTGCAAATTGATAATATAATCCATTCGCAAAAATCGCCATTCCAAATAAAATAAAAACGAGTAATAGAAACGTAAGAGGCACCATATTAATGATCGGCAATGCTACGTTGAAGCCCATATAATAAGAAAACGCATCACACGCTAATAATAACACTACAAATAAAGCTGCAGGTAAATAATACTTACGATATCCGAGCCAACCTACATTGAAAATAGCTGCCCAACCATTCCAGCTCCACCTAGCAATCCGCTTTTCCTCAAGCTCCCATTTCCTTTTGTAATACGGATATTGTCTCCCTACATATACTTCTAATTCCTTGTCTATTAGCGAACTTCCTTCACCCTGTTCAGTATGCAAAGTCCGCTGGCAACTTTCACAATTTAACTGATTTTCCTCGCAAAGTTGCCCACAATTTATACATTTCAAAACAATCCCTCTTCCCATCCATACGTCATTTCAAAATACCTTCGTGTTTTAATAACCACTCTTTCCTCCATAAACCGCCCGCATACCCAACAAGTTTCCCGCTCTTTCCTATTACACGATGACACGGAACGATTATTGAAATCGGATTGCGACTATTTGCTCCTCCTATTGCTCGTACAGCTTTCGTATTTCCGACTTTCTCTGCAATATCTAAATATGAAGCACTTACGCCATAAGGAATCGTATAGAGCGCATCCCATACATTTTTTTGAAATGCTGTTCCCTCAGGAGACAACGGGACTGTGAACTCTTTTCTATTCCCCTTAAAATATTCATCGAGCTCATTTATACATTGATCTATCATTTCATTTGTATGTTCTTCTTGTCTCTCATCAACAAATATAACAGACGTAATTCCTTTATCGTTCGCTGTAATTTCTAGCAAGCCTAATTCACTTTCATAATAAGCTTGGTACATATGTCATCCTCCAATTCAATTCATATTCATTATTGTAACACGAATAGACAAAATTTTTCGTATAAGCGTTTTATTCGAGAAACAAAAACGAGAATGATACAATGTAAGAAAATTCAATCTAGGAGGCTATTGGATGAATTACAAACTTTTTTCACCTTATACAATTAAAGACGTTACATTAAAAAACCGGATTGTTATGTCACCTATGTGCATGTATTCATCGAAAAACGAGGATGGCCAAGTAACGAATTTCCATCTTATTCATTATGGAACAAGAGCTGCTGGTCAAGTTGGTTTAGTTATGATTGAAGCAACAGCGGTGTTACCTGAAGGTCGAATTTCAAATAAAGACTTAGGCATTTGGGATGACAGTTTAATTGAAGGCTTACATAAAGCGACAACTTTTATACACGATAATGGTGCAAAAGCTGCCATTCAACTCGCTCATGCTGGAAGAAAAGCAGAATTAGAAACAGATGCGTTAGCTCCTTCAGCCATTCCATTTAATGAAACAATGAAAATGCCAATAGAAATGAGCAAACACCAAATTAAAGATACTGTATTAGCTTTTCAGCAAGCTGCAGTACGATCCAAACAAGCTGGATTTGACGTTATTGAAATACACGGTGCTCACGGTTATCTTATTAATGAATTTCTTTCTCCACTTACCAATAAGCGGACTGATGAATATGGTGGTTCACCTGAAAATCGATATCGTTTCTTACGCAAAATCATTGAATCGATAAATGAAGTTTGGAACGGACCGCTATTTGTTCGTATTTCAGCAAATGATTATCATCCTGACGGGTTAACAGTTCAAGATTATGTACAATATACGAAATGGATGAAAGAACAAGGAGTAGATTTAATCGATTGTAGCTCTGGGGCTGTTGTACCTGCGCACATCGATGTTTACCCTGGGTATCAGGTACAATATGCTAAACATATTAAAGAGCATGCTAACATTGCAACTGGTGCAGTTGGATTGATTACTACCGGTGCACAAGCAGAGCAAATTTTAAACAATAACGAAGCAGATTTAATTTTTATCGGACGTGAGTTACTTCGCAATCCTTACTTCCCAAGAATAGCCGCCAATGAACTTGGCTTTGAGTTAGAAGAACCGTATCAATACGAGCGGGCGCCTGGGAAAATCAGTACAAATAAATAAAACCGAGAAGCTTTTCTTCTCGGTTTTATTTATTCTATCGTTGTAATTTCATTCGAATTATAAATATGGATACCTGATTCTTCTCGCAATGCAGTTATATACATCCCTTTCGCCACATCTTTAGCTGAAATTGGTTTATACTTTTTGAATGCCCCCTTAAATATAAAAGGAATCATACGAGATAATTTTTCCGCCATTCGTTCACCAAAGCGAAATTCTTGTCGGTTTCCTACTAATAAAGATGGCCTAAAAATGTGAATACCACCGATTACTAACTTTTGCAATTCCTCTTCCATTCTTCCTTTCACTTGTGAGTAAAAGAAAAACGATTTAGGATTCGCTCCCATTGAGGACACAACAAGGAAATTTTGCACCCCTTGTTTTTCAGCTAAACAAGCCGCTCGTAACGTATATTCATAATCTACCTTTTTGAAATTAGCTTTCGTTTTTGCTTTTTTAATTGTTGTTCCAAGACAACTAAATACGTCATCTACAGCAAAGAACTCTTTATATTCCTCTAATGCCAAATAATCTACTTGCTTTTGCTGTAACTTTTCATGTTGCCATTGCATTGGTTCTCTTACAAAAATAGTAACCGAATCGTAGTAATCTGATTCAAGTAATAGACGCGTTATCTCTTGTCCAACTAAACCACTTGCACCAAGTACTAACGCTGTTCGCTTATTCATATATGCATATACCTCTTATTTTACTTTTCTCTCCTTCAGTAACATACAACTTTTAGGAGTTTCCTTCTCTCATTTTACCACAAGTAAAGCACTATGCGTACGCATAGTGCTTTACTCACTCTTTTTTCTCATCTTTCTCTCGTAATTTTGTGACTGTTGATGCATCTCCTAAATTACTTATTAATCTTCTTAAAAAAATTAAGACTACGGCTAACGGTAATACTACCGCTAATATCAATAAAATAGCTTCCATTAAGTAACCCAAGCACTCATCCCCCTCTACACCCTCCTTTCATATATATGAACACAGCGTTGTCACATATGCATGTATCCGCAAAAATAACACATCTATATTTGACAACTTTATAACAAAATCAAATCGGAATGATTATTATTTATTGCAACTTTATAAAAGATGTATTATACTAAGTTCGCAAACTAAAACGTAATTATTCCGTTTTGTATTAAAATGATATTTTTTTCTATAATCGGGGAAAATATATCCGTAAAAAAAGAAAAGAGGAGAACTTCATGCCTAAAAGATTGACTATACTTTCATTCTTACTTATTTTCACTTTAATTTTTACTGGCTGCTCAAATACAAAAGAAGGTAATGCGAAGAAAGACGGAAAGCTAACTGTTTATACAACTATTTTTCCTCTTGCAGATTTCGCAAAAAAAATTGGTGGCGACTATGTAACTGTTGAAGCAATTTACCCACCTGGTGCAGATTCTCATACATTTGAACCAAGTCAAAAACAAACAGTGCAAGTTGCAAAAGCCGATTTATTTGTTTATAACGGCGCTGAATTAGAACCATTTGCTGAAAAAATGGAAAAATCATTACAAAAAGAAAACGTTAAAATTGTAAATGCATCAAAAGGTATTGAACTGCGTACTTCTACTGAAGAAGAGCATCATGATCACGGAGAGGGCCATAAAGAGGATGAACATCATCACGATAAAGACCCACACATTTGGTTAGACCCTACTCTAGCAATGAAACAAGCAGAAAAAATTAAAAATGCACTTGTAGAATTACAACCTGACCATAAACAAGAGTTCGAAAAAAACTTTGCAGCACTTCAAACAAAATTTACTGATTTAGATGATCAATTTAAAGCAGCAGTTGCGAATGCAAAAACGAAAGATATTTTAGTTTCTCATGCGGCTTATGGATACTGGGAACAACGCTATGGCCTGAAACAAATTGCTATCGCCGGTATTTCAGCTTCTGATGAACCATCTCAAAAACAACTTGCTGACATTACAAAAACAGTAAAAGAACATAATCTAAAATATATTTTATTTGAAACATTTTCTACTCCAAAAGTAGCATCCGTTATTCAAAAAGAAACAGGTACAAAGATTTTACGCTTAAATCACTTAGCTACTATTTCTGAAGATGATGCGAAGAGCAATAAAGATTACTTCACTTTAATGGAAGAAAACGTAAACACATTGAAAGAAGCTACTAACTAACCAACTTTTGATAAGAAGAGGCTGTCTCAAAAGGTCTTTAAATAAGACCTTTTGGAGACAGTTTTTTATTTTAACTTTAATATGGATGAGAAAATCTTTAAGAATCAAGAGTAGTTCATTTTAGAGATGTAGTTTCAATTGAAACTACATCTTTTCATGCTCATAAAAACTCTATATCCACTTCACATTTACATTAGATTCATCCATAATTTTCTCATATAATATAGCTATTTTTTCTTAATGGAGAAGAGACATTGGTAGGGGTATTTAGTAGTGATTTAGATAGATTTATACCTGCTACCAAAAATAAATAATGGAGGTTGTTTTTTGTGATTAGAAAAGGTTTATATGGGGTGTATCAAGGCAAAGAGTATTCTTTAGGTAAAGAAGATGGTGAATTCATTAATATTGTTTCAAGAGACATTGCGGAGTTAAAAAATGGGTTTATACCTCATGCGTGGGATAATAATCTATTGATAAAACAAGTTAAAAAGTCAGATTTAGATGCTGCCTATAATGTTACATTATTCGCAAAATATAAAGGACATAATTTCGGAGTACTAACTGCAAGCGAATTCAAAGTAGTTATTGCTACAAATAATCCACAGGTAGGACACGAACTAAATATGTCTGTACCAGGTCGTGGGGAATTTCATATGGAAGTAAATAGGACAGATGTTGAGTTAATTGAAGAAAAAAAACCTATATGGGGATTTACACTAGATATAGACAATTAATTACACCAAATAAAAGCAGAACCTTATAAGGGTTCTGCTTTTATAATCCTTACCTATTTTGTAACAATAGCAAATCCTAAACCAGCATCTTTATTTTAACTAGCTATCCAAATTGATAAATATAAGGATCAATATGTTCCTAAAAACACAATCCAGAATTTCTCCTGTAGGATATTACATACAGCAGACAATACAAAACCAAGTGCCCTTCAACGAGCTCAATGTGCAGTGGATTGAAATATTGAACTCGCTAATAGAGATGCTCTTATTAGCATAATGAAGCATAAACATTAAAGAGGTTGTCCCCAAAGTAGCTATTCAGCTATTTTGGGGACAACCCCTTCTTTTTTATGTGTTTCTGCTTGACTTGACCAAAATAACAAGTAAAATTATCCATATTAGCTTTTAAGCTATATTAATTTAGAAGGTGAGTTGGAATTATGACTCTTCACATTTGTGAAGTAACAGAAAAAAATTGGCGTTCGGTAGCTGCTTTAAACGTCGCAAAAGACCAGCAGCAATTTATTGAAAGTAATGCGTTTTCTCTAGCAGAATCATTATATGAGGGAAACGGAACGTCAGTAGGTTTATATGATGGAGAAACACTTGTAGGATATGCAATGTATGGATGGTATTGGGAAAAACGTAAAAGCGTATGGTTAGACCGCTTTATGATTGACCAACGCTATCAAGGAAAAGGATACGCAAAACGTTTCCTTCGCTTACTTATTCAATTCTTACAAAATAAATTTGAATGTAAAACAATTTATTTAAGTTTACATCCAGACAACAAACCCGCAATGGGATTATATGAGTCATTTGGCTTCCGTTTAAATGGCGATATTGATGATGAAGGCCCTGTTGTAGGTGTTGTAATGGAGTTACTTTTAGATGAACATACAAGCCTGTGAAAACAGGTTTTTTTAGTCCTTCGTTTTTGGCAATCTAGTATTTTTCTACAAAACACTTAGTTAAGTCCCAAAAATAAGCCTGCAATAAACGCAGACTTATTTCACACACTCCTCAAAATGTTCTTGGAACCATTCTTTATTAATATCTTTTCCGATGAAAACAACTTCACTTACTCGATCTTCGCCCTCTTGCCACTCTCTATCATACGAAGCAGCAAACAGTGTATGCACACCTTGGAAAACGATACGTTTATCCACTCCATCAATCGATAAAATCCCTTTGTAGCGATATAAGTATTCTCCTAGTTCTTGAACGACAGCTGACATCCACTCATTCAGTTTTTGTAAATCTAACGGACGCTCTTCACGTAGTACAAACGATTTTACACCTTCTAGATGATTATGCTCTGTATGAGGATAGATTTGTAACGTATCCTTCGTTTTAAACGTTTGAATTTTTAGTAACGATGGAATATCCACATCACAGTTAATCGACTGAATTAACTTTGCAGTCGGGTTTATTCCTTGAAGTTCATGTAAGAGATTTTCTTTTTCATTCTCTTCAATTAAATCTAACTTATTCACTAATACAACATCAGCAAATGCGATTTGTTCTTTTGCTTCTAGCCCTTTTTCAAAATGTTTATGTATATGATAACTATCTACTACTGTTACAACACCATTAATTTGGTATGCAGATTGAATAACAGGATCTAAAAAGAATGTTTGAATAATAGGACCTGGATTTGCAAGACCAGTCGTTTCAATTACTAATCCATCAAAGTCCATTTTACCTTCTGCTTTTACATCCAGTAATTGTTTTAACGCAACGAGTAAATCCTCACGTACAGTACAGCACAAACAGCCGTTTGTCATTTCCATAATTTCTTCTTCAACATTCATAATCAACTGATTATCAATACCAATTTGCCCGATTTCATTTACAATTACCGCCAATTTCTTACCGTGATTCTCTGTTAAAATACGATTTAATAATGTCGTTTTCCCAGATCCAAGAAAACCAGTTAATATTGTTACTGGAATCATTTCGTCCTCTCCTTCTAGCTATATGTTTCTACATTATAACATATAGAAATAATCGTTTTTGTAGCAAAACATATTTATTGTTTGTACGCCCCTCTAACTATATAATAATATGTAGTAAGAAAGCCTTTTCAAAAAAATAATCATTCATCAAGGGGGTACTATAATGGAACGAGTTCAAATGGCCGAAACACTCGAATTTTCTCGTATTATTCAAGGCTTTTGGCGTTTAGCAGAATGGAATATGACGAAACAAGAATTACTTTCTTTCATTGAAGATTGTATGGATATGGGAATTACTACTTTTGATCACGCTGATATTTATGGTGGCTATACGTGTGAAGGACTGTTCGGAGAAGCGTTACAACTAAAGCCTTCCTTACGTGAAAACATGCAAATCATCACAAAATGTGGAATCGCTCCCCCATCACCGAAATTTCCAGAGCGATATGTTGCTCACTACAACACTAGTGCAGAACATATTATTCAAAGTGCAGAAGCATCACTTAAAAATTTACATACAGATTATATTGACGTATTACTTATCCATCGTCCTGATCCTTTCATGGATCCAAATGAAGTGGCAGAAGCGTTTTTACGCTTAAAGCAAGAAGGAAAAGTTCGTCATTTTGGTGTATCTAACTTCTTACCTTCACAATTTAATATGTTAAGTTCATACTTAGATTTCCCGCTTATTACGAACCAAATTGAAGTATCTGCACTGCAACTTGAGCATTTTGAAAAAGGAACAGTTGATTTATGTCAGGAGAAACGAATCAACCCAATGATTTGGTCACCTCTTGCTGGCGGAGAAATCTTTACTGGTCAATCAGAACGCGCTGTACGTGTACGTGAAACCGTTCAAAAAGTCGCTACTGAACTAGGTGTTACTAGCATCGATACTGTTATGTATGCATGGTTACTTGCACATCCAGCTAATATGATGCCGATCGTTGGCTCTGGTAAATTAGATCGTGTTAAAACGGCCGCTCTTGCTACAAAAGTTAACTTAGACCGTCAACAATGGTTTACAATTTTCGAAAGTTCTAACGGACATCCTGTACCATAATACACAAAAAGAAGAGCCGTTTCTTTACAGCTCTTCTTTTTCATATGTATTTCTCGTCATAGCAAAGACACACATATCTCTTAATCCATTTCCATCTACTGCAACACTCGCACTTTCTAACGTACCTTCTAATTTGAAGCCCAATTTTTCAGGGATCGCTCTACTCTTCTTATTTAAAGCATCACAACGAATTTCTATGCGGTTTGCTTTTAGTTCAGAAAAGGCGAAATCCGTTATCCCCTTTGCAGCCTCTACCATATAGCCCTTTCCACTAAATCTTGAATCAATCCAATACCCGATTTCAAATTGAGGTATATCCCAATTAATACGGTGTAATCCACTAGAAGCAATAAATTCACCTGTTTCTTTCGAAAAAACTAGTAACCTTAAATCCTCACGCTGCAAAAATTGAATATGCGATTTTCTAATGCTCACTTCTACTTCTTCCTCTGTTTGCTCTTTCTGTGCAAAAACCATCCAAGGTTTTAATTCTTTCATAGAAGCTTGAATGGCATCGTATACAGCTTTACCATCACCTGGTTTTGGCATTCGAATCAATAGCCTTTCAGTATAAAATTCAGAAGGAAAATCGAATAATAGCGGATTCACTTTCAACACTCCTTATAATTCTTTTATATATAATAATATCCATCTCAAACTATACAGTAAAGAAATTTCTGAATTTTATACATTTAATTCATTTACATCTACCGCAACACGAACGCCAGATTCAATTGCCCCTTGTATCCATCCGTGATATAACGTTGTATGGTCTCCAGCAAAGAATATTCTTCCCTCTGGTTTGACAATCGCTGGTTGCAACTCTGATTCTTGACCTGCCTGAAATAGAGCAAACCCTCCAAGTGCATATGGATCCAACGTCCAACTTTTTGATATACCAGATAAGAATTCATCATATACTTGACCGCCTAATATCGTTGCTAAGTTTTGTAATGTGTAATAAATACGGTCACCCTTTGATAACCCATCCCATAACAACGCATCATAAGACCATGTATAGCTGCCTAACATTATAGCAGGTCCTTTTTCTCCAATTCCATGACTTGGATAATATGCGTAACGAATTGGCAAATCTGTTATAATTCTGCCACCTAACTGTCCTTGTTCTTCCCAAAATCGACTTTTAAATTGAATTCCTATTTTTGTCGCTGGCATATAATGCAATTCACGAATTGCTTTCCATTTCTCATGAGATATAGAATCAAATGGATCTACTTCTACAAACCGCATTGTCGAAAACGGAATGGTAACAATAACTAAGTCCCCTGTAATACTACTATATTCAAACGTTTCTTCGTTTCGATAGAAAGCTGTCACACCATTATCATGCTGATGTAGCTTCATTAATTTTTGATTATATATAATATCTTCCTCTAATTGTGGTAAAAAAGATTTTGGCAATCTATCATTACCGCCTATTATTTCACAAAATCCGCTCTCCTCTTGCATAATGTATAAAAAACGTAATGTCTCAACGAATGACCTTTCTAAAAAACCTTCTAAATCCAACAAAACGCCAATCATCTCAATTGTTACTGGTGAAAAGTAAGTATTATATTGATAAGGGTGATATTTTAAAAATTGTCCTGTAGAGTATCTCCCAAAATCCTTTACTACAACATCCCAATTTTTCTCTGGGTTCTTTTTAATAAAATTTATAATAGGCTGTACCGCTAACAATAATAGCTCCTCAGACGTTTTCCCAACTTCATTCATTTCCACAGGATACTTTAATATACTTGGCTCTTTTTCATATTGTTTTAATGTCGTTTTTCGGCCGTTTACGTAAATAATATCAGTCTCATTCCTATTAATAAAAGGGCTTACCTGTAGCCCAAATTTTCTTATATATGCCATCGTTAATGTATGCGAATACGGAATTCTCATCGCCCCTACATCCAAATATAAACCGGTATCTTCCATTCTAACTGTCTCTATGCGGCCACCTACCCGGTTGTTTGCCTCAAAAATCTTCACTTCATGTCCCGCAGCTTTTAATAAAGATGCCGAAACTAATCCAGCCATGCCGGCCCCTACTACAATAATTTGCTTCGGGCTCGTCGTCTTCTTTAATCCTTTATCTATAATTTTTAATGTTTCATCCATCTCCGTGTTATACATTATATCTTTCTGCACAATTCCACCCCTTACTTCATCAAATGGGCATTAGTCGTTTAGTGCATTTTATTCATAAATTTCTATAAACATAACAACAGAGCAAGTTGAATATTCACTAAAAATACATAAGAGATAGCTCTCACATCTCTTTACGCTTCGTATAATATAGCAACAGCAAATAAGGAGTGGTTGAAAATGAAACCAACTTACGACTACAATGCTACAAAAAAGTATTTAGAAGAAAAGAAACAACAGCTATGCAACCAACTTAGTAATATGCATCTATCTAAAAAAGAACGTGAACAACTAAAACTTGAGATTGATAACTACGAATATATTTTAAATGTAGTCGAAATGAATCATTATGAACGAGGATTTTCACGTTAAAAGTGGATATGTAATTTATCCACTTTTTATTTTGAGCATTTTATTACGCATTTTTCGTAAGTAAATATATAATAGGATGTACATTAAGATTGAGAGGTATATTCTATGATCAAATTAAGTGTATTAGACCAATCCCCTATTTCAGATGGTAGTACAGCAACCCAAGCTTTTTCACATACAGTTACGCTTGCGCAAGAAGTTGAAAAACTCGGATATACACGCTTTTGGGTATCAGAGCATCACAATTCTGTAAGCCTTGCTGGTTCAAGTCCAGAAATACTTATTTCTCATATTGCAGCAAAAACGGAGCGTATGAGAGTTGGTTCGGGTGGTGTTATGTTACCTCACTATAGCCCGTATAAAGTTGCTGAGAATTTCCGTGTTTTAGAAGCGCTTTATCCGAATCGTATTGACCTTGGTGTCGGCAGAGCACCTGGCGGTATGCCAATTGCAACTCGCGCACTTCAAGAAGGAAAAATGGTCTCACTTGATCAATATCCAGAACAAATTGCAGATGTTGCAATGTACTTACATGATCAAGTACCAGAAAACCATCATTATGCGAATTTAAAAGCTACTCCTGTGATTCCAACATCTCCCGACATGTGGTTGCTTGGCTCTAGTGGAGAGAGTGCAAAGATTGCTGCACAACAAGGTGCTTCTTTTGCATTCGCACAGTTCATAAACGGATACGGTGGACCCGAGGTAATGGAGGCCTATCAAAAACAATTCCAACCTTCCTATTTAGGAGATAAACCAAAATCAATCGTAGCTATTTTTGTTATTTGCGGTGAAACAACTGAAGAGGCGGAAAAAATTGCTTCTAGTTTAGATTTATCAATCTTATTACTAGAACAAGGAAAGCGTACAACTGGTACTCCTTCTATTGAAACTGCTCAAAATTATTCATACAGCGCGTATGATTTATTCCGTATAAAAGAAAATCGTCAACGTATGATTGTCGGTGATCCGTCTTCTGTAAAAGAAAAAATTATAAACTTAAGCAAAGCGTATAATACTGAAGAATTTATGATTGTCACAATTACTCATCGATTTGAAGATAAATTAAATTCTTATCGCTTATTAGCAAATGCTTTTAATTTATAATTTTAAAAAGGAGATACATCACATATGATGCATCTCCTTTTCTTACTACTTATCGTTTTCATTCCCTATATATTCAATAGCTTCTTTCAATACCTCTTCAAAGTGAATAGGATAATCATGATTTAAGTTAGGTATAATTTTATACTTATGTTCTATATTCTTATCTCTTAATAATTGTACAAATTGCTGTGCGCATTCGAAACAATCTTCATCTTGATCACCGCAGACTATATATCCCTTTATATGTTTATCCTGTAGTACTCCCAGCAACTCATTCCATTCTTCAACCTCTGGAAGCCACGGTGCCATAAAAATAAACCCATCCACAGCTATATCTTTTTTTAAAATTGTATATAGAGCTACTCTTGCTCCAGCAGAAAAACCGCCAATTATTACATTTTCTACTGTACGGTTCTCTATAAGCTTATCGTAATGCTCTTTTAGTTCTTCTTTCCCTCTATGTAAATCATCCCATACAAACCCATCTGAAAACTGGATTTTCGAAGACTGTGGTAAAGCTAACGTATAATTTTGTGCCAAAACAGATTTCCAATATGGTTCTACTATTGCTATATTTTCTTGATCACCATGCATTGCAATAAATAGTTTTTCTTTTTTCTTACTGTCTATATATTTCACATCTGCTCGTTCTGTTTTCTTTGCTAACTCTTCTCTTTCTTTACATAATTGAACCATTTGATGAAACTCTTCAAATTTATGTAGTGGTTTTAAATCGTCGTCCGAAATTAAATACTCATTTCCATACCAAAAACCCTTTTCTATAATAGCTTCCTTCATTAAATGCAACGCTTCTTCTTCAAGTCCTGCTGCACTCGCTAATGCATATTTAAAATTATATATTTGAGCCTCATTCCCTACTATACCTTTAGCATGCTCCATTATATAAGTATATGCTTCCAAACTTCCTTTACTTGCATAGCAATGTAACGTTTCATTTAATAATTGAATGTAAGTCATACTATTTTTCATGCACCCATCCCCCGTAACCTTTTATAATATTTATTTTTCAAACCTTTATACCATTCTGTAATCTTTGTATAAAACTCATGCTAACAATACTCTATTCTTGGCGTGATACTTAATCGTTACTCCTCTTTATCCAATAAGTTTAGTAAAAAGTTTAATAAACTGAAAAATCAATAATTTAATAACCCCAAAAAAAAGACAACAATATATTTATTGTTGTTTTCACTACATCTACCCACTCTTTTGTTTTTTTCTATCTGGTTTACTTGAAACTAAATAATGTTTTTCTGAAATATATAAGTCTCTTTTTAATATACGATCTAAGTAAGGTCCTAGTTTCATTCCGCATATGAGGCGATCTTCACTACCTTCTACAATTGGAAACATTTCTTTTTCTGTTACATATTGATCTACTGCCTTTTGTACAATATCAATTTCTTTAACTAGGTTTAGATTTTCTTCTGTATGTTCAAATACCTCAAGCGTTTCCTTCGTAATAAGAAAATGGTTTGTTGGAAATGCAGGTAAATACGGCTTTAACAAATCATAATTCACTGTATAATCATCATTTACTAATACTGTATAAACGATATTAGCATTCTTTTCTAGAAACTTGGCCATCGCTTGTTCCAATTCATCTTTCGTAATTTCACGCTCTTCTTTTCCAGTTTTGAAAAAGCGAAACATCGCATCGCCTCCTTTTTACTATATTATAGCATAAAAGAAAACTGAAAAATCACAAAAAAGTCATTGAAAGAATTTTTCAATGACTTTTTTCTTTATATTCTTATATTTATCCCGCTTTAATGGGCAGTAAGCCCCCCCACTGATTAAAGTTTCACTTTATTTTAAGAACGCACTTAGCATCCATACATGTTGTTCTAATGTTGTATGAATTGCTAACAACATGTCCGCTGATGTTTCATCGCCCGCTTCACCAGCAACTTCCATGCCTTCTTTTAATTCTTGAATCAATGCAGAGTAATCATTCACTAATGTTTGCACCATTTCTTCTGCAGATTCCTTGCTTGTCCCTTCATTCACACTAGATGTTGCCAAATATTCTTTCATTGTCGCTAACGGCTTACCTTCCAATGCTAAAATACGTTCTGCTAATTCATCAATATACGTTCCAGCTTCATTGTAAAACTCTTCAAATTTCTCATGTAATGTAAAGAAGTGTGGTCCTGTCACATACCAATGATAATTATGTAGTTTCACATATAACACATTCCAGTTTGCTACCTGCTTGTTTAATACTTCAACAACATTTGTTTTCGTACTCATACAATCCACTCCTCTTATCATTTCATAATGTTTGTCTTTTAAGAACCTAGTTACATATTACCATACTTTTCCTATCCTCTCGAACGATTGGCTCATATGTAACAAAGTTTTAACACCTTTAATACTTCCCTAATATCTTTTCATTCATGTATGTTTTCTAACAGTTCATACGTCTAATTGTCCAAGCTCATACATATGCATAATAGTAAATCAAGCTCATCGTAGTAGAAAGAGGGATAACATGGACAATCAACAATGGCAAGTAGCAAAGAAAGTCGCTGCTACTTATATTGGAACAGTCGTTGGAGCTGGATTTGCTACTGGACGAGAAATTGTTGAATTTTTTACAGTGAACGGATTTTATGGAACTATTGGTATATGTGTAAGTGGATTTTTTTTTATTTGGCTTGGCACAAAAATGATGTTACTCTCCTCGCAAATCGGTGCATTTTCAGCGCAAGAATTTAACAAATACTTATTTGGGGATGTATTTGGAAATGTTGTAAATACACTATTATTACTCGTATTATTTGGTGTAACGAGCGTTATGTTATCAGGCGCTGGAGCGGTATTTGAAGAGCAACTTCGTTTACCAAGACAACTCGGTATTTTCATTACAGTAATCGCCTGTCTCATTATAGGTAGTCGCGGATTACAAGGGGTTTTTGAAGTTAATACACTTGTCGTACCTATTATGATGATTTTCATTATCGGACTTGCTATTACAACGTTTTTTCACGGTACAACTCCTATTCGTAACACTATTCCTGCAGAAAGCTGGAATATGAAGTGGATAACTAGTCCTATTACATATGTCGCCTTAAATCTTTCTCTCGCCCAAAGCGTCCTCGTCCCGTTAGCCAGTGAAGTAAAAGATCGAAAGGCCATTTTATGGGGCGGTATTTTAGGTGGGGCAGGACTTTCTTTAATATTATTATGTAGCCATTTAGCTATTTTATCAGTCGACCAATTTTATCAATATAACATTCCAATGGCTGA
Organism: Bacillus cereus group sp. BfR-BA-01453; assembly: GCF_022662915.1. Lineage (NCBI taxonomy): Bacteria > Bacillati > Bacillota > Bacilli > Caryophanales > Bacillaceae > Bacillus > Bacillus cereus group sp. BfR-BA-01453. The sequence continues at coordinate 19,873 of NZ_JAKUEN010000005.1, read as the reverse complement.
AGTCATAAGAAAATTCAATGCCACTTTTCACTTTTTCTTTGTTCTTATCATTTTCGGTGAAGTATTCACAACTTTAGTTGGCAATGTGTTCGGAATGACAAAACAAATGCAATCCATCACTGGCTGGAAAAATAACAATATTATTTTCTTCATTTTACTAATAAGCTATTGCTTTAGTTACGTTGGTTACAGTGAATTACTCCACATTCTATATCCTATAATCGGGTGGGTCAGCATCGTTTTACTTCCGATTATTGCTTTTAAACAACTTCAAAAAACATAAAAGAAGCATCCATGTTATTGGATGCTTCTTTTATATGTTCATTCACAATCATCACACACTTCCCAGTACGGCCCCATTTCGAGTGCTAAATACGGCTTTAATTGCAACCGAATCATCCGACTAGGCATACGTTCTAAAACGAATTGAATCCCTTCTTCTTCTTCATCTAATTCAACTTTTGAAATCGGAATTCTTTGCATCGTCGAAATAGGCATTCCATCTTTATATAAAGTGATTTTCACCTCATCATATTCATTAAAATACAATTCAACACTCATTTGATTTTTCAACATTTCATTAACAATTTCATATTTATCATTTCGTTCCTGGATTATATATTTCCAGCCGCCTCTACCTTCTTCTTTCGGAGCTGCTTGAAACAATGTCATCAAATCCTCGTATAGCATAAGATAACCCCTCTCTTACTAAAAAACGATGAGTATTTTATATACCCTTTATCTCTATCAATATCCATATGTATTGTACCATATATCGCCGTTTTTACCGTATTCATTTGCTTCATAAGTATATAAAACACTTTATTCAGTCTTCATTATTATGTGGCTTACTTTATTACTTAATCCCCCTTAAATTTTAAACCTATTCCCAATCATTATTTGCTCACATCAAAAAAAGAGAGTGACTTACATCACTCTCCTTAAAAGAACTTTCCAGTAGCTGCTAATGCTAATACTAGTATTAAAATTGTAAATACTAATGATACAATGAAACTAAAAATAGGTAATGCTTTCTTTTCATTCTTCTTAAAGAGTAACTTTAAACTAAGAAAGATGTTTACTGGTACAAATATAAAATAAAAGTATTTAACAATTTGCACCGAACTATTTGAAAGTGCTTTTAAAATAAACACTTCAATGAGAAAAACAATGAAAAACGAAATACTTAACCAAAATGAGACATAACTAAGCCAAGAATGTCTTTTGGTCCCCCAGTACACTCCCATATTAATAATCTCCTTTATTTGCATTCTATATGATTATAATTATACATAAAGTTAACAAATACCTCTATTTTTCGACAAATATTATACATGATATACCTTGAAACATCATAAACATACTCTCTATCACATTTCATGTTACATAGTAAAATCAGACTACCCCAAAATCGCATACTGCTATTTTGGGGTAGTCTGTCCTTTATTATACTTTAAATCTTTCAATTAACCCTTGTAATTCTTCAGCCATTTGAGATAACGTACCCGCCGCAGAACTAATTTCCTCAATGGACGCTAATTGTTCTTCTGCTGATGCTGCAACGTTTTGAGTACTCGTCGCATTATTCTGCGCTGTCATTGCAATTTGTCCTACCGAAATAGACACTTCATTTGCACCTTTTGACATCCCGTTAGCCGTTTCAACCATCGTTTTAATTTGATCGGCAATTTCGTTTGTAGATTGTAAAATCTCAGTAAAGTTTTGCTTCGTTTCATTTGCAATAACAAGTCCAGATTGAACTTCTTCATTTACATGACCCATAGACTTTACCGTCTTACTCATGTCATCTTGTATTTCACATATTAATTTACTTATTTCACTAGAAGATACGCTAGACTTCTCCGCCAATTTACGTACTTCATCTGCAACAATTGCAAATCCTCTTCCGTGTTCTCCCGCTCTTGCAGCTTCAATTGCCGCATTCAAAGCTAGAAGATTTGTTTGATCTGCAATATTTTGAATTACTTCTAATATGTCACCAATTTGCTTTGATTTATTATTTAATAACTGAATAACCTCATCTGATTGTGAAACAGATTCTGCAATTGACTGCATTTGATTTACTGTTTTTCCGACTAGTTTTCCACCATTCTCTGCTTTTTCACGAGTATGAGCAGAAGCCGTACTAATTGATGATGAACTATTTGCTACATGCTGAATGCCTTCTGTTACATCAAATAGTAACATTGCACCATTTTCTACACTTGTCGTTTGCGTTGTTGCCCCGCTTGATATTTCGTCCATTGCCATCGTAATTTGCTCAGTTGCTTCACTCGCCTGTCTTACACTTGCCGTTAGCTCTTCTGATGCTGCTGCAACATGTCCAGCCGAAGTATTAATTCTTCCGATTAATGTTCGCAATGCATCTGTCATCTCATTAAATCCTTTTGCAAGTTGACCGATTTCATCATTAGAATGAATATCAATTGTTTGCGTTAGATCTCCCTCACTTATTTCTTTAGAAGTGACAACTAATCTTTTTAATGGCTTCGTTATAGAAAGCGTCACAAAATAAATAAGTGCCCCGCCTATAACTAATGAAATGAACATAACAATTAACATATTATAAAATACAGGCTGCGCAGCTTCAATTACTTCATTTGAGTACATCGTCCCACTGATTTTCCAACCTGTTTTTACATTTGTAGCAAATACCATTTGTTTTTCGCTACCGTCATACGTATAAGAAAAAGCACCATGATTATCTTCATAAATTTTCTTCGCCCAAGAATCGGCTGCTTTTTCTCCTGATTTTTCTTGAGGGTGTGCAATTATTTTTTGTTTCCCATCTAAAATGAAAGCATATCCCTTTTTACCAATATTAATTAACTTCGTTGTTTTTAATAAATTATCTAAACTTAAATCTACCGCTACAACACTGTTTTTATCTTCTGCTTGTTTTGCAATCGTTACGACAATATGTCCATTTCCTTTTGCCTTATACGGCTCAGTAATTACAATACCACCTTGTTTTGCCACTGCATCTTTATACCAAGAACGTTCTGTTGGATCATAGTCTGCTGCCATTTGTATATTTGGTTCTTGTACAAATTTTTTATCATTGCCCGCAACATATACTTGTTCCACATCTTTATTCAAATTGATATATTGAGATAGCATTTTTCTTAATTCATCCTGATTATCCCCTTGATACATATTACCTTGAATCACTCGCGCAAAATTATTTACATCATTAAATTTCGCCTCAATCATTTGATTAATTAAATTATCTAATATTTTTATATTGTCGTGAGCACTACTCGTAATTTGTGATTCAAAATTCTTTTTAGCTGTTTGATAAGACATGCCTCCGATAATAGAGACAGCCGCAATTAAAATGATGAAAAATGAAATTAGTAGTTTTTTTGCTACTTTCATATCACGAAACGAATTTAATAGTCTACCCATTACAAACCTCCTGCTTTTCAATTTTATAAGGTAAATCTTGTTAATTGCAAATATTTCCCATTCCCGAATTATTATTTTCATAACCTATTATGATGAATACTTTGTAAAGTTTAAACAAATAAATTCTATTTGTCTATATATTTGAATAATATTATTATAAAATTTACAAATGTAAAAAACCAAAGGAATATTCCTTTGGTTTCTTACATTTTTTTATGTTGTTTGGAAATCTTCTTCCACTTGTCACGCTCTGCTCTTGCAAGAATAGTATCTTGTTTTCTCATAAAATACGCCAGTTCTCTTTGTAATTTTTTATAGCTTTGCAAACGATTTATCGTAATCATTCCGTTATCAATTGCATTATGCACTGCGCACCCTGGCTCATTTTCATGCTTGCAATCCCTAAAACGGCACGTTTTTGCTAGTTCTTCAATATCAGAAAATGTCGTTTGAATTGCATCGCTTCCTTCCCAAAGCTGCAACTCCCTCATACCAGGAGTATCAATAACTAAACTACCACTCGGTAATCGGAACAATTCACGATGAGTTGTCGTATGCCTTCCTTTACTATCTTCCTCACGAATATCACCCGTTTTTGCTACTTCAATTCCTATAAGTGCATTTAACAAAGTGGATTTTCCAACCCCTGATGACCCGACTAAAGCAATTGTTTTTCCTGAAGTAACGAATTGCTGCAACGATTCAATACCGGTATGCTCTACACTATCAACGACGAAGATTGGAACACCAATTGCCACAGCTTCCGTTTCAACAATTTTCTGCTCTATGTCCTCACATAAGCTACTCTTTGTTAAAACAATTACAGGCATTGCACCGCTTTCATACGCTAATAGTAAATAACGTTCCATTCTTCTTACATTAAAATCATGATTAAGTGCATTCACTAAAAATAGATAATCTACATTTGCCGCTATTACTTGTTCTTCCGTTCGATTACCAGCCTCTTGTCTAGAAAAAGAGCTTCTTCTTGGAAAAATACGATGAATAATTGCTTTCTTTTCATTCTCTATTTTCTTTATATACACCCAATCACCAACTGCTGGATAATCTCCCTTCATTACTGCTTCATGCCGAAACTTTCCAGACAGTTCTGCCATATATTCACCATCATTACAAATAATTCGATATATATGCTTATGCTCAAGTAAAATACGCCCTACCTCAAAGTTCTCTACAGCTTGTTCCTCAAAGAAAGAATCCCAGCCGAACGATTCTAAAATATTTTGATTCAAATTGATATCCTCCCTAATGTAAGCTAAGTGGAAGGATCGTGCGCTCACTTATATAGTATCGCCCTTTCCATCCACCTTTGTATTTGGTTTATGATTCATATAAGTTATTTTCGCCATAATACATCACCCCGTTCTCATTTTAATTACTCTCATTATATGGAATATTTATTTAAAAAGCTACCTTATTTAACGTAATTTTCAAATAATTTATTTTTCATCATTCTAATTTGCCCACGGTGACTAATCTCATCTTCTAGCACGTGAAACTACAAATAGTACTGGTTATGCCGCTACACCATTAGGCCACTTTCTTTCTGACATAAGCCATCCATCACCTTGTTCACTCAAATACTTCAGTGATTCTTCTCGAACACTTTGTAGAAGCTGTACATAATACTTTATTTCATGACCACGAATCGTTTTCCTCGATTCTCCTAAATAGAGTGCGTCTTTCCATATTTCTAATTCTTCCTTTGTAAAGTCACGCTCTTGAAATGAAATAAGCTGATGTGCTTTTCAATAGCTGCTATATGCTTTAGTAACGCTCCAATGGAATTCCCTCCACTCGGTATCATTAAATCTAATTGCTCAACCGATAGATCTCTTATTTTCAGGAATGTTACAGCCCTTGTATGCTCCAGCATGCTTACTAATTCCCCTATATTTTTTGTATAACCATCCACACTTCTTATTCGGTAATCTATATTCATATCACGCACCCCTTTCTGTATTCATATTAAGGAATAACAGCTTCATATAATAGACTGAAATATATCAGATTTTTCTGTTATAACTAAATTGAATACGTAATACCCCCAAACAAACTTTCTCAATATGTTTCTATGAAATATTAAAAGGAATCGATATAAAATAATCGAATCTTATTCACTAAAAGGAGTGGATTCGATGGAAATGTATCAATGGCTAACTGCTGTTCTCGTTGGTGGCATTACCGGTTTCGTTTCCCATCTAATCAATAACCAAGGTAAGTTATTGCTTCCACGCCGTTTGAAAACTTTTTTTCACTTTGGGTTTTTGACTGATATTTTCACTGGCAGTCTAGCTGCACTTCTTGGACTCGTTTTATTCGATGTCACCTTAATAAAAGAAATTATTAAAGTATCCATTGTGACTGCTATTTCTGGTCAGACTTTCTTACTACATCAAGCGCTTGGTGGTGAGCAGGCTAAAAACACACAAATTGGGAAAGCTGATGAGAAGATTCAAGAAATTGACAAATTATTGCGACGTTAGTCTATACTTTTTTTTAAAATTATTGCTATAATAAACAATAAATATTTTCTATTGCGTCGTTTGTCAGAAGAAAGGGTGTTTCGTATGACAAAAAAGAAAATAGAAGATTTCTTAACAGACACTGAAAAAGAGGAACTGCTAGAAAACTATAAATGTTTACGAGAAGCCCGCACAAAAAGCGAAGCTAACTATTTTGGAGAAGCAGTAAACCATCTATTAAATAAAGCAAAACAACGAATTATTAAAGATGCAGGCATACATGATGAAAATGCAGCAACTGTTCAATCAAAGAGAAAAGCACTGTTTTAGTTCATTAGCTAAAACAGTGCTTTTTATTATGTTATTTTTCACATTACTTTCACATCTATTTCACAATTATAAGTAGTCCTATATGTTATACTCAGTATATCCTTTTCCAAGGAGCTATATGCCGATATATTAATCCCTATCTCTATAGGGATTTTTATTTTTGGGCTTTTTTTATTTGTAAAGACTTTATGACGCAATTCCTGTTTCACGATTCTCAGTTAGTCTTTCACTTTTTCTAAACAGAAATAAAGCTAAAATATATAATAACGCAGTAAAACTACCTACAAATATAAAATTGTGAGACGCTGCAAATAGCATTCCTGCCATTGCCGCTCCAATCATTTGACCCATATACATAGAAGCATTCGCTAGAGCCGCTCCTGTTCCTCTTGCTACGATAGATATGTTTTGTAAGTGCCTCATCATTAATACAAACAAAATTCCTGTCACAAAAAACAAAACAAAGAATAAAAACTCCACAATTATAATGTTGTTTACATGAGGAAGTAATGTATATAGAACTGCTGTAAATATAATTCCACCATAGAATGAAAGGTTATAACCAATTTTATTTACGATTCTAGGCCCAAAAATATTACCAGTTAAATTTCCTAATCCTAATACGAGCATAGCTGTTCCTATTTCATGAATTTGCAAGCCAAATTGAATAGACAGCCACACACCGAAGAATGAAAATGCAGCAAAATTACCAGTTTGAAAAACAAAATATGCAAAATAAGAAAGTGAAACCTTAGAATCTGAAAGTAATTGTTTATAGCGCTTTAAGATATTTGTTTTCTTTTCTCTTATATGAACCGGTTGTATTTCTGGTAATACTCCATAAATAACAATAACAAGTAGCGCTGATAATATACCAATGATAAAGAATGGTGTTGTATAGTGTATCATTGCTAAATATGATCCAACTGGCAGTCCTAAAATTTGAGAGAGTGACAATCCTGCTGTTGCAATCCCAATTGCCTTTACAATTTGTTCCTTCTCTATAAGCAGCGGAATAGATGCCCACACTTGTGGAGATACAAAGGCTGCACTTACACCTGCTAAAAATCTAAATGCTAGCATCCATCGAAAACTCGGTGCAATTCCACATAAAAACGTACTTAACGCAAAAAAACTCATTCCTATTACCATCACTTTTTTTCTGTTTAAACTATCTGATATAGGACCAGCGATAAGTGCAAATGCAGCATATCCTAAAGCATATGAACTCACCATCCACCCTGACAACTCAGTTGAAATATGATACACCTGTTGTAATGTGGGTAACAGTGGTGAAATTAAGAAAGTATCTGTACCGATCATAAACATGATTGTAAAGAATACAGCTAGTACTCTTTTCATTTAAATCTTCTCCTTTCAACTAATCTTCTAAAATAGATTCAATCTCTTTCATGACATCTTCATTCATTGAAACTTCCACCGCTCTTACACTTTCTCTTATTTGCTCCGCTCGTTTCCCACCAGGAATAACAGTATCAATTCCTTTTTGGTTTAATAACCATGCTAAAGCTAAATGCGATAATTCGAGATCCTTTTCTTTAGCTATGTCTTTTAACTTTTCAACTTTCTTAAAGTTGCTCTTATATGTATTCTCTTCAAATAGATTTACACTTTGACGCCAATCTCCTTTATTCAATTTGAAATCTTCTGTATATTTACCACCTAGTATCCCAAAAGCAAGAGGCCCGTAAGGAATAAATGAAATACCTGATTCTATACAATATGGCAAAAGTTCTTGCCCAGCAGTACGATCTAACATATTATACGGCGATTGTACAACATCTATGTGCCCATGCTGATTCGCTTCTTTTAATTGCTCTACGTTTACGTTAGATATTCCAATTGAACGAATTTTCCCTTCTTCTTTTAGGCGAGTAAGTTCTCCAATTGAATCTATGTAACTTGTTTCTGGGTTTGTAAAATGTAAATAATATAAATCAATATAATCAGTTTGTAGTCTTCTTAAGCTATTTTCTACAGCATTTCTTAAATAGCTCGGTTCATTATTCATATAAACCTCTCCATTTAATAACGGTTGTATTCCACCTTTGGTAGCAAGTACAACTTCATGGCGTTTTCCTTTCAATACTTCTCCCACCAATTCCTCTGATCTACCGAAACCGTATGAATCTGCTGAATCAAAAAATGTAATCCCTTGCCCCATAGCTTCTTCTATTAATCGTTTTCCTTCTTCCTCATTCACATCAGCATATAAATTATGTCCCCCTACAGCGTTTGTTCCTAACCCCAATTTTGAAATATGTAGTCCTGCCTTTTGCAATTTTGTATACTTCATTTTTTCTCCCCCTATATTTCTATTGTTCGAATATATTCGAACAATAGAAATATACCACTTTATATGTTATAGTGCAAATATATTAACTTATACAAGCAGGTGAAAAAATGCGTACTCTCTATCATCCAAATCGAGAAGAAATTCAATTCTCTTCTGTTCTATATGCACTTAGCGATCAAATTCGTTTACAAATTGTAACGATGCTACTAGAAAAAAACGAACAATCTTGTGGCGCGTTAAACATTCCAATCGCGAAATCAACTTTATCACACCATTTCAAAGTTTTACGTGAATCCGGTGTTATGTATACACGCCTTGAAGGAACTCAACGTTTCATTTCAATTCGTGAAGATGACTTAAATGCTAGATTCCCCGGTTTATTAGATGTCATAATACATGCGACAGAACCATACTAAACAACATCTCATAGGAATATGAGATGTTGTTTAGTTTTTCTATTCTTTTAATACTGTGAGGTTTTATTCATTGAGTATTTTGTTCTTCACTATAACTACCAAGTCCCTTCCTAAATTAAAATTTGAATAAAACGTTTGAACGCTGATATCCCTTCTTCATCTCGTTTAAAAACACCAGCATCTTCAAGCGCCTGTATAAATTTTCTGCCCACTTCTTCTCTTATAATCTCCTGTACATTTTGTTCATATATCCGATTGTCATATTTGATTTTTAATTGTTCTGCCCATCGTATATGAGGCGTTGGAATATCACTTGGAATGTTAAGTAAAAATTTTTCCACTTCCTGAAGTTCTGTTTTTAAACGCGCAGGTAGTACAGCTAACCCCATTACTTCAATTAGACCGATATTTTCTTTTTTTATATGTTGTATTTCCGCATGAGGGTGGAAAATGCCCAATGGATGTTCCTCACTTGTATAATTGTTCCGTAAAACTAGATCCAATTCGTACATATTATTCCGGTAACGAGCAATAGGAGTAATCGTATTATGCGGAACATCATTCGTAAATGCAAATAAATTAACAGAAGGATCACTATATCCCTTCCAACTCTCTAATATGTACTCCCCTGCATTTACTATTTGTTCTATGTCGTTACTTCTTAAGCGAATAACTGACATAGGCCATTTAATAATCGAACATTGCATTTTTGGAAAGTTAGTTAGTTCAAAAATTATGTCGTTCGATGCATTTGCCATAGCAAATTCATAGTTTCCACCTTGATAGTGATCATGTGTTAGAATAGATCCTCCTACAATTGGCAAATCTGCATTGGACCCAAGGAAATAATGTGGGAATTTTTCTACAAATTTTAACAAACGTAAAAATGTTTGACGGTCGATTTTCATATCACGGTGTTCTGAAGACAATACAATGCAGTGTTCATTGAAGTAAATATACGGAGAATACTGTAGAAACCAGCTTTCATCTGTAAGATTCATACGAATCATACGATGATTCGAGCGTGCTGGATGTCCAGTTCTGCCTCTATATCCTTCATTCTCAATACAGAGTAAACATTTTGGATAATTTGTACTTTCCGATACTCTCTCTCTAGCAATTTGTTTCGGGTCTTTTTCCGGTTTTGATAAATTAATTGTTATATCAATGGCACCATATTCCGTATTTACTTTATAATTTATATTTTTGGCAATTTGCTTTATTTGTATATAGTTGCTGTTTTTACTTAATTCATAAAAGTAATTTGTCGCAGCCCTCGGATTTTGTTCGTATTTTTCATAAAAAAGAGCATTGATAATGGACGGTTTGGACATAAAAATATCCATAATTGCACTTGCTAAAATCTCCCTCTCGTCCATTACTGATTCAATGACTTTATGCATACAAGCATATTCAATCAACTCTTCCAATAACTCCGAAATTGCTTTCTTTGTAGATGTGGGCGCTGACGCTTCCACTACAAAATCACCTAAACGAAGTAAAGAAAGAATTTTATTCCTTGTATATATTTCATCTTCTTGGTCAATTAATTGAATTTCAATAGCTCGATCAATTAACTGCTGGATAGCTTGATATATCATCATCATTTACCTCCTCTAGTCTCATAGCGTTTTAGGTTGTTACGATGCAAGTTCTATGTACCTTTTATCATTTTATGGACAGACGTACGAGATAACCACCAGCCTAATATACATTTCGCGAAAAAGAATTCAATACTAGAGTCTCCGTTACATGCAACAAAACCACACTAAAAACCATCTCATAAAAATATGAGATGGTTTTTAGTAATTGTTATTCTTTCAATAAATCTATTAATCCATTCCCTTCAGATGTACGTTCATATCCTAAAGGTACAGTTCTTTTAATAAGTTGTGCATATATTTCTGGTTCTGATAACTTTCTACCATATTCCCTTTCACACTGCTTTATGAGCAATGCCAGCGCTCCAGCGACATGCGGTGTGGCCATAGAAGTTCCACTTAATACCGCATATTTCCCTTCAGGATACGTAGATAATATTTCATCGCCTGGTGCCACTAAATCAATTTCTTGATTTGAATTACTAAAACATGCGATTTTCCGCTCTAAATTGACGGCACCGACTTCAATTACTTCTGAGTATGCACCTGGGAAATCTAGTTCCTCCGTATTATCATTACAATCTCCATTATTCCCAGCAGCACATACGACGAGAACATCTTGCTTTACCGCATTTTGAATTGCTTCATGTAATTCTGGAACATCTTGCGGGCCACCAAGTGACATGGAAATGACTCTAACTCTTTCTTTATTAGGCCCTCTCCAATTTACAGCATAATGAATCGCCTCAATAATTTGCTCATAACTTCCAGAACCATCTCCTGCTAAAACCTTTAACACTAACATTTTAGCAAGTGGTGCCACTCCTAAAACACCAACTCCATTTTCAGTCGCTGCAATTGTCCCAGCTACATGAGTACCATGTCCGTTATTATCAAGATAAATATTTGGATCTCCTTCGTAATCTTTCGTGAAATTTCTTCCGCCGATAATACGATCCTTTAAATCTATATGATTCATATCACACCCTGTATCTAATACGGCAACAACAATATCTTTACCTTTTGCACTCTTCTCCCATACTTGTGGAGCATGAATGAGTTGTACACCTGGTGGAATTTCATTTACTTGTTCAACTACCTTATCTACTGTAAAAGGAATCAATTGTATACCTTTTTGTTTATTCGCTGTACTACTGTTCATCGTAATCCCTCCTGAAAATATATTATTTTCATTTCAGACCACTTTTGAAAATGCTTACATGTAACATTCGTTTTAGTTGTTTCGTTTTCCTTCCTTAAAAATATTTCTCAATAAGGCTTACGAAATTTATACTACTCTTTTATTTATCTCGTAATTTGTAGACATCAAAAATCCGATTGGTACAACCAATAACCAAAATAAAAGGACCACTAAATTGGTCCTTTTATTGTCTTTCAAGAATGATATGAAATTTTTAAAATAATATAAATTAAGACTAAGCCCCACTCTTGTTTAAAAACTTCTCTATTTCTTTTATTAAATATTTCGCTCCATCTATACTAACAGTAATGTTTCCATTTGCTAATGATATGTTTTGATTTGAAACATCACCTGTTATTTGACAAGCATTGTAAGGTTGATATTTTTGTAAAATGACTTTGTCTTCTTCTACGAAAATTTCAAGCGGTGATTTAATTTGTATTCCCAATACATCACGTAATTCTTTAGGAATTACAATTCGTCCTAATTCGTCTACTTTTCGAATAACTCCTGTTGCTTTCATATTACTTCCTCCCTTACTATTTATTAATTTTTTCACCTCGCTTTTTCCATTTTATCACTTTTTGGTAATACCTGCCTCTTTTTAGAAAATTTTGTACTCAAGTTAAAAAAACACATTTAACGAATACGTAATCTCTCTTTCAATTGTTTTAAATAACGAAATCGAATCAGTAAAAAATATACAACTTGAATTACTATGAAAATACTTAATACAATCGCATTTTCTTTAAATAGTGAGTACTCAAACATCTGTCCGAGTGCAGTTAACGCTACTGCCCCATGTAATGTTGCAACACCTATTGGAACGAAGAATAAAAGTCCCAACCTGATTGTAACTACTTTCGATAATTCTCCACTTGTTAAGCCTACTTTTCGAATCATTTCAAACAAACGAGTATCATCCTCCAAGTCAGAAAACAAACGGAAATAAAGGAAGCTTCCTGCACATACGAAAAATACAATACCGATAAAGAAACCTACAAATAGAATTGGTCCTGCAATTTGTAAACTTTGGTTTTGTGCGTACTCTTCTGCACTAAACGTTGCATGTTCTTCATAAGGTTTCATCTGATGCGTTAGTTCTTTCCCAACCTCAACTTCATCTTTCGTTCCCTCTGTTTTGTATACATAATTTTTTTCCTCTTTAAATCCATCTTGTAATGCATCATACTGCTTGTTAGAGATTACATAAACGTTACCTCTTATTATTTTACTTAATGAAGACGTATTAATTTTTTTCACTTTTAAAGGTTCATTCAAATGCGGCAACGTAATTTCTTTTCTTTCTTTCATCGGTGGTCCTGGTATATCAACTGCCAAAAATAAAACTTCTTTTTTTGATACCGCATGAAAGGGTTCTCCTGTTAACTTCGCATATTCCTTATAGTCTGATTCCTTTATAAACGTGGCGCTTCTTAACGACTGCTCCTCCGTTTTCTTCGTTGAAATATTAGTTTTTGAAGCTGCTATACTATGTTTCTTTAACCCTTCGTCAATCATCTTCAAATGCTGTGATTCATTACTATTTCCTTGCTTAGAATGATAGTGAAACGCAATTGGTCTCTCCATAATCGCCTTTGTCATTGATGTAAACCCAACTAATGTACCTATTGCTGAAAATGCTACAGTTGAAATTATCGTTACAATAAAGAACATTCTTGCGTTATCTCTCATACGGTAAGCTAAATCTGACAACGTAATAATATTTGTCTGTGTCCAATAAAAACGTTTACTTTTTTTACATAGTCTAATAGTAAAAACACTCAACTGCTTGTACAGCAAATACGTACCAATAATGACTACCGTTGTAACAGGAATCATCATGATAAATACCATTGCACCGTGTGACATAAGCGCTCCTGCATATCCGGCACTAAGCAATATAACTGCTAATATAGAAGAAATAATGGATGCTTTCGGTTCCGGCTTCGCTTCTGCCGATCCTCTAAACAATTTCATAATTTTATTTTTTCGAATCATTCCTGCACTAAACAATGAAATGATCATAAATAATACGAAAAACATCATACTCGTTACAACAATGGCTTTCATTGGAATGTAATAGGGTAAGGAAATATCTAACTTTAATATCATTGGAGCTACAAATAGTAATATTCCGGAAAATAGCATTCCAGCAAGTATCCCAAAAATAATTGCCCCTATCCCAATCATAATATTTTCAAAGAAGATAAGACGCTTTAATTGATATTTCGTCATACCTAACATCATTAAAATTCCTAATTCACGCTTTCTCGTTTTTAAAAACATTCCCATCGAATATAAAATAAAGAAAAATGTAAATAAGTAAATAATGGACTGTGCAAACGACATACTTACGAACACGTATTGTCCCAATTCTCCAGCACTTAATGCTGGATGAAACGCAAAAAACGAATAAACAAAAAAGGCCATAATAGCAAATGCACTACTTAAAAAATATGCTGAATATGTTCGTCTATTTCGCGTCACATTCCGATATGCGAGTTCTCTAATATTCATATTACTTCTCCGCCCTTCTACTAACTATGTTCTTATATTAGTAAAGTACGGAAATCCCTTCCATTGATTCAAATGACAAAAACCTTACATTATTGAAAGGTTTCAAAAAAATTGCTTAAACGATGCAGTTTCATTATAATGACTACATTCATATTCATACACACATCCTATTGTATATTCGTTAATTTTGCGAAATAATAAAGGATAGAAGTATGTACCAATATACATATAAACTTATTTACCGCTTTAATATGAATAGGAGGAAAACATAATGACATTGCAAGAACAGATTATGAAAGCATTACACGTTCAGCCTGTAATTGATCCGAAAGCAGAAATCCGTAAACGTGTTGATTTCTTAAAAGATTATGTAAAAAAAACAGGTGCGAAAGGATTTGTACTTGGAATTAGTGGCGGACAAGACTCTACATTAGCGGGACGTTTAGCTCAGCTTGCAGTGGAGGAAATTCGTAATGAAGGTGGTAATGCAACGTTTATCGCCGTGCGCCTTCCTTATAAAGTGCAAAAAGATGAAGATGATGCGCAATTAGCATTACAATTTATTCAAGCTGATCAATCTGTTGCATTTGATATCGCTTCAACTGTTGATGCTTTCTCAAATCAATACGAAAACTTATTAGATGAATCGTTAACAGATTTCAATAAAGGTAACGTAAAAGCACGTATCCGCATGGTTACACAATATGCAATCGGTGGACAAAAAGGGCTCCTTGTTATCGGAACAGATCACGCTGCAGAAGCTGTAACAGGATTCTTTACAAAATTCGGAGATGGTGGTGCAGACCTATTACCATTAACGGGATTAACGAAACGCCAAGGACGCGCTCTATTGCAAGAATTAGGTGCGGACGAGCGACTTTACTTAAAAATGCCAACAGCTGATTTATTAGATGAAAAGCCAGGTCAAGCTGATGAAACAGAGTTAGGTATTACGTATGATCAACTTGATGACTATTTAGAAGGTAAAACAGTTCCAGCTGACGTTGCAGAAAAGATTGAAAAACGTTACACAGTGAGTGAGCATAAAAGACAAGTACCAGCATCAATGTTTGATGATTGGTGGAAATAAATAAAACATAAAAAAGAAGCTAATCTCATTTAGCTTCTTTTTTATATGTTAACGATATACCCCTACCCTTTTCTCCAATAAATCTTGCAGGCAATCTTCATGCTGTTTACAAAATAACGGTGGCATGTCGTCTAACGGGAAAAACTTCAAATCCAACGTTTCATCACCATCTGCTTTTTTGTCGCCTCCAACTATTGAGCATGAAAAACACATCACAATTGACTGCGCCTTGTCTCCATTTGGATATGATTGAAAATATTTTGTATACACTCCAATAAGTTCATTTATTTCTACATCATACCCGGTTTCTTCTTTTATTTCTCGAATTGCAGTTTCCGCAGCCGATTCTCCTATCTCCATGGCCCCCCCTGGAAAGCCCCAAGCGTTAAAGTCGCCTCTTTTTTGCAGTAATACTTCTCCTTCTTTATTAAATACAAAACCACCGGCAAAGTTTAAGAAAACATAATCATGCCCTACTTTTTCGCGTAATTCTTTTATATAATTGGCCATTCTCTTTCCCCTTTTCATACTTCTTTTATCGCTATTCCTTATCTTTTTCAAGCAATTCAATAATTCGATCTAGCTTCTGATTCATATGCATCACTTGTTGTTTTTTTGCAGCACTGCTTTGCAATACTCTTCTTATAAACAAAGTAAATGATAGGAAAAATAAAACGACAAGTCCGATTACTAAACAAGTATATATCAATGTAAATATATTACTTTCGAACAAGTTCATTCCACATTCACATCCTTATCCTTTTATTTTATCACATAATTCTTAATATTAAAAAGTAATCAATAAATAAAAAAAGCATCTTTTACAGATGCTTTTTCCCATTGCTTAATACGTAAACGTAATTGTAGCTAATGAATAACCCGCCAATGCACTATAAGGCGCTACTTGATAAGACACACGCTTTGCACCTTTTGGCCAATTTATTTCATTTAATACTTTCTTTATATCTTGCATCGTCCCATCCATGGACTGCTTATATCGCACTTCTACTTTTTCTGGTTTAGCTGCAAACTGTTGCTGTAACTTTTTCTTAAATTCATTATAATTTTCTGCTCCGTATTCTGCAGATAAGTATTGTAGATTTGTTTCTTTTAACATCTGCTCATATACGACAGTTTTTGAGCTACCAGCTTTTATTTTATTTGTTAATTCACTGAAATAACTTGTAGTTGCCGCTGGATATTTGCTACGATCCCATTCGTGATCTTTACTTAACTGCTCGTCAGACATATTAAAATATGAATATGTTACACGTCCAGCTTTATCTGGCACTGGATCATCGAATGTAGTATCAAGGTGGTACCATTTGTTTTCAATGTTCACTAAATTCCATGCGTGAGCTTGTCCATTTCCTGTACCTGTTACAATATGGTTTTGGATGCCCGCTTCTTTTAGTAATTCATATGTTAATAACGTATATCCTTGGCAAACGGCAGAACGATTCGCTAACGCTTCATATGCTGTATATGCTCCATAAGACGTATCATACGATACATGTTTTACAACGTAATCATGAATAGCTTTTACTTTCTCATGTTCATCCATTCCTGGTTTTACAATCGAGCCTATAATCGCTTTCGCCTGAGATTTTACATATTGTGTTTGCTCTTTTGATTCACGGTACTTAACTTGCAGTGTAAACGTATAGTTTCCTGGTAATCCTTTAATAGAATATCTAGTAGACGCTACATTATATTTTACATACTCATCTGCATCTACAACTTTATTAAACTCGCCGTACAATTGGTCCATCACATTTCTAGCATTTCCATCTTTTGTTTTATATGTGATTGTAATATTTTCTTCTCGATTATCAACCTGTTTTTTTAATTCTTTTCTAAAATCATTTAACAACTTTGCATCTGATTGTGATGTCGCTACAGTTGAATTCGTAGCAGCATAAGATACAGATGAAGCCTGTAAGCCCCCCATTACTATCGTTGAACAAAGTGCGGCAGCTGTCACATACTTACTTGTCTTTCCCATCATGTCACTCCTTACATTCTATAACTATACGAAAAAGTATCGTATAGTTTCAGAGTATACAATACTTTTTCGTATAGGTCATATGAGATTATGCATATTTAACATTGTAAAAAGGCTGTTCTTTTTATAAGAACAACCTTCTTCATTAACAAGTTTGTAATACACAACATGCATTTTCAAAACGTCGATTTTTCAAGTCTTCATTTCCAATGCAGAAATAAAGCATCCCTAAATCTCCCCACATCATATTACAATTTTTAGTATCTGAGTCAATTTGGAATAAAAGCGTCATTTGCTGCGGGTCTATTTCCATATACTGTCCAGTTTCGTACAATACCTCATCTTGTACAGAAAATGGCTCACCAAATATTTGATGGTTATCGTAGTTATCTGGGATTAGCTCTTCAAGTAATTGTAAGAAACGATCTGAATCATTCTCATCTTCAATGAAAAGCTCTGGCAATTTATATGTCAGTTCAAAAGTAGTTGTACACTGGTTATAATTCGTTTGCAATTCATCCGCTCTCCGTAATTGCTCAACAGGAACATCATAATAAAGTACACGTCCCGCTTCGGTTGGATTCACATCTGCTTCAAAGTAATTTTCAACGCTAAAGAAATATAACATCCCTGTCTTAGGAAGATTATGATCCATACCAACATTTTGTAAATCCTTTAAATTAAATTGAGCGATAAACTGTAACGGATTTCCTTTATGCGTTGGGTATTCAAATGTAGCTGGTAAGTCAGGAATCCCTCCCATTTTCGAACTACCTATCGCTACTGTGTCCTCCTGCTTTGGCACAACTCTTATACAAGGAAATACAGTATTCATAAGTTCCTCTTTTAAATGCGTCAGCCCATATTTATCAATTAATACTTCAATTTGTTTATTCATACATTCTCCTTATATTTACATACTTATTTGTATCATCGCACAAAAATTATACTCCATTCTTTATAAAAACAACAAGCCTCCAAAAAAACGGGCTCTTCCTTCATACGCGAACAAGTTTAAAAAAGCATAGTATACATTGTTCCTACAAACACGATAGTTCATTATTTCTTCCAGTACATTTTCCCCTCGTTCATTTTTATTTTTAATTTAAGGAGGAATTCCACATGGGTTACGGATATAGTTGCGGCGGTTACGGTTACGGCGGTAGTTGTGGTGGATGTGGTTATGGAGGCTTCGCTTTATTAATCGTTTTATTTATCCTTCTAATCATCATTGGAGCTAGCTGTTGGGGCGGCTTTGTAGGCTGCTAGTAAATTTAAAAACTATTGTAAAAAAGCACGTACAATACGTGCTTTTTTGCCATTTTCAAATACTTTATGCGAAAGGAAGTATGATGGATGAAGATTGATGGTGTTTTTGAAGGAGGCGGTGTACGCGGAATTGCGCATGTAGGGGCAATTTGCGCGTTAGCTGAAAAAGGCTATGAATGGGAGCGTGTAGCTGGAACATCAGCTGGTTCCATTATCGCCGCGCTCCTAGCAGCAGGATATTCTTGCTCAGAGTTAAAAACGATTATAACTGACATTGATTATAATAAATTTACGAAGAAAACCTTTATTGACAGAATTCCATTTATCGGCAAAGGATTAAGCGCATGGACTAGTCTTGGTATTTACTCTAATATTTTTATAGAAGAATGGATTGAAGAATTACTGCGAAAAAAAGGAGTTCACTTATTTACAGATTTACCTGATTTAAATAAGCTTAAAATTATTGCTTCTGATATAAGTAATGGTAAAATGGTTATCTTTCCCGATGACTTACCAAACTACGGATTTTTAAATTATCGCTTTTCTATTGCTAAAGCTGTAAGAATGAGTAGTACAATCCCCTTCTTCTTTGAGCCCGTAAAATGGAGAACCCCTAAATGGAAGCAACCTTGTTATATGGTTGATGGAGGAATTTTAAGCAATTATCCAATTTGGATTTTCGACTCTCCTACTTCTCCCCGCTGGCCGACTTTTGGGTTTCATTTCGTAAAAGATGAGATTCAAGCTGACCCAGCCCACTACAACGAGCCTATCTCCATGTTCAAAGGACTTTTTAAAACAATGATGCAAGCCCATGATTTACGTCATTTAGACAAGGAATCAAAAGCAAGAACAATTACAATCCCAACAGGGTCCATTACTAGTACAAACTTTGAGTTAACAATGGAAGAAAAAGAGTGGCTATACAATTCTGGTTATAACGCCGCAAATAAGTTTTTACAATCGTGGAACTTCAGACAATATATTGATAACTATAGAAACGGAAATCAGGATCGAAAATCAAATCGTTATTTCCGCCAACTTGACTCATAATATTATTATCTTTTATACGAGAACACGTAACGCTTTCAAAAAAATAAGAGGTTGTCCCAAAAGTAGCTGAATAGCTACTTTTGGGCAACCTCTTTCTTTACAGAAAATATAAAAAAGAATCGTCCATCTTTGATATAATTAAGTCACCACAACCAA